>NZ_KB899256.1 GCF_000378105.1 Rubritalea marina DSM 17716 | reverse complement strand
TCGAAAACTTACTTAAACCAAAGCGAAAGCTAAGGCCAATAGAGACCGCTTTTTGAGCCATCAAAAAGTGATGTGACTAAGAACTTCACACTTCTTACTTCACACTGATCACTCCGCACGAAGTGCGGTCTCTGGTGACCATAGCAAAGTGGAACCACCCGGTCCCGTTCCGAACCCGGAAGTGAAACACTTTAGCGCCGATGGTAGTTGGGCGATAGGCCCTGTGAGAGTAGGTCGTCGCCAGGTTATATGCCCGGTCTTAGCTAACGCTGAGATCGGGCTTTTTTGTGCTCAGATGCTGAGAAGGGTGTGAATTTCGATGTTTTTGCAACCATTGTCTTGGTGGTAGGTTCATAGAGTTGAAACCCAACAAAAATTACTATGAAGATAACCTTAATCCTTAGTCTTAGCGCGATGATATCGGCCAATGTGCTGCATGCAGGCCCGAACTTTAACAAGAAGGGGGCTCGAGCTGCGAAGAGAGCTTCACTGTCGGGAAACGTTTCTGACCTTGGCGTTTTGGCGGATAAATTCCGGGAACATCAGCTTCTGACCAGCCAAGGTGAGCTCTATTACGGTAAATCAGACGCTAAGTTGAGTTCAGCCCATTCGAAAACTTACAAGATGATTCATAAGGCTGTGACTGAGGATCGAATGGATGAAGAAGTCGCAAGAGATCAGATCAACAAATTGCTGACTGTGGGGGAGAGCTATCTTGCTGCCGGCGATAAGGCCGATATGTCTGAAACAAAATCTCAAATTACTAAAATTCAAGAATCTGTGAAGAAACAGGTCATTGAGAAAGCTCCAGCTGGAATGATGACGCCCAAAGTGAATAAAATTCAGTTTAACACAGAGGCTGTATTGCGTTTCGGGGAGGCGTCTGGACGGTTGAGTAAAGGAGACGTGAATACGATTCGGAGGTACTTAGATAGTTTGGAACGTAAAGAGGACTCCTATAAATCTTCTGGGACATTGTCTGATAAGAATCACGCAAAACTACTGGAACAAGCACGTGAAACCTGGCGTGATACGATTGAAAAATTTAGTTAACAGGAATAAACTATAACCTTGGTATCTACCTAGAAATCAATGATCTGTTAGTCATGTTTATACGGATGTTTAATTAATTGGCATCTCTAGTGTTTACAAACTCTGTAAGCCTTGATTTATTATTAAGTTATAGCTCCTCGTAAGTTCCCCCCGCCGAACCTAGCGAAAAGTACATAATGAAAAAATTCAAAATCCTACCCGTTTTGGGAACTACGGCGGCAGTCATCACCTGTGCGCAAGCAGCAAAACAAGAGCCGGCGATACCAATTGGTAAGCTTCATATCGATACGGATGTTGTTTATGCAACAACAAAGCCTGTATTGACATGGGAGGTTACCCACCCACAAACGATCGAAGACGTTATCGAGATCGAAGACATTATCGACATTGGAGATGGGAAAAAGAATGATGACACGATTGTTACCAAGAAGGAACTTTTGATGAAGGTGAGTATGATCGGTACTGGGATTACTGATTCATCAGGAAAAGAGTACAATTCTGCCAATGAAATCAGAATCAATGGTGGTAGTTGGCAACATATTTTTACTGGACCTGGCGCAGCAGTTGATGTGACAGAAGTTCTGCTTGAAGAAGTGATCGAGGAGGGCTCTACAATTGAGTTTCGAGCTCGTTATACTGGTTATGATGACTGGAGATACAATACTTCATCTGAAGTCCAGATCTTTTTCGATGGCGATGAGCCACCAGCAAATGCTAAAGCCAACGACGGGGATACTTCCGCTGAGGAATACATGCGTCCCTACACAAAAGACGGCAAATTAGTACTTGGAGCCTTAGACTTGATTTACGCGGCTGAACTTACTCACACAAAGACCAGCGATAAAGGTTACGACATGCAGGATTCAATTGTGCTGATTCGATTCACGGACTTGGAAACTGGTGTAGGCTCTTCCAAAGGAGAAGTTGATGAAAACGTGAATGGCGGTAAATCAAACAATGGTCATGGTAATAATGCAGATGGTGTTGATTCCAGTAATCCAGGTAATGCGCCATTTGAAGATTCAGATTCCAGCGTGGATGATGAAGTGAAAAGTAACCGTGATTACGTTAAACTTATCGAGGATACCCTTCATGACTACTCAGACTATGACACATCATACGGCTGTGGGCATGCCTCTGGAGGGAAACCTAAGGATAAATCTAAGAAGAAGGACAAGTAATCTTTTATGAGTAGCTCCAAGTACCTTGGAGCCACTTAAACAATATTGATACATGAGAATCACAAAGGCCCTAGGTATCAGTAGCTTACTACTCTCGTTGCTATCGCTCCCACTAAGTGCTGAAGAGACGAAAAGTAGGGTTCGTATACGGCCTAAAGTTCCTTTGACTGAGAAAGCTGACTTTCTACAAAGTTACGGGAAAGTACTGATTGTACCCAAAGGTTGTGTCATTGTGCTACCTGATGCATATAAGGGAAAGATGGTCGATGGATCGTCAATCTCAGGCAAGGTAGTGAGTACCAAGGAGTTTTTATCGAGTAATAACTCTTGGCTGCATTTACACAAGATATCAGACAAGCAGGCTCGCGGAGCCATTCGCTTTACTCAAGAAGAACTCGATCGACTCAAACAGTACAACAAAGTGGTACTCGCCATGGTAGGGAACGCATTCACGTCCGTTGCTCCTATAGCGCTGATTCCCGAAGATACTGAAACTAACAACTAAATATATTCAAATAATGAAAAATCCAATCATTCCAGCATTATTATTGGCCTCAGTTCTGCCATGTGCGGCCAGCGTTGACTACGTAGATGAAATCTGGGAGACGCATTATGATTCCGATGGTAACGAGAAGCCTGGTACGCTTCGTAAGCATTCCCTTGAAGATAAGGTAAGCATTACAGGAGAGATAGGCGTCACAGATAAAGCTGTCTATGAACTCCGTTCATACAATGATAGTGATATCACTGATGCATACATTCTAGACACGAAAACAATTTATGGGTTTGCACCTCAAGCAGAAGTCACGATTCTCAGTGATAGCTCCGCAACTGGTATACCGCGAACTCGTGCCGACAAACCCTTTTATGTCACCCACACAGTGAACAACATCCAAACTGATTCAGAGAATCCTCACCTTAACTCCGCCGTTCTTGTGTATGCGACAGATTCGGGTAAGGTTTTTGATAAGGTGATCACTGACAATGTAATAGCCGAGCGGAGAGAGTATACTCCATCTGACTTGTTTGGGTCTTCAGATTACTACAATTTGGAGGGTGAAGTAACTTTTTATGTCGTTCAGAATACGACATCCACCGATTCAACATACAGCTATGCTGATGAATTTGATTCACAAGTGGTAAAGGTGCTCCCAAAAGTCCAAGGCACACTGACAGGCTTCGACCCAGAAGTGACATACTCAAAGCTTCCCACGCTGACGATGAACGTTAAAAACGTATACCCGCAAGCGTCCTTGCAGTTAAGGGTGCATCCTGAGGGGGACCCTGATAACTACAAGGTCATGAATTGTGCTGCTACTTTCGAAAACCTGACGGATGATTTATACACTCCAGAGGCTAATATCACTGTCACGCTCGATGATGAGTTGATTACTTCAGACGGTAAATGGAAGTTCAAATGGGTGCATACTTCAACTGCTTGGGGTGAAGAGGAGATCAAAAATTTTGATGGGTCCACAGGCATACCGGATGATAATATTCAATACACATCTACCATTAACGTTCGGTCCCGTGTGAGTACATCACAGTAGGAGACAGCAGGAACGTTCAAAAACGTAATTCACTTAGAGCGCCAGAAGGTCAACTTCTGGCGCTCTTTTTTTGTTTGCTCTGATTATGAAGAATTCGTCAGCGCGTGGAGTGAGAGAAGGTTTGGTTTGATATAATAGATGGTTTCTATGTAGCCCACTCACACTATTCTACATCAATACTTTAGAGCATTCTTGGTTCTGAGGGATGTGGATTAATGAAAAAACCGTTTTTATTAAGTTTTAATAAGTATGGCTCTGGGTTTCGGAGTGTCTTCTGAATGTCCGGTTTTCTTGGTTTAATATGAGTATTCCCCGTCCGCTTGTGAATTCCCCCATAGAATGAACAAAAAGGAACTAAGATGAAAATACACAGAGACATATGGTATTGGGCTCTAGTAAGCCAGGTGATCGCTTCATCGGTAGTACTAGCCCAGACGCAGGAACCAACGATTCCGATTGGGAAGCTGCACATCGGAGCTGAGATTGTGATGGTTGACGATTACCCCGTATTGACCTGGGAAACAACGCACCCACAGACGATCCACAGTGTGATTGCTATTGGAGGGTCGACTGGCTCTGGGGAGGGGGCAGGTGATTCTGGAAGTGCGGGATCTGCCGATGATGAAATTGTGACGAAGCGCAAGCTATTGGTAAAGGTTAGCATGATTGGCACAGGGATTACTGATTCTGGGGGCAATGAATATGACTCCGTGAGTGAAATTTGCTTCAATCATGGTGAGTGGGAGCATGTTTTCACAGGGCCAGGAGCTGCAGTGGATGTGACCGAGGTCTTGGTCGAGAGAGTCGTGGAGGCTGGGACTTCTATTGAGTTTCGCTCCAGATACGCGGGGTACAAGCAATGGCGCTACAATGACTCACCTGAAGTGCAGATTTTTGTTGATGGAGACGAACCTCCAAAGAATCCGAGTAGTGACGCACTCGCGACATCAGCTGAAGAATACATGTTGCCATACACCGAGAATGGGCGTTTGGTCTTGGGAGCATTGGATTTGATTTATGCTGCGGAGCTCACTCATACAGATACGAGCTCTCACGGGTATGACATGCAGGACGCGATCGTATTGGTTCGCTTTACCGATCTTGAGACTGGTGTTGGATCTGCCCGAGGTGAAGTGGATGAACACATCAATGGAGGGACTTCTAACAATGGTCATGGAAACAACTTGGATGGTGTTGATTCTAGTAATCCAGGAAACAGTGGGGGAGAAGATACTGATAGCTCAGTGGATGATGAAGTGGTGAGGAGTAACCGTGAGTATGAGCGTGACCTTGAGGTGGGTGAGCATGATTATAGCGATTACGATACGAGTTATGGCTGTGGCAATGCTGGTGGAGGTAAGCCAAAAGACCGGACGAAACGTAAGCGTTGGAGCCATGGATGGGATGATTGATGCTAGCTCGAGGGATTGATAAAATGAAGATGATGGGTAAGTTCGATCAAATAGCTCTTGTGCTGATGTTTGTGCCATTTGCCCAGAGCGCAGAAATTTCTAAACACGTCGTCGAGGAGCAGCAGAAGGTAGTCAAGAGCTCAACGGTGAAATTGCGACCTAAAGTGCCGATCCACATGCGCATGGATTTTCTTAGTGATCGGAATCTATTGTTGATGGTGCCTAAAGGAGCCTTGATCGTAGTGCCAAAAGAATTTGAATCTAAAATTGTGAGGGGCGGGAAGGCGGATGGCAGCATGGTCTCAATGAAGCATTTTCTGGCTTCGAATAGTAGCTGGGTGGAGACCTATGAAGTGCACTTTGAGCAGATGATGGGCAAAAGGAAAATCCTTCAAGAGGAACTGGAGCGTCTCGTTCTGCTGAATAAGGTGATTATAGCAATCAATGGAGGTCGTCCCGCTGGTGTCAAGCCTGTAGCCTTGGAGCCAGAGATTGAGTTGTTTTCTCAGAATCAGAAAGGAGAAACACCATGAAGTTGATTGCATCATCTATTGTGTTTTTTTGTGGGGGGGCAGTACTTACTCAGGCTGAGTATGTCGACTACATCATCGAAACGCATTATGATGCAAACGATCTACAGGATGGCATCTCAATCCCGCATAACCTGTCGGACTTAGCGTCGATCACCAGTCAGCGTCCTGTGGTGCACAAGGTCATTTATGAATTGATCGCAATCAACCCGAGCGACAATGCGGATAGCTATATCCTCGATACCAAGACGATCTATGCGGAAGCCCCGCAAGCAGAAGTCACTATTGTCAGTGATAGTAGCGCCACTGGGATTCCAAGGACGAGAGCAGATCAGCCATTTTATGTCACCTACACCGTGAATAACCTCAAGGAGGTTGAGGATACACGGCTCAATTCCGCGATTCTAGTATACCAGACTGATGCGGGTAAAATTTTTGACGAGGATATCACTACAAACACCCTAGCAAAGACGAAGTCGTATAATCCCATGTCTCTATTTACTAGCGGTACGGCTGAGAGCCTCTCGGGTTCTGTGGTGTTCAGTATTGTAGAGAACGATCAGAGCAACACCTACAATGATGAGTTTGCTTCGCAAGAGATCTTAATTTTGCCCAAGCATTCAGGATCGATGACAGGCATCAATGATGGCGAAACCTATACTACCTTGCCTACGGTATCGTTTACCATTCAGAATGTGTACCCCCAAGCTACCGTCCAATTGAGAGTATTCAAGAGTAGCGAGCCAAACAATTATAAGGCGATAGAATCAAGTGCTACGTTTTTGAATCCCAAAGACGAACTGTTAAGTCCGGGTGAGCTGAGCTCTGTTGCGCTGAACGATGGGTACATTGATAGTGATGGGGAGTGGACCGTACAATGGGTCCACACCTCTACCGCTTGGGGTGAAGAGGTGGTTGATGAAGTTCAATTCACCTACAAAAGTACGCTCAATATACGTGCTAGAATTAGTACATCTAATTAACTGCTGTCATAGCCTTCTCATGATTGATGACTAGCAAATGAGGCCTTTCATGCATGTAGAAGTTCTCACAACCAATCCGGCGATTGGTTGCCAGGGTAGCGCAGGCGGAGTGAGTTTCGATAGGAACTACTATCTTTGTCGAGTTTGTTGAGCGACTGGACTAGCATGTAGAGTGCTTCTTCGTGGACTGCGGATTCATCGAAGGATTCGACGACGAGCACGTAATGCTGCGATGCTTTTTCGTAGTCTTCACTGAGGTAGGCGATATTGCCTACGAGATTGAGTAGAGCGGCTTTGGTTTCTCCAGATGGGCGCATGGCAAGTGCCTTTTCGGCAGAGGCGAGTGCGCTGTCGAGTTGTTTGAGGTGAAGCTGGGTGACTCCAAGAGTCAGGAGTGCATTGGCTTGGTAGGCTGGCTCAGTCTCGACTTCGACGAGTGTTTTGGCTGTTGCATTGGCCTGTTGCCACTGTTTGCTGAGCATCTGTGATTTAACGATGAGACGCCAGACTGTGTTTGGGGTCTTTTGGGGAGCCCCGGTTTCACAGCCTTTACTGAGGAAGGTGGCTGCTGCTTGGTAGTCCTTGTCTTGGTAGGCTTGGCTTCCAAGGCCGCGGTAGACAGCTAGAGGGATTTGATCCTGTAATCCGAGCTCCTCAAGGTGAGTGACTTCCTTCTTGAGTGTCGCAAAGTCCTTTTGGGCGTAGTGCATCATCATGAGTATGATGCTTGCTTGTTTGTCGTAGGAATCTTTGGCACTTACTCTTGCGGCGCGCAACGCGGGGATGGCTTTATCAAATTGTTCGAGCTTGTAGTAACAATGGCCTAGCCAGTATTGGCTATTGGCTTTGGACTTTGCGCTGATGAAGTCTGGGTAGTCTTTGAGTAGTTGTTCCAGCCGGCTGATCGTGTCTGGATAGCGTTTGGCATTGCGTTCAACGCGGGCGCTGAGCTGGAGCGCGCGTGCTGCCACTGCGGTTTTGGGGGCGCGCTGGATGGCTTTATCGAGGTCTTTTAATGCCTTGACGCGGTCTCCTAGATTCATGTGTGCTTGGCCACGCATGGCGTAGGCAGTGGGGACTTTGGGGTCCTTAGGCACTTCATTCATGAACTGGGTGAAGGCGTTGATTGCACCTTCGTTGTTTTCCGATTGCATGAAGCTCCAGGCTTTTTTGTAGAGCATGGCGGAGCGGTTCGAAGGTGAGATGAATTCGGGACTGATGGCGCTGTATGTTTCTGATGCTTCCTTGAACTTGTTCTCTTGGTAGAGCACCTCGGCTTTCATCAGGAGGGCGTGATGAATGAATTTGTTAGTCCCTCTACCGATCGCGTATTTTTGAATGAATTGATCGACGCTTTTTGGGGTGCGCTTAGCATTGATTTCATAGAGTGCTTTGAGTTTGTAGTAGGCAGCATTGAAGGCAGTTTCGGTATTCGGGACCGAGCGTTCTACTTCTTCGAAGAAGGCAATGGACTCAGCGTATTGTTTTTTCTGGAGGTACGCCTGACCTACAATGAACCCTTGTTTAGCGCGTTGCTCTGGCGCCAACATCACGGATGAGTCATTGAGAGTCGCGATGATCTCGTCGTATTGTTTTTGTGAGTACAGTTGTTGTAGCAGACCAATGTAGGCTTTGGCCTTCCAGGGGGGGAGGTCAAGGTCGATTGCTTCTTGATAAAATTTGGAGGCTTCTGGGTATTTCTCGAGTGCGGTAGAAGTGGCTCCGGCATGGAAAGTGATCTCTGCGCGCATCTCAGGTGGGAGGGCTTTACTCAGTAGTGATTGGTATTGCTTGAGTGCCTCTTCAAATTCTTGGTCACTGAAGTGAAGGTGGGCAAGGGATTGGATCGCTTGTGTGGTGTGGTCGGTGACGAGCTCACTAGTGGCCAGTAGTTCTAGTAAGGCTTTGGCTCCTAGCTTGTCATTGAGGTTGAGATAACATTGAGCCTCGAAGTATGCTGCTCTGAGTTTATCAGATTCCTCCTCGGCGTTGGAGCGGGTGAGCTGGAAGTAGCGGGCGGCCTTGGTGTAGCGTTTTTGATTGTAGCGTTCGTAGCCTAGTCGGAATGCTGCAGCGGCTACGTAGGGGCCGGAGCGGTATTGCTGAATGAGGTTTTCTAGCTGGTTGTTGGCGAGTACGCGATTCCCCACAGCGTAGTAGGCATTTGCTAGGTAGTAGCGGGAGGGTTCTGCGAATTTATGGCGCGGGTAGGTGCTCACGTAGTTCTCTAAAATCGGGATAGAACGGCGATAGAGAGCGATTGCTTGAGATGGATCCGGCTCGCTAGCCGCCGCGTCATAGAGCTGGCGGGCACGCGCGAAGTAGTCCGCTGCTGGGTCACTTTGCAGTGATTCTTGCGTGGATTCTTCCACCACGATCACCTGGGCGGTCAGTGGAGCAGGGAGGCATAGGATCCCGAGTGCTAAATAGAGTGCGCGCATGAGTTGCAGTGTGTAGTGCGGAGTAAGATGTGTGAAGCACGAATTCTAGGGCGTGCTATGCGGGCGGCAGTGGCGTGCAGCCATGCTATTGACCTTGAGTTTGCTCGGATTTCTTCTTTTGGGTGGCGAAGGAAATGTTGCGGATGCCTCCCTTTCGGCAATGGTCAATGACGTCGACGATGTCTTGGTACTGTGTTTCAGCGTCGCCACGGATTCGGATCGGTTGGTCGGCGTTGACGGCGGCAAGGCGCTTCATCTTCTGGTATAGCTGTTCGAGGGTGTAGCTTTGGCGTTCCATGATGATGGTGCCATCGCTGCGTACATTCACCACTTCTTCGAGGTAGCTCCGAGTTTTTGTGGATCCTTCCTCAGCAGTTGGCACGCTGACATCCAACTCGGTTTCGTAGTCGGAGAGTTGGTAGGTGACGATGAAGAAAATGAGCAGGAGGAACACGACATCAATCATCGGCGCGAGCTGGAATCCAGCTGGAGGTGCTTGGCGGTTATGAAATTTCATAATGTGATCGCGCGCAGATGCGATTAGTCGTTGGCGGAGCGGTTGCTACGTTGCCCTTTGCCTTGTTGGTCGAACTGGGCAAAGTCAGCAAAGCCGTCGTCGTTGCTGGGGGCATCGAATTCGATTTCATCAGCCATGGCTGCTTTTGGGGTCTTTCCTCCAGATTCGTTGTACTGGGCTGCAAGAAGGGCCATGAGGTGCGTGGCTGCGGCTTCGAGTTCGGCGATGTACTTTTGAACTCTGCCGCGGAAGATGGAGTAGAAAATGAGTGCGAGGATGCCGATGACGAGGCCGGAGGCGGTGGTGATCAATGCCTCAGAGACGCCGCCAGCTAGTTCCATTTGCTTCACTCCTTCGAAGTTGCCCGCGGAAATTTGATGGAAGGACTTGATCATCCCGATCACGGTTCCAAGAAGGCCGATCATTGGAGCAATTCCACCGATGTCTGAGAGGTAGGAAATCCGCTGGGTGAGGATGCCGGCTTGGCGTGATCCTTCGGCTTCGGCGACTTCGCGTACTTCTTTGAACGGCACGCCATCGTTATGGGTCATGAAGTCTAGAGCCTTTTCAGCCACGCGTGAGATGCATTTATTTTCGCGGTGGCATTGAGCCACTAGTCCAAGGTAGTCACGCTTTCTGATGAGTGCTTCAGCAGTGCTCATGAAGCGGTTGCTGACGACTGAGTTTCTCCTGATGGTGATGAAGTAGAAGAAAATGAGTATGACTGTGAGGAAGGACAGGGCGGCGAGTGGGTACATGACCACGCCACCTTTTTCGGAGATGAGCTGGTAGATGTTCAGAGCCTCTTCCTGGATGTCTGCCGAGTCAGGGAGCTTGGATGTTTGAGCGATTAAGCTGCCGAATGTGAATTTCATAATGGTTAAGCTAGTAGGGAGTTTAGCGGCGGCCATCAGAGGTGCAAGGCCTAGTTCATGGTGAATCTACGTTTGGTCTTGCATCGGTCTTTCGGCGCAGTGACCATTGGTGGGCATACAACATGTCTAGTGAGCGACCATCGATGCGTGATAGAATGCGCAGCATGACTTCGGAGCCTGGTGTCTATCTGATGAAAGACAGGTTGGGCAACACGATCTATGTGGGAAAGGCGAAAAACTTGAAGAAACGTCTGTCTAGCTACTTTATGCCGTCGCGCAAGAGCAAGGCAGACCTCAAGACGCTCACCTTGATTGAGTCGATCTGGGATTTTGATATTCAGACGGTGCGCAGTGAGGAGGAGGCGCTTATTCTAGAGAGTAAGCTGATCAAGCAATATAGGCCGCGCTATAATGTGAGTTTGAGAGATGATAAGCGTTTTTGGTTGGTGCGAGTGCAGCTCAAGGATACGATGCCCAAGTTTGACCTCACGCGCCTGCGAAAGGAAGATGGCGCGCGATATTTTGGACCCTTTGTGCATTCGAATGCCTTGAAAGCCACGCTTGAATGGTTGAACCGAGAGTTTGGACTTCGCACCTGTGCCGTGCGCAGTCCAGGGGAGTATGATCACAAACATTGCCATGCAGATGTCATCCGCAATTGTTCAGCTCCTTGTGTGGGTAAAGTCTCGCTTGAGGGCTACCGGGAGAAGGTGATGGAGGCTGTAGAGTTTTTAGAAGGTAGAGGGAAGCGAGCGCGCTTTAATCACCTGAATGAGGAGATGCAAGCTGCTGCCGCAAACCTTGACTTTGAAAAAGCTGCGAGCTTGCGCGATGTGATCCAGAATTTGGAAAAGACTCTGAGCCCGACACGTCAGTTTTCTAGGCGGCAGCATGTGCCCTCCACGGTGCAGCCGAAAGAGGACATGACGAGCCTTGGTGAGTATTTGGGCTTAGATCGAGCACCGCGTGTGATGGAATGTTTTGACATCTCCAATGTGAGTAACACACACATCGTGGCATCGATGGTGCGCTTCCAGGATGGGGCTCCAGATAACCAAAAGTACCGCCGCTATCGGATGAAGTCAGTGGAGTCTCAGGATGATTTTGCGAGTATGGCAGAGGTGGTGCGACGGCGCTATAGCCGGATTCTTATGGAGGCGCGGAAGCAAGATCCAGAGGCATTCGAGGTCAATCAAGAATCTACGGTGCAGATCATGTATCGACTGGGTGATGCTGGCAAGCTGGGCACGCTGTTGCCTGATCTCGTGATTGTTGATGGTGGCAAGGGGCAGCTTTCCTCCGCTTATGCCGAGCTGAAAGACCTAGGAATGTCGGATTTGCCGATTATCGGATTGGCCAAGCAGGAGGAGGAGATTTTCTTTCCCGGAGAGAGTGAATCATTACGCATCAGCCATGATGAAGGAGCGCTCAAACTCATGCAGCGGATTCGTGATGAGGCGCATCGGTTTGCGAATAACTACAACGAACTGCTGCTGCGTAAGCGGATGCACGAGAGTGTTCTTGATGAGGTCCCTGGGATGTCAAAAAGCCGCAAGCTAGCGCTTTTTCAGCATTTTAAATCATTGGCGGCGATCAAAAAAGCAACAGTGCGCGAGCTTCAAGCCGTGCCAGGAGTGGGACCGAAGTCGGCAGAGCAGATTGTCGATTGGTTTTCACGCCAAGCATAGCAACTGATTCAGTTGCTTTAAAATTGTTCGCTGAACAAATTTGCATCAATTATAGTCGCAGCATGAAGGTACTTGATAGGGTGAAGTGTATTTTATCGATAGTTTTCTGTTGGGGCGTGAGCATGGTTTCCGCCATCGCTGAAGCACCTGCGTATTCGCCCAAGTTTTATGCCTTCTACAATGCCCTGGGCTTTGCAGATATGGATACCGAAGCCAAGGCCTTGAAGGAGCTTGGCTATGCTGGGGTGAGTGTGGTCTTAGGTGACGGCTATGGGAAACTACCAAAGTTGGTAGAGGTATATGAAAGGCACGGGCTTGAAGTGCTTAGCCTCTACTTGAATGTGGATGAGAAGCCGCTACCAGAAGCGTTCTTGGCACACCTCAAGCAACGTAATGCGTTGGCTGAAGTGACGGTCACCAAGAAAGGTCCTAATACCGTGGCTGCGCTCAAGCAGAGTGCTGATATGGCGCAAAAGCTTGGAGTCAAGCTGACCTTGTATCCACATGCTGGCTTCTCTGTGGCAACCATGCAGGACGCCCTTGATTTGATTGATGAGGTAGATCACCCGAATTTGGGAGTTAGCTTTAACCTCGCACACTTCCTGAAGGTCGAGGATGTGGCGACACTGGAAGAAGTGATTCGCCAGTCAGCGCCACACTTGTTTTGCGTGAATACTAATGGAGCGAATGTGGGTGGGAAATCGTGGGACGAATTGATCATGCGCTTGGGGGAGGGTGATTTCCCGCAGGAGCAATTGCTGCGTGTGTTGCAGGAAGTTGGCTACCAGGGGCCTGTGGGGATGCAATGTTTTGGTGTGAAGGGTGACAAGTTGGGGAACTTGAGGCTTTCGATTGAAGCTTGGAATGCGGCGAGGCAATCACTCTAATCTAGGTCTTATTCCTTGGTTGGAAATGTCTGTAAAATCGTGCTGCGATCAAAATTACCATATGAAGGTGCACACGCTTGCCGTTATATAAAGATACAACCCAACTATAAAATTACTTATGATCATTGGATGTTTCGCACTTGTTGAGCCGTTTACTTCGCTAGAAAGACAATTTCATGCGATCAAGGAAATGGGATTTGATTACGCCGACCTTACCGACAGCCACAATGGTGGTAGCCTCGGGGTGGAGTATGGCTTCACTGCTTCTTTGAGCTTGGACTCTCACCCAGGAAAGGTGCGTAAGATGGCTGAAGACGCGGGCATCACGCTCACCTCGGTATGCGCTCACGCCAACTTGCTGGACCCTACCTCGCCAGATCGTTATGGCACGGTGGAAATCATCAAGGCGATTCGCCTCGCGCACCACCTAGGCATCAAGCAGGTGATCACTACGGAAGGTGACGCGAAAACAGACTTCGGGCATAGTCTCAATCAAGAGCAACAGCTTTTCTCGATTGCGGAGAAGTTGCACGAGCCCGTTCGCTGGGCGGCTGAGCTTGGAATCGAATTACTGATCGAGCCACACGGCGAGTTGACTGACAGTGTGGAGGGGATGCAGAGCATTCTCGACGCCCTCGGCCATGAAGAGACTGTGGGAGTGAATCTTGACACAGGAAATAGCTGGCTCGGTGGTGGCGACCCATTGGAGTTCGTCCACAAGTTTGGTAAGCGCATCAAGCACGTGCACTGGAAAGATATGGGGGAAGAATGGCTTCCAAAGCGCGGTACGATGTATGGCTGCGGCATGGGGCTTATCCCATTGGGCGATGGCATTGTGGGGATTCAATCGATTGTGGAAGCTCTCGACGCGATCGGCTACGATGGCCCAACGACACTTGAAATTGCAGGGGTAGACGCCGTGCAGACATCGGCCAAAAGACTGCGCGAATGGTCGGCCTAGACAACACACTTTAGAAGATACAAAGAGCATATGGTAAAACGCATCACAATTCTTACAGCAGCCACTTTGCTGACCTCGTGGACCGCTTCGGCACTCGACGGCAGGAAGGTATACGAAAAGAACTGCATGGCATGTCACGGAGAAAATGGCGTGCCGGTATCCGAGGTTTTCCCTCCACTTGCTGAGAGCGAGTGGGTTCGGGGTGATGCGGGACGGATGGTGGAGATCATCCTGGGTGGTTTGGTCGGAGAAATCACGGTGAAGGGGAAGCAATACAATCTATTGATGCCTACCCAGGGAGCTTCGATGACGGATGAAGAAATCGCCGCCGTCGCCACATATGTGCGCAGTAGTTGGGGGAATAAGGAGGCTGCTGTGGCTCCGCATTTCGTCAAGCAGCTCCGCAGTACTGTTGAGATTGGCGAGTCGCTTGAGGCGCATAAGGTATTGGCCAAATACCCGTTGCCCGCGACCATCGAGCTTAAGAATTGTGTTTCGCAGGTGATGGCTTTTGAGTCGGAATTGCCTTTGACTAAGCTGGCAATCACGACGGCGGAGCCTGCTCACAAGTACCATATTCCTGCACCTAAGAATGATTTAGTACCGAATGCTTCTCAGTACTATGAAGGTAGCCACCGCACTTTACATACCGGGGATTTGGAGGTTTTCGACGATGGTATTTATGAGTTCAAACTAAACGCCAATGATTGGGCTGAGGTGAAACTTGATGGGGCAGTCGTGGTGTCGTCGACCTCGGGGAGCCCAGCTTCAAAGAAGCTTGAACTTAAGTCTGGAGTCTATCCAGTGGTGGTGCAGAGCTATGCGAAGTCGAACAACCGTACCTTGCTCTTTGATATCCTCAAGGAGGGAAGTAAGCCGTTTCAAGTGGGGAAGGCGACAGCGCCGAAGAATATTTGGAAGCCGACGGATCGCCCAATGATCTATCGCAATATTCTCAAGGACTCGAGTGCCCGTGGGATGGCAATTGGCTTTCCAAGCCAGGTGCATGTGTTGCTTGATCTGGAAAGCAGCTTGCTCACGAAGGTTTGGACAGGTGACTTCATTGACGTCAACAATCACTTTATTTTCCGAGGTGAACAGCCTGCAGGCGTGGCCGGAGAGGACGTCTTGATTCTCAATCGACCACTTACGGCACGCAATCAGGACGTAGATAGTAAAGGCTACAAGTTAAATCCAGCTGGTGAACCGATCTTTACTTATAAGATCGGGGGACATGATCTGATCAGTTTCTTTAGTGGTGCTGCAGGGACCAACGCAGTAAAGCGCCACTTTGTGACCACAGCTCCTAGCATGGATGTAGAGATTGCCAGATTGAAGAAGGGTGCAGCGACTTTGAGTGACCAACTGATCGAGACCCAGCGATGGAAAATAGCTACCGACGGCACCTACAAGGTGGTGACTCAGGGGGGCGAGGAGATTGTCTTTCTAGTCTTGAGCAATGAGAAGCCAAGTAGCGTTATTTACCAACTCAAATAGAAGTTTAGTATGAAGATTTTTAGAAACATCACACTCACCCTTATGTCGCTGGCTTCGGCGGTAGTGGCAAAAAATGCGGCCTACATCACTGAGAATATCCCCTTTCCTGAAGGCGAGACGATTGAGGTGGGATGCTTGGCTGAAATTTCAGGAAAGCGCCTCGCCGTGGGCACGCGTTTTGGTGAAGTTTGGATCGTAGAGGGAGCCTATGAAGAAGACTTAAGCAAGGTGAAGTGGACTCGATTTGCCACGGGGATGCATGAACCATTTGGTATTTTTGAGAGAGATGGTGATCTCGTGGTGACGCAGCGCCCAGAGGTTACTTTGCTCCGCGATCATGACAAAGACGGGGTGGCTGACGAGTATTTCACTCTGTGCGATGATTGGGGTTATTCTCCAGCCGCTTACGAATGGGCCTGGGGTTCTGATCCTGATAAGGATGGGAACCATTGGGTGCTTCTGACCCTATCGGGATCGGTGAGCTCCAATGTGCTCTATCGAGGGTGGGCACTCAAGATCACGCCTGAGGGTGAGATGATTCCGGCTGCGCCTGGTGTGCGTTCTCCAGGTGGTTTGGGAACCAACTCGGAAGGAGACTTGTTTTACTCAGACAACCAAGGTTTTTGGAATGGGAGTTCATCCATCAAACCACTTGTTGAAGGGAAGCATATGGGTGCTCAATCCGCCAATCGTTGGTACAAGACTGCCAACTTTGGAGATGAACCACCGGAGCCACAGAATGACAACTTTGAAGATTACCGGAAGCTATACAAAGACATCGTGCCAGCAGCTCTCGTGGTGCCGCATCACCGGATGTCACGATCACCTACTCAGATTGTACCTGACACCACGGGCGGGAAGTTTGGCCCATTTGCGGATCAATTGATCTTCGGTGAGGTGACCAATGCAGAAGTTGAGCGTGGTTTCTTGGAGAAGGTCAATGGCGTTTGGCAGGGTTCTGTCTTTCGACTCACGAATGAGGTTGGATCGGGTCCAGTTGCTTTACGCCTCAGCGAGGAAGGGTTCCTTTTCGTCGGACAGACTATCCGAGGTTGGGGAGGGAGCGGCAAGGCTCCACAAGCGCTGGAGCGAATCAAGTGGAATGGCCAGGAGTTCTTCGACATCAAGCATATCTCAGTCACTCCGGCGGGATTTGATCTGCACTTCACTCAGCCAGTGAACCAGGCAAAGGCGATGAATAAGCAGAGCTACCACATGGAGGCTTGGACCTACCCTTATGGCCCGGGTTATGGCGGACCAGAAAAGGATAAGCAAACTCCGGTCATCACAGACATCAAGGTCTCTGAAGATGGTAAAGTGGTGCACCTGAGTGTGGATGGACGCGTGCAGGGGCACTTGCATCAAATCGCATTCCCCAATGTGACTTCAGCCAAAGAAGAGAAGCCATACAACGACCGTGGCTGGTACACCCTCAACGAAATTCCGGCAAAATAGCCTGAATCTTGATGGTATGATTACCGATTGAAGGGGGGCGCAGCTGCGGCCTCCTTTTTTCATTCAGTCTAGCGCTTTGCCATGAATTGGCTTGGTGAAATGCCGAACTTTTTACGGAAGCATTTACAAAAGTACTCACTACTCCGGTAGCTCATTTGTTGTGCCACCTCTTTGACGAGGGTGCCTGATTCTTGGAGCAATGTGGCGGCAGCCTCGAGTCGAACATCATTTAGGTGCTGCATTGGGGTCTTGTTCGTTTTCTGTTTGATGATCTTAGTGAAGGCTGTTTTGCCCATGCCGCACTCGAAGGCCATCGATTCTACTGTCCAAGGGATGCTGAGGTAGTTGGGTAGCTCATGAAGGAAAATATCGATTGTCTTGGAGCTTTGATTGAGCGAAGTGTTTTCAGCTACCGTGTATTGTTCTTGGGCGTCGTGCTCCAGAAGGTCGATGAGCAATTGGTTGACTGAGACCTTGAGCTGCGAAATGTGCTCGGGTGTGTGCTGGTGTTCCACAAGGTCTTGTAGTTTCTCAATGGAAGTCAGGAGCTTCTTGCTCACGGGGATGGCGAAGTCGTTGCTCTGGATGAGTTCTTCAATCCGTGCCAGCTCCGATGCCTCGAGGATCACCCAGTCAGGCCAGACCCAGGTCTCATTGGGGCGGCGGACTTGCACATCGAGGATGATCCAGAAAAGCTTGCTTGGTCCGATCGTTGGTGATCCCAGCTTGTGTTTCACCCAAGGAGGGGTGATCGCTAGCATGCCTGCATCTAGTTTTTTTGCGTGGTTTGACGTTTCAAAATCGACTGAGCCGTGCAGCACGAAGGTGAATTCGATCCCTTCATTACGATGCCAGTCCAAGCCCCAATGCTGTGACTCCGAGCAGTCCCAGAACCCAATGTTGCGGATCTCGGGGAGCTCATCTGTGGCGAATTTATCGCCTGGGTAGGGGCCGTGTCCATAGGCGCGGTAGAGCAATCCGCCCTCCTCGGAGGCTTGCTTCAGTGGTTCGCAGGTGTCGATTTCCCACTGCTCCGAACCGGCGCGGAAAATGTGCAGAGTGTTCTTGGCCATCCTCTGTATCTACTCTTACGAGCTGTTGATAGACGAGGAAAAAGTTACACGATGATGTCGGGGGAGATTGGGGTGCGGCGGAAAATGGCGATGTGGCGGTCGACCGATTTATTGGGTGCGTCGGCGATTGGGCGTGCTTTGGGGTTGCGCAGTGTGTGCTGTAATTTGCCACCGAGGCTGGTGATTGCCTGCATGGCTTGGCGGTGTTCATCGTCGAAGTATGAGGTGATGGTCAAGATGCCACTCTCGCTCAGCCTGTGCAGTGCGGCATCGTAGATTTTCACCCATGTCTCGGCACCGTTCCAAAAGTTTTGGTGGCGCATTAGGATGAGATCGTAGGGTCCATCGAGTTCGCGGACATGGTCGAGTTGGCTTGCGTTCTGGGTGAAGAATTGGCAATTCGCCTTCGGGTGCTTGGCCCAGCGTTGTTTGGCTTCACCGATTTCGCGGTTACGGATGTCGACACCTGTGATTTCGAGTAACTCGGTATGGGCTAGGAGGTTTTCAATGAGAATGCCTGTTTCGTCTGCGCGGCCACAGGCGATGTTGAGCACGCGAAGTTGTTTGCGCGGCAGTGGGAATGCTTCAGCAAATTGTGGTGCCAGCAATGCCTTGAGTTTCTGAAGGTCTCCTTGGGTGTATTTGTTGGAAAAGGGGAGCGGCATGTGTCTTGGATTCTACTTTCTTGCGTTCTTTGTAATGGGCTGAAGGTCTTCGCTGTGTTAGAAGCTGAGGTATGAAGAAATGGATGAGAGTCTTACTGGTGCTGGCGGCGATGCTATCTGGTCTGCATGCTGGTACTGAAGAACCACTAGCGAAGGAATCCGAGGATTTCACCAATAAAGTTATTTGGTTGAAGGTGGGTGAGAAGTCCCTGATGAACAAGCATTCCTTCAAGTATTGGCGCAATGTGTTGAAGCAGGCGGAGGCACAGGGGGCCACGGCTGTGATCTTTGATATCGATACCCCTGGGGGCTATGCTGCTGAGACTGCAGATTTGATCACACGTGTGATGCCGGAGTTGACGATCCGTTCGATCGCATTCGTCAACCCAGAAGCCACCAGTGCTGGGTCAATGATCGCCTTTGGCTGTGATAAAATATACATGCACCCACGTGGTACTATTGGATCGACGGGTATCGTGAATGGCACTGGGGCTGAAATTGAACCAGTGATGCGCGCCAAGATCGAGTCGCTCTTCCAGTCGTATGTGAAAATTGTGGCAAAGGAACGCGGTCGCAACCCAGATGTGATGAAGGCGATGATGTTTCGCGATCAGGAATTCAGCTTTGCCGATGGTAAGGTGACGGTGAGTGATAAGGAATTGCTGAACCTGATTGCGGATGAAGCGATCATGGTGCACGATGGTAAGCCCTTGTTGGCTGATGGCATTTGCGAGGATATTGATGCGGTGTTGGTGGCGGAGGGCTTGGATAAGACCACGCTTGTTTCTGCTGAGCCTAGGGGGTTTCAGGCCTTTGCCCAGTGGGTGGGGCTCGTTTCGCCGATTCTGATTAGCGTGGGAGCCTTGGCGTTGTTTATGGAGTTCAAGACGCCAGGCTTTGGGGTCTTTGGTGTGATTGCGATGCTTGCTTTTGGCTTGTTCTTTGTGGGGAATAATATGGATGGAAACCTTGCTAC
Source organism: Rubritalea marina DSM 17716 (assembly GCF_000378105.1). Classification (GTDB taxonomy): domain Bacteria; phylum Verrucomicrobiota; class Verrucomicrobiia; order Verrucomicrobiales; family Akkermansiaceae; genus Rubritalea; species Rubritalea marina. The sequence goes on along the minus strand of NZ_KB899256.1, from coordinate 92,607 downwards.
AGGTTGGTTGTTTGTTCTCTTTATGGCGGGCGTGGTTCTTTTGATTCTCGAGTTTTTTGTGATCCCTGGGACGTTCATCGCCGGTGCCGTCGGGGTGCTGATGATCCTCGCTTCTCTGATGTTGGCGATGGTGGACATGGATGTGTATGAGAGTTTTAAGGATAAAGAAGGTGGCGTATTTGGACTTAAGGCAGTGTTTGGCTTCCCTCTGATTTATGTTTCAGTTGGTCTTACTTGTTCACTGGTTTTGAGTGCTATACTGATGCGCTTTGTGCCGAGTGTTCCGATGTATGATCGCCTGACCTCAAGGGCGAATCTTGAGGCAGGTACAGGGGTGGAGCACCCATTCAGTGAACTGGTGGGCAAGGTGGCGATCACAAAGACGCCGCTCGCGCCCTCAGGGAAGGTCTCTATCGAGCACGGGCAATACGACGCCGTGGCACGCAGTGGTTACGTGGAAGCGGGGGTTGAGGTAGAGGTTGTGGAGGCGGACGGCATGCGCATTGTGGTCGATGTGGTTTGATGTGAGTGCATCATGCGTCGCTACTGCAGTTGTGGAGCCTCCATTGTGTGATGGGGGCTATTTTTCTTAGTGAATTCAATTTAAATGACTTCGGAGGAATCAGTTCTCTCGCTCGCTCTGAGGTGCCTTTGTGTGGAATCGCTGGTGCGGAGCGGGGTAGGACTCCTATTGTTAAGAAAGCTAAACGATCTTTCAAATTGAATGGGTTGTGCCGTTTCGGTGAATGGTGAAATGGGTGAGAAAATCCTCAAAATAGGGCTTGCCAGATCGTGTTCGGCGGGTACAGTCGCCGCCCCACAAACTATCTTGGCACCATTGTGCCGAGGCGGTTTACATCGATAAATAAACAAATAGCAATTATGCCGACTATTAATCAGCTCGTCCGTAAAGGACGTAAAACACCAGTAGAGCAGTCTAAGTCACGTGCTCTTAATGCTTGTCCACAGCGACGTGGAGTGTGTCTTCAGGTGATGACACGTACACCAAAGAAGCCGAACTCCGCGCTTCGTAAGGTGGCCAAGGTTCGTCTTACTAACGGTAAGGAAGTAATGGCGTACATCGGAGGTGAAGGCCACAACTTGCAGGAGCACTCCATTGTGCTTGTGCGTGGTGGTCGAGTAAAGGATTTGCCAGGTGTTCGTTACCACATCGTTCGCGGTGCACTCGATACCCTTGGTGTTGATGGCCGTAAGCAATCCCGTTCTAAGTACGGTGTGAAGCGTCCTAAGAAGTAATTCGATTTTCCATCTCTATAACAACTAAACAGATTTTATTATGGCACGCCGTAAAAGAGTACACGCAAAGAAAGATCGTCGCGACGCACGCTACGATAGCCAGCTTGTTGGCACATTGATCGCTAAGGTGATGAAGGACGGTAAGCGTTCTATCGCTGAGCGTATCGTATACAACGCAATTGAAGCAGCCAACGATGGTGTTGACACTGTGGATCCACTTGAAGTGATCACACGTGCAATCGAAAATGCTAAGCCACGCGTAGAAGTTAAGTCCCGCCGTGTTGGTGGTGCAACCTACCAGGTGCCTCTCGAGGTAGCTCCTGATCGTTCTGAGTCCCTCGCTATGCGTTGGCTCGTAACATTCGCTCGCAATAAGAAGGGTGTGCCAATGCACAAGGCTCTCGCGAACGAAATCAAGGACGCAGCAAACAACACTGGCGCTGCAGTACGCAAGCGCGACGACATGCACAAGATGGCTCAGGCTAACCGTGCATTCGCTCACTTCCGCTTCTAATTGAAGAAGCGCACTAGAAGAGTACATACGATTTCCTAAGTAATGTCTACTGATCCCAATTCACCAAATCGCCCCTACCCGTTGCAGCGCACGCGCAACATCGGGATTGCGGCGCATATTGATGCGGGTAAGACCACACTCACGGAGCGTATTCTTTTCTACACAGGCATGATTCATAAGATCGGTGAGGTGCACGATGGTGCAGCGACTACCGATCACATGGAGCAAGAGCGTGAACGTGGGATTACTATCACGTCAGCAGCTGTTACTTGCGAGTGGGTTCAACAACCCGATGTTGATATCACCAAGCTTTTCGAATCCGAAAAGCAGCGCGTGAATATCATCGATACTCCAGGTCACGTTGATTTTACTGCTGAGGTGGAGCGCTCTCTCCGTGTTCTCGATGGCGCAGTCGTTGTATTTTGTGGTGTTGCAGGCGTTCAGCCACAGACTGAAACAGTCTGGCGACAAGCCAATAAATACAACGTGCCGCGTATCGTATTTGTGAACAAGATGGACCGTACGGGTGCCGACTTTAATAACGTGCTGGAAGATGTGCGTGAGAAGCTTGGTGCGACTGCTGCGGCCGTTCTCATTCCTATTGGTGCCGAGGAGAATCTCCGCGGCCAAATTGATGTGGTCAACCAAAAGGCCGTGATCTATGCAGATGACGACAAGTTTGGTTCTACATATTCTATTGAAGAGCTCTCTGGAGATCTTCAACTTGAGGCTGAAGCTGCTCGTGAAGAGTTGCTCGAGGTGGTAGCTGACCTCGATGATGAAATTGGTGAGAAGTTCCTCATGGAGGAAGAGATCACCAACGCAGACCTAAAGGCTGCGATTCGACGCCTCACCATCGCGAACAAATTTATCCCAGTTTCCGGTGGTTCCGCCTTTAAGAATAAAGGTGTACAGTTCCTAGTCGACGCCGTTGTTGACTATTTGCCTAGCCCAGTGGATATCGATGCTGCGCAAGGCCAAGAAGCTGATGACGAGGATTCGGTGGTCCTCGCTCCAGCCGATGATAACGAAAAGTTCTGCTCACTGGCCTTCAAGCTATGGGCAGACAAATTCGTTGGAAAACTCGTTTTCTTCCGTGTGTATTCCGGAACAATTTCTAAGGGGGATATGGTATACAATCCCCGCACTCGCAAGCAAGAGCGCGTGTCACGCTTGATTCAAATGCAGGCGGATAAACATGTGGAGCTAGAGACATGCTACGCAGGTGATATTGCTGCTTTCGTGGGGATCAAGAATGTCACCACTGGTGACACACTCTGCACGAAGAAGTTTGATATCTTGCTGGAACCGCCAACATTTCCTGAGCCGGTCATCGCCATGGCGGTGGAACCACGCACCAAAGCTGACCAAGATAAGCTCGCCACCGGGCTCTCCCGTCTTCAGGAGGAGGATCCTACCTTTGTGGTGAAGACTGACGACGATACTGGTCAGTGCATCATCGCTGGCATGGGTGAGCTTCACCTCGAGGTGATTGTGGATCGCCTCAAGCGCGAATTCAAAGTGGAAGCCAATACCGGAAAGCCACAAATCGCCTACCGCGAGACTATCTCAAGCGACGCGATTGGCGTGGGTGTGCTGAAGAAGCAAACTGGTGGCACAGGGCAATATGCTAAAGTTAACTTGAGTGTTAAGCCCAATGAGCAAGGGAAGGGTCTTACCATCGACAATAAAGTCGTGGGGGGCGCTATACCAAAAGAATTTATCAAAGCCGTCTACGGTGGAATCGAGGATTCCACAAGGAATGGAGTCATAGCAGGTTATCCTGTTGTTGACATTCATGTCGATATCGTAGATGGAGACGCCCACGATGTGGATTCGAACGAGAACGCCTTCCGAGTGGCTGCCATCCTAGCGATGCGCGAAGCACTTGAAAATGGAAGCCCGCTCTTGCTTGAGCCCGTTATGGACGTGGAGGTTACAACGCCTGATGAATATCAGGGCGATATCCTTGGCGACCTCAATCGTCGTCGCGGTCAAATTGCTGGCATGGATAGTAAAGGGGCAGCCTGTACGCTTAAGGCTACAGTGCCACTTGCTGAAATGTTCGGTTACATGACCGCACTCAGAACAGTCTCTTCTGGTCGAGCTTCATTCACAATGGAGCCGGCCAGTTTTGAACCCGTACCACAGGCGATCGTCGATCAGAAGTTCGGCGAAAGCGTGTAGAAACAACAATAATAAATAAGGTAAAAACAACACATCTTCATTATGTCTAATCAGAAGATCAGAATCCGTCTCCGTGCCTTCGACCATCGTGCAATCGATCGTTCAGCACAAGAGATCGTTGAGACAGCAAAGCGCACAGGCGCTAAAGTTGCTGGTCCGATTCCTCTGCCGACTCGCGTTGAAAAATTCAGCGTAAACCGTTCTGTTAACCAGAACAAGAAGTCCGCAGACCAGTTCGAGATCCGCACCCACAAGCGTTTGCTTGATATCGTCGATCCAACAGCCCGCACCGTGGATGAGCTCAAAAAGCTCAACCTCCCAGCTGGCGTTGACATCACCATCCGCATCTGAACCCTAAACTCGTAGAAATCATATTACTATGTCACTCGGACTTTTAGGTAAAAAAGTAGGCATGACTCGCGTGTTCGATAAGGACGCCGGCGTTATGATCCCAGTCACAGTTGTTGACGTAAAGGGTAACGAATTCCTTCAGGTAAAGACATCTGAAACTGACGGTTACGCCGCAGTTCAGGTAGCTTTCGATGATCAAAAGGAAAATCGCCTCAACGCACCAACCAAAGGCCACTTCAAGAAGCACAATGGTACTTCTAAGAAGCTTGTTAAAGAATTCCGTTTCGAAAGCGACGAGCAACTTCCAAACACTGAAGAAGCACACCCAGGTGCAGCTCTCTTCGAAGATGGACAGGTTGTTGACGTGATCGGCACCACAAAAGCCAAAGGCTTCCAGGGTGTTGTTAAGCGTTACAACTTTGCAGGTCAGCCAGATTCACACGGTCACATGATGCACCGCCGCCCTGGTGGTATTGGTGCTGGTACATGGCCTGGTCGTGTATGGAAGAACAAGAAGATGCCAGGTCGTCACGGTCAGTACCGTCGCACCGTTCAGAACCTCAAGGTTGTACAAGTTCGCGCTGAAGACGGCGTGGTTCTTATCTCTGGTGCAGTACCAGGCCACAAAGGTTCCTACGTTGTTGTCCGCCCAGGTGTGAAAGCGAATAAGAAGTAATCTTAACCATTAGAAAGAATCACTGAAATGTCAGCTAAAACACTTACAGCAGCAGACGCAACATCTGCAAACATCAATCTCGTTGAAGGTCACAAAGGCACCCAAGCAGTGCACGACCTCATCACAGCCTACCGCGCTAACCGTCGCTCCGGTTCTGCAAATACCAAGACTCGTTCTGAAGTAGCAGGCACTGGTAAGAAGATGTACAAGCAAAAAGGCACAGGTAATGCACGTCACGGTGACCGTGGTGCGCCTATCTTTGTCGGCGGTGGTGTCGTATTCGGTCCTAAGCCACGCGACTACTCTAAGAAGGTAACGAAGAGCGTTCGTAAGCTTGCGCTTCGCCGCGTTCTTACTTCTAAGATCGACGCTGGTGAAGTACTCACCGTTGCTTCCTTCGAAGTAGCAGATGCTAAGACCAAGTCATTCGTAGCAGCAGTAGCAGCTCTCACAGATGCTAAGAAGGTACTCGTTATCTCCGATAGCTTCTCTGAAGAAACCTACCGCGCCGGTCGCAATGTGAAGAGCGTACAGCTCATCACTGCAGCCGAAGCTAACATCGAGCAAATCCTTCACGCCAACGCTGTTGTTGTGACTGAGGCAGCTCTTGAGACAATCGCAAAGCGTACTGCTTAACCAACAACCGAATAGAAAACGATGAAAGATATTTACTCAGTAATCGACACTGTTCGCCTTAGCGAAAAAGCCACACTCCTTCAGGAGTTGAACAACGAATACGTGTTCAAGGTCGACCGCAATGCAAACAAGCTCGAAATCAAACGTGCTGTAGAACAACTCTTCGGTAAGAAGGTTGAAGCCGTACGCACCTGCAACTACGCAGGTAAGTTGAAGCGCCAACGCCGTAGCGATGCAGGACGCACCGCAAACTGGAAGAAGGCGATCGTTCGCCTCAAGGATGGCGAAACAATCGATCTCATCTAAATAGAAGAGTTCGATTTAATCACTCACGCTGCAAAAGCGAAATTAATTCGAAAGGAATAGCGAAACATGCCTTTAAAAACATTCAGACCCTTCACTCCTTCAAACCGTTACAAGGTTTTGCCAGGATTCGAAGAAATTACAAAAACGACTCCAGAAAAGTCACTCACTCAGCCACTTAAAAGAACCGGTGGCCGTAACAACCGTGGACGTATCACATGCCGCCACATCGGTGGTGGTCACAAGCGTAAGTACCGTCTTGTTGACTTCAAACGTCGTAAGTTCGACGTAGAAGCAACAGTCGTTGCTATCGAATACGATCCAAACCGCACATGCCGCATCGCACTTATCGAGTACACTGACGGCCAGAAGAGCTACATCCTCGCACCAGTAGGCCTCCAGGTCGGTGCTAAGGTTTCTTCAGGTCACAACGTGGCTCCTAAGCCAGGTAACGCAACCGTCCTCAAGAACGTACCACTTGGTACAAGCATCCACAACATCGAGCTCGTTCCGGGCGCAGGTGGTAAGGTTGCTCGTTCCGCTGGTCAGGAAGCCATCCTTTCTAACCGTGAAGAAGGTTACGCACTTGTGAAAATGCCATCCGGCGAAATTCGTAAGTTCAACGACAACTGCCTCTGCACCATTGGTCAGGTCGGTAACCGCGATCACATGAACGAGGTTTCTGGTAAAGCAGGCCGCTCACGCTGGCAGGGCAAGCGCCCAACAGTACGCGGTATGTGTATGAACCCAGTGGATCACCCGAACGGTGGTGGTGAAGGTAAGTCCAAGTCCGGTGGTGGTCGCCAGCACCTCAAGTCACCTTGGGGTCACGTTAAGGGTCAAAAGACTCGTAAGAAGATCAAGCACAGCGACAAGTTCATCGTATCTCGTCGCACCAAGTAATTGAGAACTTAATCTGAATCTTTAACCAATTTAACATTATGCCAAGATCACTCAAAAAAGGGCCATTCGTGGACCAAAAGCTTCTTGATAAGCTCGATGCTGCCGTTGAAAGCGGTAACAAAAAGCCAATCAAGACATGGAGCCGTCGTTCAATGATCACACCAGATTTCGTTGGGCACAACTTCGCAGTTCACAACGGCAAGACATTCGTTGCTGTTTACGTGACTGAGAACATGGTAGGACACAAGCTCGGTGAATTTGCACCGACTCGTATCTTCAAAGCTCACGGAGGTATCGGTAAGAAGTAATTCTTCATAGGTAGCTTGCTTGCAATGCGCACAATCACCCAAACCCTGGTCATACTCAGCTGCTTTGCAGCATTGACCGGATTAGGGAATGCTCAACAGCAATCAAGCAACGATGCTCGCCTTAAGAGGCTGGAAGCGAAAGTAACCAGCCTTCAACTACATAATCAGACACTCGCTAAGGCCCTCGCTCATGCCAAAAAACAGGAGCAAGAAGCTACAGCCGAGTTAGAGACAATCCGCTTGGATCTTGAAGCGCTCGGAACCTACCCACTAGGGACAGACGACGAACGACTCAAACAAGCGGTGGCCAACCGCAAGGTGCTCGAGGATCGCCTCAGTGAACTAGAAATAGCTGCACTGGCGCTCACCGATCAGGTACGAGAATATCTCAAAACCGCCTTTGCAGCCGACGCCGAAGCTAGACTAAAAGTCGAATCAGCAATGAGAGGACTTGACGTAGAGCTCGGAATAAGGCACAAGCCGCAACCTCAAGTTGACTTTGGCTCCCTTCGGGAAGCTAAAATCATCAGCATTGACTCCCAATCTGGGATCTTAGTGCTGAACGCTGGAGAAAAGCAGCAAGTGCGCATAGGCATGACATTTCGTATCCTACGCGGGAACAGCCAAATAGCCGAAGCTATCATTGCAAGAGTCAGACCTGATATCTCAGGAGCCCTTGTGATGGCACTCGATGACACCAACAACGCGGTTCGCCTCGGCGACATCGCATCCATTAAGACGATCAAATAAAAGGAACTAAACATCCAACGGAAACAAATCCATGGAAGTAAAATCAACATACAAATACGCTCGCGTTTCTGCCAAGAAGGCACGTGACGTGGCTCGCGAAATCCAAGGTCTTTCTGTGTCCTCCGCACTTGATGCTCTGACATTCACACCAAAGAAGTCAGCGGTACTCATTGCTAAGACACTCAAGTCCGCCATTGCTAACGCAGAAAATAACTTCGAACTCGACGCAGACGAACTCTTCGTAAAAGAAGCTACCGTCGGTGAAGGTCCTACCTTCAAGCGCTTCAAGCCACGTGCTCGTGGTTCCGCAGGTGCTATCCGCAAGCGCACGAGTCACATCTTCATCACTCTTGCTCCTAAAGCAGAAGCATAACCACAAACTAGAACTAATAATATGGGACAGAAAGTAAATCCTATCGCATTCCGCCTCGCAGTCTCCAAGGACTGGCGTTCTAAGTGGTATGCCAAAGGTCAAGACTACACAGCTAAGCTTCACGAAGATCTTCAGATCCGTAAGTACATCAAAGGGCGCCTTCAGTTCGCTGCTCTTTCACGTGTTACCATCGAGCGCGCTTGGAACAGCGTTCGTGTCACACTTCACACTTCACGTCCAGGTCTTGTGATCGGTCGTAAGGGTGCTGAGATCGAAAAGATGACAAACGACATCTCCAAGATCTGTGGTGGCTGCCAGGTAAAGATCGACATCATCGAAATCCGCAAGCCTGAGCTCGATGCTCAGCTCGTGGCTGAAAACATCGCCGTTCAGCTTGAGCGTCGTATCGCATTCCGCCGCGCCATGAAACGCTCCATCCAAACCGCTATGGAGTTCGGTGCAGAAGGTATCCGCGTACGTTGTGCAGGCCGCCTCGGTGGTGCTGACATCGCACGTGCAGAATGGTACCGCGAAGGTAAAGTACCACTTCAGACACTCCGTGTGCCTATCGACTACGGCTTCGCAGAAGCATCCACAGTCTACGGCATCATTGGTGTGAAAGTATGGATCAACAAGAAGGAAGAAAAGCTCACAGCTGGTAACAACAACCGCAACGACCGTGGTGGTCGTGGCCGTCGTCCAGGTGGTGAACGCCGCGAGCGTCGTCAGGGCTAATCTTTATAACTAGTAACATATATAGGAATACAGAATTATGCCTTTAATGCCAAAACGCACCAAGTTCCGCAAAACTCAGCGCGGAAATCGCGGTGGTAATGCACAGCGCGGAACTGACGTAAGCTTCGGTGACTTCGGTCTCCAGTCGCTCGGTCGCTCATGGATGAGCAACCGTCAGATCGAAGCCTGCCGTATCACCATCAACCGTCACCTTAAGCGTAAGGGGAAAGTTTACATCCGTGTCTTCCCTCACAAGTCCGTAACAGGCCGTCCACCAGAAACTCGTATGGGTAAAGGTAAAGGCGCTGTTGACCGTTGGGTTGCAGTAATCAAGCCAGGCGCCATGATCTTTGAGATCGCTGGTGTGCCTGAATCAGAAGCGAAGGAAGCACTCCGTCTCGCATCCAATAAGCTCGGTTTCCGTACCCGTTTCGTAGAGCGTAACAAGCTCAGCTAACCCACAATAATCCGTATAGGAATTACTAATATGGCTACTAAAATTAGCGAAATCCGCGAACTTTCAGTTGAGGAGTTGGGTAAAGCACTCTCCGAACTCAAGCAGGAAGCACTCCAACTCCGTCTCCAGCAGTCTACCGGACAGCTCGAGAACTCCGCCCGCATCAAAGCAGTTCGCCGCGAAGTTGCACGCATTCAAACCGTGCTTTCAGAACTTCGTAACAAGTCTGCTAACTAACCCACAAAGGATTAATAAACATGAGCGATACAAACACACAGAAGCCAGGTTTACGCAAGTCCCGCGTTGGCGTTGTTGTCTCCACACAGATGAACAAGACTATCGTAGTTGAATACGTAGCTCGCGTTCCTCACCCACGCTTCAAAAAGATCGTTAAGCGCACGAAGAAATTCTACGCTCACGACGAAGCAGGACAGGCAGCAGTAGGCGACAAGGTACGCATCACAGAGACTAAGCCGATTTCCAAGCTTAAGCGCTGGGAACTCACTGAAGTTCTTACTCACTAATTCATAAACGCTCCCTGAATCCTTCAGGAAACAGGGGGCATTTTAACCACTTAACTGACTACTAATTCTATGATTCAAATGGAATCCTCAGTAGCGATTGCCGACAACACAGGCGCTCGCTCAGCAAAGATGATTGGTGTTCTTGGAACTCGTTCCAAGGTTGCTAACGTCGGCGACATCATCACTGCTCACGTTCGTGAAGCAATCCCAACAGCTTCTATCAAGAAGGGTACTGTTGTGAAGGCAGTGGTAGTGCGTTCCGCAGCTCCGATCCGCCGTAAGGACGGTTCAGTGCTTCGTTTCGACAACAACGCTATCGTGATCATCGACAAGGACAACAACCCGAAAGGTACTCGTATCTTCGGCCCAGTTGCTCGTGAACTCCGTGAGAAGCAGTTCATGAAGATCGTATCCCTCGCTCCAGAGGTGCTCTAACTCTAAAACATCACGCATTATTATGGCACACGTAAAAAAAGGTGACAAAGTACAAGTAATCGCAGGCGGCCACAAGGGTGCTACCGGTACTGTTGCTTCTGTCAACGAAGCTAAGCAACGCGTTGTTGTGGAAGGTGTTCGCAAGATCAAGAAGACAATCAAGCGCTCCGAAGCCAACCCAGAAGGTGGCATCGTTGAGATTGATGGTCCAATCCACATTTCCAACGTCAAGAAGGTAGACTAATCTACCGGAAGATATTGTTTTCCAAAGGCGAGGTTCTCAAGAACCTCGCCTTTTTTTGTCTTCTAGTAGCGGAGGTTTCCAAGCTCCTGACCCAAGCATGAAACACCTAGGGTGCTAGGTAGGAACCCTAGCTTTGAACGTGCTGGGACTCCTCACTCCACACTGTTCACTTCGCACTCCACCGCTAGCGGTGGTATGGCTCCCCGCGTTTGATCGTGGCCACTCGGTAGATTTGCTCTAGCAGAACCACCAGAGCGAGCTCATGCATGAGGGTGAGGCGAGAGAGCGAGAGCACGAAGTCGGCTTGGTTGCGCAGTTCTTGGGTGTGGCCGTCACTGGCACCGATGAGGAAACTGACATTCTTGAAACCACGCATTTCCCATTTGTTGTAGAGGCTGACAAGCTCCTCGGTGGTGGGAGTTTCTCCACGTTCGTCCATGACGATGCGCACGGTGCCCTTGCTGGCTTCTAGAAGTCGTTTAGACACATCTTCGCTGCTGCCGTCCTTGATGTGGGTGAGCTTGTATTTGCCGTAGCGCTGGAGCCGCTTGAGGTATTCGGCAGTGCCGTCCTTAGCGTATTTGAGAGACGGTTTACCGGCGACGATGATTTCGTGGTTCATGAGTGGGTGATGTTTACAGAGAAGTCGGCTTTTTGTAATAGCAAAGATCGTGGAATTTCTAGATCCTATGAGCGTTCTAACTTGTGCAATCAAGCAGAACCATTCAAAACCTAAACTATGCAAACTATGACCTCTTTACTTCTGCAACCCGTGCTAGCCCTCACTGGCGTTGTGATCACGCTCATTGTGCTCGCTGCGATTCTAGCCATCGTTGTTTTTTGGGTGATCGGAGCCTACAACGGCCTGGTGACTCTGCGTAATCGCTACAAGAACGCCTTCGCTCAGATTGATGTCCAGCTCAAGCGTCGTCACGACCTCATCCCGAACTTGGTGGAGACAGCCAAGAAATATATGGCGCATGAGAGCGAGACGCTCGAGGCTGTGATCGCAGCGCGCAATAGCGCGGCTTCTGCTTCGCAAAATGTGAGCCCAGACGATGCGGCAAACATGCAGGCAATGATGGCTTCTGAAGGTGCCCTAGGTGCTTCACTTGGAAGACTCTTCGCCCTCTCTGAGGCCTACCCAGACCTCAAGGCGAACCAGAACATGATGCAACTCACCGAGGAACTTACCGCCACCGAGAACAAAGTCGGCTTCTCGCGTCAGGCATTCAATGATGCTGTCACTGCCTTCAACAACAAGCGCGAGATGTTCCCAACCAACTTCATCGCCAACATGTTCAACTTCGGCGAAGCGACTCTCTTTGAGGTTACCAACGAAGCAGAGCGCGAAGTGGTGAAGGTGGAATTTTAAGCTATTTTTAACAAAACCTAGGGTTCCTTTATGAGAGCACCCTAGGTTTTATTGTTTTACGACCATCCATGAATTTCTACGAAGCTCAGGACCACGCGCGGCGTCGGACCAAACTTCTCGTCTTCTACTTCATCCTCGCCGTGATCGGAGTGGTGGGGGCCATCTATGCCATCTTAGGGTTCTACTACACCACGCAGACGGTGCGGGTGGTGGATGACAATGGCTCTGTGGTCGAGCAAGCTGGCGAGTTCTGGGACCCTGAGCGATTCGCGACGGTTTCCTTGTTGACCGTCGGTGTGATCCTCGCGGGAAATCTTTTCAAGTCGATGCAGCTCCGTGGTGGTGGTTCCGTGGTGGCCCGTGATATGGGTGGGCGCCAGATTGACCCACACACCAGCGATGCAGACGAGCGCAAGCTCATGAATGTGGTCGAGGAAATGGCCATTGCTTCTGGCGTGCCCGTGCCTGAAGTCTGGGTGATGGACCAAGAGATGGGTATCAATGCCTTTGCTGCTGGCACCGAGATCAACAATGCAGTCATCGGCGTCACCCGTGGCTGCATCCAGCAACTCAATCGCTCGGAACTTCAGGGCGTGATTGCCCATGAATTCAGCCACATCCTCAATGGCGACATGAAGCTGAACATGCGCCTCATCGGCTGGCTCTTCGGCATCATGATGCTCACCATCATCGGCCGCGAGCTCCTCTGGCACATGCAGCTGATGAGCCTAGGGCGTCGTCGTTCTGAGAACAACAATGGGGCTCTCATTGGATTGGTGGTCGCCATTGCTTTGTTGGTCGTCGGCGCGATTGGCGTGTTCTTTGCGCGCATGATCCAGGCAGCGATATCGCGCCAACGCGAATACCTAGCGGATGCCTCAGCAGTGCAATTCACCCGCGATCCATCAGGGATCTCAGGGGCGCTGCGTAAGATCGGCGGCATGAGCTCGGGCGTGAAGTCGGGCAAGGCATCCGAGGCGAGCCACATGTTCTTTGCCGATGGTGGGATGTTCTCCTACGGCTTCGCGACCCACCCACCGCTCGAGGTGCGCCTCAAAGCAATCGAGGGTGCCGAATACGAGTTGAACCAAGCTACAGTCACGGAAACTCAGGGAGCTCAACAAACCCAGGCTCCCTATTCGGGCTTGGATGCGCAGGTCTCTGGTTTCGCCGGAGGGACTCAAGGTGCCATGGAGGCGCAGCCGCCACCGGTGCCTGCATCGGTGACGCGTTTACAGTGGGATCAACTCGGCGAGACCGAGCAAACATCTTCGGCTGTGGGTGCCGACATTCTAGCCTCACTCAAGTCAGAGTGGATCGAGGCCGCGCATGACCGTACCAGCGCGCAGGCGCTAATCTTTGGGCTCCTGCTTGGACACGACGCGAGGCTATTGGACAAAGGTGAAAAATACCTAAAGAAACAATTCAATGCCAGTACCGCCGAAGCAGCCAAGTGGTGGAGCGAGTCGCTCGCCGACGAACACTCTACCCAGAAGATCGCCTTGATCGACCTTTCGGTGCCGGCCCTGCGCAAGCTTTCTCAGCCAGAGACTGAGAAGTTTGTACGTGCCACTGAGTGGTTGATCGCAAGCGACGGGAAGGTGGATATTTTTGAATTCATGTTGCAGAAGTTGCTCGCCCAGCACCTTGGGTCTGCGTTTGGCGGAGGCAACAGCACGCGCGTGCGCTTCACCAAGATCACCCAACTGCAACGTGAGCTCCATGTGCTGGTCTCCACCATGGCAGGCATCGGTGCCCAGAGTGGGGGAGACCTTGAAAGCGCATACAGCGAAGCGACTGGCGACCTCAGGCAAAAGGGGCTGAGTTTGCCCGCCATTTTAGCTCCGGAAGAATGTGGCCTCCACCTCGTCGATGAGGCGCTTCAGAAGCTAGCCCAAGCGACACCATTGATTCATCGCGACGCTCTCCACGCCTGCGGCCTCGCCGTGATGGCGGATGGCGAGATTGGGAATACCGAGATCGAGCTCCTCCGCGCCGCCGCCGATGCCATGGGCACCGCGATCCCTCCATTCGTGAAAGTCGCGTAAAACCTAGGGTTCCCCATGAGCAAAACCACCGCATTCCAACAACGGGTCTACGACGCCGTCAGCCAGATCCCAGCAGGGAAGGTCACCACCTACAAAGCCCTCGCCGACTCAATCAACTGTGGCTCCGCGCAAGCGGTCGGCCAAGCACTCAAGCGCAATCCAAACGCACCAGAAGTCCCCTGCCACCGCGTCATCAATAGCCAGCTCAACATCGGTGGCTACCTAGGAGAAACCCAGGGTGCCTCACTGGAAAAAAAGCGCCAACTCCTAGCAGAAGAAGGGGTGGAGTTTGATGTAGGAGGTAGGCTCATTGATGGCTCAAGGGTCGCATTACCCTAAGATTCCTGTGCTTCGTCCGAATCAAGCCTCGGGCAAGAAAACCGCTATCGAGCCACCTGCTGTAATAATATTCCCGGAGCACTTTCGGACGACTGAGGACAGCCGTCCCTACCTGAAAACTAGGGTTCCTTCACACTCCACGCTTCTCACTAGCCGCCATGCGGCGACTAAGCATTATACCCGAGCCATGGGCCGAGCCAGCGCTCGGCTTTTTCTTTGCTCCAGCCTTTGCGCTCGGCGTAGTCATCGATTTGGTCTTCCTGCAGCTCGCTGATCGCGAAGTAGTGCGACTCTGGGTGTGAGAAGAGGAGGCCTGAAACTGCGGCACCGGGGTGCATGGCGCAGGACTCGGTGAGCTCGACGCCGGTGGTTTCGGTGGCATTGAGGAGTTCGAAGAGTGGTGGCTTCTCGGTGTGGTCGGGCTGGGCTGGGTAGCCGGGTGCCGGGCGGATCCCGCGGTAAAGTTCCTTGATGAGTTCGTTGTGGTTGAACTCGTTCGGGCGCTCGTAGCCCCACGCGACACGGGCGCGGTGGTGCAGGAGCTCGGCGAATGCCTCGGCGAGGCGGTCGGCAATCGCTTTGATCATGATGCCCTTGTAGGGATCGTTCTCAGCAGTCTCTACTTCCTTGGCCCATTCGTCGGCACCGTGGATGCCCACGACAAAGCCACCGATGAAGTCGTTTGTGGCGGCGGTTTCTAACCGCCCAGCCCCACATGGGTCATGGTTGTCAGACTTGAATTTACCGGAAACGAATGGGTAGTGATCAAGCCCGATCTTGCTTGGGTTGCTGAGAATGTAATCGTATTGGTTCCAGAAGTCTTCTTCGTCGCGGACGATGTGGTCGTAGTATTCTTTTTTCCAGAGCGTGCCGCTTGTGCCAGCGTGCTCGTTGAGCTTACGGGCGGAAAATAATTTGATGCTGCGAAGGATCTCGCTCAGCTCGTGCCCTTCTCTAGGGGTGATAAGAAGGTGAACATGATTCGACATCACACACCAAGCAGAGAGGTCGTAGCGATCGCCATCAAAGTGCTGGATGGCATCTGCCACAATTTGCGCTGCCTCAGGGTCTTTCATCTCTGCGCGGCCGTGCCCGAGATCAAGTGATTCTTCGATATGGGATCGGTAGCTTGCATCTTTATGTTGTTCCAAACGAGCAGTTAATTCCTCATCGCTATCCGCAATTGCTTTAGTAATGCGGGTCTGCAGCTCATCTTTTTCGGCACGGTAGGCATGGATGACGGATTGTGGTAGTGCGTCATCCAGGCGGAATGTCACCGCGTAGGTAGCTCCTTTTTGGAACCAATGAGGGAGATGTTGTTGGCGTTTTTTGATGGATTGCTCTTCATCGAAAAACTTGAAATCTGCTGGGCTAGACGGTTGGAAACCGTCGCCACGTGGAGCCACATAGTCGCTGAGGGCGAAGTGTGGTTTGTCGGTGGATTTCTCGATCTGCTGGCGCAGGGTGTGGAAGGTGGTGGCTTTCTTGCTGCGTGAGTCGTCGGTCCAGACGGTGATGTCGTCGCCATCTGCATTGGCGGGGTAGAAGCCGTAGGTGCCGCGTGCGGTGAAGCGTTTATTCGCAATGATGTCTTCGAGGATTTCTTGGGCATCGGCGAAGAGTTCTTGTGCTTGTTGGGCACCAGCTTCGTTCTTGGTTTTGAGTACCTTGGTTTCGCGGTCCCAGACACCTCGGATTTCCCAAGCGTGGAAGAAGGGAGTCCAGTCGATGTACTTCGAGAGCTCGCGTAGCGATTGGCTCTCGATCACGCGGGCACCGGTGAATTCTGGCTGAGCTGGTTGGTAGTTCTCCCAATCGAAGTTCGGCTTGTTAGCGCGTGCCTCATCTAGGCTGATCGTTGGCTTCGACTTCTTGTTGAAGTTGTCGCGGAGTTTTTGGTGGCGCTCGTCGTTGTCGGCCACAAATTTATCGCGCCCATCTTTGGAGAGGAGTGTGGTGGTGACGGGGACCGAGCGCGAGGCGTCGAGCACGTGGACGATCGGGCCTGAGTAATGCGGTGCAATCTTGACCGCAGTGTGGGCGGCTGAGGTGGTGGCGCCACCGATGAGGATCGGCAGCTTCATGCCGCGGCGCTCCATTTCTTTGGCCACGTGGATCATCTCGTCGAGTGACGGGGTGATGAGGCCTGAGAGTCCGATGACGTCGCAGCCTTTTTCGATGGCGAGATCGAGGATCTTATCGCAGGGCACCATGACGCCCATGTCGATGACTTCGAAGCCATTACAAGCGAGGACGACGCCGACGATGTTCTTGCCGATGTCGTGCACGTCGCCTTTGACGGTGGCCATGACCACGCGTCCGGCAGTGGCTTCTTTTTCGGCGGCAATCTGGGCATCGTGGTCGTTGAGCTCAGGGTTCTTGGCCTGAAGTTCTTGGATGCGACCAGAGAGTTTTTCTGCCTTCTCTGCTTCCATGAAGGGCTCGAGGTAGGCTACGGATTTCTTCATCACGCGGGCGGATTTCACCACCTGCGGGAGGAACATTTTGCCGGCTCCGAAGAGGTCGCCAACGACGGACATGCCATCCATGAGTGGGCCTTCGATGACCTTGAGTGGCACTTCGTACTTCGCTAGTGCTTCTGTGGTGTCTTCCACGACGAAGGTGTCGATGCCTCTGAGTAGAGCGTATTCGAGGCGCTTTTCGACGGTGGTTTCACGCCAGCTGAGGTCGGCCTGTTGCGCTGCTTTTTTGACCCCTTTGAATTGTTCGGCAAAGTCGAGGAGTCGCTCGGTAGCATCTGGGTCGCGATTGAGGAGCACGTCCTCGACGTGTTTGAGCATCTTGGGCTCCACTTCATCGTAGACCTCGAGCATGCCAGCATTGACGATGCCCATGTCCATGCCATTTTTGCCAGCGTGGTAGAGGAAGGCGGCGTGCATTGCCTCGCGCACTGGGTTGTTGCCACGGAAGGAGAATGAAACATTGGAGACACCACCGGAGACTTTGGCGCCTGGAAGGTTGTCCTTGATCCACTTGGTGGCCTTAAAGAAGTCCACCGCGTAGTTGTTGTGCTCCTCGATACCAGTGGCTACGGTGAGGATGTTTGGGTCGAAGATGATGTCCTGCGGGTTGAAGCCGACTTCATCGACGAGTACCCGGTAGGCGCGCTCGCAGATGCGGATCTTTTCTTCGTAGGTGGCAGCTTGGCCATTTTCATCGAAGGCCATGACCACAGCAGCTGCGCCGAACTTCATGATCGTGCGTGCGTGCTTTTTGAAGACTTCTTCACCTTCCTTGAGCGAGATCGAGTTGACGATGCCTTTGCCTTGGAGGCATTTGAGGCCGGCCTCGATGATCTCCCACTTCGAGGAATCCACGGTGATTGGCACCTTGGTGATGTCTGGCTCAGACTGCACAAGGTTGAGGAAGCGAGTCATCATGTCGACGCCATCGATGAGGCCGTCGTCGAAGCAAATGTCGATGACGGGCGCGCCATTTTCCACCTGTTGGCGGGCGATGGCGAGGGCGTCTTCGAGCTTTTCCTCTTGGATGAGTTTGCGGAATTTTGGTGAACCGGCGACATTGGTGCGCTCGCCGATCATGAGGAAATTCTTATCGGCGGTGTGGTTGTAGGGTTCGGTGCCAGAGAGGCGGAGCAATGGCTCGATTTCTGGGAGCTGTCTTGGCTTTACCCCTTTGACCGCACGCGCGATCTCGGCAATGTGCTCCGGCGTGTTGCCGCAGCAACCACCGGCGAAGTTGATGAAGCCAGCCTCGGCAAAATCTTTGAGGCGCTCGTACATGTCCTCGGGAAGGAAGGGGAAGCCAGTCGCAGAGAGCGCGTCGGGCATGCCCGCATTCGGGTAGCAAGAAACGTAGGTCTCGCAGACCTTGCTGAGTTCCTCGACAAAGGCGCGCATCTGGTCTGGACCAAGCGAGCAATTGAGTCCGACAGCGAGTGGTTTGACGTGTGCCACTGCATTCCAGAGTGCTTCTACTTTTTGGGCGGAGATCATCGTTTCACCACCGAGTCCAACCGCGGCGGAGATGATGATCGGTAGCTTGATGTTGTCTTCTTCAAAGACATCTTGAATGGCGACGAGCGCACACTTCGAGTTGAGCGCATCGAAAATGGTTTCCACCATGAGGATGTCGACCCCACCTTCGATGAGGGCGCGGATTTGGCGTTTGTAGTCGATGTAGACTTGGTCGAAGGTGACCACGCGGAACCCTGGATCGTCGGGGTCGACCGCTGAGTTGTTGAGACCCACAGTCATCGGGCCGATGGCGCCGGCGGCGTAGCGTTTGATGCCGGTCTTCGCTTCTACCTCATCGCAGGCTTTGCGAGCGAGCTTTGCTGACTCGACATTGATCTCCCAAGCGAGGTCTTGAAGTTCTTTGTCGTCGATGACTTTTTGATAAAATTCTGGGTCCTTGCGGCCCTCGCCAGTTTCGCGGGGATCTTCCACAAAGAATTCCGATTGAGCGATGGCGGTGCCTGAGAATGAATTTGTCTCGACGATGTCTGAGCCACTATTGAGGAAGCGCAGGTGGATGTCGTGGATGACATCTGGGCGCGTCAGGCTGAGGATGTCGCCATTGTTGAGGATGTCTTTATCGATGTCCTTGAAGCGCTCGCCACGAGCATCTTCTTCAGTGAGACCATAGCCGCGGATGGTGGTGCCCATGGCTCCATCCAAGACGAGGATGCGTTCATTGAGGGCTGCGGTGAGTTCTGCTGTGGCGTCGGGACGTGGCATAGAAAAAAGTGTGAAGTTGGAAGTATGAAGTGATCAGTCGGGTCACTTGCTTCGCAAGGTGTTGCACTCGACTTAAAGTCCTATGATGGCTTTTGCAACGAAGAAGTAGATGACTAAGCCAGAGACGTCGACAATCGTGGTGATTGCAGGGGCCGCAATCAAGGCTGGGTCGATCTTGGCAGCCTTCGCTCCGAGCGGCAAAAGTGAGCCCACTAGTGTGGAAGTAGTGATCTGAACCGCAAGTGCGACTGCCACGGCGACTGCAAATTTTCCGAAGCCGACTTCTGGCGGCATGTGGACATCAAACATGGGTACAATGGTCACGGTGATGATGGCCATACAGATTCCTAGTAAGGACCCCAGCATGAGGCCTAAACGTAGTTCTTTCCAAGCCACGCGTGCGAGTGAGGATTGGTTGAGCTCGCCCAGTGCCATGGCGCGGATGATCATCGTGGAGGCTTGGCCTCCGGTGTTGCCGCCTGCGGCTACGACCATCGGCAAAAATAATGAGAGGATGAATAGGCTGTTGAGGACGCCTTCGAATTTGATCATTACGACCCCAGAGGCGATCGCCAGGAGAGCCAAGCCGAAGAGCCAAGGAAAGCGCCGGCGGAAGTGGACCATCGTCCGCGTGTTGAGGTACGATTCTTCAGAGCCTTCACCGGAGAAACCAGCCATTTTCTCCATGTCTTCTGTGGATTCTTCTTCCAAGATCTCGACCACATCATCGTGGGTGATGATCCCGAGGATGCGGTGTTGTTCATCGACTACTGGGAGGACAAAGAGGTCGTACTTGGAGACTATCTGGGCAGCATCTTCTTGATCGGCTGAGGCGAGGATGAAGCGTTTCACCGGGCGCATGATTTCGGTGATTTTGGTTTCCCAGGAATTGAAGGCGAGGTCGCGGAAGCGAACAAAGCCACAGAGCTTGTCCTTGTCGTCGATGACGTAGACGCGAGCAAAGGATTCGGTCTCGTCGCTGCTGGAGCGGAGGTGATCGAGTGATTCCTTGACCGACATATGGGCGTGAATGCTGCCGAAATGCGTGGTCATCCGTCCACCAGCAGTATTTTCGTCGTACTTGAGGAGGTTTTTGGTTACCTCGATGTCATCTGGCTCCACCAGATCGAGTAGCTTTTCGCGGGTCCCTTCTGAGACGTCCTGCAGCAAATCGACTCGGTCATCATCTGAGACTTGATCAAGGATCTCACGTTGTTCGTCGACGTCGAGTCGGCTGATCGTTTCCTCCACTAGCGTGTCGGGGAGGTCGGTGATCACCTCGGCAAATTGCTCTGTATCGAGCTGATCTGCGAAGAAGTCGCGCGCTTCCTGGCTGAGACCTTCGTAGACCTCTGCTAGATCCGCGTAGTGTAGGTTATCAGCGTGTTTGAGGAAACTCGCAGCATCACGGGCCTCAATCGCGGCCACCAAGAGGCGCGTGCTTTTGTTCTCCTCGCTCATGCCAGCATCCTAACCTCGAAGATGGGATTGGAAAGCGTGAATATCTCCTAGATTGTATTCTTTTTTGGACTCACTAGAAATTTAGAATTTTTCAAAAAAGCGCAAAAAAGAACTTGCTAAATCGTGGCGGGTGCGTAGTTTTTCGCCGCACCGCATAGCGAATGAAATGGTGGTTGTAGCTCAGTTGGTAGAGCCCCGGATTGTGATTCCGGTTGTCGCGGGTTCGAGTCCCGTCATCCACCCCATTCTTAAATAGGCTCAGAGTTCGCTCTGAGCCTTTTGTTTTAAAGGGTTACGGTGGTTTTGGTGAGAGTCTTAGAAATGCAATATAGTTGCAGAAATGCGCCGAAATGTAGGAAAATGCACTAAATTGTTTAGTAAAATGTTTAGTAAGATTTATTCACCCTTATTCACACTCTCGCAAGGCGTCGCCACTAGTGAGTTACTAGCTGTGGTGCGTATCGCTTACAAAGGTGAAGCCATTAGTGGCGGCTGGGTGTGGTCTAGGTGAGATCACTTAAAGCGCATGAAGACAAAAAACATGATAATTCCTAGTATCATCATCACCCCCCCAAGTGGCGGGAGTAAGAAGCAAATAGGGATTGAGAGTAAAATTAAAAAGCAGCCTACCCGTTGCTTTGAGTCTTTCTCTTTATTTTGAGCCTCCTTGTTTGGCCTACCGCAATGAGGACACGTTAGAGCATCCTTACTGATCTCCTTGTAGCACGAGAAGCAGGGACGAAGATTAGGATTCTGCACCTTGGGGGGCGGTGTCGCTTGCGGCGTTGAGATCTCCGTACTTCCATCAAGCTTGATAAAGAAGCGGTTCTCACACTCGATGCACTTGAAGTTGTTGCCGAAATGTTCGACCGCCACGTTCATTTGTTTAGCGCAACATGGACACTTGATGACCGCTTCGTTCATACACCGATTTGCTATACACCGTGGCGGGATTAGTCACCCATAAAATCAAACAGCGTCGCGTTGAGCTTTACGTTCTTTGTCCTGCGCTACTGCTTCCTCCCACTCATCCAATGAGAGCGGGGCGGGGAAGAATACCTGAGCATCTGGGTTGGCTTCCTTCGCCTTCTCGACGCTATCAGTCCAGCCGCCTACACCTTCGCCGTGGTGAGCGGGTGCGACGTAGCAGACGGGTGAAGTCTTGATCACGGTTTGCTCTTTCGGTTCTTCGTCGTAGTTACAAAGCTTGCAAAGCCTCGCAGCCATCGCCACATAATTTCTGTAATCCTTCTCGCTCTTTGCGTCGTTCATGAGTTCTGAGAGGTCTTGCTTAATGTCTAGCGCTGTTTTTACTGCGACGCTCTCAGCGGCTTTGTGGAGGCTCTCTAGGTATGTTGTGAACTCAGGGTTCTTCATGAGCTTAGCAACTTGATTGCAAGCCGATTGATGCGTTGATGGTTTGTAACCAGCCTTCAAGCACGCTTCCCAGTCGTTCAGCCCTTCAAGCTTCGCTTGTGCTAGCAACCTTTGTCGGTGAAGTAATTTCATGTGTTCATAGTAACACTTTAAGCATGAAGGTTCAAGCGGTGGCGTTAGGACGCGAAAAACGCCACCGACAATCACGAAGGACTGAAGGTGGCGTGGAAACTTTAAGCGCTAAAATAAAGGGACGAGGTTTCCATTTTTTAGACCTGTGTTTCCTCGGTGGTTTCTTGGAAACCTATACAGTGTAAGGGGTGTCGTGTTGCAGTTTCCATTCTCGGTTTCCAATGTTTCCACGTT
The DNA here is from genome assembly GCF_000378105.1 of Rubritalea marina DSM 17716. Lineage (GTDB taxonomy): Bacteria > Verrucomicrobiota > Verrucomicrobiia > Verrucomicrobiales > Akkermansiaceae > Rubritalea > Rubritalea marina. Next base: position 70,267 of record NZ_KB899256.1, on the reverse strand, counting down.
TCCCACACTAGGGCGGGAAACTGGAAACCACGGGGTTACACTGGTAGGTACTTGCCGCTCTGAATCTTAATCTTCCCTTCCTCTGCTGCTTTCTTCGCCCACTTGGTGATAGTGCCTTTCCCTTTACCGAGGGCGTCACATAACTCTTTATTCGACGTGATGCCTCCCACGATCATCTCAACCATCTGAGCACGGAGGTCGATCTCTTTAGTCGCCACCACTGTCTCCTCGTCCGTGTAGATCATCGACCACTCAAGCGAAGGCGTCTCAAGCGCTGTCACGTTGCGGCATTTGGTGAACTTGGTTTTGAAAGCGTGAGAGCACTCGCCTTTGTCGTCGCACTCCTCCACGCTCAGAATCCAGTGCGCCATGTCCTCACGCTTGCTAGTGCCTCGGATGTTCCCGTTCCTGCCAGCATGGCAGACAAGGACAACACTAACGCCACGACGGCGAAGCTCCAGCAACCACGGGGAGACTTCCTCCCACGAATCGGCTTTGTTTTCTTCTAGTCCGTGAAAGGCTGTTGATAGGTTGTCGATCACTAGAAGTGACACGTCCGATTCAATGCACTGGTTCATGATCACCTCCTGCTGTCGTTTGTCGGCAAAGTTCATAGAACACGAGTCATTCGACTCGGTGAAGAGTTGTTCATGGCTCAACATTAGGAATGAATCAGATTCGATGTTCAGTTGCTTGCATCGTCCCTGAAGGTCTGGGAGGTTCATTTCAGCATCAACGTAGAGCGTTCTTTGTGGAGTTGGGGCGCTCCAGTGATTCCCCACTTTCTCACCATCACTGATGGCTTTACACATCATCAGGGCTAACCAGCTTTTACCAACGCCACGAGGGGCAAAGATAATGCCATAATCACCTTTCAGAAGGAAGGGTGATAGTAGCACCTCACGTTTTGGAATATCTCGCTGGATAAAGTCCTTAGCGGTTATTGTGGCGGTTTTGAAAGCCCTAGTCATTCGGATTTGGGTGACTTCGTCAGAGGTTGTGCGTCCCGACTCTGTGGGGGCTGTGACCGTATTGTGAAGCAACGGTGGCGTAGGGATTTCATTGGCTAGATCCTCTTTCATGCTGGTTGTGATTTGGCGTAGTGTACTCATAGGGTTATTGGGTTGGTAGTGGTGTGTTTAAAGTTAGATAGAGAAGTGAAGAATCTGAGAATCCATCACTAGGGATACTGTGCTTGGTTGTGTTTATGCCTAGAACACGCGCATTGATTGCAAAGGCGTCACCGAACTCGTGAAGCCATTGCAGTAATTCGCCTCTAGGTTTATCGAACCACGCCGTTAAGCGTCCATCCTCCTCGTCAGTGACGGCTCTGAGCGTTAGCCCCTCTCCCTCTAAAATGCGAATAATGGCACACGAGGCGTCTTTACTGTCTTGGAATGGTCTCATGACTAAGAAGGGCGTGCTCTGTACGTTATCAACGCAGTGAACGCCATTATCCCTGAGATTTGTCATCTTGGCTAAGGAAGGTGAGACGCTATTGAACCCAGATAAGGGGTCATCATTATTGGTAGCTTTTCCCGCACTCCACCAAGCTTGTAGACTTTGTGGAGGGTCGCCCTTATCACCTAGCCATAATCTAGCATCGAAGCCGAATAGCTCCCCTAGGAAAGCCCCACGAGTGTCTCCGTTGATTTCTTGCGGCGATTGGTTCAGGAAGTAATCCTTATAGCCCTCATGTGGGGTCTTACTGGGGAGTTCCTCCCTCAAGAGCTTCTTGAATGCTTTCAGAGCTAACTCTGAGCGCTCCTCCTCAACCTTCGCCACTGTTTGTTCGTCATGCTCAACGCTGCGCGTTAAAGCGCTGTTTATGAGCTTTTCTAGCGCCTTCTCTAGCCTCATGGTGTCAGTTGCTCGGCGAGAGGCTGCTTCAGGGTTTAGGTAAAGCAAATCCTGCGCCTTGCGGTCTGGATCGACTGCTAGCTTCTCCCTGCAAGGGCTCACATTAGGAAACCTCGTGGCGTTGCTTGGAGTCTGAGCCACGCCACTATCAGCCCCGTGTAGGCACGCTAGCTTGTGAAGTAGTCCTAGCGCTCTCTCGGTGTAACCTTGGACGTTCAGGTAACAGTGATAGCTCTCTCCACCGCTGAAGACTACCGAGGCGAGGGGGGCAACCTCTTCCAATGAGAAGACGAACGAGAGCGCGCGGGAATGCAGCTCCTTAGTCATCTGATCCATTTCTAGGATCATGTATTTTCGCTCGGCAACGCAAACGTCGAGCTTATATGACTTCCACTTTCTCCCCTTGGTGGTTTTCACCTCGTGAGCGTCAGGGAGAAATGTAGAACCAGTGGTGTAAAAGTAAGGGTTCTCGTCTGCGTCAGCTTCTCTTAGCTCTGCCGCAATCTCTGAGGCGGTGCGGGGTTTCTCCCATGCAGCTTTTCCTCTGTCGGCTACCCATACTAGGTCGTTTGGCGCAAACAACGTAGAAACAAACGTGCTAGCATCAATGTCGTCACCAAGTGGCGTCTCGGCTTGCAGCTCTTCCAATGCATCGAGAGTAAGCGGCTCGTAAGCCTCCAAGAGTCGAATATCTTTAAGCCTCTCACGCGGGGGGGCAAATGCGCTAGGTTTCCTCTGAATGGTTTCGCCACGAGTTGCCAACGCCTTGTCGAAGTCTTTCACCACGTCCTCATAGCGGCGGTAGTCTTTGCCATCGTCGTAGAGATCAAAGATCCACCTCATCCACTTCTCATCACTCTTGCCTAGTGATGTCATGAACCTAGCCACGCGGATCAAGTACGCGTAACGACCGCTGCTTGCAGGTGGGAACTCAAAGGCTAAGTGCTTTTCATCAGCGGGGAGGCTGAGGTAACGGCTGCGCTCACTCTCCGTTGCTAGCAGAGATAGGCGGTACGCTTCAGCGTGCTCCTCCTCGATGCTAGGGGCTTCAATCATTATTTCTTCAATCACATCCATCCTAGCAGCCCCTCTCTCTATCAATTAGCTTCTCACCGAATCGTTCTGCCTCGTAGACGTCGTGATAGAAGCACCCCGTGGCGTGTGTCCTAGCCTCCTTGGCGTCTCCATGCGTCCCGAAATGCTGTGTGTAATAAATCAGGTAGTCACCTACTGCTCCTATAGCCATCTCGGGGGCGTAGTAGTGCTTCCATGTCTTCACGATCTGCGAAATGGTGCGTGTTGCTGTGGAGATGACAATAGGGGTCACAAGGCTCGTGTCGCGATCGGGTAAGAACTCCTCAGCAAACTTAGTGGTTTGAACATTGGCAAACTTCACCGCTTTCTTGTGTGAGTTGTTCACAGCGAAATGTCGCATGTAGAAGCCGAAGTATCTTCCCGACAAGTGAATCACTATGTTCGAAAAGTCCTCTAGGCCTTCTCGCGTCTTTCTCTCAATGAGCTTATCAGCGATGTCAGGAACCACACTAGCGATGGACTTGCTGACTGATTTTAGTTCCGATCTATTCATTTTCGCCTCCTTTCTTGGCGAGCTTGCAAATGAGATCGAGTAGAAGATGCCCGATATAGACTGGGACGGCGAAGGCCGCTAACTTGAGACAGAGTAGCGCGATGGCCTCTGATACAATTATAAGATAGTTCATAATTCTATGAGCCACCGTATGTTTGAAACTTGCGGGAAAGCCCCGCGTTAGATAAAGTGCTTTGTAGGAAATTCCTTAGAACTCCGTCACTCTCATGTTCAAACCACGAGCGGCGGAGTTCTTTTTATTTTGCGTTGATTGTGAAGCGGCTTTCGAGAGCTTCTCTGACTTTCACGGGATCGACGAAAACGCGCCGTCCTATCTTAACATGAGGGAAATATCCTAGCGCCTTCCATTCTGAGAATGTTCGGAACGCTGGACGCGTCGCTTCGTCTGGAAACACTGCTGCGAGTGCTGACTTCAATCCCACGAGTGTGGGCTCCTGCTTAGTGGGGCTTAATTGCTTAACCATGCCCTTAGTTTCGCACTGCTGCACTTCACCTAGGGGTTTGATAGTTAAGAGATTTTTTGCCTATCACTTACTCACTGTGAACAACTTGCGGCTTGTCTAGTTGTCCAACGGTTCGTTGCCTCTTATTAAATCACCTATTCCGATCTCATTTAAGGCTTTAGCAATGTCACTACTCACCTTGATTTTCGCCTTAGCGCCGCTCTTCCACTCCTCTAAAGCGTCTTCATTGTAATACCGTATCAACTCACACCTAGACGTTGGGAGCTCTTGATTCTGTATTATGAAGTGAAAAAGCACCGTTAAGATTGCAAGGTTGTTTTTAGGGTACTTAGACTGAGCTTTAATCAATCCACCTTGCTCTTCTAGCCATTCACCAATGCGTTCTGGGGCGTCATCTGTGTTCTCATGAATGTGTTTCAGCATCACGTCCAAGAGAGAATTGCCGAACGCGCTCATGCTGTGCTCGCAGTGCTCTATGTGAGGGGCTTGTAAATCATGAAAACCTCTAAGGAAACTAACTTTCCTAGCTGAGTGGAACATTTCAAAGAGGCCAGTTGAGCCGCTCTCAGGGGTTTTGCGTGTAGTTTTCTGGTGGTAGTCGATAATGGCGTCCACTACCTCTCTTAGCTCAGGAGCTAGCTCTTCTATCTGAGTCTCACTATCGTCATTAAGAATTTGCCCAAGGAACTTCGATCTATGCGCCTTGAATGCTTCAGATTCTCTATATTTTACTCCACTCATACTAGCTAACTTTCAAATGACCTGAGCCTTTCGGTTTCTCTTTAGCGAACACAGCCACTCCTGCTTCCATGTCTGGCACGATAGAGGCGAAGGCTTCAGCGTCTCCTCTTGAGCGGTGATACAGGTAATGCTCCTTTACCTTGGCCTCACTGTTTCCAGCCTCTAGCGCTGCATTTCCAACACTCCTATTGAGCGCCACATGGTAAGAGATAAAGCTGTGGCGCGTCTCGTCGTGCTGAAGCTTGAACTGCTGCCTGATGTGGCGATAAGCGCGGGGGAAATCCAGCCCCTCGGGAACAATTGGGAGATGCTCATAAGCCTCTAGCCACTTCTTGAGGTTAGGAGCAATGGTGACGGTTCGCTCCCTCTTGTCCTTCGTCATGCTTGCATGAAGTCGGATAGTGTTAGTTTCTAAGTTGATTAGTGAAGGGTTTTCAGCAAGTCGTGTTAGCTCGCCTTGCTTCACCTCGGGGCTGGGTCTAATCCCCGTGAAGTAGGCTAGAGCGAAATATTTCACCATTGCTCCGCCGTTGTACTGCATCGCATAAGTGAGGAGATCACAAACTGTCTGAGGGTCGCTAGTGGCGATAGGGGGACGCTCCTGCCTAATTGAATCCTTGGAATACTTCTCGATGTCCTCAACGGGGTTGTGGAACGTCCAAGGGCGTTGAGTGCTCAGGTCTTTCTCCATTGCGAAGGTGAAGAACGACGAAACCTCATTGCGGCGATTGTTCCACGTCTTCTTCTTGAGAGTCTTACCGTCACGTCCTTTGAGTTTACCTAGGTAGAGCCTCACCTGTTCCTCAGTAATGGTGTGAAGCTCAACGTCGCCCGTGTGTGTCATTAGTGCGTTCACGGTTGTCTTTAGTGTGCGACGCTGCCTGTCACTGACTCCAGCTTTCTCCTTCTTGTCGAGTAGCACCTTCAGAGCCTCGGATATTGTTAGCGTGTGTTTTGGGGGTCTGTGGTGGCGTAGAAAGAACTCGACGGCTTCTCGGATAGAGTACGTTTCACCTAGGGTGCTCTGAGCCCACTCAGCGTCCTGCAAGTTCTGTTTAGTCAAACTCGATAGAAACGGCTGCTTTGCCTCCGACATTCCTTTCAATTCTAAGTTCTTCTGATTTTTGAAGATCTCAGCGTTAGGCAATTCTTTGAATTCTTTGGTCTTGGTCTCGCCGTCGATCTTCCAGCGTACACGAAAACTCACATAGGTCTTCCCGTTTTTCTTCTGCGAAACCGTCGCAAGAGACGCCTCTGCACTCTTGGCTTTCTTGTCTGTCAGTGTTACTCTCTCCCTCTTGCTCACTGTTGCATCTTGGGGACATTTAGACGCCTCTACAAGTGCCTTTTTTTAGTAAAGTGTGTAGTAAAGGTGTGTTTTCACTTATTTTGTTGGTGTTCGGTGACGGGTTCGAGTCCCGTCATCCACCCCATTTGTTATCCTAAAAAAGGCGTCTCATGATGAGACGCCTTTTTTGTTTGCTGCTTGCCCGACCTCTTCGCTGAGGCCGTGGCGGCTAGTAGATGTCAGCAACCATCAAGGTAGCACGTGAGCCGTGTACCAAAAGCGCTTGGATGAGAGTTCTCCGCATGATGCCTGGATGGCATTGGGCAACGTGATATCATAGACACGGTTTGCCATCATGGCTTGATCCAGGGTGAGTAAGACTTGGTTGTTGGCCATGGTGGTGATCTTGGCGGTATGTTTTTGCCGATTGATTTTGGGAGACCCATAGTGCGCGTGATAGGCGATGGTGTAGGACTCGATGGATGGTTTTGGGCTTTGTGAGGCCAGGGTGATGTCGTGATTGAAGGTGATGAGGAATCCTGAGTCGGTGAGCTTGACCGATTCGACCATGAGGTAGGGTTTCCCGGTGTAAGTGACTTTACGAATCCCTTCTCTGCCAGGCCAACTGAGGTGGGTTTTCCCTAGGTAGAGCGACTTCCCATCTTTGGAATAAAGTAGACGGTTGTTGCCCATTTCAATGGCTTGAGTGTTGAGGGTGTGGATGGCCGTTCCCTGATGGGTTCCATTGACCGTGTCGGGCAGGTAACGGACGAGCCTAGCGTGGTTCATCTCGCCCATGATGATTTGGTCCTTCGACAGTGCCGTGTCACGATGTGGGAAAAATGAGGGACGGCTCTCCAAGGGTTGGGTGATGGAGTTTCCACATTCGCCCTGGGGGAGCAAGATGGGGGCTTTGATGCGCATCGCTTGGAGCTCCTTCACGGGGAGCCGGGCTGGCACACGCTCTGGCGGTGACTCAGACCAGAGCAAGGAGGCGACGTGGCCATGGAAGCCACCTTCCTTGATGCGGTGCATCTTGGAGGCGCCGACCCAATCGCCTTGATTGTCGCTGATCCAGAGTTGGTCTGAGTGATCGATGTAGAGTCCATTGGGCGTGCGGAGTCCGGTGGCATAGACTTCGGCTTTTTTGTTGCCTGGGGTGATTTTTAGGACACAGCCGCGATAGGGAACTCGGGCGTACATTCTAGGAACGTGCTTTTTCTTTTCATTCCATTCCTTGCCGTCTTTGTAGAGAAACATGTCATGGGTGAGCCCACCGGTGTCGTTCCATGGGCCTCTGATGTGTTCTCGCACACCCGATCCGTTGGAGGCGGTTCCCAGAGCGATGTAGATGTTTTTCTTTGAATCTTTGACGAGGCCAAAGGTGAATTCGTGATAGTTTCCTGACAGCCCCCAATCGTTGCAAACATTCTCGTAGAGGTCGGCTTTACCATCCTTATTGGTATCGTGGAGTCGGGTGAGTTCGCCGCGCTGGATGACGAGCACGGTGCCTTTGTCTTCGACATAAATACCCAGTGGCTCATGCAATCCTGAGGCGAACAAGGACCACGATTGATCTCGTTCGGAGTACACCATGACTTCCCCTCGGTGGAAGCAAGCGATGAGCTTGCCTTGTGGGGTCATGGCGAGCCCACCAATTTGGTAGTCGACCCCTTTAGGAGCTGGGATGTCTTCCACCTTGTAGTGTTGGGTCCAAGTAAATTGAGCAAGGACTTGGCTATGCAATACCCCTAGGATGGTAAGTAGCTTGAGAATGAGTCTAGGGTTCATATGTTGCTATGGGTTTGTGGTTTTCAATGAGTACTCGATGGTGAGTTTGCGAGGTTGAGCTTTCACCTTGGTGACCATGTTGTTGTGCTCCTTCGTGGAGGGCAATGAGTGAGAGGGAAGCGGCTTGTTACTTTTCACTGTCTGCACGATGGAGTTGCCTTTTACGGAGTAGGATTCACTGACCTTGATCCCAGCGACAATGTAGTGGATGGTTGCGAATCCTGCTGCGTCGACCGCGTACCCGCGATAGTGTTTTTGTTGACTGAAGAGCGGGGCATCGGGGCGGTATAGCTCCTTGCCTACCTTGGCTAGTGAGTTGCCATTACTGCGCCAGTAGGTGTAGTTGTCGACTGCTCCAGCAGCGATGTATGCGAGACTGCAGCTGTCAGTGTCCCAAATGATGTTGTGCTTTTCGGTGGTGGGCAAGGCGAGCAAGAGCGAAGCGGGTCCAGTATTTGGGAAAAAGCTACGCATGAGCCTAGGGCGGCGGGTGTAGGCTTCGGATGTGAGGAATGGATCGACTTTAGGCATCTTGATGCGCTCTTGACCTTTGCTTTTTTCTAGGATGTAGCGATGGATCTGGATGAGCTCACTTTTTTCGATATGCGCCATGGATGGCATTTGAGCCATATCGGGATTTCTTTTTCCTGGGTTGAGGCACCAATCCACGAATGCTTGTTGTTTGGCTCGTGGGTACCAGATTGCGATTTGCACGAGGGATGGGCCAACTAGGTCCTTATTCATGTCATGACAAGCCACGCAGTTGGTGGTGAAGGCGGCTGGCGCCTTGTTCTTGTTCTTCGTAGAAGATTGTTTGGTGGCTTTCGCTTTACTTGGTGCCGTTGGAGTTTCGTGCGCAGGTGGGCGCGGCACTTCATTGCCTTGTGATGCATCGGGCGAGGCGCACACAAGGGCTGGAAGTAGCAAGGTGAGGGTGGTTAGAAGGGAGCGTTGCATCATTTTTAGAATTCGTTAAGGCAGCGAGGGGTGGTGGTTTTACTTGGTGAGATCGATGATCTGGATGTTTCTCCAGCGCACGTGGCAGGCTTTGCCATTATGCACTTGTAGTCCGATAAATCCCTCACGCGTGTCGTGTTCTGAGTCGGTGTCGGTGAAGTCGGTGCGGAGCTCGCCATTGAGCCAGATTTGGATGCGGTTGCCTTGGCAGCGGATCTTGAATGAATTCCAATCGTCCCATTTGAAGAGAGCCTTCCCTTGAGCGGTGAAGGCGCGAGCCACTGCTAGTTTATCAGCTTGCTTCGACTTGGTGGGGTGGAGCCAGCCACGGCGTGCTTCATCGTAGATTCCTCCAGTCCAGACGCGTTTTGGGTTGTTGTCAGCTTCGCATTGGTAGCCGAAGACGCGGCCATTGCCAGCGCGTTGCTGAGCGCGAAACATGACGCCAGAATTCCCTTCAAGTGTGTCGAATTTGAATTCGTAGCTGAACTCGAAGTCGGTGAAGGTCGCCTCCGTGCGGAGGAAGGAATTGCCTTTGAGGTTTTCTCCGGTGCCTACGATGCAGCCGTCTTCGACCTTGAAGTCGGCTTTGCCGCCAACCATGCGCCAACCCGTGAGGTCATTGCCATTGAAGAGCTCGGTGGGTTCTGCTGCGAGGATTGGGAGCGTGAGTGCGATGAGTGTGCTGAGGATGTGTTTCATGAGAGTGCTTGGATGATGGATTCGAGTTCTTTGCCGTACTGGATGAAGCTGGAGTAACATTGCTGCCAGTCGACTTCTTCGGCACTGGCGTGGAAGACGGTGGCGACGTGGGGTTCGATGGCGATGAAGCCACGGTAGTTTGATTGTCTGAGCTCAGCGAGGATTTCGCGGACTTGAGCTTGGCCATGTCCTGGGAAGGTGTACTCAGGTTCTACCTCGTCGTTTGTTGGGTTTAGGCAATCTTTTACATGGACGTGGACGATGTGTTCTTTGACTTGGTGGAAGAACTCGAGGCTGTCTTGCCACGGGTAGTTTCCCTCGGATTCTGGCATTGATCGATCGCGCTGGAACACGGGATTGCCCGTGTCGAAAATGAGCTTCATGCCGGGGACTTCATCCAGCAATCGCAGTGTGTGCTCAGCCGAGAATCCTCCCCAGTTCATACAATTTTCATGGGCCACGGTGAGTCCAGCATCGGCAAAGCGCGCGGTCACTTCACGCAGGCGGCGGAAGCGTTCTTGCTCAAATTGCTCATCGCCCCATGGTTCCTGCGCATACGACATCACGCGCACAATCTGCACACCCAGCCGGGGCATGCGCTGGATGCAGCGCTCGACTTCACCCAGGGTGATGGAGAAGTCGCTGTGGATGGGTTTCGACCACGAACCGATCAAGGATCCAAATTCGACCACCTGAAGGTCCGCTTCTTCTAGTGCGTGTTTTGCTTTGTTGAAGGCAGCATCACTGAGTTCATGGATGTTCACGCCATCGATGCTGCGGGCTGAAAGATGGCTCCAGCCGAGCTCCTTGGTGGCCTTGATCTGGGTGGCAAGGTCGGGCGCTGCCTCGTCAGTGAATCCAGTGAGCTTCATCGACTAGTTGTTTTCTGGTTTGAGTTCGCGGATGAACATATTTCTAAATTCCACATCGGTGTCGGAGTGGTCTTGGAGGTGGATGGGACCCTGGTGGGTGCCGAAATCTAGGGTTCCATTCTTGAAGTACTTGCTCTTCTGGAAGCGTTCATTCCAATCGTCAGATCCATATTCGATGGTGAATACTTTGTGGCCATTGAGCCAGTGCTCGATGGTGTTGCCCTTTGCAATGATGCGTCCGCTGTTCCATTCTCCAGCTGCCTTGACGAGGCGTGGGGCTTCCTCCGCTGCGAGTTCGTAGAGCTCTCCAGTACGGTGGCTTACCTTGTTGTCGCGGTAATTCTCGTCGTCGGTGATTTGGTATTCGAAGCCAAGTGAGTTTTTGCAACGATACTTGATGCCGCTATTGCAGTTGTGTTTGATGTTGAACTCGAATTTGAGTTCGAAGTGGAAGTAGTTTTTCTTTGTTTCAATGTGTCCACCGCGGCCCTCACGGCTGCGGTCGAGGCTGAGCACGCCATGTTCGAGCTGCCAGCGTTGGCCGAGGGCGCGGTAGCTACCGTCTTTTGCCTTGCGAGTTGAGCGCCATTGCTCCAGGGAATCTCCCTCCAGTAGGTTGACCCAGTCAGACTTTTGGGAATCGTTCGCGTGCAGGCAGCTTGCCATGATGAGGATGCAGAAGATGATAAATTTCATGTTGTTATTGGGTTGGTGGTGAGAGGTCGATCCATTGGCCTTGCTTGATTGCACTGTCGTAGATTGCTCTGATCAATTCCACTGCCTTGCGCGCCTCGTGGGCATCCACGCTGCAACGGCGGTTTTGTTGGATCGAGCTGACGACTTCTTCGAAGTTGTGCTGGTGGCCGGTGAAATTGATTTTTGTTGGGTCGTTGGCTCCGATGCCAATACTCTCGGTGTCTTCCATGAGCTCGGCGTGGATCGTGGTGTCGATCGGCTGCGCTTCGGCAAAGTCCCAGACGCGGAAGGCTTCATCGGCGAGAAAGGCGCTGCCTTTGCTGCCACAGATGTTCACCTCAGCGGGGTGGCCATGGGTGGAATAGCAGGCCGTGGAGCCTTGGATGACGCCGCGTGCGCCATTCTCAAATTCTAGAATGGCCACTGCTGTGTCTTCTACTTCGATCCCTTCGTGGGCGACGCAGGCCACCGAGGCTGAGACTCGCTTCACTGGCCCTACGCAATAGAGCAATTGGTCGATGATGTGGATCGATTGGTTCATCAAGGCGCCACCGCCGTCGAGCGCCCAGGTGCCGCGCCAGGCAGCTGAGTCGTAGTACGCCTGGTCGCGGAACCATTTGATCGAGGCTTCCACGAGGGAAAGCTGGCCGAAGCGCCCAGTATCGACCGCTCGTTTGAGTTGTTGGATGGGGGCGTTGAAGCGACGGTTGAGGATGGCTGCCAGTGTGACTTGCTTTGCTTCGGCAGCGCCGATGAGTTGGTCGATGCGCTCAGGAGTGATCTCGAGCGGCTTTTCGCAGATGACGTGTTTGCCCGCCGCGATGGCAGCCATGGCTGGATCAAAGTGCGCGCCAGACGGGGTGCCGATCGTGACGATCTTGAGCTCGGGATCGGCGAGGAATGCCTCGAGTGAGGTGTGGGACTCGATCCCGTACTTCGCGGCGAATGCCTGCGCTTTTTCAGGGCTGCGGTTGTAGCAAGAATGCAAGGAACCATTCTCCATCGCCTCGATTGCGAGCGCGTGGAACTCCGAAATCATGCCCGTGCCGATAATACCAAATTTCATCGTTGATGGGTGGGTTGTGCCGTTTGGCGGTTCTTCAAGATGAATGAAATGATACCGATGGCGGCGAGTGCCCCAAGGATGATGAGCCCGTAGAAACCTGGGGTGCCTTTGTTGAGCAATGCCCAGACTGAGGCGAAGCCTGCGAGGAAGAGGCCAATGCCCATGAGGAGGTTCACGATGATGCGTTTGCTGCCACGGAGCATTTCAGAACCTAGGGTGCCTTTGGAATTCATCAGGAGAATGAAGATCAGGTAGGCAATCGGTAGCAGCGTGGTGGCAATGACTGAAGCTGGCACGGCCATCGCGGTCTTGTTCGCACCACTCCAGAGGTAGGGCGCCAGAGCCGCAGTGATGGCGGGGATGGCAGCGCCGATGAGGAATGGTTTTTTCGAGCCCGGTTTGCCCATCGCCTGAGAGATGGCGAAGCCATTCATCAGCATGTGCACAATCATGGTGGAGACGGCCATCGCGAGAATGCCAATGCCAAAGATCAGCTGTGAGGGTTTTTCTCCCACTAGTGGTGCCAGTGCGGTGGCCAGCTGGCGTGCGTCACGTTTGGTGATGTAGGCCGCAAGCTGGCGGTCGGCCAGCGGCAGGGCGTCGGCTGTGGCCTGTAAGGTTTCTTCAGTGAAAGGGATCTCAGCTGCAGCGAGCCTGCCTTTGAGGTTGTTGTAATAGCCAGTTTCTAATGCGATTGGCTTGCCCTCAGCGTTAAGAATGTCGTCAGCTTTGCCGTGGAATTGAGCCGAGGCGGTGATCACGAGGAATGAGGCGGCGATGACGAATGGGAGCGCGAGTCCGAGCCCGAGATCGTAGCGCGAGAGCTCACGTTCGCCTTTGCTCCAGCCTTTTTTCTTGAGTGTGTAGGGCAGAAGGAAGGTCATGTTGATGGCCACCGCGGTGCCGAAGGCGGTGATGATGATCGAGCGTTGTTGATTACCAATGAGGCCTTCCCAGTAGGTGGCGTGACTGCCGGTCGCGCTGATCGCTGATTGCAGTGTCTCGGCTGGGGAGAATAAGGAACTAAAATCCGGAATGAAGCCTTTCAGCACGGAACCCAGCGCCACATTTCCATTCGCCATGTGCACCGCGGCGGCTCCGAAAAAGCATAGGATCACGATGCCGACCATCACCTTCAGGATGTTCTCAAAGGTCGCCACACCCTTCGAGCCCGAGCTGTAAAAGTAAACCACCGCATAAGCGATCACCGCCATCAAGCCAGTGATGAGGTAGGGATTGGCTGCGCTTAGGCCGAAGTTTTGTTGCACGATCCCCAGCCCGAGCGAGGCCTGCGCTGGGCAGAAGACGCAGTCGGCAATCACCGTGGCGAGTAGCCATGCCCACGCCAGGACTGGAGAAATGTGCTTGCAGGTAGAAACAAAGGGCGTCTCCTCGGTGCTCAGGGTGATGTAGGCCAGAGCCGCGAGCATCACCACCCCAAAGAGCATTGCCAAAGGCTGTAGCCATAGGAGTTCATTGCCGCCGATCACCCCTAGGTAAAGCGCTCCCACCAAGGAACCCCCTCCCAGAGTCACTGCGGCCTGCAGCCAGCCCGGGCCGGAGAGCCGACCGTAAATGGCGAGTTTTTTTAAAAAGGGTGCGCCTTGCGCTGCTTCAGTAGATGGCTTCAAAATATATTATCAGAGTCGTTGTTCTAGTCGCTACATCATGGGAAGATAAACGACTCGAAACAATTACTCCATGCGTAAGTGAAGTATACAAGTTACGACATGTTTAAAGAGGGTGCAAAGACACGCATCCCTAACGCACTTTCTGGCGGATCGCATGTTCATGGTGGTGGCAGGGATGGCTTTCCATGCCGTCCAGCTAGCTTGGCTGCGTAACTTCTAGAAGTTCGAATTGCCGTGGCGGTGTGGATTCAGAATTTCTTAGCACCCTAGGTTTTGTTGATCTGTGCACCGCTGGGCGGCTTCTGCTTCTGGGTGCAGCTCGGCGGGTCGAGGGGAATCCGTCCCTGCTGAGGCAGAGGCTTCATTTAATGTAGATCATGTCTAGATGCAGTATCGATAGAATCGGTGTCTGCTTCATATAGATTGAGGACCCGAGAGAATGTTGTTTGCAGTTGACATGTTATTATCTAACTGATTTCTCTTTTTCATCATCTAACTGACATGAAAACCTATCGCTCTTTCCATCGTTTATTGAATGCTAACTCGATCTTAGCTTCCTCTTTGCTCTTAAGCTCAGCACTGTCAGCGCAGACTGTCGTTGAGCCAGATTATGGTGTCGCGGAGCTCAAGTACCTTCAGGCTGAAGACGGCTCGGATGGGGTGGATGTTGATAAGGCTATAGTTCAGGTCGAATACATGGTGCCAGCTGGAGCGGAGGTCCTTATACCTATTGGAGAATTTCGAGTAGATACTGTTCATCGAATTCAAGTTTCATCTGCTGGTGTTGGTGGAGACTCTTCAGGTGAGCTTCTCTTGATGTATAAGCCTGGTAAGATTGAGGAGGGTGTGGTTTCAGAAGTTAAATTTTCAGCCAGTCATCTTCACTATAATGTAATGGCTGCAGACAATGATGATGGTTGGTTAGGCTTGTTGGCGTTACATGCTTTTAACCCTATGCCAGTGGATGTTAAAATTTCTGTTTCTATAATCTCCCCCATGGAGAATAGTTGGTATTATACGACTCCTACTCAAACAGAAATCGCTAGGTTTGAGCCCATTCAACCCCAATTATTGGTTGCCAAGGGTGATGTTATTCCCGGGTTTTCCAAAGAACCTGGCGTCTATGTCGATGGAGCTAAGGTGCTGACGGAAGATTCAGTGGCTACAGTGCTCTCAGGTAGCTACATCAGCCAGTCGCCGAACAATCAAGCAGGAGGCAACTCACTTCTCTTCGAAGCCGACAATAGTCGAATCCCGATGGAGGGCGCTGGCTCGCGCTTTATGTGGCACAGCGGAAAGTCTGCACTCCGTGTGGGAACAGCAAACGCCAACAGCTGGACTGATCAACACATCGGATACAACTCGGTAGCCTTTGGCTCAGGTTCCATGGCGCATGGCGATCAAGCAGTGGCCTTTGGTAACCATTCCTTCGTCATGGGTGACAATGCCTTCGCAACAGGCAATAACGCCGTTGCTACGGGATATGCCGCGGCATCGATTGGTATGAGTTCAGTCAGTCGTGGAACAGGAGCATTGGCTATCGGGCACATCACTGATGCTGATGGGAAGTACAGTTTTGCGGGGGGACATGATAGTACGGCCTCGGGGCAAACATCATTCGCCTTTGGTGAAAAAATACTGAACGCTTCAGATCGTGGTTTTGTCGTCGGCCAGTACAACGTTGATAGCCGAGACATCCAATTCGCAGTCGGTAATGGTGCCGACGAAGCCAACCGCTCCAATGCCTTTGTGGTGAAGAAGGATGGTTCTGCTGATTTGGCTGGTCCTTTGACAGTGGGGGGAGAGATTGTTCTTACAGATGGGGCGTCCATGCGATATGCACTTGGTCTAAGTAGAAATATAGTACTTGCGGGAGGTATTAGTGACGGACTCCGTTCAGTGGCAATGTCAGGAGGCGAAACTGATTCTGATTATGCAACAGCCATGTCGTTGGCACAAGCTGATGGTCACGGTTCAGTAGCAATGGCTGATGGGACGACAGACGCTGCTTATGCAGTAGCCATGGCTGGTGGATTGGCCAAGGCTAGTTATTCCACCGCGATGGGCTTCAATGAACCACGCGTCACAGATGCTGGTCGTGCCGCCTGGCAGGGGGATGATCAGAATTCCGTGCTCGAAGTAGGTATTGGCTCATCCGATTCGGACCGCAAAAATGCCCTCACCGTCTTGCAAGACGGATCGGTCGAAATCGGCAAGGCTACTGCGGACGATAACTCCGTCCCACTCCACATCAAGGCCGACGGCTCCGTGGTGCTCTCCAAGGCCCAGGGCGACATCTCCATGGGGATCTTTGGTGCTGCTGAGTAAATACCTGATTTCCCTTGCCTACCGCATGACCGGCAGGGCTCACACTTCGAGCTTAGCATTTTTTTACTTCTTACTTACCGCCTGATTGATGAAGGATTCCTCATTCCTACCCGCCATGCACTGGCGTGTCACCTCCTTGTGTGCTGCTCTTGCATTCACGCTTTCTTTGTTGACGCCATATGCAAGTGCCCAAACTTTGCAATGGTGGCAAGACCGTGGTGTCATCGACGATGCTGCAACGCAGAACAACCTGGCGGTAGCAAGTATCGGGCAGGCAAAATGGATGGCGATACAAGCCAAGGCTGAGCTGGCGCTGCAATCTCCAGATCTCGCTGCAGAGATCGATCTCGAATCCATCTTCCCAGCACCGCCGCAGAACCCAGACTCCGCCTGGTATCAAGCCCAGCTCGCCCCACTCAACCTCGGCCAGCTCAAGGCCCTAGCCAAGCCCTTCTACGATGTTCTTCCAGAGGGCTGGCTGCAGGATCAAGCCCAGAAAAATGGCATCACCCTCTCCGCCAACAACTACCCGTGGGACGAAGCCACCCCCGTGGCGGACAACTATAAGCTCGCCAGCATTGGACAGCTCAAGGCCCTCTTCGCGCTACGCTTCATCGAAGACGGAGATGAGCTTAGCGGGGATGTGGTCGTGTCGATTACAGCCATAGACGCGACTGCGAATGAGTCAGATAGTTCAGATACGGGTATTCTTCGTATTAGCGCTTCGAAACCAGTCAGTGAAGACCTCGCGGTGAGCTACTCTGTGGGTGGTACAGCAAGCAATGGGGTAGACTATGATAGCCTGTCAGGTGGAGTAGTGATCCCAGCTGACACTTCTAGTGTTGATGTTGTGGTGACTGCTATCAGCGACCTAGAACTTGAAGGTGATGAAGAGGTGTCACTCACTCTACTTGCAGGTGCTGGTTACGAGCTAGGCTCGGCGTCGGCATCCGTTGTGATCTCTGATTACGAATTACCAACCGTATCTATCGTAGCTACGGACGCGACAGCTTCTGAAGAAGATGTCACTGACACAGCGGTATTGACCGTTAATATCAGCGAAGCCGTGACTCAAGATCTGCAGCTTCAGTATGTGGTCAGCGGAACTGCTACGTCAGGAGTTGATTTCATAGATTTATCTGGAATGGTAATCATCCCAGCAGGTGAATCTTCGAATACTATAGAAGTCACTGCGATTAAAGATCTTGAGCTTGAGTCGACCGAGACTGTCACGATCACCCTCTCTCAGGGTGATGGCTTTGCTCTTGAGTCAGATGAGGCGACGATTTCTATCGTAGACCAGCCACTTCCTGAATTGTCTGTAAGTGTCGCTGATGCATTGGCCTCAGAACAAGATAGCTCAGATTTGGCGCGTTTCACCGTCACTTCGACAATCGCATGGGCAACATCACTTGTGGTGGAATACACACTAGGGGGATCAGCAACCAATGGAGTGGACTACACCCAGCTGAGCGGAAGCGTTGTCATACCTGCAAACGAAACTACGGCAGATATTGATATTGCGGCTGTTTCAGACCTCATTGCTGAGGGGGATGAATCACTGATTCTGACGCTACTTGCTGGTCAAGGCTTTACTGTTGGAGCCTCTCAGGATTCCGTCACTATTGTGGATTATGTGCTCCCCGTGATCACCATTACTGCTGATGACATGATCGCGGATGCTACTGATGTGAGCAACACAGCATCCTTCATTGTTGCCGCTGGCCAGCCAGTAAGTTCGGATCTAGCGGTTACATATTTCGTGAGTGGTACCGCTCAAGCTAGTGAGGATTATCAACCTCTATCCGGTGTGGCTGTCATACCAGCAGGGCAATCCAGCGTTTCCGTAATCGTTACCCCGATTTATGACTTAAGCGCCGAAGGGAAAGAAGAGCTAACATTAGAGCTAAATCTTAGCGATACTCATACTATTTCTGGCTTTGGAGCATCCGTTACGATCATAGACAATGATGTAGATGAGGATGGCTTGCCTAGTGATTGGGAGGCGAACAATGGGCTAGATTCAGACGACGACGGCTCTACGAATGCCGTGAACGGGGCGATGGGAGATCCAGATGGTGATATGCTCACCAATATCGTCGAGTATTTGAATAATTCAGACCCGCAAGATGCTGGCGATCGCACAGGCTGGACTGCTCTTGCTTGGGCTGATTTACAGGATGTCGAATCTGCCACAAATTCAATTTCAGGAACTCAAGGATCTGCATTGGTGAAGTCTACTGATGCGGCTGAGGGCTTCAATGCGGATGCTGTATCCGATACTAGCTTTATGGACGGGTTCGAGTTGAGCTTCCGCTTTGCCAATCCTATTTCGCAAGCGGCTCTGGGCTTAAACTCCAGTAACGATAGTCGAGATCTAGCAGATCTTGAATACGCGATCTATTGGAATCAGGGGATGGTCACGCTCTTGCAAGATGGCATTGCGATCACCACGCTTGGGCAATACCAGATCTCTGACAGCTTCAACTTCAAACGTCAGCAGGGCGTCTTGACGGTGGCCGTGAATGGTGTCGATGTATACACCCTTCTTGAGAACAGTGAGGAAAGCTATTTTGTGGATGTGTCATTGAGCAGCACGGGTGCCATGATCGAGAATGTGGTTTCACGCGATATTGTTGTGATTATTGCTGATACGGACAACGATGGCTTGGGTGATGATTGGGAAAGCACCAATAATTTAGATCCAAATGACGATGGCAGTACGAACTTAGATAACGGAGCCCTCGGGGATCCCGACATAGACTTTGTGACCAACCTTGCCGAGTATGAGAGCGGCACTGATCCGAGCCTTCGCCCTGGGGACGCGTGGAATGAGCTGGATTGGATGGAATTTAGAGGTGCTGAAACCAGAGCCGCAGCTATTGGCGAGCATGGATCATTCCTTCAAACAACGACAACCAAAGTCGCGGGTGAACCAGCTGACGCTGTCTCAACGGCAATACTGCTGGAGGATGCTGAGCTCACTTTCCGCTTCGCTGATGATAGCATGGTTGCCGCTGCAGGTTTTAACAAGAACAACGGAGATGCCTCACTTGAAGAACTCGATTACGCTATTCTCTGGGATAAGGGACTGGTCAGTGTGTACGAGAATGGTGTGGAAGTGACAGAGGCACGTGCTTATGCAGAGCATGATTCCTTTAGTATCAAAAGAAAAGGAGAAACGGTCACCTATGCGGTCAATGGTCTAGTGTTTTACACCTCTGTGATCGAGAGTTCTGGTGACCTTTTCATGGATGTGGCACTCCTATCTGACAATGCTTCATTGTCGAACTGTGCTTACCGCGTACCGAATATTAGTGATGTCTTGATTGACCAAGATCGAGACACACTGGCTGACTCCTGGGAAACCACTCATCAATTAGACACACAAAGTGATGTAGGTGGTGATGGTGCATTTGGAGACCCGGATAGAGATTTCCTAACCAACCGCGCCGAGTTCGAGCTTGATTCCGATCCTAATGTGGCGAATGAAGTAATCTCATGGTCCCCAGTGGTGTGGTCATACAGAAATGGTTTGGAGGCGACTTTGCCTGGGCTTGGCGATGAGGGCTCAATGCTAAGCAAATCACAATCTGCGGATGGGGAGGATGCAGATGCTGTCTCAGAGGTCACCTTTACCGGAGACTTCAAAGTCACCTTCCGTTTCCCATCCTACGCGGATGTGGCTACGTTGGGTATGAATGCTTCCAATGATTCGAGCGCAACCTCTGATATCGATTTTGGCATCACTTTGGAGAAGAGCCTTGTGACTGTAAGAGAGAGCGGCAGTAATGTCACAGCCTCCCAATCTTATGAAAGTTATGATAGTTTTACTATTGCCCGCTCCGGCACGGAGATTACGTATTGGGTCAATGAAACACTGATCCACACATCTAGCCTCTCATCCGATGAGCCACTCTTTGTGGATGCCTCTATACAAGGGGAAGCCGGAACGATCCAGAACATCGCCTACCATGCCGCAGCCGCTGATGTGCTGGTCGATAGTGATAAAGACGGATTACCAAATGTTTGGGAAGTTACCTATGGCTTGGATCCTCTCGATGATGGATCTGTAAACATTGAGAATGGAGCAAGTGGTGATCAAGATGGTGACTATGTGACCAACCTGAATGAATTCATCAATCAATCTTCACCGATTGTGGCTCAGTCTAACTTACGTATCAATGTGCAAGAAGGTTCATCCGTGACCTTGCCGCGATCTATTGATGGCTTACCCATTACAGGGGATCTAAGTATTCGCCTTGTAGAAGATGGTGTCGTTCCAGCTCCAGATTACCAATTCTTCAATCAATCTCAGTACCAATGGCAAGATATCTCAGCGACAGGTGAGTTGCTTGATTTCACAGGATCTGTGAATGAAATGGTCACCAAAAACTTAGCTGAAGTCTTCTCGCAGCAAGAATTGAGCACACAAACCCTCTACATCTCTCGCAACGGATTCCTTACCTACGATGCGGAGCTTACATCCGCGGAGCTAGATCAAGTCTTATTTCGTATAGATTATGATGATGTATATGAGCAACAGAACTCTTCCGACCTGATTATCGCCCCCTTGATGGCTCGATTGGATGGGGGAGAGGTCTACTATCAGTACTTCCCAGCCAGTGCCGGTTCAGAGAGTTACTTTATCGTGCAGTGGCAGGGGATGACTTTCACTCAGGATTCGATACCTAGCGTCGTGAGTTTCCAGTGCCGTATCGATGCCATAGGCCGCACGGTATTTAGTTTTGACCAGTTCACAGGTGTGCAGGTGCCGAACCCATTCGGTGGTACAGACACACGCTATGCTTCCAGATATGTTACTGGGGCTTATCATACTGGTATTATGAACCTAAACATAGAGTATGTGTCACACCGTGTTAGTACTTCACATGCTCTACGACCAGGGTACTTCTGGGCGAATGATTGGTTGAATGTGAACAACCTCAATGACCTGGGGGATGTAATTGAATGGCAGCTCTACATTAGCCCTGATGACTATATCGTTGGTCATCTGCCAGCTCTGACTGTCCAGTTGATTGACCTATGGTCCGGCACCGTGCATTACCAAGACACTCTTGAGATGCTAGTGCAGGCTGCAGGTAGCTCAGCCAATGAAGTGATTCATGGTTCGATTGGCCACGATGAAGCCCTTACCGGAAGTGGCGGCGATGATGTGCTCTACGGCTATAGCGGGAATGACACCATACAAGGTGGTGCGGGGGATGATGTCATCATCAGTGGTTATGGAGCTAATATTCTTGATGGTGGGGTTGGAGCTGATCGCTATGAGCTTACTTTTGGAGCTGTCATGCAAACGGTAATGGAAGATAGATTTGGATCTGGCGATGAAGTTGTTTTAAATGGAGTCTACTGTGATGAAGTCATGGTAAATGTCCAAGCGAGTACTTCCACGCCATTCATTGAATTAACATTAACCTTCCACGGAGCAGACCGTCTGTTAATCACTTCAGAGCTTGAAAGTGAGTACATGCCCAGAATCACCTTTGAGGATGGTTGCTATTGGCTCTGGGATGCAGTCCAGTCAGCCTACTACCTTGTGGCAGATCCGCTCGAAGTCCGCGAAGAGGATCTGAATGGCAATGCGGTGGCAGACTGGCGTGAGCGCTCTGTGCTCGGTGGCCTGGATGACTCTATCGATGAGGCTGATACTAACACCAACCAAATACCGGATTGGTGGGAACTGCATTTTTTCTCTGGCCTCGCTGTGAGTGATGGAGACTTCGATGATGATGGCCTCAGTGATCTAGTCGAGTGGCAGGTTGGGACTTTACCAAATATAGAGGATTCAGATCAGGACTCTCTTACGGATACTTACGAATATTATGAAGACGCGAACGTACATCCCTTAATACAGGATTTTGAGTTGTCGGACTATGATGGCGATGGATTGAGCTACTCATTGGAGCTAGTTTATGGCACCAATCATTTGACTGCAGATTCTGACGGTGATGGATTTGAAGACGGTATTGAGGTCATGTTAGGCCATAGTCCATCATCAATCGTTTCAAGCCCGTTTATTGCATCTAACCACACAGGGCCGAATATTGTAGATCCTGCAATTAATTATGTGGGATTATTAGATCCCGACAGTATATCACCGGGTACTGGGGTCAGTCACATATTGTACTACTCGCAATTTAATAGTGATATACCTGCTGGGGTCGGTGAAGTACTGAAATCTTTTAATGTGTATTATGCGAATAGAGATAGCTATTACGAGAGAAGTCTAAATGCTAGTAGGGGTAACTTTTATACTATACCATTACATTCTTCGAGGAACTATTTGGTTGATACATCGAACTGGGCTAAGGCTAGCCTTCCCTTTACCTCTAATTTGCCGACATATGACCATCCTTCAAAGTGGGTTAAATCAATGAATGAGCCAGTCTATGACGAATTTGGTGAGCTGAAAAGCATGTTTGGGCATGGGCATCATAACCATCTAAGAGTAGATTTTCAATTTCGTGGAGACTTTATATTCGTAGGAAATGATAGACTTAAAGGTGCTCCTGATGGATATTACTTTAATGAAAATCGAGCCTCGGTTTCGCCATACTTCACCCGTGAGTATTATTCCCCAATAATACCATCTGAAGCTCATAATTTCTATTTAGCAGGGAGTTTTTACGCCCTTCCTATTTCAAGGCAGTCTTGGAGCTCGAGCTTTTCTGGGAGTATGATGATTGGCCCACAGAACCGTAAAGTGGCACTCAACGGCCGCCCTATTCCAGACTCTAAGCCTGAACAGACCGCGCAGAGTGACGACTACGCAGAAGAGACCTACGTGGACGCCTTCAATCTCCACCTCAATCATGACACTTCCTTTGTGCATGTGCCACTTGGTGCCAGTGATCTGAAGCTACAGGCAAATGCCTCAGCCCGTGAGACCATTTGGAACAATCGCTCCAGCTTGCGCCCACACGAGAGACTCGACCTACCGTTCGGTGTGGCATGGTCATCGAACCTCTGTGCCTATGTCGAAGTGGTAGAAACTTTGGGTGAGAACTCCAATGAGCCAACAGCGGTCTATGTGGTGGATGAATCTGGTCGAAGACTCCGCTTTGGTACTAATGATGATAGCACCTACTTCCCATGGCCAGATGGCTTTGTGGACAAGCAAACCTATTTGAACAAGCTCACCAAGTCAGGTTCTAGCTTCACCTTGCAGAAGAAGCATGGCCACACCTTGACCTACAATAGCAGCGATGCCTGGTTCATGCATTCCCAAGATAGGCAATTCGGCAGTACGCGTGTTAAAAAGCACACCTACTACCGACTCGCCTCGGTGAGAGATCGCTTTGGTGTCGCTCTCAATTACGACTACGGCACCTCGGACATTTCCTTGATTCCTGAATCGATCACCGCGCCGAACCGCCGTGTACCTGGCACCACAACTCCTCAAGGCATAGCCATCAATCGTTCAAGTGATGGACGATTGATCGAGAGTATCACCGACAGTCGTGGTAAGACGATTAGCTTCAACTACACGAAGAACCGTACCCTTCACCAGCGCGATACCTCAGGAAGAGGCGTGCCCAATAATAGCCAGAATCACAGCTACGTTACCCTCGATTCGGTCTCCTACTCCGACGGTACGGTCGTGCGCTACGGCTATGATTCCAGAGTCGACGAACAGCACTTGGACAATCAAGTCACCTTCCATTTCCATCATGCGCTACGCTCCATCACCGACAAGCGCAACCAGACCCATAACATCAATTATGGCTATGATCGTACGGTTGAATATTATGGAAGAAATGGGGTAACTCCATATAGTTTTAATTCATCATTGAATGATATTTATTCCAAAGCAAAGTCCCTAGCCTACGATGCCCTTAGAAACTTGAATGATAGCATATTGGCGAACCATCATCTTAATGATCGCTATTCTGTGGGATTCGGCCTCCCGCGTCAGGTGCGCAGTATCACCCTACCGGGTGGTGTCGGAACCAGCTATTTCACCAAAACCAGCGATACTTACACCAGATACGGTGAGGATTTTGGAGCAAAATCAGCCACTATCGTCACCGATACCTTGGGCAACCGCACATGCTACGACTTCAACTCCAAAGATGGAGGAGACAAAGTAGATGGCGCCATGGTGCAGAGCTCCACCAGCTACTCGCATGGCGGCAGCTCCACCTCGCGCAATTGGCTACTCTACTACACTCAGATGCAGGTCCACCATGGCAACTGGCCACAACAAGCTGGCCACATCGGCACCGAGACCTTCCTGTACAAGCCAGAGGCAGGCATGGCTTTAGAAAAAACCATCGACTTCTCAGGCAATACCACCACATGGGCTTACACCGATGGCTTGGGCGCAGATCGCCTCAAGATCCCATTCATCAATGTCGACAAAAACTACCTCACCCTCTGGGGTGATCCAACATCGAAAACCGACGCTCTGGGCCGCACTGAGACCTACGGCTATTCCGCGAATTATCGCGTTATGAATAACCATGTCGATGTGCACGGCATGACCACCAGCATGGATGTTGATACCATGGGACGTGTGAAATCAAAAACCGTCTCTCAAGGCTCTAATGTGCTGAGCAAGATGATCTATCAGTACAACAATGCCAGCTTCCCAGGAATGGTGACCGACAGCTATATCAACAAGCACAAGGATGTCACAGGCAAGACCTGGGAGCAAAGCATCCGCACCCAGAGTGTGCCGAATATAGACAACGGCATGGTGTACAAAAGCATCATCAATCCTGGCGGCCTAGCACTCACCACCATTTACACCTACGACGCCAACAACAACCGCACAGGCGTCACTGATGGACGAAACAATACCACCACCTTCACCTATGATGACCTCAACCGCCTCACGTACGTCAATTACCCGGCTGCAGGCACCTCGACAGGCTCCAAGCTAACATCCAAAGAAATCCTCTATGATTTCAATGGAAATAAAGTGGGTGAGATTGATGAGGAAGGCAATTACACCTTCCATCACCGCGATGCGCTCAACCGCATCACCACCACAGTCGTAGACATGGACGGTGTGAATCTCCCACAGAAAAATTCCAATGGTCTAGTCCCTGATAGTAACCGTGGCTCACCGGGAGCTACAGACATTCACACCAGAATTTACTATGATGCGGTCAACAACCCGACCATTACCCTCGACTCTCGAGGCACCCACACTCGCACCTTCTACGATGCGATCCAGCGCCCGCAACACATCTTCACCGGGATCAATGGTTCCGAAGTACATAACTACAACACAGCTGCCGCTGCTGCTGCGGCTTCTAACACTAAGACCCACACCCAGCTCTCCTACGCGGATCAGCTGAGCATCAATGGCTCCGTCTTAGATGCCAACCCCGGCTCCAGCGCGTTCAATTCCGCAGGCTTCAAGCCTACCAAAGTAGTGCTTCATGGTGCAGTCCTCACAGATCAAGGCACAGCCACGCTCACCACCTACAATGTCTACGACAACGTCTACCGCCAAACTCAGGAAGTCGCGCAGTTTGACTCCAATGCCGGCGGCTTCGAGCAGAACTTCCGCCGTACCATCACCACCTATGGCGCGCGCAGCAATGGCAAGGAATCTCTCGATATCACCGTCACGGATGACCTAGGTAGGAAGACCAAGACAATCCTCGATGGCCTCGGCAGACCTACCTCTGTCACCAAGGCGCATGGTACCACCCTCGCAGCTACCACCAGAACACAGTACACCAGCACCGGACTAGCATGGAAGACCATCGATCCTCTACTCAGAGAGTCTGAGACGGAATACGATGCCGCTGGGCGCCCAGTCAGAGTCTGGTCCCCAGACCCTATCACGGGCAAAGTCAACCGCACTTTAAGCGCGGATGGCCTCACGGGATCACCCATGGTGGAAACCCAGTACGATGCCAATTCAAATGTGCTCAAAACCATCAATCCACTCGGAAAAGTATGGGACTTCACCTACGATGCGCGCAACCGCCGCACCGATGAATACCAGCCAGCCGTCACAGACGCTGAGAATCCAGCCTCACCAGGCGCCGCTCAGCGACCACGCATCCAGACTAGCTACAACGGCGTAGGATCTGTCCTTAAGCTCACCGATGCCCGTGGCAATGTCACACGTAACTTCTACGATCGCGCCTACCGTGTCACGGACATGATCAGCAACCCTGAAACTGGTAATCCATCCACAAACCCAGCCTCACTCAATGCAGATGATATCCTTGTAGAAACCTTCTACGACAAAGCCTCCAACATCACCACCGTCATCGACGGCGAAGGCAATATCACCCGCAATGCCTACGACGCACTCAACCGCCTCGTAGCCACCGCCACTGATCCAGTAGACGGCAATCCCGTAAACCCCGCCACTGCCGGCTTCAATGCCGCCAGCTACCAGGGCGTGACCAGCAATAACGACATCGTAGTCACCAATGCCTACGACGATGCGGGCAACCTCACCCGCGTCACCGACGGCGCAGGCCACAGCACCGGCTTCACCTACGATGGCTTTGGCCGCAAGCTCGAAACCATCTGGGACATCGGCACAGCAGTGCAGAAGAAAGAAACCTCCATCTACAATGGAATCCTCCTCACCCAAACCATTGATCCCAAGCAACAAGCCATCTCCTATCAATACGATGACCTCCATCGTCTAGAGAATGTGGTGCACACCGGCCGCTCAGCAGATGATCGCCACATGGACTATGACCTCGTCGGCAACCTCGAAGAAGTTTCCTGCCCGAATGAAACCGCAGAAAATCAAACCATCCGCGGCGTCATCCAGGACTATGATGAGCTCAACCGCCTCACCACAGAAACCTCCAATGGAGTCACCCATAGCACCACCTACGACCGTGCAGGTAACGTCCGCACCCTCACCTACGGCGAGACCAACCGCGTCATCACCTCAGAGTACGATGCGCTCAACCGCCTAGACAACTGCAGCGAAGCCGTCGGTACCGACACCCCGCGCGTCACCAGCTACGCATACAACCTCAACAGCGCAGTCACACGCAAGACCCTACCAAACGGCTCCTACACAGACCATGTCTACGATGCCCTCGGCAGAAAGACCACCATCACCAATAGACTCAGCAGCGGCGCACAAATCCAGCGCAGCGTCACCGACTATGATGATCAGTCCAATGTCACCCGCATCACCGAGTACGGCCAGAGCGGCTCCCTGCAGCAGACCACCATTCTAGCCAATGACAAAGTCTACCGCCTCGATACCGAAACCCGCACCGAAGGCGCAGACTCCACCCTCACCGACTATGGCTACGACAAAGGCAACAACCGTACATCGAAAACCATCACCCAAAATGGCGGCACACCTGAGGCCTCGATTTTTGCTTACGGAACCACCACCGACAACTTCAACTCGAACCAGCTGAAGTCAGTAACCCTAGGTTCAGAACTCACCGAGTTCACCTACGACCTCAACGGCAACCGAGCCACAAAAACCCAGGGTGCCTCGGTCGATATCTACAGCTATGATTACAATAACCGCCTCGTAAGCCTAGACTTCAACACTGGCGATGATGCGACCAAGCATGGAAACTATGCGTACACCTACGATCATAGAACCCGCCGCGTCCTCCGCGATGAATCCGCCGCCAATGGAGACACCACAAGAGTAGTCTTCTCCAACGGCCTCAGCGTCCAAGAGCATAATCAACTGGGAACCGGCAACTGGGAACTGGCAACTCCCGCCGTTGAATACGTGCGGGGATCCGAATACGGCGGCGGCATCGGCGGCATCCTCTACACCCTCCGAGCTGGCGATAGTAGCTTCAACTACTACAACCACCGCGGCGACGTCATCCTCAAGACCGATGACACCGGCACCACCACCTACGAAGCGCGCTACGAAGCCTTCGGCCAGCGCACCTTCGAAGACGGTGCCACTGCCGACCGCCAACGCGCCAACACCAAAGACGAAGACCCCACCGGCCTCCTCAACGAGCACTTCCGCTACCGCGACCTCGAGTTCGGCGTCTTCCTCACCAGAGACCCCGCAGGCTTCGTCGACGGCCCAAATGTTTACACCTATGTAACTCAGAACCCGTGGACGTTCTTTGACCCATTAGGATTAAGAGCTGAAACTGAAGAAGAAACTAAGAGTCTAGAGAAATTAAATCAACGAGCTGAAGAAATTGGAAATGAAGCTACGAAATTACAGACAAAGCTCGAAAAAATGGATAGTGAGTCAGATGATTACAAAAGGACGCAACGTAAAATTGAGGATTATAAAGAGGTTTCCACCTCTATTGCTAAATCAGCTAAGGATATTGCCGAGGGGATTAAATCAGTTAAAGAAGGAACAGATGATCCACGAGGATTGAAAATTGCTCTCAATGGACTTTCAATATGGGCGAATGATGACAAGGCTGATCGATATCAAGGAAAGGACTATGCATGTTGTAATCTTTTCGTTTACAATGTCTTAATGGAATCTGGTGCTAATTGGCCGCATCGAATAGGTCGACATCCTGATAGACCGTTTTACAACCCTGTCGGACGTGTGCCTGCGGGAGCGAATGCTACATTTGGAAGAATGGACATGAATATAGGTGAGATGAGTCCAATGGGTAGCTTAATAGGGAAAAGCACTGCCGATGGACAAAAAATTGGGAAAAATGCATCTTATGGAGATGTGGTTAATTATCCTGGTCATGTAGCTATATCTTTAGGAAATAAAGTTGTCTTGGGAGCTTCACAGGGCTATGTTGGATCTACTCCTGGAACAGGATTAACCATTAAAACAGAAAGTAAAGTTCAGCACAAAAAGTACTACCGAACCCATGATTATAGTAAGTGGAATGGTAAATGATTAGCCCAGAAATTATGATTCATATTAGATTTTTAATGATTTGTGTGTGTGTGACAGTCCCTCTTTTGTGTTGTAAAAGACCGAATAAAATCATCCCTAACTCTGGAGTTACTAGAGAATTTATCTACAATGAGTTAGGTTTCCCCTCAAACTATGATGATAAGTATATTGCGGTCTGGTGTGAAAATGTAGGTATACAAAGTGTCAAGTGGAGAGATGTCTACTCTATGGATCCTAGGGTTGTTATTTTTAATGCAAACGGTGTTAGTTTAGTGCCAAGTTATCATGCTTCTGCAAATATAGAACTTTCTCTAAATATGACTGATCAAGAAAACATGCTTTGGGTCGAACAATTTGTGGAAATAGAATAATGCACAATCCAACCATGCATACATGGCATACATGGTGCCAGGCTCAATACAGAGAATTAGATCGCGTTACTATTTGAGTAGGAGTAGTCTGTGAGTTGATGTCAGCGTTTTCTGATGTCTAACTCCCAAACCCTCCTCCTCCCATGCGTATTCCCCGTAAGTATTTGTTATCGTGCCACCAAGACACTCAGGGTGGTATTTACCATTGTGTGACTCGTGCTGTTTGGCGCGAGTTTGTAACACATGGTGACAGGCTCGATATGAGGAAGAATCTCGCTTTTGGCGCAGCGGTGAGGTATCATACATGGTGCCAGGCTCAATACAGAGAATTCGCACACACAGCATACATGGTGCCAGGCTCGATACAGAGAATTAGATCGCGTTACTAGTTGAGTAGGAGTAGTCTGTGAGTTGATGTCAGCGATTGTGCATACATGGTGCCAGGCTCAATACAGAGAATTAGATCGCGTTACTGGTTGAGTAGGAGTAGTCTGTGAGTTGATGTTAGCGATTGCTGATGTCTCACTTTCAATCCCTCCTCCTCCCATGCGAATTCCCCGTAAGTATTTGTTATCGTGCCACCAAGACACTCAGGGTGGTATTTACCATTGTGTGACTCGCGCTGTTTGGCGCGAGTTTGTATTTGATGATCATGGCCGTGAGTTCTTTGTGCAGCTGATGCGCAAGTACGAGGCCTTCGGCGATCTTAAGGTGCTGGCGTATTGCATTATGAGCAATCACATCCATGTGATGGTCTACGTGCCGCCAGGCAAGGCTGATGAAATCAGCGATCATCAGTTCCTCAAGCAACTATCGCATTTGTATTCGCAGGACTTGATCGATGATATGCAGCAACGCTTGGCCACAGCCCGCGCGATACCCGATGTTGAAAAGCGTGATGCTGCTGTGCGTGGGATAAGAGAGCCTTACACTCGCAGAATGTGGAACCTTTCGGAGTTCATGCGCTCGATCAAGCAAGGCTACAGCCGATGGTTCAACAAGGAACAGGGTAAAGAAGGGGCCTTGTGGCAGGGGCGCTTTACCAGCGTGCAAGTACAGGGAGGCTGGCATGCACGCTTTATCGCTGCATATATTGACCTTAATCCTTTACGAGCTGGCATCGTGAAGGAGCCGCTGGACTTCAGATGGTGCGGCTACGCTGCAGCTCATGGGAGCTCAAAGGGCGTACAAACTGGGCTGCTGGCCTTGATGTTGCATGAGAGTAGCTTCGAGCTCTGCGAGGCGTGGAAGGCGGTCGGCAGGGAAAAGATGCATGAATACTTGGCCAGTTTGAGGCAAGCTGAACACGACAAGAAGGGAAGTCTGAAAGAGGAGAGAAGGTTCGACTTCAGAAGCGAGAGTGCGCGCTATCGTTGCATGCTAGCAGAAGAAGGGGAAGCGGCTGTAGGGGATGCCATTCCTAGTGAGTCACAGTCGGCACGGAGGAAGCGTAAGCTAGGTTTTGATAGAAAAGAGGTAGAGCAAATCCTCAACGAGGGAGGCAAGTTGAACTGGCGTCAGATGCTGCGCTGCAAGTTACGTTTTGCGGTGGATGGTGTGATCTTTGGTTCTAAAGAATTTGTCGAGGATGGCTTCAGCGCGCTGCAAGATCAATGCGGCGAGGCTTATGCGAATCGCACCCATGGAGCGAAGAAGATGCCGTACACCAAAGAGTCTCGCATCTACGCCCACCGGCAGCATTTGAAGGATGCGTGCGAAGTGCGCCCTCACACTTGATGAGGAGACCAAAAATCGTCTCATTCCCTGTCGCTGAACTCTCAAGAGAAAAGGTGCGCATCGTCGTGCCCGGAACGCAGGATTTCTGCCCATTTTAGGCTTCATATAGCTCAGATTTCACACTTAGCTCGGATTTCTGGAGCGGTTTTTCAGTCGAGGGATATTCATCGATAGTCATGGGCGCGCATGATCATCTATATATCCTCTGTAAACTGTGTTTTCTATAAAGTGCCAGGCTCAATACAGAGAATTAGATCGATTCTCAGGGACACGCATCCCTGCTTAGATGCTCATGCTATTGAAACCGCCGTCGACGATCATTTCGTGGCCGGTGATGAAGCTGCCGGCTGTGTTGGATGCTAGTAGGATGGTGGCGCCTACGAGTTCGTCTGGGCTGCCGAAGCGCTCCATCGGGGTGTGGTTCATGATGGAGGCGACGCGGGATTCGTCGAGGACACTTTTGTTTTGCTCGGCGGGGAAGAATCCAGGCACGAGGGTGTTGACTCGGATCCCTTGGTTTGCCCACTCGCGAGCGAGGTTTTTGCTGAGATTGTGGACGGCTGCCTTGGAGGCCGAGTAGGAAAAGACGCGGGAGAGTGGGTTGAGGCCAGAGATGGAGCCTAGGTTGATGATGCTGCCTTGGATGTTGTTTTCGAGGCAATAGCTGGCAAAGACTTGGCAGCCGTGGAGGGTGGCGGTGAGGTTGACATTGAGGATGTTTTGAAACTCCTCGGTGCTAATTTCGAGTGCGGGTGTGGGGGAGTTGATGCCGGCGCCATTGACGAGGATGTCGACCTTGCCTGAGCGGGCGACGGCGGTGTCGAGTGCTCCTTGGATGGCTGCTTTGTCGGCCACGTCTGCGGCGATGAAGTAGGCTTTGCCGCCTGCGGCCTCGATGGCGTCGATCCGTTGTTGTGCCTTCTCGGCATTGCGGCCGACGAGGGCGACTTCGGCGCCTGCTTGTGCGAGGCCTTTGGCCATGTGGCTGCAGAGTTCTCCGGTGCCACCGATGACGAGGGCGACTTTTCCGTTGAGGTTGAAGAGTGAGTTGAGGAAATCCATGGAAGCTTGAGGTGGTGGTTCGAGAGTTGCTAGTGGGCCAAATTGTGTGATTCGTGGGGATCTTTGGCTAGATTGTAGCGTTGGGTGGTCTTGTTGGTTTTGCGGTTGATGATTTGGTGGTCATCGCTACGGATCTCTGAGCGTAGCTTGCCCCAATGGGCGATGGCGAGATCATCAGATTCGGCTCGGGGGTCTGCGACGATCTTCACGAGTGAGGTTCCCTCGAGGTGGCCGGGGGTGGGGAGTGACAAAAGTTCGCAGAGGGTGGGGTAGATATCGATACTTTCGACGACTGCCTCACTGGGTACCCCAGGTTTTAGCATTTCAGGAGTCTTGATGATGAGTGGCGCGTGGAGGGCCACGTGGTAGGGTGAGTGTTTCCCCCAGATTTGTTGTTCGCCGAGGTGCCATCCGTGGTCTGACCAGAGGATGATGATGGTGTTTTTGGTGGCTCCAGTGGACTCGAGGGTCTCGAGAATCTCTGCGACTTTCGAGTCAGCGTAGGTCACGCAGGCGGCGTAGTGACGGCGCACAGCATCGGCGTATTTGGCGTTATTTCTTGGGTCACTTGGGTGCTTGTAGCCGCCAAAGAATTCGGCGCTCGGGTGCCAGAATTCGCCTTGTTTGGGTTTCTTGGCGGCGGGGATGGATGGGAGTTCTGTCTGATCGTAGCAAGCGAGGAATTCCTTTGGGCAGGCAAAGGGAAGGTGTGGCCGGAGCAGTCCAACGGCACAAAGCCAAGGTTTTTTTTGGTCGTTGAGGAAGGCGATTTCCTGATGGAAGGTGTCGAGGATTGCGTCATCTGGGTAGCTTGCTTTTGCGGCGGCCTCGAGGGCTGGGGTCTTGCCGCGCTTGCGGGCTTTGCCATCGGCATAGCCGTGCATCAATCCTTGAGGGGTGAGCCAGTCTCCTGAACAATCAGGCTGGCGGTCCCATGCGCCGGGTAGCTCTGGCTTGGTTTTGTCGTTCCAATTTTTGCCCGTGAAACCTCCTGGATAATGTGAGACCTTACCGACGCAGCTGGTGAGGTAGCCATGACTGCGTAAGTGAGCTGGGAAGCTGGGGGCGCTGTTGTGGTCGTGGCTTCTGAATGCTCCGTTGCTGAGTTGCTTGGCTGTCTTTGGGTAGAGGCCTGTGAGCATGGCGAAGCGTGATGCTCCACAGGTGGGAGCTTGGACGTAGTGGCGCTTGAAGAGTCTGCCCTCTGCCGCGAGCCCTTCGATGGCGGGAGCCTGGATGTAGTCTTTGCCAAAGCTCGGGAGCTCGGGGCGTAAGTCATCGATACAAATGAGTATGATGTTAGGCTGTGTGGCGGCGAGGCTCAAGCTGCTGCAGGCCAGGAGAAGGCTGAGTGCAATGCGGTAGTTCATGGGGTTATGAAGGGCTAGGCCAGCCGAAGTACTGGCTGGGGTTGTGGTAGCAGATATCGGCAATGAATGATTTCAGAGATTCGATGTCATTGGGTATTTCTCCTGCGTTTGCGGCATTGCCAACAAATTGGCAGAGGAGCCTACGGAAGTATTCGTGGCGGACGTAGGAGGTGAATGAGCGTGAGTCGGTGAGCATGCCTACTGAGGTGCCTAGGGCGCTGAGTGAGCTGAGGATGTCGAGCTGTTCGCGGATGCCACGCACGTGGTCGAGGTGCCACCATGCTGGGCCGTATTGGATGAGTCCACGGGCGTCGCTATTCTGGAAGTTTTGGAGTGCGCAGCAGAGAGCTTCAGACTCATTGGGGTTGAGGTTGTAGACGATGGTTTTGCTGAGGACGCCAGTCTTGTTGAAGCGATTGAGTGCTTCGATGAGGCGTGCAGTTTGTGGCCATGAACCCATCGTGTCGAAGCCGCTGTCGGGGCCGATTTGTTCGGCCATCGCTTGGTTGACTCCGCGCTGGGGGCCGAGGTGCAGCTGCATTGTCCAGCCGCGATTTTTGTTCCAGCCAGCGATGTGTTTGAGGATGTCAAAGGCGATGGGCTCCCAGTCTTCTTGGGTGAGGGGGGCGCCTTCGAGAGCGGAGCTGAAGAGCTGCTCGAGCTGGTCTTGTGTGGCCTCTCCATTGGGCATGTGGGCGAGCCCGTGATCGGAAAGGCGGCAGCCTGCCATGTGGAAGTGGTCGTGCCGTTGCTTTAGGGCGTCTAGGAGGTGCTTGTAGTGGCTGATCTGGATGCCGCTTGATTGGCTGAGGGCATCGAGCCAGCACTGCAGTTTTCCGATTCCTGAGAAATTGGTACAGGAGTCGGGGCGGAATGTTGGGTAGACCTTGGTAGCGGCATCGCTTTTGGCGAGATCGGAATGCAGTGCCAAATCGTCACATGGGTCGTCGGTGGTACAGAGGAGTTCGACATTAAATTCCTGCAGCAATGTGCGAACGCTGATGCTTGATTGGAGCTGTGCGTTGGCGGCATCCCAGATGGGTTTTGCGTTGGCGGCGTTGAGTATCTCCTGGATGCCGAAGACACGCTGCAGTTCGAGATGGGCCCAGTGGTGGACGGGGTTGCCCAGCGCGAGTGGCAGGATGCTGGCGAAGGCTTCGAATTTCTCCCAGGGGCTGGCATCTCCGGTGATGAAGTGTTCATCCACTCCGCAGCCGCGCATGAGTCTCCATTTGTAGTGATCGTGTTTGAGCCAAAGCTCCCAGAGGTTCTCGAAGCGATGGTCGTCGAGGATCTCTCGCTGTGGGAGGTGGGTGTGGAAGTCAATGATTGGTAGCTGCTTTGCGGTCTCGTGATAGAGGCGCTTGGCAATGTCGGAATCAAGGAAGACGTCGTCGTGAAGGTAGCTCATACGCTTAGAGAGAGGTGAGTGGTGGTAGCTTGAGCTCGGCTGCGATAGCATTGAGTTCCTCGAGTTCGGCGCAGGAGAATAGCAAGCCTCCGGCTTCCGCGGTCTTTTTGGCTGCTTCGGCTTCGAGCTGTCCAGGCAGCAAGCAGTGCGCATTGCCGTGGCCTAGGATGTCATCGATGACTGCCTGCACGTTGGCGTCTTGGCTTCGCCCGTTGGCGAAGGCGCCGCCGCTCACGGCCTCGGGGTGGATGATCTGAAAGAAGAATGACGAGGTGGTTTTTTCCTGAGCATCGGAGGATTGGGTGCCGCGGATGGTGGGAAGTGAGCCTCCAATGTAGGCGGCGGTGAGTTCATTCACCAAGGAAAGTCCGTAGCCCTTGTGGCGGCCAAATGGGAGAAGCGAGACCGCTTCTGCGGGGTCAGTGGTGGGCTTGCCCTGGGCGTCCACGGCGGATTCAGGTGGCAAGGTGCCGCCTTCGCGCTTGAGTTGCTGCACTCGGCCCATGGATACCGTGGAGGTGGCCCAGTCGATGCAGATCGGGAATCCTAAGGTGTCGGTGGTGGGGAATGCCCAGGTGTGAGGGTTGGTGCCGAGCGTCGGGAATTTGCCCATGAATGGTACGACCTCCGCGAGGGTTGAGGTGCAGTTGGTGTAGGCGATGTAGCCGCGCTTGGCGGCATCAATAGCGTAGCCGCTGCCCCAGAGGTAGTGCCAGGCATTGTCGACAGAAACCATGCCGATGCCAAACTCGTCAGCGAGTTCGATGGCACGGTTGAACGCCTCTTTGGCCACTAGCTGGCCGAGTTTCTTATTGCCGTCCCAGACCTCTGCCGCGGCGAAGCGCTTGGGCAATTTAATGAGATCGGCACCAGGAGTGCAATTGCCGATGGCTGAGCCGAGTAATTCATCGAGGTGCAGCGCCTTGAGGGCATTGTGGGTGCGGTTGCCGTGGGTGGTGGCGACTGCTGCAATTTCGGCCGCGGCCCGGCCTTCTTGTTCATTGAATCCACGGGCGATGAATGCGGCGGTGATGAGGTCGTTGTGTGCGGCCTCCGACACGACGTGCATGGTTTCTTTAGAGCTGTTTGAGGACATGGTGGATGATTTCTTGGGTGCTTGGCTCGATGGAGACGCTGAGTGTGTCTGGCTCTGCGCTGGGGTCTTCTAGCGTGGCGAGCTGGCTATCGAGGAGGCTAGCAGGCATGAAATGGCTGCTAGAGTTTGCGCGCTGTTGCATCCTCTCTAGCAAGGTTTTACGACACCCTTGAAGGTGGATGAATTGCACCTTGCCGGCACGGCGCAAGATGTCACGGTATTGTTTTTTTAAGGCTGAACAGGCCGTAACGCTAGAGCTTGGAGTGTCGCGGATGAGTGCGGCGACCTGTTCTAACCATGGTTGGCGGTCTAGGTCGGTAAGGGGGGTGCCGGCAGCCATTTTCTCAATGTTTGACTGAGGGTGGAAATCGTCACCGTCATAGAAGCGTGCATTGAGTGCTTCTGCGAGGAGGCTGCCGATGGTGGATTTGCCACATCCGGATACGCCCATGATGATGAGGTGTTTGTGCATGATGAAAGGTGCTGCTGCTGGGGGGGAGGCGACTTGTTATTGGTTTACCAGATTCGGGCAGGCGGCTGGGCCTTGTTCGAGGATGGTGATGATATTCTGGGCGGCGGTGCTAGCCATCGCTGCGTTGGATTCAGCTGTGTTTGAGCCGACGTGTGGGGTGAGTAGCACGTTGTGGAGCACGCGCAGGTCTTTGGCTGCGGCTTGTGGCTGATAGGGTTCTACCTCGAAGACGTCGAGGCAGGCACCGGCGATGTCGCCATTACTGAGTGCATCGTAGAGGGCATTTTCATCAACGAGTGCGCCGCGTGCTGAGTTGATGAGAATAGCGCTGTCTTTCATTTTGGCAAACATCTCGGCATTGGCGATGTGCTTGGTGGCTGGCACGACTGCCATCAACAGTACAACGTAGTCTGCATCCGCGAGGGCGGCGTCACGATCGGTGGTGTAGCGGCTGAAGCCCACCGATTCTTTGAGATCGGTAAAGTTTTCTTCTGGTTGGATATCGACGCCGATGATGTCCATGCCAAAGCCGAAGCTAAGCTTCTGGCAGAGGTTCTGGCCGATGCGTCCGAAGCCTAGAATGGCGACCTTGCGGCCGCGCAGTTCCACACCTGCCTGAGGGAGCCATTGATTGGCGATGGTGGTGCGGTGGGAGGTATGTAGGTGGCGGGAAATGGCGCCCATCATCCAGCAGGCGTGCTCGGCGACCGCGTTGTCTAGCACTCCAGGTGTGTTGGCGACATAGAGGCCGTGCTGGGTGGCTAGATTTTTGTCGATGCTGTCGTGACCCACGCCATAGCGGGCGATGATGCCACCGCGTGGCAGGGCTGAGTAGAGAGCTCCGGTGTATGGGTAGATATCAGCGATGAAGGCTTTGACGTCGTTCTCTTGGATCTGTTTTGCGAGTGGTGCTTCTTGTTCGTTGACCGGCTCGAAGGTGTATTCCGTTTCTGCGTTGAGCTGCTCGAAGGTGGACTGCGCTTTGTGGTAGGAAATGCTGGAGACGTAAATGGTGCTCATGGTCGAAGTGTGGCGTGTTGGGGTAGGTGAGACAATGGTAAGAGGCGGATGGTGATTATACACATTGCGACAGTTTTATGCTGAATCGCTTCAATCTATTTGGGGTTCACAATGTTGCGGCACGCTGGTGCGCCTTGCTCCAGAATGGTGAAGACATTCTGTGCTGCTGCGGCGGCCATGGCGCTGTTTGACTCGCTGGTGTTGGCGCCGATGTGTGGTGTGAGTAGGATGTTGGGCAGCGTTCTTAGATCTTTGTTAGGATCTTGAGCGCGGTAGGGTTCATCTTCAAACACGTCCAAGCCGGCAGCTGCGATGTGGCCGCTGTGGAGCGCCTCATAGAGGTCGAGCTCGTTGACCACGGCGCCGCGCGCGGAGTTGATGAGACAGGCGTGGTTGGGCATTTTTTCGAAGAATGAGGCATCGGCAAGGTGGCGCGTGGCTGGGGTGGATGCCATCAGTAAGATGACAAAATCGGCGTCGGAGATGGCGGCGTCCCGGTCGGTGGTGTAGTGGCGGTATCCAGTGGTTTCCTGCAGGTGTGCATATTCAGATGCTGGGCGCGTCCCGACTCCGGTGACATGCATGTCGAAGCCGAAGCTGAGCTTGCGGCAGAGGGATTGGCCGATGCGTCCGAAGCCGAGGATGGTGGCTTTGCGGCCCTGGAGTTCGATGCCTGTGGCTGCGTTCCAGCTGCCCGCCACGGTGTTGTGGTGGGCGAGGTGGATGTGGCGTGCGAGATTGCCCATCATCCAGCATGCGTGCTCGGCCACGGCATTGTCGAGCACCCCGGGGGTGTTGGTGACGTAGAGCCCGCGTTGGCTGGCGAGCTCTTTATCAATGCTGTCGTGGCCGACGCCAAAGCGTGAAATGATGCCGCCATGGGGGAGTGCTTGGTAGAGTGAGCTGGTGTAGGGATGGGTGCCGGCGATGAAAGCTTTTGACTGGTGTTTACGAATTGCGTCAGATACGGTGTGCTCATCTTGCTTTACTGGGACAAAGGAATATGAGCTCTCTTGGTTGAGTGCCTCGAAGGTACTTTGGCCTTTGGCGAAAATGTTTTCTGCTACTAGGATGACTGACATGGTGGTAGATTAGTGTCGGTAGCTATAAGGAATAGGCCATGGAGACACAATATTGAATGTATTTATTGCGACATAGTGGTCATGCAGAAAAAATTAAATGTTCTATTTTTAGGAGACCGTGAGAGTTTTTACTCACGTGAGTTGCTACGCGGTTTTTTTTCCATGCGTTCGGAGTCGGTGAAGTGGAATTTTTGGTTTTTGCCAACCCAGTTCAGCATTGAGGAATTAGAGAATTATATCCAATTGAGAAAGATTGATGGGGTTTTGTCTCGTGGGCTGAGCCAGCCGGTGGCCGAGGCGATTGCGGCGATGGAGATCCCGTCTGTGTTTATTCGATCGGCCGAGGATGCTGATTCGGCGGCATATTTGAATGGCCCAATCCCGGATGACTTTGAAATTGGCCGTTTGGCTGGCGAGGAATTCTCTTATCTTAATCTAGGGTACTGGGGGTTTGTGCACTGGGGCGGGGTGATGTGGTCGGAAGCGCGCCGCAAGGTATTTCATTCTTATGCGACCTCGCTGGGTGTCAGTAATGAGACGCTCACTCTATCGCTTGAAGCCAGGGCAAACTGGAAAGCGGTGGAGCAGATAGCGGATTGGCTCGAGGCGCTGCCGAAACCCTGTGGGGTCTTGGCCTGCAATGATGAAGCTGCTCTGGATGTGCTGCATGCCTGCGAGATTCTCGGTTTGTCTGCGCCTGACGAAGTCGCCGTGATCGGTGTGGATAACGATCGCTTGCTTTGCGAATCGTCGAGCCCAACCCTGACCAGCATTGACCTCAAGGTGGCGGAGCTCGGTAGGGCTGCCGTGGTTGACCTTGGGAAGAGCTTGGGTGTCTACAGTGATTCCATGGAAATCCATCGGACACCGGCGAACATTGTCAGCCGTGAGTCGAGCCACCGTAAGGATAGGTACGCGTTGGTCTACCAAAAAGCGATGGATTACATCGAGGCTAGGCCGCTGTCGAATACTAGTGTGGAGGCACTGGCGAAGTTTTGTGGTGTTTCTCGCCGTGGCTTGGAGCGCGCCTTCGTGAAGTGCTCTCAGAGTAGCCCGGCTGTGGTGATGCGCGAGCGCAAGGTTGAGGCGATTGTTGATTTACTTCAGGACCCGTCGGCCCGCTTAGAGACTATCGCTCAGCAGGCAGGGTTTTCGGACCCTGTGGGCTTGTCGAACTTTGTGAAGCGCATGACCGGAAAGCCGCCGGGCGAGCTGCGCAAGACGAGTCGTTGAAAGCTGCGCTCTCCCGACTGGTCTGATGATGTCTTCGGGGATCACGGCTTGCTGTGGTCGCTCTCATTGTGTTAGTTCGTAAGCCATGACGAATGATGATGTGGAGGTGTTGCATGAGGGGAAGTACTTGGGCTTGTATCGCCGGGGGAATTGGGAGTTTGCCCTGCGCCCACAAGCGGCAGTGTGTGCCACGATCTTGCCGCTAACCGATGCAGGTGAGGTGGTGCTGGTGGAACAATTTCGCGTGCCGATGCAGTGCCGTGTGATCGAGGTGCCCGCTGGATTGGTGGGCGATGAACCAGAATTTGAAGGTGAGACTGTGGCCGATTGCGCCGCGCGTGAATTATTGGAGGAAACTGGATTTCGCGCGGGTAAGATGATCGAGCTGATCGCCTCGCCAACCTCAGCCGGCATGACGCCGGAGGTGACGCATATGTTCGCGGCTACGGGAATCGTACGCGAGCACGCAGGTGGCGGAGTCGATGGCGAAGACATCCAAGTGCACGTCGTGCCAGTCGCAGAGCTCAACCAATTCCTCGCCGATCAACAAGCTGCAGGCCACGCCATCGACTTTAAAATCCACGCGAGCATGTACCAAGCGGGGGTCCTTGGTTTGTTGGGTGTCTCTTGAAGTGCAATTCATCGAGGCGGTGGCCATGTGCGCCGGCTGATCGAGGAATGGGTTGTTGATTCCATTCACTCGAATAATCTTCCTAAAGGACGCCTTTGTTTGTTAGTGTTTTAGGCAAGCATTAAAGAGCCATGATAGAAGTGTATCGAGACCGAGACAGCGCAACAATTGGCCATTTGCAGAGCCTGCTGGAGGCTGAGGGGATTAGCACCTACCTGCGCAACGAGCATGCCTCAAGCACAACCATCCCGATTCCAGAGGTGACGCCTGCCTTGTGTATTCTAGAGGAGGCTGAGGTCGAGCGTGGAGTCGACTTGATCCGCGCTTACCTTGAAGCTCCCAGCGCAGACCCTAACGAGGAATTGACCTGCCCCACATGCGGCGAACTAAGCCCTGGCACCCTAGCCGTCTGCTGGAGCTGCGGTGGGGATTTGGTGTGAGGGCGGATGACCAGATTTGAGAGCATTATGATAGGACGATTGACTACTATATCGATATTCGCAGTGTGCTTAATTTCATGTGAGGAACAACACTCGAAAATTTATGGGACTTGGGAGTCTGATGGTGAGCGTACTTGGACTTATCTCGAAGAACGTACCAATCTCTCTGCTAAACAACGAGTGACCTTGAAGTCGTTGTTCGGCAATGCTTCTATTACCTACAATCCTGATGGAACAGGGATGCTAGATCAGCAAGCATTCACAATGGATGTGCTGGATGCTGAATCCTTGGAGATGGAGGCATATTCTCAAGAATTCACTTTTGAAGTAGTGGGTGAGTCTGAGGCGCAGGTTGTTATAAGAATAACTTCAGATCTCCCTTTGGTGGAAGATTACCCATATGCCGTCATGCGTTTTGAGAATAATGATACATACTCTGTGTCTCTCTGTGATTCGATTTCAGAAATTGCTGGAAGAGAGTTTTTTAAGCGTAAGCAGATCCATAGCTCATTAGTTGATGATTAGTTTAGAATCCGATTGAGGCACAAGCTTAGATCACGGGCGAACGTGAAGTCGGGCAGGGATGGTTTTCCAACCGTGTCCGTCATAGCTTTAGCGGCGACTGGAACCGCCCAGCTGGCTTGGGTGCGTATCTTTTGGGAGCGCGAACTGCCGTTGCGTCGTGAATTCAGCAATTCTTAGCACCCAAGGTATGACCAATATGTTGTAGGCCTACAGCCTACGTTGTTTGTTTGTCGAACCTAGGGTTGCATGCGGCTTTGCCGCCCTGACCCTAGGCTGATATGGTTTTCGCCTTTAGCGAAAGGAATCCTGGGTTTTCTCGATCGGTGCACTACTGGACGGCTTCTGCCCAATGGGCAGCTCGGCTGGGGTCGAGGGAAAGCCATCCCTACCGAAGCATTTAGCCAGATCGACTGTGTTTGGTTTCAAAAAAAGCACCACAGATTGCATTCTACGGTTGCGTTTTT
This sequence comes from Rubritalea marina DSM 17716, assembly GCF_000378105.1. GTDB lineage: Bacteria > Verrucomicrobiota > Verrucomicrobiia > Verrucomicrobiales > Akkermansiaceae > Rubritalea > Rubritalea marina. Next base: position 28,522 of record NZ_KB899256.1, on the reverse strand, counting down.
TGCGAACATAAGGAAAGTCACTCAACACCAATTTCTTAATTCCACAGAGATAATTTTATGAGTGATTCCAGCATCCGAATTGCAGTAGGCGCCGACCACGGCGGAGTAGAGCACAAAGACGCGATCGTGCGTCACCTCACCGCTAAGGGTTTCGAGCTCAAGGACTACGGCACAGACTCCAAGGATTCTGTGGACTACGCAGACTTCGCCAACGACGTGGCGGTAGAAGTGAGCCAGGGCCAATTTGAGTTTGGTATCTTGGTCTGCACTTCAGGTGTGGGTGTGAGCATGGCAGCGAATCGCTTCATTGGTGTGCGCGCTGCGAATGTGCAGTCTGTAGAAGACACACAGGTAGCCCGCGAGCACAACAACGCCAACATCCTTTGCATCGGTCAAAAGCACGTGGACGAAGCGACTGCGCTCGCCATGGTAGACACATTCCTCAGCGAGGCCTTCGCAGGTGGTCGCCACGAGCGCCGCATCACCAAGGCCTCCGGTAGCGCGATTGCTGTTTCTGATCCAGCTGTCTTCGAGGCAATGCAGGAAGAGACACTGCGCCAGCGCAACAACATCGAGCTTATTGCTTCAGAAAACTTTACATCCCGCGCGGTTCAGGAAGCCCAGGGTTCCCTCCTCACCAACAAGTACGCCGAGGGCTACCCAGGCCGCCGTTGGTACGGTGGTTGTGAGCACGTGGACGTGATCGAGCAGATCGCGATCGACCGACTCAAGGAACTCTTTGGTGCTGACCACGCGAACGTGCAGCCGCACTCTGGATCACAGGCGAACACTGCGGTGTACTTCTCAGTGCTCAAGCCAGGCGACAAGATCCTCACCATGGATCTCGCGCACGGTGGTCACCTCACACACGGCCACAAGGCAAACTTCTCTGGGAAGTTCTATGATGTTCAGCACTACGGAGTGAGCGAAGAAGACGAGAGAATCGACTACGATGCGCTCGAAGCTGCTGCGGTAGAATTCCAACCAGCGCTCATCACCACGGGTGCTTCAGCTTACCCACGTACGATCGATTTCGAACGCATGGGGCAGATTGCTAAGAAGGTGGGTGCTTACCTCTTTGTGGACATGGCGCACATCGCTGGTCTCGTGGCCGCGGGCGTTCACCCGAACCCAGTGCCTCACGCAGACTTCGTCACTTCTACCACGCACAAGTCACTCCGTGGCCCACGCGGTGGTGTCATTCTTTGTAAGGAAGAACATGCGAAGAAGATCGACTCCACGGTGTTCCCAGGAATCCAGGGGGGGCCGCTCATGCACGTGATCGCAGCCAAGGCAGTGTGCTTCGGTGAAGCACTCAAACCTGGCTTCAAGGAATACTCAGCGCAGGTGGTGAAGAACGCGCAAGCCATTGCAGCACGCCTTGCGGAGCACGGCTACCGCATCGTTTCCGGCGGCACTGACAACCACCTTCTCCTTGTGGACTTCCGTCCAATGGGGATCGACGGTTCCATCGTCTCCACCGCCCTCGATGAGGCTGGTATCACCGTGAACAAGAACTCGATTCCTTTCGACACCGCTGGCCCATTCAAGCCATCCGGTATCCGCATCGGTACTCCAGCAGTGACATCGCGCGGCATGAAAGAAGCACACGCTGTGCAGGTGGCTGACTTTATCCATGCAGCGATCGAGAACCGCGACGATGAAGCCAAGCTCCACGCCATCCGCGAGGAAGTCTACGCCTTCAACCGCGCCTTCCCACTCCCACGCTAGTGGCTAGGTTGCTGCCATAGAGTAAGCAGTAGAAAGCGAAACATTTCATAGCGGAGGAACCCTAGGTTTCTCCGCTATTTTATTATCAATTGGGGAGGGCACATGCCTGATCAAGCCGACGTTGCTTTAGCTATTCTCGGAGGTTAGCAAGTAGAGGTTGATCTTGATGAAGTGTTGGTCGTTGGTGGCGGGGTAGGTGACGGTACGAACGCCATTGCTGTAATCGTTTTCAAAGCCGAGGTAGGACCAACTATCGAGGTCGCTGCTTCGCAGTACCTGATAATGCACGTTCTCGGCTTCGTAATCGAGCACGAGGGTGAGTTTGCCGTCGATGAGTTTTGCGCTAGGGATGTCGCTTGGGTTGTTGGTGGCTTCGGGATCGAGTCCGAAGGCGTAGGCTTCTAGGATGGTGACACCGTCGCCATTGGCGTCCTGAGTCATGTCTGCATCGAAATCAAAGCCTGACTCTAGCATCCAGAGTGCGGCTGGGTAGAGGCCTTCATCAATGGATACTGCCGAGGCGGTGTCGTAGGTGTCGGAGTAGCCTGTGGTTCCATCAAAGTAGTAGACGGTGAGTGCATCGTTTGTGCTCTTGAAGTGCTCGCCATCAGCAACGTCGATGGCATTGCCTCGGAAGATCACGGACTCGAGTAGCTTGGAGCCTTCGAAGGTTTTGCTATCCCAGCTACTTAGGGTGCTGGGTAGAGTGATGGTGCGCAAGTTGTCGCATTGGTAAAACACTCGGAAACCCAAGGTGCTAACTCCGTCGGGGATTTCGAGGTTGATCAAGCCATCACAGTAGGCGAAGGCATAGGAATTGATGTGGGTGAGCCCCGCTGGGAAGGTGATGTTGGCTAGGGAATAGCAGCGGTAGAAGCAATAGGACGGGATGGTGGTGACCTGGCTGGTCATGTCTACGGTGGTGAGGTTGGAACAATCACGGAACGCGTTCTGGCCAATACTGCTGAGTGTGCTGGAGAAGGTGATGCTGGTGAGGCCTGTGCAGTATTCAAAGGCTTCGTCCGCAATGCTCGTCACTGCTTCTGGAATGGTAAACGCGCCGATGAATCCCGGCGGGTAGAAGATGAGTTCAGAGCCATCCAGCGAGTAGAGCACCCCATCTGTGACGTTGTAGAGTGGGTTGCCAGCGCGCAGTTTGATCTCGGTGAGTGAGGAACAACGGTAGACGATGTCGGCGCGGAATTCTTCCAAGGAATTGGGGATCGTGAGGCTTAGGAGGTTTTCGCATCCATAGAAAACGGATTGCTCCAAGGTCTCGATTCCTTCTGGTAGATCGATACTGGTGAGGGCGTAGCATTCAATAAAGGCTTCTTCATCAATGGTGGTGAGGCCAGTCGAGAAGTTGATGGTGTGAAGCTTGTAGCATTCTCCAAACGCGTAGACTCCAATGTAATCGAGGGTGCTAGGGAAGGTGACACTGGTGAGTTCCTCACAATAGGCAAAGCTTTCTTCGCCGATGCTGGTCACGCCGTGTGGGATGCTCAGTGTGGTGAGGGCTGTGCAACTGGTGAAGGCGTAGTCTTCAATCTCGGAGACATTACTCGGAAAGGTGAAGCTTTGCAATGAAGTGCAATAGCCGAAGCAATTTTCAGGAACGCTACCCAGCCCATCTGGAAGAGTCACATTGGCTAAGTTATTGCAGCTATAGAATGAGCTAGATCCTAGGCTCAGGGAGCTGTGGTAAAATGCCACGGTCTCGAGCGCATCACATTCCTCAAAGGCACTACTGCCCACGGTGTGTATGGAGGCTGGAGCATCGAAGGTGATGAGGCCATCGCATTGTTCGAAGCACTGTGAGCCCAGAGTGTTCAGGCTACTAGGAAAGGTGATGCTGCTAAGCTTGGGGCAGTTTCTGAAGCATTTACTCGGGAAGGTGGTGACCAAGCTGCTGGATCCATCGACACTGACAAGCTCGCCACAGCCTTCAAAGGCTGAGCTGCCAATGGTGTCTAGGGTGCTGGCAAAAGTGACGGCTGTGAGAGCATCACAATTGCTAAATGCTTCGGCCGTGATGCTGGACACGCCCTCTGGAATGGTGAAGCTCCCAGCCGCCGCAATCGGGTAGGCGACGAGCTCAGTGCCTGCAAGGTTGTAGAGCACACCATTACTACTCGAAAAGCTAGGGTTCCCAGCGCTGACGTTCAAGGCCGCCAAGTTGTTGCAGCCAGAAACATAACTGAGGTCAAAGCTGGTGATCGCGCTGTTTAAGGTGAGGCTGGTGATGGACTTGCAATTTTGTATGGCTGAGTTGGCGATGCTGGTGACGCTGAAGGGCACTGTGTAGTCACCTGTGGTGCCCTTGGTGACAAAGAGCAGTTCCGTGAGGTCTGAGCTGACGACTGAGCCACCACTCGCGGCGTAGCTTGTGTTGTTTGGGTGAATGTTCACCGTCGTCAAGGCATCAGCATTGTTGAACGCACTGGAGTTGATTGAACTCACGGTCGATGGGATGTTCAAGGTTGTCAGTGAACTGCAGTCGTAGAACACATCGGCTGCGATGCTCTGGAGTCCTTCATTGAGAGTGACCGTGCTCAGCTTCACGCAGTCGACAAACATATTTTTAGAAAGCGTGCTCACCCCAGATGGGATCTCGATGCTCTCCAGCTCAGAACAGATGATGAATGCGTAGGCTCCGATCGAGTCAAGGGTGGAGGGAAGCGAGATGGACTTGAGTCCCGTGCAGCCAATAAAGGCGTAGGTGTTAATACTTTCGACCCCTTCTGGTATGACGAGGTTGTCTAGCGCGTAGCAGGCGCGGAACGTCGCTGTGCTGATCGATGTGAGGCCGGTAGAAAGCTGGATGCTCTCAAGCTTGAGGCAGTTAAAGAAGCAATAGGAACCAATGCTGGTGACCGTGTTCGGCATGGTCATGCTCGTGATCTGGTTGCAGCTTTTGAATGCTTCAGAATCAATTGCCACCACTGGTAAGCCATCGATGGTGTTGGGGATGTCCATCGCGCCTGAGGCTGATGTCAGGCAATCTGTGATGGTGATGCCGCTGCCATCACTGGTGTAGGTGAGGTCTGAAAGGTCTGCGGCGATGGTGACGTGAATGAGGGAGAGCGAAATGAGGAATAGTTTGATCCAATGCATGCTTGTGTGTCGGTAATCTCGAGGCTCTGGGGAATTGAGGCTTATGGTCTTAATTTGGCAGACGAAGATTAATGAGGGATGAAGATTGTCACGCAGATTTGTCAAACGCTTGAATGGAATGAGCTGTGATTGAGGCGCTAGAGTTGCCGACCAAGAGCGTGTGGTTGATCGATCTGACAGCCCCATCGACAGCGTGGGCCAGGAGTTTATCCGCGTGCGAATGTTGAAAAAGGTAGGTTGATTGGCACTCTAGTTTGTTGCTTGAGTGCTGTGAGTGGGAGCTGCATTTGTTTGGCTGGGACTCTTTCGAGCTTGCTCATTTTGCATGAGGGTTCATATCAGTTAGGTATGGATGATTCTCCAAATCGTGATTCTGGCCGATTCCAACGTTCTGCAGTGCTGTTGTTGGCCGTGGGGATCACCATTCTATTTTTGTTTGTGGTGAAGGATTTCTTGATGCCATTGTTGTTGGCTGGGATTTTTGCAGGCTTATTGCAGCCTGTGTACCGCAAGTTGCGGATCGCCTTGAAGGGCAGGAAGGTGCTGGCGTCTGTGGTCACGATCATGCTGGCTTTGTTGTTGATTGGTTTGCCGTTGGTCGCCTTAACCAGTGTGGTGGTGGGGCAGGCGTACCGTGTGAGTGACTCAGCATTTTCTTGGCTGCAGTTTCAGATGGAGCACACCAGTATTGAAGAGAGCAGCCTATGGTTGAGCTCTCATTTCCCAGAAATTGAGGCATTTCTTCCAGAACAAGAGAAAATCGTTGAGATCCTAGGTCAGGGAGCCAGCAAGGTGGCTACCGTGATCATGAGTAGTCTCACATCGATGACCACTGGAGTGGCGTCTTTCATGCTGAATTGTTTTGTGATGCTATACGCGATGTTCTTTTTCTTGATCGATGGCCCGAGCATTGTGCGTAAAATGATGCATTATTTGCCACTCAATAGAGAACACCGAGATGCGATGTTGGGTCGTTTCACTCAGGTCACAAGAGCCACGCTGAAGGGCTCGGTAGTGATTGGCTTTATCCAGGGTGCACTGGGTGGCGTGGGGCTCTATGCGGCCGGTGTGGAAGGGGCCGTTTTTTGGTCGGCAATCATGATGGTGCTTTCGGTGATTCCGGGGATCGGGACGCCACTCGTTTGGGGGCCAGCAGTGGTGTGGTTGCTCATCCGTGGGGACTACATGGCGGGCTGCTTGCTATTGGCCTGGGGCGCCGGTGTGGTGGCATCTGTCGATAATGTGTTGCGGCCAATCTTGGTGGGGAAAGATGCGAACTTGCCAGACCTTTACATCCTGATTGGCACACTCGGCGGTATCTTCATGTTTGGTGCCGTGGGCTTTATTATTGGTCCCATCATTTGCGCCCTCTTCGTCACCGTCTGGGACATCTACGGGGTGGTCTACCAAAGCGAGCTCGAGAAGGATTAGCGGCAGAGCACGCAGTCCGAGCGGTCGAGCACTTTAGGGGTCACAGCGGGTTGAGAGCCCTTCAGAGTTTCGTTAAGCATCGGGATCGCAATATGCGAAGCGGGAAGGAGGATGCGGCAACACCCTAGCCGGACGACTAAGGACAGTCGTCCCACCGGCTGTAGAGGTGCCGCGGCAAGCTAGGGAGCTAATAACTCGTGACCACTCAGCCTAGGCTTTGTGGTTTGCGCGGATGCTGACTGAGGCGCCGTGAGCGTCTAGGCCTTCGACGCGAGCGAATTCGGCGACGTGTTTTTCTGAGGCTTGGACTGAGGCTTGGTCCATGCGCACGATTGAGGTGCGGCGCTGGAATTGGTCGGCGCGGATGCCGGAGAATGATTTGCCTGAGCCGCCGGTGGGTAGGGTGTGGGACGGGCCGGCTAGGAAGTCGCCGACGGCGACGGCGGCGAAGTTGCCCACGTAGATGGCACCTGCGGTTTTGACTTTATCGAGCCACGCCTCTTCGTTATCGACGATGAGTGAGAGGTGCTCAGGGGCAAAGGCATTGCAGATTTCGATCGCTTGGTCGAGCGACTCGGTGACGAGGCAGAAGGTTCCGGCGTCGAGCACCTTGCGGATGTAGTCGGCGCGGGAGAGGAGCTTGGTTTGGCGCTCGATCTCGGCTTCTACTTTGACGAGGAGTTCGCGTGAGGTGGTGGCGAATCCGACGATGCTGTCGCCGCCGTGTTCGGCTTGGGCGAGCATGTCGGCTGCGATGAACCCTGGGTTTGCGGAGTCGTCGGCAATGATGAGGACCTCACTTGGCCCAGGGAGAAGGTCGATCGAGACGGCGCCTACAAGCTGGCGTTTGGCTTCTACCACGAAGCTATTGCCGGGGCCGAAGATTTTTTCGACTGGGACCACGGTCTCGGTGCCGAGCGCCATGGCGGCGATTGCCTGGGCACCGCCGACTTTGATGATTTGGGTGGCGCCAGATTCTTTGAGCGCGTAGAGGAGTGATGGGTTCACCTTGCCATCTGGGCCGGCTGGGGTGGCGGCTAGGATGTCGGTGACGCCGACCGCTTGACCAATAGCGGCGGTCATGAGTGCGGTGGACACGAGGGGTGCTTTGCCTCCCGGGATGTAGACGCCGACGCGGTCGTAGGGGACGAAGCGTTCGCCCACTTCAGCACCCTCGGCATTGTGGTATTTCCAATCCTGGCGCATGCTGCGCTGGGCAAAGGCGTGGACATTTTTCTTGGAGGCGGCGATTGCTTCTTTGACGGAGTCCTCCACGAGTGCTTCGGCTTCGGCGAGTTCGGCTTCGGTGACGAAGAGTGTGTCGTCGGTGAGGTCGAGTTTGTCGAACTTTGAGGTGTATTCGAAGACCGCTTTATTGCCACCTTGGCGCACGCTTTCGATGATGCCAGCCACGGTTTGGTAGAGCTCTTGGCTAGGGATCGCACGGCGATCGAGGTCGGCCACAAAGGAAGCGAATGCAGTGTCTTGGAAGCTGATGGTTTTCATGGGAAAAAGTATTCAGTTGGCAGTTTTCAGTTGGCAGTTTTCAGAGCCAGCATGATGGAACCTAAGAACCCTAGGTTTGGCCGTTGCGCTGGAAGGTAAGAGGGAATCGGCAAAAGGTAAAATGCTTTTTGCTTTGGAGTGCGGTCGCGCGAGCTGCCGCTTTGGCGGAAGGCTGCAGCGCCAGCTGCATGGGGGCTGGGAGTTGAAGTATTAGCAGGCAAGAACCCTAGGTTTAGGCTCAGGGGCTTAACTATAGTACGTCCAGAGGCGGAGGACTTTGACTGTCTTTTCCTCTTCGACGACTTGATAGACGAGTCGGTGTTGGATGTTGATTCTGCGTGAATAGGCTCCTTTGAGATCTCCCACTAGTGCTTCGAAGGGGGGAGGATCGGCAAATGGATCCTCACTGATGAGGCTGAGTAAGTCTTTTGCTTTTTTAGCGAGGTGGCTACCTTTGAGCTTTTTAGCGTCTTTCTGAGCCTGCTTCGTGTATGCGAGCTGGTAGTTCACAGGTCGATGCTATCGCTGCAGTCTGATGTTGGAGTGTTCATGCCATCGACAATGGACTGACGCATTCCAGGGATGCTGAGCAGGTGGAGGGTCTCTTGAATGGATCGCCAATCGCTTTCGCCAACAAGAATGGCGTTGCCTCTTTTTCCTGTAATCTGCACCGGTTCATGATCGTTCAAGGTAGAGTCGATCATGCGGTAGAGGTTCGTGCGCGCGGAAGTGGCTGTCACAGTCTTCATATCAATAACGTACGTGATAACGAAAAATTGTGCAATACTTTTGTGAGCATTGCTCGCGCCCACCGCGCCGCTGGGGCCGAGGTTTATGCTTGGGCAAGGAACCCTAGGTTTTCGCTACCGCTCGACCTAGTGCTACCTTTTGTGACCCCTCCGGGGTCGATGTGGAGTTGAGCCTTAGGTGAAGCACTTTTCAGATTTCACTTTTGAGTTCTGACTTTAACAAGGAACCCTAGGTTTTCGCTGAAAATACTAGCTACTTGCCACGTGCCACTGGCTACTTTCCAAAAAACTAGGGATAGTAAGGCTGGAGCAGGAAGTAGCAGATCGGGCCGGTGATGGCTACGTAGAGCCACATGGGGAAGACCCAGCGTGCGAGTTTGCGGTGTTTGGCGAATTGGTTGACCACGCCATTGATCCAGGTGAAGAGGATGAATGGGAGGCTGACGCCGGCGAGCACGATGTGGCTGATGAGGAAGAAGAAGTAGACGACACGCATGGTGCCTTCTCCGCCGTAGCGGATTTCTTCGGTGGTGAAGTGGTAGGCTACGTAGCCGAGCAGGAAGAGTACCGAGCTGATCATGGCGACGGCGATGGCGCGCTTGTGGAGCAGGATGTTCTTTTGTTTGATTCCCCAGACGGCGACGATGAGTGCGAGGGCGACTACCGAGTTGAGCGCGGCGTGGATGGGGGGGAGGAACCCTAGGCTTACGCCTTCTGGGAGTGGGATGCGGAGCTCTGGGCGGCGCATGAGACCCACCAAGATGAGGACGGCTGCGGTGAGGATCCAAGCGGTGATCTTGAGCTTGCGCTCGAGCTGCGGCTTGGCCGGGCGTTTGAGGTATTCGGAGTAGTTCATTCCTTTGGGGTGATGAAAAGGTAGAGGCTAGATGGGGGTCACTTGCCGGCTTCTTTGAGGGCCATGTTGACGACGTCGATGATTTGGCTCTTCTTGACTTCGTAGAGCTCGACTTGGTCGTTTTCGAGGAGTTCGAAGAGGTTGACTTTGGCGCGAAGCTTGCTGTTGGTATCGATCACGGCGATGCCCATGTCGTGGTTGAGTGCGTCTGCTGCGCTCGTTTTCTTTTTATTTTCGGTGAAGTCGATGTACCAGAGCTGTTCGCGGCAGTAGGAGGTGAGGGTGTCCTTGGGGACGTTGAGCATCCACCAGTTCTTGGAGTCGGCGCCCCAGACTTCGGCGGACTCTTTGAGTTTTTCGGGGGTGTCGAACTCTGGGTCGATGGTGACGGTGACGAAGTGCACGTTTGGGTTGCCACTGAGGGCTTTCTGCAGCTCGGTGATGACTTGTTTGTTGTAACCCAGGCACATGCTGCAGCGGCTATAGAATTGTGCGAAGACGAAGACCTTACCTTTGAGATCGAAGAGGCTAACCGCGTCGCCGTCTTGGTTGGTGCCAGCGAGGTCGGCGGTGAGTTGCTTGTCGAGGGGTGTGAGTGGCGCTACCACTTCGATGCCGCCTGCTTGGAGCTGGCGTAGGTGTTCGGTGTGGGCTGCGTCAGACTTGGCTTTGCGCTGGGCACCTAGCCAGTTGAAAATCACGAGTAGAATGGCGACAATGACGGCGACTCCTGAATAGATGGCTATGACTTTGCTGCGTTGTGACATGAGAATTGGCGGATGGTTACAAGTTATTGGTTAAGCGGAGGAGTCAGAAGCTCTGGCGAGCTGGGTGTGGGAGGGCGAAACCTAGGGTTCTATTCGATGGGAACTTTGGCTTTTTTACTGGAACGGGTTACAGCTTGGCTTTGCGGCGAAGGCGTAGGATCTGGATGAAGATGGCGCCGAGGATGGCGAGGGTGACCACAATCGCAGTGATGTAGTCAGGGTCGCTATCGGTTTCGGTCTCATTGAAGCTGTAGTTGATGACCTTGTGCATGCGCTCGGTCCAACGAGCATCCATGTGGAGGTAAAAGTCGCGGACATCAGCGACTTCTGGATCGACGTCGTCAGCCATGAGCGCTGGGTTGTCTTTGATTGCTTGCTGGGTTTCCTCGGTCTTGTAGTGGGCGAAGTCGAAGTCGAATTGTTGATGCTCACCACGGACGCGGCGGCTTTGGTCAACCACGCGAAGCATGGCTGGCACGTCGTAAACTCCGAGCTTTTCGGCTTCTTCCCCCTTGCGCTCATTGATGTGGGCCATCTTGAGGTGGTCTTTGAGGAAGCCGATGGCGGAGTCGCGCTCCGCAGCCATGAACCACCATTTGTTGATGTCGGCGTTTTGTTCTTTAGCCAAGGTCGCGAGGGCTTCGTAGCCGAACTCTTGAGGGTCAGCTACTGAGATGCACACGAGGTGAAAATCATCGCGCTCACCAAAGGTCTTGGAGAGTTCCTGCATTTTCTGGAGTTGGATGGCATTTTCGTGCGGCTGATTGGGCACGATGGGGGCTACAACCCAGACTTTTCCTTCGAGGTCGTGGAGACCGCGCACATTGCCATCTTGGCAGACGCCCGCAAAATTGCGGTTGAGTCGGTTGATGCGTGGCGAGCGCCCTTCCACTTGTTCTTCGCGGTCGCGTTCTTGCTGAGCATTGTATTTCACCCAGATGACAACGCCGCCAATGATCATGGTGAGGATCAAGGTGATGACGGTGCGGCGAATGGCTTTGGGGTCGCGGTCTGCGGGCTCAAGTTGGGATACGTCCATGATGGCAGTGGTGATGAAGTTGCTAGCTTAGCGCCAGCTAATGGTCAGAAGAATCAGAATGAATGGGAGGTAGAGTAAGGTGAAGAAGAAGAGCTTGCGTGAGGACTTGCGATCACCAATACGTCCAAAATCGGCTGAGAGCTTGCACATGTAGGCGCCGGCGAGCAAACCGCCGACTCCGTAGAGCCATCCTGCAAGGTTGATGCTTGGAAGGCTCGCTAGCGGCGCGAGGAGAGCGAGCATTGCGGAGTAAATGAAGGCTAGTTTGGCGGTCTTTTTGCCACTGACGTCGCCATTGGACCACATGATGTAGCCCGCGTCTTCATATTGCTCGCGGCAGAACCAATTGATTGCCACAAAGTGTGGGAGCTGCCAAAGGAAGAGAAGGGCAAAGAGGTACCATGATTCGACTGAGTACCAGGTGCCGCCTCCTGCAGCCCACCCGATCATGGGGGGCGTGGCGCCAGGGATGGCTCCCACGAGTGTGTTGGCCGAGTGCTCACGCTTCATTGGCGTGTAGATGAAGACATAGATGGCGATGGTGGCTGCGGCGATGTAGGCCGCTTCAGCATTCACCATGTTGCCCAAGTGAATGACTCCAAAAGCTGAGAGGATCCATCCGAGGCCGAAGGCGAAGGGCGGGGTGACTCTGTTGGCGGGGAGCGGCCGGTTTTCTGTGCGAGCCATCTTGCGGTCTGACTCGATTTCCATCAACTGGTTGAATACGGCTGAGCCGAAGGCCGCCGCCGCTGTACCGATCAGGGTGTGGAAGAGCAACCACCAATCAATCATGCCGACCTTCATCCCGCCAGCTTGGGATTTGGCAGCAAGAATGAAGCCAAAGAGCGTGGTGATTAAGACAAAGATGTTTAAACGAACTTTGGTCAATACCATCAGATCCTGACGCATCGATTTTGCTTCAGACTTTTCAATCAATTCGCTGGGCTGTTCGCTCATGACTGCCGCACTATGCATCCCTTGCTACTTTTGCCAAGTGAGAATATCTTAGAAATTTTAGGTAAATTTTGTGAATAACTTGAGGATAGGATGTTTCTTTTAAAACTTTTATTTTAGGTGACTTAACTGTGTAGAAAGCATGATTTTTTTCGTGAATTTTATCATAGACAGCGCGTTCAGATGCGGTCATGAAGGAAAACGATTTAAGAAATTATGCGCTGTATTCAATGTGGTTCACTCGAAGACAAGGTCATCGACTCAAGGATGTCGAAAGACGGAACATCGACGCGTCGTCGTCGTGCCTGTCTGGCCTGTGGCTATCGCTACACCACGTATGAACAGATCGAACGCACTGAGCTTAGAGTGGTGAAACGCGATGGTACCCGCCAGGTCGTGAACCGTGAAAAGTTGCTCAGAGGTTTGGTGAAAGCGTGTGAGAAGCGCCCAGTATCGATGGATCGACTCGACCGAGCGGTTGAGGAGATTCTAGCTGAGTTGCACAAGGATCATTTGTCGGAATGCCCCTCGGACATCATCGGCGGTAAAGTCATGGACAAGTTGCACGAGATCGACCCAGTCGCTTACGTGCGCTATGTTTCAGTGTACCGCCAGTTTGAGAACGTTGGGCAGTTCATTCGAGAGATTCAAACTCTCGAGCGACGCTCCCATGCAAATGCTCTGCAACGCCCGCTTTTTAAGGACTAAAATCATTTCCCAGCCCAACACAACTCCCAATACACAAAACCCAAACCCCAATATTCCTCAAAAACTAGAAACCATCCCAAACCTATGATCTGCATTATCGGAAACCTTCCCATCCTCCAAATTGGTCGTTATCAAGTCACTGGCTACAGTACCCAGTGGATACGCACCGCTATCGAACAAGCGGCGCAGCGCGCGCACCAGTACGATTTTGCCTTCACCGAAGACATCTATGAAGGCATCATTCACTACATGGAGCACAAGTGTTCACTACGCTTGCTGCAGATTGAGGATCTCTACAAACGTATTGCTCACATGCTCAACCGTATCGGTTACGGTACGATTGCGAATGCGCTGGAGCCAGTGGCTCCTCCCGTGACGATATCTCTTGAGCGTGCAGCCCAAGATGCTGGAGATGGTTTCGAACTCGCATTCTATTCCTCGTTGCAACATGAGCTCAAGGAGCTCAAGGACACTGGAGCCATTGACGTCTACTTTAGCGACGTGAAAGAGGGTGTCCAAGTGCTGGCAGGTAATCCAGAAGATTGGAATGCGCAGTGCCAAGAACTTGAAGCAAACATCATGGACTGGCTGAAGAAAGCCGGTACCCGACCAGAGCAGCAGGGCTACAGAATTCGAGCCTCACTGAAACAACTTACTTAAGCTTAGTTGAAATTTATTGCCGAGCGCCGAAGCAATTTCGGCGCCATCGGCGTGGTCTTATGCGTCCTGACGAAGTAGTTCAATACTTGCTTCAATGGCCTCCCAGGTGACATCTTTTGAGACAAATGCGGAGCCAAGTGTGTCGAGCAGGACGAAGTTGATCTTTCCTCCGCTGAATTTTTTGTCGCGCTTCATTTTTTCGAGCACCGTAGCAGTATCGATATGATTGGGTAGCGTGAGCGGTAGCTGGAAGTTCTGAAGTAGCTGGAGCACGCGCTGTGATTCGGCGTGGCTCAGACTGGAGAATTGCTCTGAGAGAATCAGAGCGGCGCGGATGCCTAGGGAGATCGCTTCTCCGTGAAGTAGTTCGCCGTATGGCACGGATGCTTCGATGCCGTGGCCGATGGTGTGGCCGAAGTTGAGCAGGGCGCGAGTGCCGGAAGTTTCTTTTTCATCTTCTTCTACCACGCGTGCTTTGATGGCGATGTTACGCGCGATCAATTCTGCTGGGGGGGCTTGGTTGAGCGGGTCGAGAGCTTCGAGTTCGGCGAGCATGTCAGCATCGCGGATGGCGGCGTGTTTGATGGCTTCGGCATAACCTTCTCGGTATTCACGGCCGGCAAGAGTGGAGAGGGTGGCGGGGTCAGCGAGCACCATACGAGGTTGATGGAATGCTCCCACGAGATTTTTGCCTTCGGCGATGTTGACGCCAGTCTTACCGCCCACTGAGGAATCGACGAGTGAGACGATTGTGGTGGGGATCTGGACGAATGGCACTCCGCGGTAGAAGACGGAGGCGACGAAGCCTGCAAGATCGCCTACGACGCCGCCACCGAGTGCGATCACCCAGGAGCTGCGGTCGTGGCCTTCGCGGGTCATTTGGCGACAGAGTTCTTCCACGTTGGACATGGATTTACTGGCTTCACCAGCGGCTACGGTGTGGAGTGAGGCATTGATGCCGTCTGCGCTGAGTTGAGCGATGAGTTGACTGGCGTAGTGAGGGCCCACGTTGCTGTCAGTGATGATGGCGGCTTTGTTGGTAAGGCCTAGGCTGGCGATGTGCTGTGCTGCGGAATCGAGTGCGCCGTACTCACAAATAACATCGTAGGAACGCTTATCTAAATGGACGTGGACAGTGGCCATGCGCTTGGTGTAGGTGAATCCATCGCCGAGGTAAATAGTTATTCTATTGTCACTGAGAATTCTATGGAATAAATCGGTGCCATCCCAACTCGTATGGGTGTCGATTATGAGTGAATTCGAAGAACTAGTAGACTCCCATTACCAAGCGCTTTATCGATTTGGCTTCTCCCTCGCGAAGAATCCAGATCGGGCTGCGGACCTTGTGCAACAGACATTTTGTGTGTGGGCGCAGAAAGGCCATCAGCTAAAAGATCGCAGCAAGGCTAAAACGTGGTTATTCACCACCTTGTATCGGGAGTTTTTGGGGCATACGAAACGCTCGAAACGCTATGCAGAAGAAGATATTTCTGAGATGGATCACCAGCTCCCGATCGTCGAGCATGATAATGCGCGTTCGATCGATGCCAAGCGTGCCGTAGAGTTATTACAGGAGCTCGATGAAACGTACCGAGCGCCACTGAGTTTATTCTTCCTGCAGCAGCATTCCTACAAGGAAATCGCTGAAATCCTCGACGTGCCGATTGGTACGGTGATGTCACGCATCTCACGAGGTAAAGAACAATTGCGTACCAAGGTCAACAAGGACACAGGGCGCAACATCATTTCAATCAATCAACAGAACAGCAACCATGGATAAAGATAAGGCAAAATTGATTTTGGGGAGTTTCCGCCCTGACGGAGCCGATGCATCTTCACCAGATTTCACGGAGGCGCTGCAGCTAGCCGTTGAGGATCGCGATCTTGGTGCTTGGTTGGCTCGTGAGCGCGCTCAAGATAGCTTTTTTGCAGAGTGTTTGGCGCAGGTAGCCATCCCTCAATCGTTGAGAGACGATCTGCTAGCTAGCATGGAGGATGAGAAAGCACGAATCAATCGCGATGATCCATTCGAATCGAGCTTCTCAGACGGGATGCACGGTATTGAAGTGCCCGACGGGCTGAGAGATCAGATTCTCACTGCCATGACTGTCGAACAAGACTTGATTCAATTTGAGAAGAGAGAAAATCGCATGATTTGGCCCGCTCTCACGGGGGTAGCTGCTGCTGTAGCCGTGTCGGTGCTCGTGGTTTTCAATCAATCCGACCATGAGGCCGAGCCACAGCAACTGGTCAGCAATAGTGCTGAGATCAAACCATTGACCTCGAAAGTTCCTGCTGAGTCAGTCGCTCAAGTGGCGGTGAACCGGATGACCACACAGCTGGTGCACCAAGTTGCGCAATTCGATCAATCACAACTACAGCACACACACGATGACACAAATCAGGCCATCGGTGTTCTCGTAGAGCAGAATCTACCAGCACCTCACGAGCTTCCTGAGGGCTTGAAGTGTGCAAAGTTTGTAGGTCTCCAAACGATGCTGCTCGAGGATGGTAAGAGCGTTTCCCTACTTGGCTTTGATTGTCCGAAGATAGGCCTCGTCTATCTAGCCGTCATGGATATCCATAACTTGAGCAATCCAGAAGAACTCGTCACTGCTGATAGTATCACCCTTAAAAATTGCTATGGCTGTTCATTGACTCACTACAACTTTGTGCCTTGGAAGGATGGAGACCACGCCTACCTCATCTTGACCAAAGGTGAGAAAGAACAGATGATCGATCTGTTCTAACGGAAGTTTTAAAAATCTAGATAACAAAAAAGCTGAGACTTAACGAATAAGTCTCAGCTTTTTTTATTAACTATTTAAAGTGCTATTAGAGCTGCCCCTTGAGGGATGCGTATTCCTTGCGGAGGGCTGTTAGCTCATCTTCAACTTTAGCCATCTTTTTGTGTACTTCGCCAAGCTTCTTAAGAACTGAAGAGATATCTGCGTTCTTAATCTTGGAGGTGGCGCCTTTGCCGCCTGTGTCACGAAGCCAGTTACTGATAGTAAGTTGGGAGACTTTGAACTTGCGTGATGCTGCAGCAGCACCCCCGCGTCCTTTGTTCTCCGCGTTGTGTTGGTCAACGAATGTTAGGATCTCAGCTTTTTCCGCTGATGTGTATCTTTTGCCTCGAGTTACTTCGCTCATGGTATATAGGGTGGTTTTGTTTGTTAGATGTAAGGTCTAAAAATTGAGATTTACTATAGGACTAATGATGTACTTTAGTCCAGAGGTTATTTATATAAATCTTTATTTAATCAATTGGGGATGATGTACCGCCATGTCGTCCATAGAACTGTGACCACTGATCCGAAGACTCAGTAGGTGGGACCCTCTCCTCAATCGCTGTCTTCCTGAAAAGGCGTGACATTGATATTAGAGTTCAAATCCCGTAATATATTTATCGGCCTGGGCACGTACTATATCTGGCGTACATGGCAGTACGCGCAAAATATACTTGTGATTTGAGATTCGGCAATACTGAAACGTAAAAAAACACACATTTAGCTGGTGTGTGTGTAAGTTTTTGTGGGTTAGGTTATTCTGTTAGTAATTGGTGCTTCTGAATGCGCCAAAAACTATAGAATATTCAGATGTGGGAGCGGTGCTGTAATCTGCAATTGATTTATTTAAAATAACAGATAATCAGTTAGGGTCTATGTGTTGCTATGTGATGGCAACGTATGTGTGAGGCTGGTGCGCTATCGCTTGTTTGCGACTTGTAGGATCAGCGATCTTAGGGACTTAGCAGCTTGGAAGAGAAGGGTGTCCTGATTGTTGAGGTCATTGGATAGGGCCACATGTGAGAGTGTCACGTGGTTGTCGTTGTTGATATCCAAGTGCAATGGTTTGGAGGGGGTTTCGGTGTTGAACCATTGGTCGGTATAATCGAGCGTAATGTTGGGGCTGCTTTTGATCACCAGTGTGGCTGTGATTGTTTTTGCTGGAAAGGAGTTGAGTTTTTTGAGGAGGTTTAGGTGCTGTTGTGCTGAGCCTGTGACTGGGCTGAGAACGAAGATGATAGACTGTTGGGCTTCAACGGTGGCTAGTGAGCGGATGACGCTGGGCATGATGGCAAGCTTGGCTGCCTCGGCATCGTTTTTCTCGCCGCTCAGTTCAATGATGATGGTAGTGGCTCGCTGGGTGTTGCGGCCGGGGATGACGGAGTAGGAGGTGCGGAGGCTGCGATAGGCTTCGACGGGGGTGATGGCTTCGTTGAACCCGAGTCCAACGCCACCGGGGCTGACGGAGCCTTGTAGGTAGTTTTTGGTGGTTTGGATATTCTTGGTACTTGCCGAGTGCTGGATATTCCTTGGGCCTAAAAGTCGTGCGTGATTGAGGCTGAGAGTGATTTCTTCTTGGTTGATTTCCTGAGAGACCGTGAATTCATCCTGGCTTTCTTCTGCATCAGCTTTGCGCAGGTGCTGGACTAGGCTGGTTACGGTACCGATGCCGAGTCCAATAGGTAATAGCATGATAATCCACCAAAATTTCTTGGCGCTTTTTTTGTCTGCTTGCTCTGTGCTCATGGCGAGTGCTGGGCTTATGCTGTGGTGCTACCTATTTCTTGGAGGATGTGCTTAGCGGCACGATTGTGGCAGCCGCGCTCCCCGAGGAGCTGAGAGGTTTCGGCGAGTTTGAGCTGCAGAGCCTGCACTTTTTCTGGTGATTCAATGAAGCTTGCGAGGCTGGATTGGATGTGTGTGGGGTCGGCATCGGACTGGATGAATTCCTGCACGACTTGTTTGCCAGCGAGGATATTGACGAGTCCAATGAAGTCGATTTTCACGAGGAGTTTACCGAGCATGAAGCTGGGCCAAGCGATTTTATAGATCAGGCAATATGGGAGTCCGAAGTACGCGGCTTCGAGCGTGGCGGTACCACTGGCGATGACGCCGCAACCTGCGTGTTGCATCAGTGAGTGGCTGTCACCTTCGGAAATTTCAATCAAGCCTTGAGGTAGGTCAGACTGTTCAATGCATTGCTGCATTAGAGTGCTGAGTTTTGCTGAGGCGGCGGGGGCTTTGAATCGAAGCTCCGGGTGTTCGATCTTGAGTCGTCGGGCGGACTCAAGCATGACGGGGAAGAGGCGGGACACTTCGCGTTCTCGGCTGCCTGGGAAAAGTCCCACGAGCGTTGGGTCGCGCTCGATTTCAATACGTTTTTCTTCGAGTTCATCGACGAGTGGGTGGCCGACGAATTCTGTTTTGAGTCCGGCTTTTTCGAAGATGGGTTTTTCGAAGGGGAAGATACAGAGCATGAGGTCGAGGACTTCGGCCATCACGGGGATGCGCTTCTTATTCCATGCCCAGACCTGTGGGCTGATGTAGTAGATGATCTTGGTGTTGGGGAGGGCTTGGCGCACGGCTTTTGCCATGCGTAGATTGAAGCCTGGGTAGTCAATCAAGACGAGAGCGCTGGGCTTGATCTCAATGATGGTTTCAAGCATCTGGTCAAATTGTTGTTTGAACCAGCTGTATTGCTTGAGTACTTCCCAGATGCCCATGACTGCGGCGTCTTCGACCCAATCGTGGACCGTGCCGTTAGATGCTTGTTGCATCATGGGGCCACCCGTGCCGTGTACCTGCAGTTCGGGCTGCTGGGACAGAAGTGCATGGATGAGCTCAGCGCCGTGGGTGTCGCCACTGACTTCACCAGCGATGAAGTAGATGCTTGCTGGTTCAGGCATGTTGGGAAGTGAAGTGCTAGGGCTGATGACGAGGGACATGAGCCCTAGCAGTTAGATGGGGTTATTCGCTTGCGTCGTCTTTCTTGGTGACGATGGTCGCAATGGCTGAGCGGTCGTATTTCACGAATGTGTTGTCGGCGATGCGAAGGGAGACCGTTTTTTCGGAGACTGAATTAACGGAGGCGTGCATTCCGCCAATGGTGATGACTTTGTCACCGGCCTTGAGGGAGTTCTGCTTGGCTTTCAGTTCTTTCTGGCGCTTCTGTTGTGGGCGGATCATGACGACCCACATGACCACGAAGAGAAGAACGATCATGATTAGCTGGGAAAAGCCAGCGCCTGCGGCCTCTTGTGCAAGTAGTTGGATTGGTTGCATTGGATGTACTCGATTAGTTATTTAGAATTGGCATTGTAGCGCGCGATGAAGGCGTCTTTGAACTCGGCAAAGTTGCCTTGTTCGATTGCCTTTCGTGCTTGCTCCATGAGCTGCAAGTAGAAATGCAGATTGTGGTAGGAAAGCAACCTTAAAGCGAGCATTTCCTTGGCTCTCCAAAGGTGGCGAATGTAGCTTCTAGAGAAGCGAGCGACCGAGGGGTGGGTGTCCTCGGTGAGAGGGGATTGATCGAGCTCGTATTGCTTATTTTTGATGTGGATCGGGCCATCGTGGGTGAAGGCGAGGCCGTGGCGCGCGACGCGTGTGGGCATGACGCAGTCAAACATGTCGACACCGCGCGCAATCATTTCGAGCATTTGCGGTGGGGTGCCTAGGCCCATGGCGTAGCGTGGTTTGTCTTGAGGTAGGTGCGGGACTGCATTGTCGATGGCGCGAATCATTTCGTGCTCGGGTTCGCCTACTGAGATGCCGCCGACTGCGTAGCCATCGAAACCGATGTCGATGAGTTCTTTGGCGGATTGTTCCCGCAGGTCTGCGTAGATCGAGCCTTGGACGATGCCGAAGGCGAGCTGGCGATTGACAGCCGTGGTGTGGGCGATGAGGCTATTGTCTTGCTGCCAGGGTACGATTTTTGCACGGTTGTTTTCGTGCCAATCTTTACAGCGTTGAGCCCAGCGTGTGGTGAGAGCTAGCGAATCTGCAGCGTATTTTTCATCACAGGGGTAGGGTGGGCACTCATCGAAGAGCATGGCAATGTCAGAGCCTAGAGTGGCTTGGATTTCCATGCTGGTTTCGGGGGAGAGCATCATCTTGGAGCCGTCTAAGTGATTTTGGAAGGCGACGCCCTCTTCGCTAATTTTGCGAAGTTTGGCGAGCGACCAGACTTGGAAACCGCCTGAGTCGGTGAGGATGGGTTTGTCCCAGCTGGAGAATGGATGGAGGCCCTTGGCTGCGCGGATGACATCAAGGCCGGGACGCAGGTTGAGGTGGTAGGTGTTGCCAAGGATGATCTGTGAACCAAGGTCAACAAGGTCATCGGGGTGCAGGGTCTTTACGGTGCCCTGGGTTCCGACGGGCATGAAGATAGGGGTCTGAACCACGCCGTGAGCTGTGGTGAGTTGGCCGCGTCTGGCCTTGGTCTTTTCGTCGGTCTTTAGAAGTTGGAACATGGTACGAGCTAGTTGGTCACGCGCGACTTAGCGGAGAGCTGTGGCGATCTCAAGCCATTCTTGTTGGAGGGAGGAATCAGGCATTTCTTTGCCAGCGCGGTGGTACCAATAGCCGGCATTCCCGAGGTCTCCTTCGACTCGGTGAAGGTAAGCGTGAATCCAAGCTCCCGCTGGGTCAGGGATCTCGTTGCAGAGCTCGTGAGAGGCATCCCAATCACCGGCTTGCTGGAGCCAGAGTGCTTGGAGCTCAAGGGAGAGGGGCTGGGGGGGAGACGCATCATTGTGCGCTGATTTTAGAAGCTGTTGGGCGTTCATTCGAGTGGGGTGAAAGGTCGTGGGAAGCTGGCTAGAGTCCGAGTGACTCGGCAATCAGAGCCATGCGGACAGGGACGCCGTTGATGGCTTGTTCGAAGTACTTGGCCTGCGGGAGGGCATCGACTCGCTGCATGATCTCATTCACCCGCGGCAATGGGTGCATGAGGATGGCATCAGGTTTCATGGATGCTACCATCTCGGGAGTGAAGATGAAGGCGTTCTTGACTCGATTGAAGAGTTCAATGTCTTCAAAGCGTTCTTTTTGCATGCGGGTGTCATAAATGACATCGGCGGTGGTGAGGACTTCGGGGTTGAGCTCGGTGAAGACTTGATCGCTATCTTCGCGGTAGTCGTCTGGCATTTGGATCGTTTCCGGGGCGACAAATTGGAGGGTGACGCCCTCGAATTTGCGTAAGATCTTCGCGAGTGAGTGGACGGTGCGTCCGTACTTGAGGTCGCCGACGAAAGCGACGTTGAGATTGCGTTCACCGATCTTGTGGTGCTTCACGATGGTGTAGAGGTCGAGAAGGGATTGGGTAGGGTGCTCCCCTGAGCCGTCGCCGCCATTGAGGATAGGGACGGGGGAGTAGTGCGCGGCGAGCTTTGCCTCCCCTTTATTTTTGGTGCGCAGGGCAATGATGTCGGTGTAACCTCCTACGATGCGGATGGTGTCCTCAATCACTTCGCCTTTGGATTGGGAAGAAAAGGTGACATCGCTCTCGGTGATGACTGAGCCGCCGAGTCGCAGCATGGCAGTCTCGAAGGAGAGACGGGTGCGGGTGGATGGCTCGTAGAATAGCGTGCCTAGAATGTTGCCCTGGCACATGGTGGATCCGCCTTGCTGGAGGATGGTTTCCATTTCTGCAGCACGCTGCATGATGTGTGCGAGGTCGGTGCTAGAAAATTGATCTGCGCTGAGAACGTGGTGCATACTCGTGGGAGTGTGAGTGGATACGGTCATGCTGTGAAGTATGAAGTATCGGGAATGTGTACTTTTAGCTGACAAAAAAAGCCCAGCGCGGTTGTGCGCTGGGCCTTCCTTGGTAAATGGATGACTGCCCTAGTTGCTTTCAGTGTCAGCAGTGTTGTTCTGTGACTCATTGTTGCTGTCGTTGCGGGCTTTAGAGCCGTTGACGACGAGTTGGCGTCCCATGAATGGTTGATCATGGAGTACTTCAACTGCGCGCTTAGCTTCCTCGGTGTTGAGCATCTGGATGAAGCCGTAACCCTTTGATTTGTGGGTGTTGCGGTTGTAGATGATCTCCACATTCTTTACTGTGCCCACGCCTTTGAAGAGTTCTTCAAGGTCGAATTCTGTGGCGTCGTAGGAGAGGTTGCCTACGTAGAGTCTTGCGGACTCAACTGGTACAGGTTGTGGTTTGCGGCTGCGCTTTTTGTCTTCGTTGCCGGTCTTAGCGTTGCGCACGTTGCTTTTTGGAGCTTGTGGCTTTTTGTTTGACGCATGTTGTTTGCGCTGTGCTTCACGGGCTTTTTCTTCATCGAAGAGGCCTAGAGCCTTGAGTACTTTCTGCCAGAAAGTAAGCTTGAGTGGCTTAGGTTTACGGTTTTGGCGCCTTCTGTTGTTGTTGTTATTTCTGCGCTGACCGTTGCGGTTACGATTACGGTTGTTGTTATTGCGACGTGGCTGGCGATTGCCGCCACCTTGACTTTTGTTGTTTGTTTCAGACATGGTTGTCAGATGTTTTTTGGGTCCATGCAGAGCGATTTGAGGCAGAATGAATCGTGTGTGTGGGTTCGTTTCACCCGATGCTGTGGACTCCCGAGCCACCACTTGGATGGCTGTGTAGGGAGCTTATTCACCGGCAGTGTGAAAGGTGCTCGGAGCCTGTTGAAGGGATCCTGAACCTGCTCTGCGTCGAATTCATTTGCTGATGCGTCACTCCCGGATGGGAGCCGAATCATTATGTGAGCGCCACGAGTTGCGCAGGGTCGAGGGTAAAAGGCAAGCCGATTTCCTTCTGAGTGCTGGATTCGTTTAAAAAATAGATTTTGTTTCGGTGGGGAAAGCAAAGAGCCTCGACAAGCTGACGCTGGCCGAGGCTCTTAACATGGGATGCTGCGCGGATTAGGCGTAGATCAAGAGGATGGAGTCCACTGGGTAGGAATCACGCAAGGTGTCGGAGAGTACCACGAGTGGTGTGCCGGCTTCTGCGAGTTCGTTTTCCTTGATGTAGTTCAATGCGCTCTCGATGGTTTGAAGTGGCTTCACTGAGAACGGGAGTTCATGTGGTTCCACCCCACGTGCTAGTGAGAGTTTGCGGCAAGCTTCAGGTGTGGGCGCAAATGCGTGGATGGTGGCCTGTGGGCGCATCAATGCGGACTGGATGGCCATGCGACCGGCCTTGGTGAATACCACGAGCTTTGCATTTGGGATGCTGTCAGCCATTTTCGTGGCTGCGAGGATGACTTGTTGCTTGTCGGTGGTGAGTTGGGCAAGCTCGCCATTGCCGATGGCGCCTGAGCGTTCCATGCGGCGTGCGATGCGGTCGAGAGTCTCGACACAGCGCGCTGGGTATTCGCCAGTGGCTGTCTCACCGGAGAGCATGATTGCATCCGCTTCTTCGTACACTGCGGTGGAGACGTCGGTGACTTCCGCACGTGTCGGTGTGGGGTTGGTGATCATGGACTCAAGCATGTGAGTGGCTACGATGACGCGGCGGCCGAGCTCGTGGCAGCGGCGGGTGATGTGGCGCTGGATGATCGGGAGTTCTTCGACGTGTACTTCGATGCCTAGGTCACCACGTGCGATCATGATGATGTCGGAGGCGAGGATGATGTCGTCGATATTTTTGATGGCTTCTTGGTCCTCAATCTTGGAGACAATGTGGGCGGTGCCACCGAGTTTCTCCATTTCGGCGCGAAGTTCAGCCACGTGGGCTGCGTCGCGAACGAAGGAGCCGGCAATGTAGTCGGCGCCGCATTCCACAGCGAGGGCAAGGTCTTTATGGTCTTTCTCTGTGAGGGCTGGAAGGTTGAGGCGTGTGCCCGGGAGGTTGATGTGGCGGCGGTTGCCAATGCTACCAGCTGTGAGTACTTCACAGATGAGATTGTTGTCATGCTTCTCTTCGATGCGCATGAGCATGGTGCCATTGTCTACAACGAGGGTGGCGCCCTCGGAGACGTCGTCCATCATTCCTTCGTAGTTTACTGTGGTGGAGAAGGGGATGGTGGCCTCTGCTGATTGGCGGCGGATTTCGAATTTATCGCCAACGTTGAGTTCGTATGGTTTTTCGAGGTCGCCTGTGCGGATCGAAGGGCCTTGAAGGTCGAAGAGAATGCCAACGTGTTTTTTCTTGTTAGAAGAAATTTCGCGGATGAATTGGACGAGTTCGCGGCACTTGTCGTGCTGGGCGTGGCTCATATTCATGCGGAAGACGTTGACGCCTGAGTCGATGAGTTCGGAGATTGCTTCGTATGAGAACGTAGCAGGCCCGAGTGTCGAGATGATGCTTGTTTTTCGGAACATAGTAGATGGTTTCTGAAGTGAATCGCAGATTTCTATGAATTCCTCTAGATTTCGTGTGAAAACCTGTGTTGCTTGCCGAGAAGTCTCGATCCTAATAGGATTTCTCTAGGTGGCAAGTCTCGCCTGAGATTTATTGCTAGAAGGTTTTCGGTGTTTCTTTAACCCGTTGTGGTAGAGTTTTTAAAGTGCTCTAGCTAGGCTTTGGTAACTCGGCGACGCCTAGTAGTTTTGCCGCAGCTTCTTGGCTTCCTTCGGAGAGCTCAAGAGCTTCAAACACGAGTGTGCGCATGAGCTTGAGGCGAGCATCACTTTTTGCCAGTTTGAGGGCTTGGCTTAGGAGCTCGGTGAGGGGGTCATTGGTGAGCAATGCTTCACCGATTGGGATGTCGTCTGCGAGAAGGACATCGGAGGTGGCGAGAGCGGTGGCACGGGCCATGGTGTTCTCTAGTTCGCGAACATTACCTGGCCACTTGTGTTGCTGGAGCACGCTGATCGCTTCACCAGAGAGGCGGAGTCGAACCATGCCATTTTTCTTGGTGATTTTTCGGAGGAAGAACTCTGCGAGTAGGGGGATGTCTTCGATACGCTCGCGCAGTGGCGGCAGGCGGAGCTCTACGACATTGAGGCGGTAGTAGAGGTCTTCACGGAAGCGTCCTTCGCGGACTTCCTGTGCGAGGTCTTTGTTGGTTGCTGCTACGATTCGAACGTCGCTTGTGAGCACTTCATTGCCGCCGACACGGGAAAAGGTGCCTTCTTGGAGGACGCGGAGTAGTTTGACCTGAACTGGGAGTGGCATGTCGCCGATCTCGTCTAGGAAGAGTGTGCCACCGTCGCATTGTTCGAAGCGTCCCATGCGTTTGGCGGCGGCGCCAGTGAAGGAGCCTTTCTCGTGGCCGAAGAGTTCGCTCTCGAGCAGGTTGTCGGGAATGGCGCCACAGTTGAGGGCTACCATTTCATTTTTGCGGCGTGAGCTGTATTCGTGTACGGCGTTGGCGACGAGTTCTTTCCCTGTTCCGCTTTCGCCGAAAATGAAGACTGGGGCGTCGGTGCGTGCGACGCGGCCTACGGTCTTGAACACATCTTGGAAGACGCGGGAGACACCAATGACCTGGATGCGGCCGGTGGAGTCTGGCATGGTTTGCTTGTGCTCCCCGAAGGAACGGCGGCTCTCCACGACTTGCCATGCGTTTTCCACGACGCTGCGGAGTTCGAAGGTGAGTGATTCTTTGCGAAGGATGTCGTGTGCTCCTTGCTGGGTGGCTTTGATGATCTGAGCCGTCCCGGGGAATCCCGCGGTGATAATGACCACGGTGTCGGGGTGGTTTGCCTTGATCTGGCCGAGTAGGGAAATGCCATCGTCTGGGGTGATGGCGATGTCTGCGATCACGATGTCGACGCTGGCCTTCTCGAATACTTTAAGAGCATTGTCGGAGTTGTCGACGCGAAGGATGCGGATGCCGTCCGCTTCAAGATGCTTGGTAGCCCAGTTCAGGTAGTCGATATCGGTATCGACTAGCAGTAGGGTTCTTTCGTGAGTAGCGTCTTCTGACATGTATGAAATTGTTTGTATCAGTCGTTAGGGTGATACGATGTTGATTAGATGGTACCGAATCGACGGTCTCTTGAATGGAATTGCTCGATAGCGTGCAGCACATCGGATTCATCAAAATCTGGCCAAAACTTGTTGAAGATGATGATTTCAGTGTAGCTGAGCTGCCAAAGCAAGAAGTTAGATAGCCTGAATTCGCCTGAGGTGCGAATTAAAAGTTCGGGATCGGGGAGACCGTGGGTGTAGAGGTTGGAGGTGATGGTGTCTGCATCGATGGCGTCGACCTCTAGTTCTCCGGCGGCAACTTGTTGGGCGATGGCCTTGGTGGCGTCGGTGAGTTCGTCGCGGCCGCTATAAGAAAGCGCAAGGTTGACCGTGAGAGCGGTGTTGTTGGCGGTGGTTTGGATAGCGTCCTCGAGGCGTTTGCGCGTTTTTTCTGGAAGTTTGTCGAGTCTGCCAATTGCCTGCAATTTGACATTTTGCTGCATCATTTCCTTGGTCTTTTCTTTGAGGAAGCGATCGAGCAATTGCATGAGTGCTTTGACCTCCGACTCTGGGCGGCTCCAATTTTCCGATGAAAATGCGTAGAGTGTGATGACTTCTACCCCGGACTTGATGCAGGCATCGACGGTGCGACGCACTGCTTCAGCGCCGGCTCGGTGGCCTGCGACTCTCGGTAGACCTCGTTGCTGAGCCCAGCGTCCATTTCCATCCATGATGATGGCAATGTGTCGGGGGGGCTTGGGTGTGAGCTCTTGGGTCATGCTTGGATGCTTTTGCACTTTTGTGGTTGGGATTGCAAGTGTTGGTATGTTTATTCTGTACCCGTTAGGTTGGTGCCGTGTATAGCATTTTTAGTATGTCTGGATGTATTCTTTCGTTAGACCAAGGGACTTCGAGTTCTCGCGCGATCTTGTTCACTCGTGATGGTGGGGTGGAGGCTGTGAGCCAGAATGAGTTGATTTCTGAGTACCCGAGGGAGGGTTGGGTGGAGCAAGATGCTGAGGGTATTTGGCATAGCCAAGAGCGCGCCTTGCTTGAGGTGCTTGAGCAATCCAAGGTGGATTTGTCTGATGTGGCTGCGATTGGGATTACCAACCAACGTGAGACGACGATCGTATGGGATCGGCAGACCGGGGAGGCAATTTATCCTGCGATTGTGTGGCAGGATAAGCGTACGGCGGGGATTTGTGAGCAGCTGAAGCACGCGGGGCTTGAGCCGGTGATTCGTGGGATCACGGGCTTGGCTGTGGATCCGTATTTTTCGGCGACGAAGGTGCGGTGGATTCTAGATCATGTGGAGGGCGCGCGCGAGCGTGCTGAGGCAGGGGCGCTGTGTTTTGGCACGGTGGATTCTTGGCTGGTGTGGAAGCTTAGCGGTGGGAGTACGCATGTGACGGACGCGACCAATGCTAGCCGTACGATGCTGTATAACTTGGTGACTGGTGACTGGGATGATGATTTGTTAGAGAAATTCCAGATTCCAAGGAACATGCTGCCTCGAGTGGTGGATTCTAGTGCGGTTGTGACGGAGTGGCGTGGCATTCCTGTGGCTAGTATGGTGGGGGACCAACAGGCTGCTTTGTTTGGGCAGGGATGTGTGGCTCCTGGTGATAGTAAAAATACTTATGGGACGGGGTGCTTCATGTTGATGAATACTGGAGATCGGGTGATTCGCTCGGAACATCAATTGTTGAGCACGGTGGCGCTACAAGTGGGGGGGCAACGGACATACGCTCTGGAGGGTGCGGTCTTCATGGCGGGTGCTTTGTTCAAGTGGATGCGTGATCAGATGGGCATAGTGGATTCGGTGCGCGAGCTAGACACATGTGCGATGCAGGTGGCTAGTTCGGGTGGTGTGGTGGTGGTGCCAGCGCATGCGGGGCTTGGTGCGCCGTATTGGAATGCGGAGGCCCGTGGCTTGATCGCTGGGCTTTCACAGCATTCGAATAAGCAACACATCTGCCGCGCGGCAATCGAATCGGTGGGGATGCAGGTGTCTGAGCTTATTGATTGTTTCCAGCACGATGCCTGCGCCGAGCTTGAGATGCTGCGCGTGGATGGTGGTGCTTGTGTGAGCGATGTGTTCATGCAGCTACAGGCTTGTGTATTGGAAAGTATGCTAACATTCGCTCGGAAAGCAGATTGGCAAGATCATCCCTGGGCTAGATCCGTCATCAACTACGAGATCGCATATCAGCATGATTTGCCTTTCTGCCTTCCTCGCTTTTTTCGAATAGTTGCAAGAAGCATTTACCAAGTAAATAGCTCGTACACAAGCCTGATTGATAGAGTGAGGATCCTTCCAATTGATTCAAAAAATCACTAAAATGGAACAGATTAAATACCAATTAGAAGTCGGAGTAGATGTGGCAAAAAATTCTCTCAGGGTGGCTGT
>NZ_KB899255.1 GCF_000378105.1 Rubritalea marina DSM 17716 | reverse complement strand
ACTTCTTGATTATCTAGCTCCCTGCGTCTCGTTCACTGTTCTATACAAACCCACACCTAACGACTCCACTCCCTCTCTATGAATCGTTTTGAAGTAACTTGCTATGACGGCAAAAAAGCCAGCTCACAATGTTTTCAGTCCACCTGAGTTATTTCATAAAGTGCGCTTAGACTCGGATCGAGACGTCTGAGACAGGCCGCAGCTTACCTAATTTTTTTTCGTAGCTATGGCCAGGATTGGGATAAGGAAGAACGCCCCAGTACTGTCCCAATAGCTCGAGCTTCACAGCACCAGATGGGGCTTGCTTGAGAGGAATTGGCTTGCTGGAAGTGAAGCAGAATTCAAAAATTAGTCTGTCTGAGTTATTGTTCGACATATTTACGGGCTCGACCATTGAACATGGTTTCCTTCCACGTCGTCATTGTTAGGTCGTGAGTTGCGCCCTACTTCAACAAGCGCACGCCACCGTCTTCGAAGGTGATTTTTCGCTCTTTGTATAGCTGGCTTAAGGCGCGTTTGTATGTCTTCTTGCTCACGTTGTAAGCAGCGAGAATAGCGCTGGGGTCTGCCTTATCGCCGAGGTCAGAAAACCCGTTATTCTGCTCGAGGATATTGAGAATTTTCTCGCCGAGATTCATCGCTTTCTCAGGGCCAGGCTTCTGCAGGATAATGTCTAACTTCCCGTCATCTCGTGTTTGTGAAACGTAGCCTTTCAAACATTGTCCAATGTCGAGCGTTTGAAAAATTTGATTATGGTACACCAGCCCCCAATCTTCATTTTCAACCACCACTCGGTACCCTAGCTCTGTTCGATCCACCACCATCAATGCAACCTCTTCATTGGCGAAATAGCTCCTACCTGTTTTTCCCAAATAACGGCCCAAGCGTGCAGTGGCAGCAATGCGGCGGGTCTCCTCATCAACATAGACTCGCACCACGAGGCGCACACCGTGGCTCACTTTTTTCTTTTGTTCACCAAATGGCAGCATGAGATCTTTGACCAAGCCCCAATTGAGAAAGGCTCCGTGAGAGGTCACCTGAGTCACTTCAAGCAGAGCAAAGTCCCCCACCATCGCCTTGGGCTTGCGTGTGGTAGCGATCAAACGATCTGCCGAGTCTCGATAGATGAAGACTGGGAGCGGATCACCCATGACCAGCCCTTCAGGGGCTTCGCCTCTAGGCAGGAGGATCTCGCCATCGGTCCCCGCTTCGAGGTAATAGCCGCGTTCTTCTTCACGCACCACCTCAAGGGTGTTCATCCTGCCCAATTCAATCATGTTTCACCAGTACTTCAGAACACTGGCAATAGCACTCAAAAAAACTATTCTCCTTCGTAATTCGGCTGCATTGCAGCTGCATCCATGCGGATGGGCTGCGGCATGGAAGGAGCCGAGGTTGCCACTTCAAAAGCAGGCAAAGAGGCTAAGGCCGACTGCACCGAATCCGGACGGGCCATCGGATTTGGCTCGATCAAACGCATCAACCACAAACGAAATGCATCCGGGATGTCTGGTCTGTAGGAACGAAGGTCTGGGATCTCACCAGCATTATGCTTGGCATGTGCCATCGCAAGATCAAGACCTGCAAGCGGATGGCCGCCAGCCAGAACCCAATAAACTAATTGGCCAAACATGTAGAGTGTGCTGCGGACGCCCTCCGGCTGACCCACGTAGATCTCAGGCGCAAGCAGTGCAGGATCCATCACCTTCGATAGCGCTCCAACACCTTGGCTCGACAATAAGGGGATAAGCTTGCTGTGGCCAAGATCAACCAAGGTGTATGTGTAGCTCCCATCCTCATGAGGTGCCGCCATCACGGATGAAGGACTCAGAGCATGGTGGAAATATCCATATTCTTCCGCCACGGATAGAGCAGAGAGACATTGTTGAACCATGAGGTAGGCCGCACTCAGTGAAACATGGCCCTCCTGGCGCATGACTTGGCTGAGGCTCAAGCCCTCCAGGTGCTCAGTGACCATGTAGGGGCCATCTTCATCGACACCAGCATCCAAGACCTTGAGAATATTCGGATGCTCAATGCGCTTCAGATCGCTGATTACATCGTGAAAATCTTTCTCCCATGAGGTCTCTTCCTCGGGATTCTCAACGACAGCAAAACGCCGAAAAGCCACTGGATCACCAGTCGTGAGGCTGTCAGCAGCATACACAGCTCCTGCTCTTCCCTCACCTAACTTCTCTCGGATGCGATAATTTTGCACCTGTTTTGACATAAGGTTAACGCTATTACAGCGGGGTCATGCCTGACAATGTAAATTTGATAGGATCTGTCATCTACACCACTCTATCTCATTATATATGACCAACTAATCCACCAATTGGCGGGCATTTGCAGACCTTACCAGCTTGAAATCTCTTTCAGCTGACTCATGCGTTTTTCGATATCCTCACGCGTCGCTGACTGTAATTTCTTAGTAGAAAATGCCTCGCAAGTGAAACTAGCGGCTACAGTACCACAAATCATCGCCTTTCGGAGGTCCTCAAAACTGAAGTCCTCAGTATCGAGGCCGGCTAAGTGACCGGCCATACCACCAAGGAATGAATCGCCAGCTCCCGTCGGATCGGCCACTTCACTCAGTGGCCAAGCGGGGCATCGGAACATGCGCCCCCCTTCTTCGAAAAGCATCGCGCCAAACTCACCAAGCTTGATAATCACATGCTTTGGCCCTTTGGCTAACAATCTCTCCCCTGCTACGACCAGATTAGATGTTTGAGCAAATTCACGTGCCTCAGAATCATTGAGTACCAGAAGATCAATCTTACTAAGCACTTCGTGGAGCTGTTCGTTGGCGATGGCGATCCATAGATCCATGGTATCGGCAATCACGTAACGCGTCTCACTCACACATCCATCAAGCATCTGCAACTGGTTTTCAGGAGACATGTTCGCCAGTACCACAATATCACTGGCGGCGATCGACTCAGGGACTTTAACCTCCCAGCCTTCTAACACATTGAGAGCCACTTCGTGGGTCTCACGGTCATTCATGTTTTCCATGTATTCACCAGACCAGGTGAAGGACGCGCTCTCGGAGTGCTCCACACCATCAAGGTTAACTCCATGACTCTCCAACATAGCGAGATGCTCTTTTGGATAATCGTGTCCAACAACGGCTACAGCATTGACTGAATCGTGAAAGAAACTCGCGGCGAGAGAAACATAGGCACCTGAGCCACCGAGGAGATTAGATTCTTCAGCAACAGGCGTTTTGACATGGTCGATGGCAATGGTGCCACCAACGATAATGGATTTGGTGTTCATGAGTGTGTGGGTCGTATAGGGGATTCTAGTAACGATGTCCTGCGCTGCCTGTTCTGTGGACTCGGCAGTGAGCACATCAGATACCACAACCACCCTACGTGCGCCAGCATCTATCACTTGTTGGAGATTGTCACGCTTGATTCCACCAATACAAAAAACAGGAATCTGCGAAGCAAGCTCAGACTCAACACCCCGCACATTCTCCAAGCCAATACCCGGTCGGCCTTTCTTTGTGGGAGTCGGGAAAAGTGGCCCGAAGCCAATGTAATCGAAGCCATCATCGAGTGCCTGCCTTGCCTGCTCTGGGCTGTGGGTGGAGCGCCCTATCAACATGCTGTCTCCCACGATCGCTTTCACTGATTCGATCGGCCCGTCATCTTGGCCAACATGCACTGCATCAGCTCCGACGCGCTGCGCAATCTCAGGGAAATCATTCACCACGAACGGGATGGCCGCTGCAGCACAAATCTGCTGAATTTTTTGAGCCATTTGTTCGATTTGGTCGGGCTCCCAGGTCTTGGCGCGCAGCTGGATAATGCCAGCACCTCCTGCAATCAATTCCCTACATTTCGACTCCATCGATTCGACAGCCACATAGCCGCTATCGACAATACCGTAGAGCTTCGCTTGGAGAATTTTATCACGCATCATATTCATTCAGCCTCAGTGCTTCGCCGCTTGTCTAAGCCATCACCAAGTCATTTCAATACAAATTTGTGTGGAATCTCCCTAGAATTAGTGGAGCACCACGCTTTCTTACTTGCCAGATCAGTCGGAGATTCATACCACACTGGCTAACGACATGGAAGACACACCGACACCAATTGCCGAGCTCGACCACGGCCCATCCAAATTTGAAGTTTTTCTCGAAGAAAATCAGAAGATCCTCATCGCCGTAGCCACTGCCATTTTCCTTGGTGTGCTCGGATATGTAGGCTTCACAAGCTACGCCGCGATGCAGGCAGCCCAAGCTGGTGAGGCCCTAGCCATGGCTGAAGAAGACACGGCGCTCAATCAAATCATCTCCAAGTACCCAGGCTCCAGCTCAAGTATCGCAGCCGAGCTCACAATTCTGAACCAAGGAGACAACAAGGCTAGCGTGGCTCAGCTCTTGGCGCTCTACGACAGCGCAAGCAATCCAACCCTGAAGGCCAACATTGCCGCTCAACTGGGCCTCGCACTAGCTGCTGATGGAGACCTTGATCGCGCTGAACAAGTACTCTCCGAACTTGTCGATGCTGACGCTGCCGGCTTCATCGCTCCTGTGGCCAACCTCGCCCTCGGCGACATTGCTAAAGAACGTGGCGACCTCGTAGCGGCCAAACAATTCTACAACCAAGTAGCCAACCTCTCCATCGATGGCCCCACCAGCAACACTGAGGACGCCATTATCTCGCAAGCGGCACAAAAATATGCAGGCTACCAACAGATTGCTAACCAACGACTCAGGTTCGTAGAAGCTGCAGCCCCAGCACTCAAAGAACCTGTGAATGCAACTACTGAAGAAAAATCCGAAAAAAATTCACAAGCGAGTGAGTAAGACTATAATGCGGAAGAATCTTTTCTAATCCACTTTTTCAACCAATCACACCTATTTTACCGTGTCTGTTTTCAAGAAATACATCAACACTCAGAACGAAGGCGCCGAAGGCCAAACTCCGAGCCATCAAAGCGCCCCCGTTGGCGTCACTCCAGCCTCCACTCCAGAATCAAGCAGCAGCTCGACTCAGAGCAGCCCAGCACCATCAAGCTCAGCATCCAGCAAGGTGTCCAACACCTCACAACTCGCAGCCGGCAGCGGCCGCAACATGCTCAGCTCAGACGTCGAAATCAAAGGCCGCGTTCGCTTCGCCAATGATCTCGTGGTGGACGGCAAGATCGAAGGTGAAATCGACTCAGATGGCTCACTCACCGTCGGTGACAATGCGCGCATCCGCGCTGAAATCCGCACTCGCTCTGTTGTCATCTACGGCAAGGTACACGGCAACATTGATGTTTCGGACCGCGTCGAACTCAAAGCAAATGCTGAACTAGTAGGCGACATCAAAGCTGGCACCCTCTCCATCGAAGCTGGTGCCATCTTCGTGGGCAAGTCCACCGTGGGCGCTCCGAGCAACCAGACATCACCGGCAGCCAAACCGGCAGCGAATAGCACAACCAAGCCAGCCGCTACCCAGAAAGCTGCAGCACCTGCCAACGCCAAAGCTTAAGCGCGGGAAACTCAAAGGCGCCGCATCCACGATGCTCTAACTCATTTGTCACACTCACCAACGGACACCTCTCACCATGAGGCTGTCCGTTTTTTACCTTTCACACATTGAAACATGACCACCACCGCTATCGACATTAAGGAAGAAATCCTTCAACTGAAGAAAGAACGCAACGCCGTCATTCTCGCCCACAACTACCAAGTAGGTGAGATCCAAGACATCGCCGACTACGTGGGCGACTCTCTGGGGTTAGCATACAAAGCCAAAGAAACCGACTGCGATGTGATCGCCTTCTGCGGGGTGCACTTCATGGCTGAGACTGCGAAAATTCTCAACCCGAACAAAACCGTCGTCCTTCCTGACCGTGAAGCAGGCTGCTCGCTTGAGGAATCCTGCCCAGCAGAGGACCTCGCCGCCTTTCTCGATGCGAACAAGGAAAAGAACTATTACGTCATCGCCTACATCAACTGCTCCGGCGGCGTCAAAGCGCTCTGCGATGTGATCGTCACTTCAGGCAATGCTATCGACATCGTCAACAAGGCCCCACAAGACCGCCCAATCCTCTTCGTTCCTGACGCAAACCTCGGTGCTTGGGTCATGGAACAAACTGGCCGCAAGATGGATCTATGGCAGGGTTCATGCTACGTGCACGTTGAGTTCACCCAGAGCTCAATCAACAAGATCAAAGAAGAATACCCCGAGGCACTCGTGGTAGCCCACCCAGAGTGCACCACCGCGGTGCGCCTCCTCGCTGACGAAGTCTGCTCTACAGAGAAGATGATCGGCTACTGCCAAAACGCACCAGTGAAGGACATCATTGTGGTGACTGAATCCGGCATGCTACATCGTCTCCAGAAAGAGGCACCAGACAAGAACCTCATCCCAGGGCCTACTGACAAGTGCGCCTGCAACGACTGCCACTTCATGAAAATGAACACCCTGGAAAAACTCCGCGACTGCCTGCGCGACCTCAGTCCCACGGTAGAAATGCCTGAAGATGTCCGCCAGCGCGCCGAGGCACCAATCAACCGGATGCTCGAACAATCACGCAAGTAACGTGATCTGGCTCATAGTCCCTTAGACAAAAAAGCACCGTGAATCATATTCGCGGTGCTTTTTTCATGAAAACTTAGTCTTCGCTACGGCTCTTGCGTAGGGTATCGACCTCATGACCGAGTCGCTTATCGATATCGGCAATAAACTTCCATGGGCAACGCTTGCGCTGGTACTTTCGAAAGAGCACCTCACGCAGTTTCTCCCAGAGCTCATCACTCACCTCTTCGATGTCTTCCCACTCCGGTTTCTCTCGGCGAGAACCCTTCATCGCCGAAGCAAATTTCCACTCACGAGCAAAAAGCACCGCTTTATACACGCGCACACCCTCCTCGGTGTCCTCTCTCCATTCGTGACGTTCCTTACTTGGCATGCGGAAATCATCCCACCGCCCCTCTATAAATCAACCCCTTTTTCTCTCTGATGACATCCAAGTAGCAAGCAGAGTAGAGCCCACCACCAAAGCTCCACCGAGCCACAAGCCCCACGTCATCACTTCTCCCTCTAAAAAGACCAAGGACTGTACCATCCCACAAATCGGAATAATAAAACGACAGCTCGCCAATAATGGTACTGGGTAGATCGTCGTAAGGTGGTTCCAAACCGCAAAACCCACTGCAGACACCACCGCCAGCCAACTTGTTAGCATCAGCACATACGCGTCAAAGAGTAGAGACACCCGAGGCCACGAGTCTACTGCAAGCACCATCAGTGCGAGGCCACCAAGAAACAGGGAATAACCGGTGGCCGCCCGCGCGCCCATCGTCGGCTTCACCTTACTGAACAGCACCATGCCGATCGAACCAAACATCGTCGAAACGATGATACATAAAGCCCCCACCCAAGAGTCACCGCCACTCGCCCCCGGAGCATACACCGCCACAGCCACTCCGAGAGCACCCACCAACAATACCATCCATTGCCGCACATTCGGCCACGCCACCCCCAAAATCAAAGGAGCTAAAATCATCCACCAAAAACTCCCAGTCGATGCCATCAACGCACTCAATGCCCCACCTGACAACGAGAGACCTAAATAGAAAAAGATGTACTGAAAAAAAGTCTGCCCCAGAGACAAGCCCATCAGATGCTTCTTTGGCGTTTGCTTCCATTCACGCCATGGGTTCTTGGCCAGCAACAAGAGAGCACCGCCTCCCACGGCAAATCGAATACCCGCAAAAAACCAACGATCCGTCAGCTGGACTTCCACACCCAGCTCCCCCCAATGCTGATACACCAACTTAATGCACGGAAAAGCACTCCCCCACAACAACGCACACAACATCACCGGTAAAAACACAAGATAGCGCGACGAAGACATCTCCCTTCAAACTCAAGAAATTCCATAACGATAGCAAGTGCAATCCCCAGAGCAACCAAACACCATCAACAATTCGATCACGGCCTAGATCATCACAAACGAGTTAGGCTCCCCTGTTAGAATGGAGTTGTATTCTGCTAGGAAACTGCCATTCTTCGTCTTGATGCCCCACTTGCCTTTCAGTCGAGAACCCCAGAGCGATCGCCACGCGAGCCAATTGGCCAGCAGGCAAAACCATGCCGCTTCCTTGGAGAATTTTGGAGTGCGCGACATGCGCCCAATTCCGCAGGCAACGCAACTCATGGCAAGAGCAAGTAGCGATGCCCCAGCACAAAAGCAAAGCGCCTCAAACAAAACTGGCATGCCTGACAAGTTGAAGAGCGGGATTGAAAGCCTCTCTGGCCTCAACATGTCTGACGTCCGAGTACACTACAACTCTAGCAAACCAGCTCAGCTCAATGCTCACGCATACGCCCAAGGCACCAATATCCACATCGCTCCAGGTCAGGAACGCCACCTAGCACACGAGGCTTGGCACACGGTACAACAAAAACAAAGCCGTGTGAAACCGACCTTGAACAACAATGGGGTCGCGATTAACGATAACGCAGGACTCGAACGGGAGGCCGACATCATGGGCTCCAAAGCAGCGTCGCTCTAACTAACAACACGACCATCCTTCTGAAACTCCTTGCGAATGGCCGCCTCAATATCTGCAGCTCGGACCAAGTCATCGTGCCTTGAAGCCACAGTGATTGCCACCGTACGCACCACATTCACAATCTCGCCACCAGCCAGCTCATGGCGGTTCGACACCTCCTCGAGATCAACATCCTCAGCTAACCTGAGCCCATGACCCAAGGAATCCCTCCAAAGCTGCAGACGTTGCTCATGCTTTGGCAGTGGAAAGTAAATCAAAGACTGGAAACGACGCACAAAAGCAGGATCCACATTCCCCTTGAAGTTAGACGCCAAGATCACCAAGCCTGGAAAATCCTCAACCCGCTGCAAAAGGTACGAAACCTCTTGGTTGGCAAAGCGATCGTTAGAAGACTGAGTCTGAGTCCTCTTCCCAAAGAGCGCATCAGCTTCATCAAAAAAGAGCACCCAATTCTCATTTTCAGCCAGATCAAAAACGGCGGCTAAATTTTTCTCCGTCTCACCAATGAATTTGCTGACCACCATCGACAGATCAATGCGATAAACATCGCGCCCTAAAGCAGAGCCAAGGAGCCCCGCTGTAAGAGTCTTACCCGTACCCGGAGGCCCGTGAAACAAGGCCCTATACCCTGGCTTAAGAATCTTCTTAAGCCCCCACGCATTGTTGATTTTTTCCTCGTGCTCCATCCAAGTACGAATCTCCATCACTTGAGATTTCACCCCAGGACTGAGCACAAGATCATCCCATTGCAGACTCGTGCGCACGCGCTTTGCTGGGAAATCACTGCGTAAATCCGGACTGTATTCGTCCTGCCACAACAGCTGGTACAGTGCTGTTGGAGTCAGACGAAGAGCTGTTTTCAATAACACACCAGAATCTGGCTTCTCAGGTGCTTCAAGAATGCGTTCTTTAAAAAAGAAGTGGTCGGGACGGAACACACGCATCACTTTCAATCGCTTCCCTATGTCTCCTCCAGCAAGTAGAAATAATGCTGTCTGCACGCTGGGCACAAACCCTCCCTGTTGCGCATTATCATGCACACCACCAAACTCGGTGTAACGCCGACCGGTATTTTTGTTCTCGGAGAACAGCACATCTAACATTTCAGGGCGAACCAATGAAGCTATGCTTAAGAGCAAAATAAATTGTTCCTCCTGATTCAAGTCACGCTCTCGCATCCAGCCCACTAGCCCTCCTGATCCGCCTGATGGCAGATCCATCTCTGGCAACTCACAATCATCCTCAACTAACTCGAAGTAATACTTCACCCGCTTGTCGATACACAACTGCAACCAGTCCAAGCAATGTGCTAAAATGTCTTCCGTTTTTTCTATCATCAATTCATTCATCGTATCACCACATTGCCTATCAGCTGATTAAATCACTGTTAGAACCATGTCAAACAATCTAACAAACATTGATCCTCGGAGAGAATACTCCACTGGAACAAATGCCTTGCAATCATCGGGTCGTTCCTGCTTGCTCAGTGCATGTCTGAGATCACTTGCCCGCTATGCACCATGGACGATGTCACCGAAAGCGCCACGCATTATGAATGCCTAACCTGCGGCCATGAGTGGGAAAAGACAACACTCGAAGAACCAGAAGAAGAGCTCGGCCCACGTGTCGTCAAAGATGCCTATGGCAACGTACTTGAAGACGGCGACATCGTACAGATGATCAAAGACAAGAAAATCACGGGAACTTCGAAAGTGCTTAAAAGCGGCACAAAATCGAAACCCATCCGGCTCCAGGAAGACGGCGATCATGAGATCACCTGTAAGATGGATGGCCTAACACTGGGGCTGAAGGCTAAGTTCGTCAAAAAGGTAAACCCATAGGGCTTAATCCTTTTCATTCGGCTCAGGTGGCTGCAACGCGGGCTGATTCTCGTAGATGATGTGCATGTCTTGTTGTGGGAATGGAATGGTCATTCCAGCACCTTCCAACAGGATCTTCGCTTTGTGCATCAGGTCGTAATGCACTTCCCAGTAGTCTTCTGTCTTCGCCCATGGGCGCAGGAATAGGTTGACTGATGAATCCGCAAGCGCATGCACGCCCACCACAGTCAGTGGATTTTCTAACACCAAAGGATGCTCAGCAGCCATCTCCTTAAGCACCTCACAAGCCTTCTTCGCATCGTCTGAATAGCTGATACTAAAGATCATGTCGACGCGGCGGACCTCACGGCTTGAGTAGTTGATGATCGTCTGCCCCCAAGCTTTTTTATTGGGTATGATGAGTTCCTTATTATCAAAAGTGAGCAAGGTCGTAGAGACGAGACTCATCTTCTCTACTTTCCCACTGATTCCAGAAATTTCGACGAAATCGCCCTCATCAAATGGCTGGTATATCATGATCATCATACCGCTCGCAAAATTCCCTAAAGTCTCTTGCAAGGCAAAGCCGATAATAAAGCCACCAGCCCCCATTGCCGTTAGCATCGGCCCAATCGATACCCCCAATGAAGATAGCGCAAACATCATCCCAAAAAGTAACACCACCCAACTCACCGAACGGATCAGGAAGTCTTTGAGAATACGAGAAACACTACGACGCTTAGAAATCGCACGCTTCACCAATAGACGCACCACAATACCCGCTCCCCAGAAGACGACGATCAAGAGAATGGCGCCAAGCACACGGCCCAAAAAGACAATCCCCCCATCGGGGTCTTTCATCCAATTCAGAGCAAGAGTGTAGAGGTATTCCATTCGCCCGGACGGATCGAGATCGCTACTAATGTCAGTCGTCGCATTGATGTATGCTTGCGCTTCTTTGATGTCTCCACCCTTTGCCTCCAGTGAGCCCATCACCAATTTAGCACGCTTCGCAATCTCGAACTCCTGAGTGTGCGATTCCTGCTCTAGCTGAATAAACTTTTTGCGGTCCTCCTCCGACAACGCGCCAGAATCAATGCGAAATGAATAATCTGCTGTGATCGTGACTTGCTTCTCTAACTGGCTGACCCACTCGCTCAAGAGCTTTTCTAACTCTGCCTTTCTGAGTGGACGCAGCTGAGTCACCAACTGCCGAAGATTCACTGTTGTATTTGGCTCCAAAACCACTTCGGCTACAGCTGCCTTATGAGCTTGAGCTTGGGACTGGTCCTGCCCAACAACTTGTTTCTGCTCAGCATAGCCAAGCATGCTGGAGAACAGAATGGCACAGATGATCGAGATGGGTTTCAGATATCGCATGGTCGTTTGTTTAGCTAAAAAAGGCATGGTAAGTGAGTAACGCAAAGCTCAAAGGAATGATGATGCGGAACCATTTGTCCATGGTCGTAGCCAGCTGCGCCTTTCCATGCTTGGTGAGAACCGAGGTCGTCACCGCCTCACACAGCGTGATGAACACCAAGATAGTCGAGCTCAGGATAAATTCATCCATGCGTGTCAAGTAGGACACAGCCGGGACCAATCGATCGATGGTGAATCGATAGGCAATCAAGGTCAGCATCGACGTGGTAGCGACACCAATCTGCGTGCTCGATTGCTCAGGATCAATCCAGAATACAATCCACGACATCGCCACAATCAACACCAAAGGCAAGATCACTTTCACCATATAATACCAACTGTAGCGCTTCGCCTCCAGTGAGATGGTGAACATCGGTACTTCTTCCATCTCACGATACATCTTCCCGTTCTCAGCCCATGCTTTGTGATCCGTAACGTCCCAGTCAGGCAAGGAGAACTTCTCAGAAATCCCCGAGTTCACGTCTTCATCTAACACAAACTGAACTTCCGATGGCTGGTGCCCCACCGACACAATGTGGATTTGAAACTTCTGTGAATCGAAGGGAAAGTCCGCCAAATTCATGATTTGCGAAAAGCCCCCCCAAATCCTTTGGATGTATGTCACGGTGCCGTCTGGTTGGATCGTCACCACTTCATCCATCGTATTGAAGGCCTTCTTGCGGTTGGCTATTTGAATCCTCGGATGCCAGACATCCAACAGCTCCTTGGTGATTGCCTTCTCTCCATCATGGGCCTCTTCAGGGTCGTGCCATTGCGCTCGAAAAAAAACATTCAGCGTAAAGCTCTGATCCGCGCTGCTCACGGCATCAATGTCCAACACAACATAGGCGATTTTGACTTCAGTAGGCTGCTCTCTTGCAGACGCAGATCCACTCAAGACCAGCGTCTGAAACAACATCACAAAAATGACCGCCACGAAGGGGATGCATTTGGCATTACTCATAGACATTATTTAGCACAAAGCTCGCCGAGATTGATAGAAAAAGCTGAATCTAATATCTGACACTCACATAAAAAGAGCTGTAATCATCATTCTTCAGCTGACTTTTGTAACGATCACTCTGAAAGGTATGCGAGATCCCGAAGTCTATGCCATGATAGCTCAAGGCGAATCCAACATAGAGATCCCCAATGACAGGCTCCTTGCTAACACCTGTATCGAAGTCACTAAACAAAGGGCCATCCAGCACCGCATCATGAAGCACCCCTCGCAACTCCACCCCCAAAAAAGCATAGGCACTCAAGCCATCAGCTTGAACAGCAGTGGATAAAAAACCCGCTTGACGCTGTGCCGACTCCGAAAGCCGCATGTCGCGAACCTCATCGGGCAAATTCCAGCCTAGTCGCATCATCGAGCCCAATGTCGCCTGTGTTTTGAAATTCCCGATGGCAAGCCCACTATGCCAAATAGTATCAGTCCCCCACCCCTCGCGCCTGCCGCGACTAGCCCACGAAATCTTACGCTTCGTATTGAGGTATAAATTGAGCGTTACTTCGTTAGGAACCTGACTATCCCAACCTGAAAAGCGCGTGGTGTTGCGAATCGAATGAAAAGTATCTTGCACCTCCTGTCCCCCGGCCGCTGGCCCAATCACCCCGAGCATCAAGTCTGCAGAACTCACGCTACGCTCTCCTGATACTGAGGCTCCAAATCCCAAGCCTAACCACCCTGCATACGGGTGCTGGCCTGGAGGTGGACGAGTAGCCTGCTCATCAAAAGGCGTGTACATCAAGTGGGTGAACGAGAAACTGCGCTGCCTCAGCAATGCATTACCACGACCATAGCCCTTGAGCCTCCCCAGCCAGGTCTCTCGTCCCTGCGCCCCAGCCAAATACCCCAAAGCCTGGTCAAACATACTCCAAGCACCATGCTTTAGCTCAGGAGAAACCCAACTCAAGCGAATGCCGCTTGTGTAATCACTATCAATATTCAGTGAGCGGTCATTATCGACATACAATGTTAGGCTACCTTGATCGCCAGGCACTTCAG
Organism: Rubritalea marina DSM 17716; assembly: GCF_000378105.1. Taxonomy (GTDB): domain Bacteria; phylum Verrucomicrobiota; class Verrucomicrobiia; order Verrucomicrobiales; family Akkermansiaceae; genus Rubritalea; species Rubritalea marina. The sequence goes on along the minus strand of NZ_KB899255.1, from coordinate 145,160 downwards.
CAAAACCCGTCCCACCAGCCGCTACCGGCTCACAAAGAGGCAGCACCATCAATACCCCCAATGCGAGCCACCGGAGAAACATCAAACACCTACAACCTTTATTCAACTCTATCAAAGCTACTTATAAAAACGATGTAACTATGACAACTATCACATCAGTTAGAGTGATTCAAGGAGATAACGGTTCACCACCACATATTCACAGTACCCACACGCAGCCTCAACCCACATTCTAACTATAGTTAGAAGCTGTCAAACCCTGTAAAAATATCTCCTTTCATCCTTGCCATGAATAAGCTCTAACGATAGATGCTTTATTGCTTTAACTCTACAAACACCTATGGAACCGAATAATCCTCATCGTTATAGGCGCGCTTGCCTCAATCTCGTTCTCTCACTTCTCGCCGTATGGTTTTTTGTGAGTCTTGGCTGTGGTGTTTTATTCCGCGAATGGCTGGATGCCAATGCTCCCAATGTAGGTACAGCACCCTTCGGGTTTTGGATGGCTCAGCAAGGATCGATCATTTGCTTTGTACTCATCCTAGTCGTTTACGCATGGCGCATGAACTCACTCGACCGTAAATTTGGCTACTCCGAGGAAGACTAAATCCCCTCCTCTACTACCTAACACCACATTCATATGACTCAAGACCAACTGAACTTCGTCTTTATTGGCATCACTTTCGCACTCTACATTGTGATTGCGATTCGCTCACGAGCCTCATCAACAAAAGAATACTACACTGCTGGAGGCGGAGTATCACCACTGGCTAACGGACTAGCCACTGCGGCCGACTGGATGTCTGCAGCCACCTTCATTTCCATGGCTGGCACAGTAGCCATCAGCGGCTATGATGGAGCCCGCTTCCTCATGGGCTGGACTGGAGGTTTCGTACTACTCACCGTACTCATGGTGCCCTACTTACGTAAGTTTGGCAAAGCAACGGTACCTGACTTCATCGGCGACCGCTACTACTCCAAACTTGCACGCGCAGTCGCAGTTGTCTGTGCTATCTTCATTTGCATGACCTACATTATGGGGCAGATGCGTGGTGTGGGCGTGGTGTTTTCACAACTCTTCGGCATTAGCATCTCGGCCGGCGTTATCGTGGGTGCCGCCATCGTTTTCTTCTATGCCGGACTAGGCGGCATGAAAGGCATCACTTACACCCAGGTGGCACAATACTGTGTGATGTCCTTCGCCTACACCATCCCAGCAGTCTTCATCGCCATGGCCCTTACTGGGAATGTCATCCCACAAGTCGGCCTGATAGGAAATTACACCGCTGGCGGGGCTGAAGCCGTCCCCTTCTTGGAAAAATTGAACAACATCAATACCGAACTTGGATTCAAAGAATACACCTCCGGCAAGCTTTCCACCCTCAACATGTTCTGCATCACCGCCGCCCTCATGTGTGGCACAGCGGGACTCCCTCACGTGATCGTGCGCTTCTTCACGGTGAAAGACGTGAAGTCCGTGCGAAAGTCCGCTTGTTGGACGCTGCTCTTCATCGCTGTGATCTACCTCACAGCCCCTACCATTGGAGCATTCTCACGCGTGAACCTCATCGAAAAACTTCACAACACTCCATACACCGAAGCCCCATCATGGTTGCAAGAATTCGAATCAACCGGCCAAATGGCATGGGTCGATAAGAATGGCGACGGGAAAATCCAGTACTTCGGCCCCGGAAAGTCAGAGGCAGGCAGCAATAGCGTCTTCCAAGGCAAAAAGCCAAACTACCCTGAAATCACAGCACCCGACCAACAAAAAGTTGGCATCCACGGCGAGCGACTCCTCGCAAACAAAGCTGACGACAGCAACCCCAACGAACTCTGGTTCGGCACCGACATCATGGTCATGGCGAACCCATCCATGGCGGGTCTCCCCATGTGGGTAATCGCCCTTCTCATGGCAGGGTGTATCGCAGCGGCGCTTTCCACCGCAGCGGGCTTGCTCTTGGTGCTTTCCACTTCGATCTCACACGACTTGATGAAAAATATCATCAAGCCTGACCTGAGCGACAAAGAAGAAGTGATGTACGCGCGTATCGCCTCTTTCGCCTCACTTGCTGTTGCGGCCTTCTTCGGCATCAACCCACCGTCCGCATTCATTGCAAAGACCGTGGCCTTCGCCTTCGGCCTTGCCGCCTCATCCTTCTTCCCGACCTTGCTCATGGGCATCTTCTCCAAGCGTGTCAACAAGCCTGGAGCCATCGCTGGTATGATCTCAGGCATCAGCTTCACACTGGGCTACATCCTGTACTTCCAGTTCTGGGGTGGCACCCCAGACCAGTACCTCTTTGGCATCACCCCCGAAGGCATTGGTTGCCTCGGCATGCTCCTCAACTTTATCGTGACGTTCATCGTCAGCGCCGTCACTCCTGCACCACCGCAGTCAGTACAAGACATGGTAGAAAGCATCCATATCCCATCGGGAGCAGGTGACGCCAGTCACTAAAATATTCCTAGCTTTAGTCACCCCCAAACCTCCGCAACCCTGCGCAACCCTGCGCTTCACTGAGCTCAGGGTTGCCCATTTACAGCGTTTGAATCTATCGCTGGCAGCGAGGGCCAACAGATGGCCCAGTGCCGCACTCCTTCATACAAAAAACCCCAGGCTCATCATGAGCTCTGGGGTTTTCATTTGGCACGCATTGGGCGCCTTGGCACTGCTACATGCAGGTCATGCAGCATGAGCTCATACAAGCTGCTGCTGCTGCGATTACTATCAATTTGATCATCATGGTTTGTCTAGGTTCGTATGACTGCCCGCTATGAGCTGAGACATCTCTCCCACCTCGCGTACAGCAATCCCTTGGTTAAACCAAGATTCCAAACATCTGTCACGCCTCGAATCTAAATACCACGGACAGAACAGCTCATGACGATTAAGGCGCACTCCGAACACATTCACAAAAAAGATCAACTTTACGCTTCACCTATAACACAGCTTATGTTTTGGTCTAACACCCTACATACCTATCATGCATTAAATTCATCTATTTTATGAATTTAATCAGATATTTAAAATCCCATGAAAACCCTACACAACACATTGAGTAGAGCGCTTTGGCTCTGCGCTCCTGGCCTTCTGTGCACTGACTACTCGCAAGCTCAGTCTCTACCAAGCACTGAAGAGCAAGCCCAACTCCTCAGCAATGAGAGACTCACACAAAATGAGTACCTGCAATCGCTGAATCTTCGATATCGCTTCAAGCTTCAGGGCGACGGCAACCTCGTGCTGCGCGATCAAGTATCAGGAGCCGCTTATTGGTCCAGCCAGACGCAACAAAGCGGTGGCAACACCCTCTACATGCAAGGCGATGGCAACCTTGTACTTCGCGACAACTCGGGCTCAGCCATCTGGGATAGCAGCACAGTAGGCACGGGCGCTCCGAGGCTCAGCCTAGAAAAGAATGGGGATCTCGTCCTAAGTCACGACGGACGCCAAGTCTGGCAAGTGGCTGGCCCAGGATTCCCCACTGGTCCATGGACTGACGCCCTAGCTGGAGGAAATTCTTTGATTCAAGGAGAGTCCTTGATCGCCATGAGCAATCAATTCGCACTCAGCCTCAATGCTGACGGAAATGTGGTACTCAACGACCGCAACAGCAACGAAGTCCTCTGGTCCACCAACACCGAGGGCAGCACCGCTTCGCAATTCATCCTACACCAGCATGGTGAACTCGCTCTCTACGATGACTTCGGCCAACCGCTCTGGAATAGCCAAACGACCACCGAAGCCGCTCCACGCGTCTACTTGCTTGATGACGGCACCCTCGTACTCTTTGATGGAGACACCCCAGTCTGGATGATGGGCCGCTACCGTGATCGCTTGGGAGCCAATGAAAGCCTCGAGCTAAACCAGCGCCTGTACTCTGCCAATGGTACATTTCGCTTCACCTTCCAAGGCGACGGAAATCTCGTACTCCGCGACCAAGTCAATGCCACCGTGGTCTGGGCCTCAGGCACTGATGGCGTCGGAGCCACGCGTCTCAAACTTCAGAATGACGGCAACCTCGTGCTCCGAAATGCTGTAGGACAGGCACTGTGGTCATCGGAGACCATGGGTTCTGGCATCCCGCGCTTGGTGGTACAAAATGATGGAGCTCTCACCATCCTCCAAGACGACGAAATTGTCTGGTCAACCAATGCCCTAACACCTGAACCCGATGAGACCGCTCCCATCCTGAGCCTGATTGGCGAAAATCAAATCAGCATCGTACGCGGCGAAAGCTATCAAGACGCAGGGGCCACCGCGGAAGATGACACCGACGGCGATCTCTCCGAATACATTGAATCTAGTGGCCTCGTAGATTCATTCAGCTACGGCAGCTACACGATCACCTACACAGTTGCCGATGCCGCAGGGAACACCGCCACACCGCTCACTCGCAGCGTGGAAGTCGTGGCACCAAGCAACAACTCTGGCACCCTCACCCCCCAATTATTGAGCAACGATCAATTGCTCGTCGGCCAACCATTGATCTCAGAGAACGGCCGCTTCATCCTCCAGCTGCTCGACAACGGCACCCTGAGTATCACAGATCGCGAACTCGATGCGGAAGTTTGGAACTTAGGCGGCAACGGCGATGCCTACCGCGTGCGCCTGCAGGGCGATGGAAACCTCGTCATTCGCGACACCGCAGGTCAAGCTCTCTGGGCCAGCGGCACAGATGCCAGCGGCATCACCGCACGCCTCGAACTCAATAATCAAGGTGTTTTAGTGCTCTACCACGACGAACAAGCCGTGTGGTGGCAAAACGGTGAGATCGTAGTGGCCGACACCACAGCCCCTACCATCACACTCAATGGCGCATCAACTGTGACCCTCACACGCGGAGGCAACTACTCAGAACAAGGAGCCACAGCCACCGACAATGTGGACGGCGACCTCACTGGCGCCATCAGCATCACCGGTAGCGTCAACACCCTAAATAGTGGCAGCTACAGCATCAACTACAACGTCAGCGATGCCGCCGGCAATGCAGCCACCACCATCACACGCACCATCTTGGTCGAAGATAGCCTGAACGATTCTGGCTCATCTACCAGACAACTTCTCGGCAATGAACGCCTCTACACCGGAGACCTACTCATCTCCGACAATAGCCAATTCACCTTTGGACTGGATAACACTGGCGACCTGCAACTACGCGATGCCATCCAGAACCTCGTTCTCTGGTCTGCTGGCACTGGTGGCCAAGACGCCGACCGTCTCACCATGCAAAACGATGGCAACCTCGTACTGCGTGACAGCACAGGTCAGGTCATTTGGGCAAACCAAGTGATGGGGAGCAGCCCGAAACTCGAGCTCATGGACTCTGGCATGCTCGCACTCTTCCACGGTGAGTCCTTGGCATGGTGGGTGAATGGCGACCCCGGTGAGTTCGACATCGTCGCTCCCGTGATCACCCTTGCAGGCAATGCAGTGGTCACAATCAACCAAGGCGAGAGCTTTGTGGACCCAGGTGCTAGCGCGAACGACAACGTCGATGGCGACCTCAGCGGAGCCATCAGCGTGGGCGGCAGCGTTGACACCCAAACACCCAACACTTACACCCTGAGCTACGACGTCACCGACGCCGCCGGCAATGCGGCCCTCACCGTGCGCCGTCAGGTCATTGTACTCAACCCTCAGGAGCCTGAGCCCGACAATGAACTCGACACGACTCAAAGCTCAGGACGCTTCTCCAGCCCTGATGCAGCGCTCTATTCGCTCAATGACACACGCCCCATCGTGCCATCGCGCCCGATCAACTCACGCTTCAATGGCAATGGCCATGCAGAAACTTGGGATGGACGCGTCTTCATCCGCACCATCAGCTCCGGCTGGGTAGTTAGTGTGTTGCGCCCTGAGCGTATCACCCGTGATAGCGATGGCGCGCCAAACTTCAGCAACGCCTTCAGTAATAGCGCTGCATCATCGCGCGTGCACATTGAAGTCAGCAACGGTTCAGCACATCACGTGAACTGGCTAGGCATCGTACCCGATCCTGCCTTCAATGGTGCAAACCCACATCCCTCAGACGCCTCAGGCAACGTTGTCGCCAATGGTGAATTTCTCACCTACAAGGCCTTGGTCATCCACACTACGGAACAATTTGGCACCAACAAGCACATGGGGCACCGACGCGCCACCATCGTGGTACAGAACCCCAACACCGCAGATGCTAGCGTACGTAGTGCCCGCTTCACCACTTCGTTCCAGAAGTACACCTACACCAATGGTTCCGACTTCCTAGGCATCGAGCCCAGCATCTCCATCGATGGCCGCCTCATCATCTTCCAAGGGCACCCATCAAATGATGGTCGCATCGACAACCTAGTCTACAGCTGGAACCCCACACCTGGTGCCACTCAGAACTGGAGTACCGTGCGCTCAGTGGCCGACATGTATCACGTCGACCGCGACCGCGACATCGCTGGGCAACCATTCCAGATCCGCTACCCACTCGCCCAGCAACCACTGCGCGATGCGGAAGGGAATACATACAACACAGGAGACCTAGTGAAGGGAGCCTACCCATGGATCAGCCGCGATGGCTCTGAGCTATTCTACCAAGCCTCACGTGACGGTGTGAATGGTCGCCGCACCGGCACCACTGTGACAGGGCGCTGGACTGGCGGCTTGCTGCGCCACATCGATGGACCAATCAACCCGTTCCGTCACCGCAGCACCCGCCTCTTTGTCTCCTCACCCGGAGCATTCACCACCATGTGGTCGCCCTTCAAGGACGTCAAAGACCTTGCCATCCCCTACTCAGTGCGTGGCCCAGCATACCCGATCTTTGGATCCAATTCCCAAGACTACTCGGAAGTTGGCTTCAATGACTTCCTCGATGGCAACCACGTGCTCTACTTCGGCATGAATGAGATGCTCAACCGCGATGGCAACTACCAAGTAACGCGCACCCCAGACACCTCTGGCAATGACAACAATGGTACCATGGTAGGCGCGAGATTCCCACTAGAGTACAATAACCAAGACAGCATCGTAGGCCGCCACGGACAAGCAATCTACTTCCCTCCTGGCTCCTACGTACGGGTCGAAAAGAACCGAGGCTGGGACACCCTAGACCAAGGGTTCACCGTCGACTTCTTCGTCCGCGTGCTAGACTCAGGCACCCGCATGTTCAGCATCGATGGATTACTTGAAGTCGGCCTAGGCAACAACGGCCAAGCACAAGCCACGCTTCGCAATACCGCCGGAGAAAGCTTCAGCGTCAGCGGCAACAATAGCGTGCCGAACAACCAATGGGTCCACCTCGCCGTGACTTACCAAGCAGGAGGAATGATCACGCTCTACCAAGACGCTCAAGTCATCGCCCAAAGCAATGCCGCCGAGCTAGGAGATTTAAACTTCTCAGGCGAAGTCAGCATTGGACCACGCGATAGCGACGGACTATTCATCATCGATGAAGTCAAGCTCTCCAATGTTGAACGCCAACACTACGAGATTGCCCACAATGCCTATGTCAACCTCGCCGAGCCAGCCTCAGACGAGCTACAGGCGCTGATTCCACCGCACTTTGAGCAACTCAGCAGCAAGGCCATCGATGTCGATCGCTTCAGCAGCGCCGCTGCAGCACTCGGTGGGGAATTATTCTTCGAAACCCGCTTGTCGCGCGCAAGCTCCACCTCCTGTGCCACCTGTCACGTGCCAGAGCAGACATTTACCGATGGCCGCGCTCTCGCACAAAGCAATGAGCCAAATGGACTTGGGGATCGCAACACCCCGCACTTGTTCAACCGCCTATTCTCCACCCATCAAGGCTGGGGAGGGAATGCCGCACGACTCGACCAGCAGGCTCAAATCCCCATCGAAGCAAGCCACGAGATGAACCTGAGCATGGAGGAAGCGATCGCCTTCCTCGCCTCAGACAGCCACTACGCACAGCGCTTCCAGGAGGTCTACAATGAAGCACCAAACTCGGCCAACCTGACTGCTGCTCTCGGATCCTTCCAGGCCACACAATTCTCGCCTGAAGCAGCCGTAGACCGCTACTGGGCGGGAGATGAAGACGCGCTCGATGCCTCACAATTGCGCGGGCTCGACCTCTTCATGAACAAGGCGCGATGCAGCGGCTGTCATGATGGCCCGAACTTCACCGACGAAAGCTTCCGCGCCAATGGTATCGTGCAAAATGCCGACACTGGACGCGCCAGACAGACAGGTCGTAGCCGCGACTTCAAGCTCTTCAAAGTTCCCTCCCTGCGTCACGTCGGGCAAACCGCTCCATACATGCACGATGGCAGTGTCGCCACGCTCCAAGAAGTCGTCGAATCCTACAACCAAGCCGGCCGAAATACAGCGCGTGACATCGACACCGACATCCGCCCGCTCGAGCTGAGCCCCCAAGAAATTGAAGATCTCGTTCGCTTCCTAGAAAGCCTCTAAACCGAAGACAGACAAACATCACCCACACCCGAGCCACTCCAACACGAGCCCCCGGGTGCTGGGTGATTTTTTTGAATATGGATCCGGCCTGTCACCACCTACCCTGAATACTCCCTGTCGATTCTGTGACCGGACAGGCATTGATTGTGCTAGAGTGATGGTGTTGAAACTAGCGCACGATTGATGGAGATGGAACAAGCAAGCAAGAGAATCCGCCCGAGCCATCGCTTTGACCTCGATGAACTACTCGGCGTCAAGGTGCCTGCCGAGCCTGCGGGCTATGCTGAGATGTGGCTGGCTTGGCGCGAGGAGGCGCTGCAGCTCAGCCCCCATCCGAGCATCGAAGATGCGGGATACGACCAGGGCGACTGGCAGGTGTTCAACATGAGCTACCGCTCCACAGACGACGTACAGATTGGTGGTTGGTTGCTTCTGCCCAAGTCCGGGCGGGTCAAGCGCGGCTTGATTGTGGGCCACGGCTACGGCGGCCGCACCGAGCCAGACTTCCACCTTCCTTTCAAAGATGCAGCGATCCTGTTCCCCTGTGCACGAGGGATCGGGCGCTCCGCGCATCCGCCAATTTCAGACGAGCCGCGATGGCATGTGCTGCACGACATCCACAAGCCTGAGCGCTACATCCTGCGCGGCTGTGTCGAGGACCTCTGGCTGGCGGTCAGCGCGTTGCTGCGCCTGAAGCCCGAGCTCGAGGGCCACATCGGCTACCTCGGCAGCAGCTTTGGTGGCGGTGTCGGCGCCATGGCGCTGGCTTGGGAAAACCGGGTGCAGATTGCGCACTTCAAGGTCCCCACCTTCGGCCACCAGATGCTGCGGCTTCAGCTCAAAACCATGGGCAGCGGAGCCAGCGTGCAGGCACTGCACAAAAAGGAACCGCAGCTGGTGGAGAACACCCTGCAGTGGTTCGATGCGGCGCAGGCGGCGAAGCACATCAAGATCCCAGTGCATGTGGCATGCGCGCTAGCAGATCCAGTGGTGACCCCACCGGGGCAATTTGCCATCTACAACGCGCTCGCCGGCCCCAAGGAATTGTTCACCCTCAGCGCCGGTCACATGGACTACCCGGCGCAAGAGGAGGAAGAGCAGAAACTACTCCATGGGCTCGAATCCTTTTTCAAAGATCTCTAATGAATCGCGAATATCACAAGTGGTGGAGCCCAAGGCTGCGCCGCGATATGGAATTGTTGGTGTTCGGCCACTCGGGGGCCAAGGTGCTGGTCTTCCCCACGCGCGGCGGCCGCTTCTACGAATACGAAAAGCTGCGAATCACCGAATCGCTGCGCCATAAAATCGAGGCGGGCCAGCTGCAATTGTTCTGCATCGATGGCATCGATAGCGAGAGCTTCTATTGCTTCTGGGCGCATCCCACCGGACGGGTGCAACGCTACGTCGAGTACGAAGAATACATCCTCAATGAGGTTCTGCCCTTCATGCAGATGAAAAACCCGCACCGCTGCACGATCTCACACGGCTGCAGCCTCGGCGCCTTTTTCGCCGCCAACATCGCCTTCAAGCACCCCCACCTGTTCCAAAAGCTTTGCGTCTTTTCGGGTCGCTACAACCTCACCGAAGCAGCCGATGACTTCAACGACCTGCTAGAAGGCCACTACGATGAGACGGTCTACTACAACACCCCAGTGCACTACCTCAAGAACCTCGACTGCCATGACCGGCTCGAGGCGATGCGCGCCATGGACATCGTCATCGTCTGCGGCAAGCAAGACCCATTCTTGGGCAACAACCATTACCTCTGCCGGGTGCTCAACGAAAAAGCCGTGCCCCACCGCATGCACGAATGGCAGGACCGCGCCCACCGCGGCTACTACTGGCGCAGAATGGCCCCGATGTATGTGTGATCCTGCGGCCATCGTTGGCTGCTAAATCACAAAAAATCCATCTACTCCTCACTGAGCACAAAGCCATTCACCTAATGGACAACTTCCCGGCAGCCACTCGATCCACCTCGAACTTCGCTGACACCTAATTGAGGATCTGAGAATTACGTCTTCACCAAATCCTCAGACATGCTATGATCGTGTAATGCAAAAGGTGATTTTACTCACGGGTGCCACAGATGGCATTGGTGCAACCACGGCGAGGATACTGGCAGAAACGCCACACAAACTCCTCCTACATGGTCGTAGCGAAGAGCGCATGCACGCCCTGCTAGAAAAGCTGCGCCTGATCAACAGCCAACTTGATGCCGCGCCGTACTTGGCTGACCTATCAGACCTAGAGCAAGTAGCCGCCATGGGTGATCGCCTCCTCGCGGAGCAAGAGCGCATCGACATACTGATCAACAATGCTGGAGTCCTCAAAACCGACAACCCCATCACCGCTGACAATCTAGACCTGCGCTTTGTGGTCAACACGCTGGCTCCCTACCTGCTCACTAAGAAGGTGCTCCCAATCATGCCGAATGACGGGCGCGTGGTGAATCTTTCTTCCGCCGCGCAGTCAGAAGTCGACCTAGAAGCCCTACGCGGAAACCACCATCTACCCGAGATGGAAGCCTACTCTCAGAGCAAGTTAGCCATCACCATGTGGACCCGTCACCTAGCCCTTCAACACCCAGAAGGCCCCGTCTTCGTGGCGGTGAACCCCGCCTCTTTATTGGGCAGCAAGATGGTAAAAGCTGCCTTTGGCATGGAAGGCAAAGACCTCCGCATCGGCGCCGAAATCATTGTCAAAGCAAGCCTCTCGGATGACTTCGCAGATGCCAGCGGCAAATACTACGACAATGACAGCGCACGCTTTGCCGCACCTCATCACGCTGGGTCTAATGAAGCGAAAATGGCACAACTCGCCGCAGCCATGGACACCCTATTGCCGGCTGGTTCTTAACAGCACATCTAGCTAAGCAATCGCAGCCTGAGGAAGTCGAGAACGCGCAACGCCACCAATTCCTTGAACGCAGTGCGCGCTTTTGGGTGCATCACCATTTGACTGAACGTTTCTCCATTCTTGCCAACGACCGCCATCCAAGCAGTGCCCACCGGCTTCTCCTCACTGCCCCCACCTGGCCCAGCCACACCAGTAACTGCTAGCGCGATATCAGCGCCAGAATCTCTCTTCGCCCCGATAGCCATCGCTATGGCCACTTCCTCACTGACGGCCCCGTGAGCAACGAGCAAATCGTGCGGCACATGTAAAAGCTGCTCTTTCGCCTCGTTTGCATAACTCACGTATCCATGAGTCAGCACCTCAGATGCTCCCGCCACATCGGTGAGCATGCTCGCAATCAAGCCACCCGTACAACTCTCAGCAGTGGCCAACTTCCAGCCACGCACAACACACTGGCGCAATACCACTTCAGGTACCCCCGCCCCATCTTCGCTGACCAGCTGGGATGGAAATGCCTCGCGCACCAACTGCGCTCCCTGCTCTACAGCAGCCTGGGCTCCAATCAGACGCACATCCACTTCGTAGGGTCGAGCACAATAACCCACCTCCAAGCCGGGGATCTGGTGTAAAGTGGCATCAATCACCTCGTGCAAGTCACTCTCCCCCACGCCTATCACCTTTTGCTCAAGCATGAGATGGTCCGCATCCAGCTCTGCTATCGCGCGCAGGCGGTGCGGCACCTCGGCGTGGTACATCGGGTGAAGCTCACGCGGTGGCCCCGGCAAGAGAAATACCGCACAGCAATGATCCCCCAAACGCTGAGGCACGTATACCCCAGGGGCTGTACCATTAGGATTCGGCAGCACCTCAGCACCACACGGTACCAATGCTTGCTTGAGATTGGAATCCGGCATCTCACGTTGACGCGAGGAAAAATATTCTTTGATCACACGCACCGCATGCTCGTCCTCGATAAGTTCGATCCCCAATGCCTCTGCAGTCGCCTCGCGGGTGACGTCATCGCTCGTAGGGCCAAGCCCACCGGTCACAATTAAGACGTCTGCACGCTGCACCGAATCTCTCATAGCATCACGTACCGGATCTCCGTCGGGCACTGTAGTCTGCTGCGCGATCCGCAATCCGAGCTTGCGAAGCTCGCCACCAATCCACGCAGCATGAGTGTTTTGAGTGATACCTAACAACAACTCAGAACCCGTATTCAGAACCTCAATCCTCATACCCAACACCATGCACAGTCCCACTTGAATTTCGAGCGTTATTGCTCGCCGCCATGACAGTAAACAGCACGATCAAAGCTTCCGCTGCAGCGCGATGATCGTAATATCATCAGACTGCAGCGCATTCCCCACATACTTGTCGATGGTGCTTTCAAGCTCCGAAACCACAGTTTGAGAACCATCGCGCGCATACCGACTAAGAACATTGACCATCGGATCAGCCCCAAGCTCGTCGTCCTGCTCGTTTCGCGCTTCCGTCACCCCATCAGTGTATAGCAAAAGCATATCGTCTGGCTCGAGCTCGAGCTGATGCAATTTCGTCACCCGCTCAAAAACCTCGCCATCATCTAGACCAATAGCCAAGCCAGGCGGCTTCACCCACTCGACTTCACCCGAAGCAGCCCGTAGTAACGGCGCCTTATCGTGACCGGCTCGAACCACCTGCACGCTATTGTCCAGCTCGGATATCACATACAGCGCGAGGCTAATAAAGGAATCCTCTTTGATGTCGGCATACAGCTGTCGGTTGAGTTGGTGTACCGCACCCAGTGGGTCGCCAGTACGCTCAAGCTCAAGTCTGAGCACGCTGCGGCACATCGCCATCAGCAGACCTGCAGCAACACCCTTGCCAGAAACATCCGCAATCACCACCGCCCAGCTCCCCTCACCCAAATCAATGTAATCGTAATAATCCCCACTGATCAAGCGCGCCGGATGGTTCACCCCACTGATGTCGTAGCCTTTCACATTTGGCTGAGAACTCGGCAACAACACCTGCTGAACTTCGCGCGCGTTGCGCAGCTCACCCTCGATCTTGCGCTTCTCATTCGCCTCTTGGTGCACCATCGCATTCCCCAAGGCAAAGGCAGCCTGCTCGCTTGCAGAGCTAAATAGATCAAACTCATTCCCACTGTAATCTGGGCTATCAGCCTTGCGCGCCACGGCCAAGACCCCCAGGTCTTTGCCTCCATATTTGAGGGGAGCCACCAAGGCCTTAACCTCTTCAGTATACTGAACAAAGGCATCTTTGAAGGCCTCGTGATTCTTCACGTCCACAACTGATTGAGTAACACCTGAACTAAGCACAGAACCCAACATCCCCTCACCAGCTGGCACGCGACTCAGTCGAACGTGACTCTTCAGAGCACGCACATCATCCTGAAACTTCTTCAACACCTCAACTGGCAGGCCAATCAACAGTGGGCATTCATCTGAAATGGCGCGCGGCACCAAGTATCGCCCGCTGTTATCAATAAGATACAATGCCGCACCTTGCGACATCACAACAGCGTTGATGCCGTCTACAATCTCTCGGTGCAGGCGCGAGGCAGAGTGGTCTTCCTCCAGCGCCACCCCCAAGGTGTGCAAAAACTCGAACATCCGGTGCTCCTCCACCTCAATCAGCTCCATCTTCCCCTCTGAGCGCTCAAGCTTCGCACGCGTGCGACGCCAATTGATCAATAAGGCATACAGCAATACCGTACTAAATAAGAGACTGATGACCACAGCATTGTCGGAATCCAACATGTAATGCCAAAAATCTAACAACGTCTCCACCACCTAAAAGTTATTTATGAACGTGGCCGAGGCTCGACTTGAGCTGCAAGCTCTTGCTCGAGGCAATCGAGCACCGTGGCAAACTTTTCGTTATTCGAATCATCTGCATCACAGAGTGTCTTGTGCGCCTCGTAGACATGCTTGCGGTTGGTACCTTCACCCTGATCACCGCATGGTGTGAGAGCTCCTCGAATTTCAGCAACCTGATCTTGCCACGATGGATGACCTGGATTCACGGTCATGAGGCAATCGAGCCCGAGATCTTCGAGCGATTGAGTGTTTTTGCCGTTGGCGAAGGCGACCTCAAGTTTCGCACCATCGATTTTACAGAGCTTCATCGCGATTCCAGCGAGTGTCCCCATAAAAGTGGAATCCATTCCCGTGCATTTGTCCAAGTCGACCACAACATGCTTTAGTCCTTTATCAATCTGCCCTTCCACCCATTGTTTGAGTTTAAGGCTATTGAGGAAGCTTCCTTTGCCATCACAGCTAACCCACGCAAGTGAGTGCATAGAACCAGCGGATATTGTGTGTGTCGTGTTCACTATTGGAACTGCTAACTTTTAGCATTAGCTTAATGATACTCTATTAATCTCCGCCGTCAATCCATTGACGCGGAAATTTAACGATTATCGCGCCACAAATAAGATTGCTCGCTACCGATCAAGTCGCCATCCGCATAGGCCTCCACTTTCCAGCAAAGCACGCGCCCTTTTCCACGATATTCTTCACCATTAAAAATGAATTCACAGGTTTTAGTCCCTGATGACTTTGTAAACCGCTGCTCTTTCGTCAACACCACGTGACCAGTGTCAGCCTGTTGATACAGAAACACAACTCTCACATCTTTGTTACCGTGACCATGTGGCAAACTCCAACTCACAGAATAATACTGCCCCAAGCGATCTCTGCGCTCTTTGTATGACACCGCACCTCGCAGCCGCTTTTGCTGCTCAGCTCGAATGATCGGGTTATCACGATTCACACGCTCCAAATCCCGCAAGTGATATTCACGAACATCCACAGCATCAGGAGCACTCGAGCAGGCTGCTAAAAAAATGAAAGATTTCACTAACAAAACAGCTGCTATCAAATTCCTCATGCATAGGATCTAACCTATCAGCAAAAAAAACCAACCCCGAAAGTCATCATCTGATGGACAAGTGACAAAAAATTCCTAAGCTCTGGATCGAATGGTAGAAGAGATTCAAAATAAACTCAACGAATTCGTTAAGTCGAAAGGCCTGCGCAAGACTCCGCAGCGCGATGCCATCGTGGCCTGCATCTTTGCCCAAGACGAACACTTCACTGCCGATGAACTCTGGGATCGCGTCCGATCAGCAAACATCAAGGCCTCGCGCGCTACCATTTACCGCACGCTCAACCTATTACTTGAGGCCAAGCTCCTCCACGAGATCGATCTCGGTGAAGACACCAAAACCTACGACCCCAATTTCCACGATAGCCCTAGCCACAATCACCTCATTTGCATCGACTGTGGCAAGGTGCTTGAATTCGAAGACTCACACATCGAGCTACTCAACGACTGCATCACACGGCGCATGGGCTTTCGCCCAAAACAACAATCGATCCGCATCGAGGCCAACTGTGAAAAGTTAAGAACTTCGGGATCCTGCCCGAGCCTCATCGAAGCGCGCCTCAATGGGAAGCGCCTTCCCAAAAAACGTTAGATCATGAATACGGGCACGATCAAAGACGAATCCTTCTTTGAACAACACCAACTCATTGATCACGGCGAAGGACTCTTCGACCACCTGCCGGGCTTCCTCTACTTCGTCAAGGACACCGATCTGCGCTTCGTTTCAGCAAATTATCGGCTCGCAAAAAAACTCGGCGTCGACTCCCCTAAAGAATTACTCGGGAAAATGGACCGAGACTTCTTCCCGCCTAGCCAGTACACCAAATACGAGAAAGATGACATCGAGGTCATCCGCTCCGGCACCCCACTCTACAACAAAGTCGAACTAGTCCCCCGAGGGAAGGGTTTCGTCGATTGGTCCACCACCACCAAAATCCCCCTATTCAATGCCACCGGCGAAGTCATTGCGATCGCCGGAACCACGCGCCCCTTCTCCACCGGAACCTCCGCCATCGACATCCACTCCGAACTCGGCGCCCCACTGAAGACAATGCACTCAAGATTTGCTGAGAATTTGCCAGTTTCAGAGCTTGCAAAGCAAGCGCATCTTTCTGTTAGTGCCTTCGAGCGAAAGTTCAAAAAACAATTTCATATGACACCTAGGCAATACATCCGCCACTTGCGCGTGCATGACGCCTGCTACAAACTCAGCCACAGCAATGAAAGCCTTGCCGACATTGCCGCAAGTTGCGGCTACGTCGACCAAAGTCACTTTAGTAGAGAGTTTTCTAGGGTCACCAACGAGACACCACTCAAGTACCGCAAACGCCACCGCGCCAAGATTTCGCACAATAGTTAGAATTACTTAAATGACTCCAAGCGCAATAAACCCATTTGCCGATTTCATACAAAAAACAAACTGAGGCATACAAGACAACCGCCTCTTTTTTATAGATAACGATCACCACAAACAAAAAAACCATACAAACTAAGCTATGTCTCTAAAATTACATAACGCAATGTGGCCGGGCCTCGTTGGCAAGGAAGAAGGTACTGACCACCCACCAATCTCACTCGAACGCATGCTTGAGCTCTCAAGCAACGCCGAAGTAAACGGCGAGAAATTCGACGGTGTCGATCTTTTCCTTTTCCATCCACACACCGATCCATTTGCAAGCGATGACGAAATCCGCCGCATGGCCGACCAAATCGCGGAGAGCGGCTTCAAAATCGGCTCGCTTGTCGCACCGATCTGGCCAGGAACCGTAGGTGGCTGTGCATTCGGCTCACAAGACGATCGCGACAACTTCGTCAAAGCTGTAGAAGTTTCCGCTAAAATCGGTCAAACCCTCAAAGACCACGGCGCACGTGAGTACGGCCTCATCCGTATCGACTCCGCTGGCGGCCCAGAAGACTTCGCGAAAGACGAGGCTGGCAACACCAAGCTCCTTGCAGAAACATTCCAGCGCGCTGGTAAAGTAGCTGAACAATACGGCGAACGCCTCGCAGCTGAAGGTGAAATCTGCTGGGGTGGCATGCACTCCTGGAAGCACATGGTAAACACTCTCGAAGCGACAGGAATGCCTGAAACCGTAGGCTTCCAAGCTGACCTCGCACACACATACCTTTACCTTCTCGGCTACAACGCTCCAGAAGCAGCACTCCTCAAAGAGGGCTACTCCGACGACGAGTTCTGGGCAGCATACAAGACCATGACTGACGCACTCCGTCCATGGACACTCGATTTCCACGTAGCTCAGAACGACGGTTCCGTGCACGGCACAGGCGACCACGATAAGACTGGCCGCCACTGTCAAGCTGACGATCCAAATGGCAAACTTGACATCACCAAGTGTGCTGAAATGTGGCTCCAGGATTACGCAGACCGCGGCATCGAGCACATTTGTTGGGACGGTTGCATGTTCGACAATGACGTTCTCGAGTCACCAAAGACTTGGGACGCCATCCTCGAAGCATCCATCAAAGTGCGCAACGCAGTGGGTTAATTGAACTGGCTCACCCGAGCCATTCACCCACCTCCAAAATCAACCTCATTTGATCATAATTTTATGCCAACAGTAACAGCAAATGGCATCCAGATGCACTACCAAGAAGCTGGCTCCGGCGAGCCACTCATCTGCATCATGGGTATCACCGCTCCAGGCGGCGTGTGGGAAGCACACGCTGAGGAATGGTCCAAACACTTCCGCTGCATCATGCCAGACAACCGCGGTGTCGGCCTCTCAGACAAGCCTGAAGGCCCGTACTCCTCTGCCATGATGGCTGACGACTACGCAGCACTCATGGATGAACTGGGTATCGAGTCCGCTCGTGTGGTAGGTTGCTCCATGGGCTCTATCATTGCCCAGCAACTCATGCTCCGTCACCCAGAGAAAGTTAAGTCAGCAGTCCTCATGTGCACATGGGCTCGCACTGACAACTACGCCAAGGGCATCTTCCAACACATGGCTAATTGTAAGGCACGCTTCACCCCAGGTGAATTCATGCACTACATCCAGACACTCATCTTCGCCAAGCCATTCTGGGACAATAAAGAATGCTACGCATCACTCGCTGAAGGCCAACAAGGTGCCAACCTCGACCAAACACCTCAGCCGCTTCACGGCCTCGAGGCTCAGGCCGCAGCATGCACCAGCCACGACACACTGGCAGAGCTACCAAACATCAAGGTGCCCTGCTACGTCACTGGCGGCATCGATGACATCTTCACACCACTCTGGATGGCAAACGAAGTAGCCAACGCAATCCCTAATTGCGACACCTACTTCTACGACAATGCTGGACACGGCTTCCACTTCGAGAACATGGACGCCTTCAACGCGAAGACCACTGAGTGGCTCCTCGCTAACTAAATCAAAAAAGCGGCTCACCAGAGCCGCACGAAATACAATCAACTATTAACAAATAACAATTTATCATGTCTGATATTAAATTCGGTTCACAAGTGTACACATGGTTCATGGACGGCTATGGCGAAGGCAACGACAACAAGCTTGCTCACATGGCCAAAGTCATCAAAAAAGCAGGCCTCAAAGGTATTGAGCCAATGGTGCTTGAACCATACGACAACTACTGGATGGGTGACTGGTTCGATCCAGCAAAGATGAAGGCTGACCTTGAAGAAGCTGGCGTCGAACTCATCGCGCTCCCAATCATCTGTAGCTGGGACCAAGCAGAGGAAACTGAGTCCGAGCGCGCATGTGCTGACTGGGCGATCGAAACTCTTGCTGAGCACTTCCCAGGCGTACCACTCGGCACAGTACCACTTCCTAGTGGCCGCAAGGACAACCTTCAGCAACGTCGCCTCAATCTCGTGAACAACGTGAACGCGGTTTCTCGTCGTGCAGCAGCTAAAGGCATCAAGTGTTCCTTCCACCCGAACTCACCACCAGCATCCCTCTGTCGCACACAGGAAGACTACGACGTAGTCCTTTCTTCACTCGACCCAGAGGCAACTGGCTGGACACCGGACGTCGGTCACATCATCCGCGGCGGTATGGACGTGATCCAAACCATGACCAAGTGGCAGCACCTCATCAACCACATCCACTACAAGGACTTCTCTGGTAACGGCATCGAGCCATGGGCACAAATGGGCTCAGGCAAGGTCGACTTCCACCAGATCACTGAATTCCTCCTCCAACGCAACTACAAGGGTTGGATCGTTTGCGAAGACGAATGTGAGCACGCAATCAAGCACCCAGATGAAGTCACCATCCAAAATGGTGAGTGGTGCAAGGAGCAGCTCCTCCCACTTCTCGGCGAATAACTACACCATCCACACACACTCGGCGCCCCTCGCCTGAGGGGCGCCAACCTCTATTCACCCCCCAATAATTGAATCTTTAACCATCTCAACTGAATCGATGAAAAATTTATACGACAAGGCTGAAGCACCAGCAAATGACGACCTTGCACTTCGCGTGTACACTTCGCGCCTGCTTGGCCAAGAAGCCGATCTAGTCCTCCACGGAGGCGGCAACACATCTGTCAAAACCACCGTCAAAGACTTCTTTGGCAACTTCGTCGAAGTCCTCTGTGTCAAGGGCTCAGGTTGGGATTTGGCTACAATCGAGAAACCTGGCTTCCCTGCAGTGCGCATGGAAACACTCCTCAAGTTAGCCGAACTAGACACACTCTCAGACGCCGACATGGTGGAGCAGCAGCGCCTCGGTCTCCTTGACCCAGCAGCGCCAAACCCATCCATCGAAGCCATCGTGCACGCGGTGATTCCATCCAAGTATGTGGACCACACCCATGCCGACGCCATCCTAGCACTCACCAACAATCCAGATGGCAAGAAGCACATCAAGGAATGTTTCGGTGACTCCATGATTGTCGTGCCATACGTAATGCCTGGTTTCGTACTCGCGAAGGCCGTTCAGAAGGCAATCGCAGGCAAAGACCTCTCCAAGTACGACGGCATGATTCTCATGAATCACGGCATCTTCACCTTCGACGACGACGCGAAGAAGTCCTACGATCTCATGATCAAAAAGGTGACAGAAGCTGAAAAATACATTGCCAAGCACCTCAAGGACAACCCAATCAAAAAAGCGAAGCACTCCACAGACCTCCTCGGTCTCGCAGCACTGCGAAAGGCAGTATCCACCGAACGCGGCACTGCATGCATCGCCAAGCTTTCAACAACCAAAGCTGCCACAGCATTCGCTGCTGCTGACAAACTAGCAAATATCTGCAAGAAAGGCCCAGTCACTCCGGACCACACCATCCGTACCAAACGCCTCCCACTCTACCTCGCCGACGGCGGCGATGCGCAGAAAGCGGCTACCAAATACAGCAAGGATTACACCAGCTACTTCGACAAGCACGCCACCAAAGAAACCATCCTCGACACAGCACCACGCTGGGCAGCATGGCAGAACCACGGCGTGGTTTCCTTCGGTGCCACACTCAAAGAAGCGAACGTCATCGCTGACATCGCAGAGCATTCCGTAGACACCATTCTCAAGACTGAACACGCATTCGGCGCCTGGAAGGCCCTTCCAGCCAAAGACCTCTTCGAGATCGAATACTGGGAACTCGAGCAAGCGAAACTCAATAAAGGCAACGCCGCAACGCCACCACACCAAGGCAAAGTAGCACTCGTCACTGGCGCTGCAGCCGGTATCGGATTTGCATGTGCCGAGCAACTTGCCCTTCAAGGCGCAACAGTCATCGGTGCCGACCTCAACCCAGAGATCATAGAAGCCATGGCATCCTTCGGCGGCCTAGGCATCGTAGCGAACCTCACTGACGACGCGGCAATCAAGGATCTCGTTGAGACAATCGTAAGCACCTACGGCGGCCTCGACATCCTCGTCTCTAACGCAGGCATCTTCACTGCAGGAGCCTACCTCGAAGACCTCGAGCAAAGCAACTGGGAGAAATCATTCGCAGTGAACCTCACTTCACACCAGAAACTCCTCCGTGAGACCATCCCATTCATCAAGCTTGGCCTCGACGGCGCAATCGTTCTCGTTGGCTCTCGCAATGTGAATGCACCAGGCGCAGGTGCTGCCTCGTACTCCTGTGCGAAGGCCGGCCTCAACCAACTCTGCCGCGTAGCCGCACTAGAGCTTGCACCTGAAGGAGTACGCTGTAATATCATCCACCCAGACGCCGTATTCGACACCAAACTCTGGACTCCTGAGAACCTCAAACGCTCCGCTGAGCGATACGGACTCACCGTGGAAGAGTACAAAACTCGCAACCTTCTCAAAACAGAAATCAAATCCGCTAACATTGGCCAGATGGTATCCGCAATGGCATCACCACTCTTCGGCAAGACCACAGGAGCTCAAATCCCTGTAGACGGCGGCAACGACCGAATCATCTAACCCATTCACAGGCATACGTGAGCCCCGCTCTTCTCATCGCAGATGGCTGGGCTTACTTACCAAGAAACACCAAATCACCACTCGAATGTCAAACTTCGCACCAAAACTTCTAAACGACCCACTCAAGGCAG
The DNA here is from genome assembly GCF_000378105.1 of Rubritalea marina DSM 17716. GTDB lineage: Bacteria > Verrucomicrobiota > Verrucomicrobiia > Verrucomicrobiales > Akkermansiaceae > Rubritalea > Rubritalea marina. The sequence continues at coordinate 123,510 of NZ_KB899255.1, read as the reverse complement.
CCGACGAGCTCCTCGAAGGTCTCGTCGAAGCCTACAACGGCCAATGCTACAAAGTAGGTACTCGCTCCATCGTTAAAAACGACATCCCTGACGGCAAGGTTTCCCTTCTCGTTGGTGGTGGCGCTGGCCACGAGCCAATCTACCACGCAATGGTAGGCACCAACATGGCTGATGGCGCAGCATGTGGAGACATCTTCGCAGCTCCTGCTCCGAACATCGTCCAAGAAGCTACTTCCGCAATCGACCGCGGCAATGGCGTTCTCTACCTCTACGGCAACTACGCCGGTGACGTGATGAACTTCAATGTTGGCGCTGAAATGGCTGAAGCTGAAGGCGCTGAAGTCAAAACCGTCCTCATCGCTGACGACATCGCTTCCGCTCCTCCTGAGCGCAAGAAAGACCGCCGCGGCATCGCTGGTCTCGTCCCCATCGTAAAGCTTGCAGGCGCAGCCTCACAGACTGCGGAGACTCTCGAAGATCTCGCAGCTGTGACTGAAAAAGCATGCCTCCAGACTCGCTCCATCGGTGCAGCAATGGCACCTGGCTCCATCCCTGCAACAGGCAAGCCAACATTCGAACTCGAACCTGGTATGGTTGGTCTCGGCATGGGCATCCACGGTGAAGCTGGCGTAGGCGAAATCCCACTTCCACCCGCTGACGAACTCACCGTTCAGATGCTCGACCTCATCCTCGAAGATTACGAAAAGGATGCAGACGTAGAAGCACTCAAATCTGGCGACGAAATCGTTCTCTTCATCAACTCACTCGGAGCTACCACCATGATGGAATGTCTCGTGTGCATGCGCAAAGCTGCTGAGTACCTCGAAGAAAAAGGCATCGAAATCTTTGACGTTGTCATGGGACCATACGTAACTTGCCAGGAAATGGCTGGCGTTTCCTTCTCCGTCACTCGTGTTGACGAAGAGCTCAAGCAGCTCTGGTCCATGCCATGTGAATCCTTCTGTTACTCCAAGATGGAAGGCCCAATCAAAGGCGGTACTGCTACAGTGACCAAAACTGGCAATGCCAACACTGGCGTAGCGAAGAAAGCAAAGGCAATCGCTCAGAAAGCTCTCAACCTTTCCAAGTCCACTGAAGGTCTCAGCACTGAGCAAGCTCAGCAAATGGCTCTCAACGTCGCCGCGAAGATCATCGCAGCGGAACCAATCCTTTCACAGGCTGACCGTGACCTCGGTGACGGCGACCACGGCCTCGGTATGCAGCGTGGCTTCACAGCACTCACCAAGCAGGTTGAAGGAACTCAGTTCGAAAACCTCCGTGAGCTCTATCAAACAGCTGGCACAGCACTCCTCTCCACCATGGGTGGCGCTTCTGGTGTTGTCTTCGGTTCACTCTACCTCGCTGGTGGCAAGACCATGCACGGTGCGGAGTTCTTCGGATCTCACGAGCTTTCTCACCTCCTCAGCCAGGCACTCAAAGATGTGATGAGCCGCGGTGGAGCTAAGCCAGGCGACAAGACAATGATCGATGCGCTCCACCCAGCTGCAGAAGCTGCTAAGGCAAACATCGACAAGCCACTTTCCGAGTCCATCAAAGCAGTTGCTGAAGCGGCTGAAGCGGGCAAAGAAGCATCCAAAGACATGATCGCAACCATGGGTCGTGCAAAAACTCTCGGTGAAAAAACTCTCGGACTTCCTGATGCTGGCGCGATCTCGGTGACCATCATCCTCAAGACCATGGAGGAATTCATCAACGCATAAACAATTTCGGTTCCTCAGAACCGCTATCTAATAACACGCCACTGGTCAAATCCAGTGGCAACCTCAAACACAACCAATACCAAGAAAATGGCAGATACAGATGACATCAGAGAAGGCGCAAGCTTCGGTCTCGACACACCAGCCTCCACAGAAGGCTTCTACCTTAAGGGAATCAACAACTCAGACTGGGGCCTCAAGAACCGCATGTCTCGCATCTTCAACAAGAAGTCCGGCAATTCCGTAATGCTCGCATTCGACCACGGTTTCCTCATGGGACCAACTTCTGGTCTTGAGCGCGTTGACCTCAACATCGCTCCAATCGTAGAGCACGCCGATTGTATCATGGGCACACGTGGCATGATCCGCTCCTCAATCCCAACAGATTGCTCCAAGCCAGTCTGTCTTCGTACTGACACAGGTACCACTATCCTCACAGAAATGAACCACAACGTTCTAATCGCTGAGGAAGAAGCAATCCGCATGAACGTTTCTGCTATGGCAGCAATGCTTTCTGTCGGTGAAGACGAAACTGAGCACAAAACAATCGCTAACTTCTCACGCCTCGTAGACATCGGCTCCAAGTACGGCATCCCAGTAATGGGTGTGACTGCTGTTGGTAAGAAGATGGCTCGTGACGCACGCTACTTCGCAATGGCTTCACGCGTATGTGCTGAAAACGGCGCATCCATCGTTAAGACATACTACACAGAAGGCTTCGAAAAAGTCGTAGCTTGTACTCCAGTACCAGTGGTTATCGCAGGTGGTAAGAAGCTTCCTGAACTCGAAGCTCTCGAGCTTTGCTACAACGCTATCCAGTGTGGTGCAGCAGGTGTAGACATGGGCCGTAACGTATTCCAATCCGAAGCTCCAGCAGCCATGATGGCAGCAGTTGCAGGAGTGGTTCACGACGGACTCAAGCCAGCTGAAGGCCTCGACCTCTTCAACACGAAGAAGAACGAAGCTTAATCGCACAATCTATTTGAACATTCTCTCTGCCGAGAGCTAGTAGATGCAGCCAATTCATTGGCTCGCGGCCATAGCTGAATTTTGGTTCACGCTATGGCCGCTTTTGTTCATCTATCATAAAATAATTCGCTCATCCACGGTCCACATAGAGATCCCTACCGTGGCGAATTTTGATAAGCAACTGGGTTCAGCATACGCCCAACACATCAACCATCCATTCGCTCTCAAGCGAGGGGGCGTTGATTTTCTACCAATAGCAACCTCCTCCAAAACGAAGAACTTGCGAAACTCCCAATGACACAGCATTGTAAGAATGCTGATCAGCACCCCGTACTCACCACCAATTATCACAATTATGAAAAATTCGATTACCCTTGCCGCCCTCAGCATTGCAACCACCACACTTTCCCAAGCTGCCGAAACCTTCCTGCACCTTCCAGCTCAAGGTGAAGCCAACGGCAAGCACGTTGTCCTTCTCTCAGGAGACGAGGAATACCGCTCTGAAGAAGCCATGCCAATGCTCGGCAGCATCCTCGCTAAGCAGGGTTTCGAATGCACCATTCTCTTTTCACTCGATGACGAAGGCAAGGTAGCGCCAAAGCAAGGTGGCAACCTCACCAACTCCGAAGCCCTCGACAAAGCTGACGCCATCGTCATGAGCATCCGCTTCCGCCACTGGGACGACGCATCCATGGAACGCTTCGAAGCTGCTCTCAACCGCGGCACACCACTCGTAGCACTCCGCACCTCCACCCACGCATTCAACTTCAAGCCTGAATCCAAGTGGGCAAAGTACAGCTACAACGCAAAGCCTGAAACTGGCTGGGAAGGTGGCTTCGGTCGCCAAGTCCTCGGTGAGTCATGGGTGAGCCACCACGGCAAACACGGCACAGAAGGCACTCGCTCTCTCGTAGAAAAAGCAAACGCAGAACACCCAGTACTCAATGGTGTCGGTGAGATTTTTGGCACATCTGACGTCTACGGAGCAGCTCCACTCGCGCCATCCACCGTACTCCTTCGTGGCCAAGTCACCGAAACTCTCGAAGCTGATTCAGCACCAGTTGCTGCCAAGAACGACCCAATGCAGCCAATCGCTTGGACTCGTGAATTCAAGAACGCAGGCGATAAGCCTAACCGTGTGCTCACGACCACCATGGGCGCAGCTACCGACCTTCTCGATGAAGACCTCCGTCGTCTTGTGATCAATGGCGTCTACTGGGGCCTCGAGCTTCCTGTGCCAGCCAAAGCTGAGGTTTCTATCCCAGCATCATGGAAACCAACCAAATTCGCATTCAACGGCTTCAAAGAAGGCCTAAAGCCATCTGACTTCCTCGTGAAGTAATGTGGCCACCATCATCTACTAGCACCTATGAACAAATTCTTTTCATTTTCTCTCACTAGCTCAGCGGCTGCGCTAGCTGTGGCGTCATTGTACACCACATCTTGTAGCCGATCTGAGCAGGCATCGGCAGAGCCTAAGGCAGACGTGAATGAGCAAGCTTCCCCAGCATACTCTATCACCATGCCTGAGGCAAACGCCCCAGCACTCAAGATCGCTGACGGCGCGCACATCACCCTCATGGGTGACGGCCTCGCTTCACGGATGGCCAAATTCGGCGCATTCGAAACCGAACTCCAAGTTCGCTACCCAAATGCCAAACTCGTGATCCGCAACATGGGTGACGAAGGCAACACACCAGCATTCCGCCCACACCCGGGCCGTGAATACGCCGATCAATTCGCCTTCCCCGGTGCCAAGGAGCTCGCCCGCAAGGACCTCCAGGTAAACACCAACCCGAAAGGACACTTTGAGACTCCTGACCAATGGCTCACCAAGCTCAAGACTGACATCGTCATCGCCACCTTCGGCTTCTCTTCCGCCTTTGACGGAGCAGACGGCCTCGATGGCTTCAAGGCGGAGCTTGATGCTTTCCTCAAACACACCCAGGCACAACAATACAATGGCAGCTCTGCAGCGCAGATCGCGCTTGTAGGACCTGCCGCTTTTGAGGATCTCTCAGCCACCCAAGGCACGCCGGCTGGTGAAGAGCAAAATGAGAACTTCGCGCTCTACACAGCAGCAATGAAGGAAGTAGCCAGCGCCAATGGCGTGCTCTTCATCGACCTCTTCGACCTGACGCAGCAGCTCATCGCCAACGAAAAAGCACCGATTACTCGCGATGGCGCCCTCCTCAATGCTCAGGGCCAAACACTCATCGCCCCCTACCTCGCTGATGCTATCTTCGGCAAGGCAGATGAGGTCGCTGCAGACAAACGTGATGCCATCCTCGCTGCCGTTCAGGAGAAAAACTACCTCTGGCACAACTACTTCAAAATCCCGAATGGCGTGCACGTCTACGGTCGTCGCTTCAAGCCATACGGCCCACAGAACTACCCTGATGAATTGAAGAAAGCGGGTGAAATGACCGCAGTACGCGACCAAGCGATCTGGGCTGCCAACACGGGAGCCTCCTTCGACCTTGCTGCAGCTGATGCCAACACACACCAACTTCCCGAAGTTCCGACCAACTACCACCCAGGTAAAGAAAAAGCGGGTGTCTTTGGTTACGAAACGGGTGAAGATGCCATCAAAGGCTTTAATGTGCCTGAAGGGTACAAGGTCGAACTCTTTGCCTCAGAAAAAGAATTCAAGAACCTTGCAAACCCAGTACAGATCTCCTTTGACAACAAAGGACGCCTCTGGGTCGCTTCCATGCCATCCTACCCACACTGGAAAGTCGGTGACCCTAAGCCAAGCGACACCCTCGCCATCTACGAAGATACTGATGGCGACGGCAAAGCGGATAAGGAAACAATCTTCGCAGGTGACCTCCACATCCCAATTGGTTTTGAATTTGCACCTGAAGGCGTTTACGTCTCTCAGTCAGACTCCCTCGTACTCCTCAAGGACACCGATGGCGACGACCAATACGACGAAAAAGAAATCATCTACTCCGGGTTTGATGACCATGACACCCACCACGCGATCTCCGCATTCTGCGCTGATCCTTCAGGTGCAATCATGATGGGTGAAGGGATCTTCCTCCACTCCAATGTCGACACCGCATACGGTACCGTCCGTGGTTCGAATGGTGGATTCTTCCGCTATGACATTAACAAGAAGAAGCTCGAACGTACCAGCCAGGTGCGCATTCCAAACCCATGGGGCATCGCCTTTGATGACTATGGACAGGACTTCTTCCTCCACACCTCAGGCACTGAGCTGATCTGGATGGGTCACAACGCGATCAAGCCAAAATACGGCCGTAACTTGAAGACCCAGGACTTGATCCAGGACAACAAAGTGCGCCCAACCTCCGGTCTTGAGTTCGTCTCCAGCTCCCACTTCCCAGACGAAGTGCAGGGTGACATACTGATTAACAACAACATCGGCTTCAAAGGCATCAAACAGCACGACGTGCTCGACGATGGCACTGGCTTCACCGCCAAGTACCGCCAGGATTTGTTGAACTCATCAATCCAGAACTTCCGCCCGGTGGATCTCGAGTTTGCCCCTGATGGCTCGCTCTACTTCATCGACTGGACCAACATGCTGATTGGCCACATGCAGCACAATGCTCGTGACCCGCACCGCGACCACGTTCACGGCCGAATCTACCGCATCACCTACCCGTCACGCCCGCTCGTGACACCGGCGAAGGTGGACGGTGCTTCTATCGATGAGCTCCTCGAGAACCTCAAGCTTCACGAGTACCGCACACGCTACCGCACACGCCGCGAGCTTCGTGGTCGTGATGCCGACGAAGTAGCAAGTGCCACTCAAAAGTGGATCAAGGGCCTCGACGCTAGCGAAGCTGACTACGAGCGCTACTTGCTCGAAGCCTTCTGGGTACTCTGGGGTGTTGATCGTTTCGACAACGCACTCCTCGAGACACTCCTCAAGGCCAAGGAACCACGCGTGCGTGTTGGTGCCATCAAAGGCTTCCGCCACAACCTCGATGCCGTTCCGAATGCGGTTGCGCTTCTCGAAGCCGCTGCTGCTGATCAGAACCCACGTGTGCGCCTCGAAGCTGCCAACACAGCATCTTGGCTGCCAGATGGCCAGGGCCTCAAAGCAATCGAAACTGCGAGAGCAGCATCAGAAGCTTCTGATGCCGCAGACTATGCCAAGTGGGTGAAGTCTCCAACAGACGCCGCCCTTGAAGACCTCACTGGAGTGAAAGCCCAAAAAGCTGCCGACCCAGAAGTCATTGCTTGGAAGAAAGCCGGCAAGTCTAAGAAGAAAATCGCCTTCCTCAAAAAAGGCCGCGAGGTGTATCACCGCGAGGCTCACTGTGAGACATGTCACCAAAAAGACGGCAAAGGCCTACCTGCTGGTGGCTTCCCACCGCTCGCTGGCACCAAGTGGGTCCTCGAAGACCCTGAGCGCTTAATCAAAATCACCCTCAAAGGTGTGATGGGTGAAATCGACGTGGCTGGCAAAACATACAATGGCGCCATGACTCCATTTGAAGGCCTGCTCAACGACGAAGAAACCGCCGCTGTGCTCACCTACGTGCGCCAGTCATTTGGCAACGACGCTCCAGAGATCACCGCCGAACAAGTGAAAGCAGTGCGTGCTGCTGAGAAAGCACACATCGGCCTCTACCAAGCTGCCGAGCTCCTCAAAAAGCACCCACATCAGAACTAAGTTCTAGCACACTCGGACAAGCATTCTACCAAGCCCAAGGCTCCTAGAGCCTTGGGCTTTTTATTTGTCATAAAGAGTTCTTGAGATGCCTATCAAGCCTGCGTAGCTTAGCCATTACAGATGCGGCAGGAGAAAGTACATTGGATCATCAAGCAAGATCCACCCGAACAAGACTCGTCAGTTCCGGGCTTACCAAAAATCCTCCTCACCTTGCTCGGCCAGCGCAACATCGTTGGCAAAAAAGCGATCCAGAGCTTTCTCCAGCCAAAGCTCAAGGAACTCAGCGACCCCTTTCTTTTGCCCGATATGGCAGCTGCCGTGGAGCGCATCCTCGATGCTGCAGACCACAAGCAAAATGTGCTCGTCTACGGTGACTACGACGTCGATGGAGTGACCTCGGTAGCACTCATGAGTGAAACCCTCAATGCCTACGGCATCGATGCTGACATCTTCATTCCTAGAAGAAGCAAAGAAGGCTACGGGCTCAGCGAGGCTGCCATCGCCACCATACTCGATGGCCCGCGCAAACCTGACCTCATCATCACCGTAGACTGTGGCACCGCATCCGTTGCGGAAATCACCCAACTCAAACAAGCGGGCATCGATGTCATCGTCGTCGACCACCACGAGCCCTCCTTGCAGGGCAAGCCCGACTGCATCGCCGTGGTGAACCCAAAGATGGGAGATTCTTTTCACTACCTTTGCGCCGCAGGAGTCGTCTTCAAGCTGGCGCACGCAATGCTCAAGAGCCGCCGCGTGGAAGGCTTCGACCTCAAAAACTACATCGACATGGTAGCCGTTGCCACCATCGCCGACATTGTCCCCTTGGTAGAAGAAAACCGCCTACTCGTTCGACATGGTCTCCTGCGCCTGCCTAACACCCAACACCCAGGTCTCAAGGCACTACAACAAGTAGCAGACCTTAGCAACAACGTCAGCAGTATGGATGTGGGATTCCGCATCGGCCCACGCATCAACGCCGCAGGGCGCATGGACAAACCCGAGGACGCCCTCTCGCTCCTACTTTCTCGCGACCTCTCAAGCGCCCACGAGATCGCCAACCAGCTGGACGAATACAACCGCCAACGCCAGAGCTACGAGCGTCAGATCCGTGACCAAGCACTGCTAATGCTCGAGCGCAATCACGATCCCTCCAATGACCCAGTCATCGTACTTGGCTCACGCGATTGGCACCCCGGAGTCGTAGGCATCGTGGCCTCACGCCTGATGCGCCAGTTTTACAAGCCAACCTTCATCATCTCAGTAGACCAAGAAGGCATAGGCAAAGGCAGCGGGCGCAGCGTGGAAGGCATCTCGCTCGTCGGTGCGATCCAGAACTGCACCGAGCAATTGATAGCAGGCGGCGGCCACGACATGGCCGCTGGCCTCAGCATCCATGAAAACCAGCTCGACGCGTTCCGCAAAGAATTCACCAATTACGTTCTCAAATCTAGCGAACCTGAGCAACGTGTTCCACGCCTCCACGTCGACTGTGAAATCAATTTTGACGAACTCTCCCTCGAGTTCATGGACAGCTACGACCTACTCCAACCCTTCGGCAGTCAAAACCCCCAGCCCGTCTTCATGAGCCGCAACATCTGGCTCACTGAAGCCCCGCGGGTTCTCAAAAACAATCACCTCAAATTCTACCTCCGCCAAGGCATCAGCGAGCGCGATGCCATCTTCTTCAGTGGTGGCGAGCGCGACCTCCCAGACCCACCTTGGGACATCGCCTACACCATCGACCGCAATACCTTCCGCGGCAGAACGACCCTACAGATCGTTATCCAAGATGTGCGCGCCCACCGCACTGACTAATTCCACCACTTCCCATGATCGATGTCAGTGCGAACCTCGAAAGCCTCGGCCAGTTCCTCAGCAAGGAATTGATCGCGCTCGACACCGCGCAAATCCACAGCGTCGATCAATTGCTCCACCACTTCCCCAAGCGCTACGAAGACCGACGCCAATTCGGCGGCCTAAACATTGATTCCGCCGGAAGCCAAATCTGCCTACAAGGCACCGTCATCGACTCCAAGAACCCTAGCTTCCATGGTCGCCGAGCCCCACAGGAAGTCAAGGTAGCCATCAGCAATAGCATCGATGGCGGCTCGATCACCCTCCGTTGGTTCAACATGCCCTACATCACTAAGATGCTCGCGGTTGGCCACGAAATTGTCTTCTTCGGTAAGGTAAAAGAACACGCTGGGCGTCTCGTCATTGATCATCCAGAGTTCGAAATCATCGAAGAAGGCGATCAAAACCACATCCACGTCGACCGCATCGTGCCAGTCTATCGTAACATTGCCGGCATCCACCAGAAGAAACTGCGGGAGCACATCTACCAGCTGCTAGAACAGATTGACCCCTCGGGCCTCACAAGCCTCGATCACCTCGACCCAGACTACAGCCACCACCAAGCACTCAAAGACATCCATTGCCCCAGGGCCCTGACTGCCAGTAAAACTGCGCGCCGCCACTTCGCTCTCGATGAGTTCTTTAAGATCCAGCTACAAGTCCAATGGCGCAAGGAGAACTATGCCCAACAAGCCGGACACTCACTCGGCAAGAAAACCCAACTACTCACCCAGTTCTACCACCAGCTGCCTTTCGATCTCACCAACTCACAAAAACAATGCGTCAAAGAGATCATCCACGACATGCGCAGTCCACGCCCGATGCACCGGCTTCTGCAAGGTGATGTCGGCGCCGGCAAAACCTTTGTCGCCATGTGTGCCGCCCTCTTGGCCATCGAGAGCGGTGTCCAAGTCGCCCTCATGGCGCCTACTCAGATCCTTGCCGAGCAACATTATCACTCTTTCAACAAGTGGCTCGATGGTCTCGACATCCACATCGAACTCCTCACGGGATCCCAGCGCAAATCAAACCACCACGACGCGAAAAGCAGCCTGCTCATCGGCACCCACGCCCTTCTCTTCGCCGAGGACCATCTGCAAAACTTGGGGCTCGTCATCATCGACGAACAACACAAGTTTGGTGTGGAGCAACGCAGCAAACTCATCAACGCAGGCAATGCTCCCGATGTCTTGGTCATGACCGCCACCCCCATCCCACGCACCCTCACCATGACACTCTACGGCGACCTCGACGTCTCCGTGCTCACTGAGCGCCCAGCCAATCGCGGCAAAATCGTTACCGGTCTACGCCCAAAAGCAAAAGTCTCCGACATCACCAAATTCATCCAGCAAAACCTCCAGCAAGGACGCCAAGCCTACATCGTCTACCCACTCGTGGAAGACTCAGAAACAACGAAGATCGAATCCGCAAGCAGCGCCTTCGAAAAATGGCAAAAACGCTTCAAAAAACATGAAGTAGGGCTCCTCCACGGCAAGCTCAGTGGCGAAGATAAAGACGCCGTCATGGAGCGCTTCTCCAAGCACGACATCGATGTGCTCGTCGCCACCACCGTCATCGAGGTCGGCATCGACGTACCCAATGCCAATATCATGGTCATCTACTACGCTGATCGCTTTGGTCTCTCGCAACTTCACCAACTACGAGGACGAGTCGGCCGCGGTGAGCACAAGTCCTACTGCATCCTCCACAGCGACGGCAAAAGCCCAGATGGGCTCGAAAAATTGCAAATCCTTGCCGACAGTGACGACGGATTCCACATCGCCGAAGAAGACCTCCGCCTGCGTGGCCCCGGCAATGTACTCAGCACCCAACAAAGTGGCCTCTCGAACCTTCAATTCCCAGAATTCCTGAGCGACCTCGCCTTGATCCAACAAGCTGGAGAACTTGCTAAAATCACATTGCGTAAAGACCCCAATCTGAGCCAATTCCCCAGGCTCAAGCTAAACCTCCAAGCTCAAGAATCCCTGAGATCCTAGCAAACTCTAACGACCAATTAGAATACCGTATTCTTTCTATGTAAGAAGATCGCGAAGCTTTTCCTGAAACTTAATCATATCTTCCTCGTTCGGCTGATAACCAGGAGTCTCAGGGTCTAGGGACAGGCGCCCAGATTGATCGATAATCCATACGGCCGGCTCACCATCACTAAAGGTCACCGAGCCACTCTTCAACGCTCCTGGGCGCTCCACCGTGTCGACGCTAGCATCGACAAAGCCCGTGGGCACACGCACTGGTGCTGAATCCTCTTGTGCTTGCTCCTCCGGCTGCGCTTCAGTCAATAATTCAATGCCCAAGTCGAGCACCAAAAAACGCGTGTCCAAGTAGGTGATGTTGTGACCCAGCTCCGACTGGATCTTCTGCTGCAATTCCTGAAGTTGGTCCCCAGCGGCAGCCCATGCTGCCAACTGCTCTTTCTCTGAATCTGTCAATTGTGATGCATCCATAGCTCTGATGGGGATCAAACTAACCTATCCTCGTCGATTGGGAAGTAGAGATTCTACAAATACATTCTAGCAGCTGCTAGAAGTAGTGTTGAGCAGCCTAACATTTATCAACTTCTCCGTGCTCTCAACCATTAAGGTTTCCTATCTAATTATTTAACCTAGCAGCTAGATTTACGTTTCCAACAAGGCACATCGATGCTACTTCTAGGTACTCGCTTTTTTAAGCTCCCCGAAACACCACCACTACCAATCAAGCCATGGCAGTCATCACATTCAATCCCGTCTATCAAGAACGCGTATGGGGAGGAAGGCAGCTGGAAACCAAATATGGTCGCCGCCTTCCTAACAATGGGAAACCTTATGGCGAATCTTGGGAAATTTCAGCACGTGAAGAGGCGCCTTCTTTAGTGCGTAGCGGCCCACACGAGGGCATGAGCTTAAACGAGCTATGGCACGATCACCGCGAGGAAATCTTTGGGTCTGGTTACACCATGGAGCGCTTTCCTCTTCTCTTGAAGATCTTGGATGCTCAAGACGACCTTTCAATCCAGGTGCACCCGCCAGAAGAGATCGCAGCGGAGATGGGTGGTGAGCCCAAAACCGAAATGTGGTACATTGCCCACGCTGACCCAGACGCCTCCATCTACGTGGGGGTTCGCAAAGGAACCACCGCAGAATCCTTCGAACAAGCAATCAGAGATGGTAGCTCAGAGGATATGGTGCACCGCATCACGCCAAAAACTGGCGACTTCATCCAGATCCCCTCAGGCCGATTGCATGCCATTGGCGCCGGCATCCTCATCTACGAAATCCAACAAAATTCTGACACCACGTACCGCGTCTACGATTGGGGTCGCGTTGGCCTTGATGGCAAACCTCGTGACCTCCACGTTGAAGAATCGATGCGTTGTATCGACTTCGATGATGTGGAGCCGAGCATGACTGAAGCTCAGGGTTCGTTGCTGGTAGATTGCCCATATTACCGAGTCGAACGCCACCGGATTGGTATTGGGGACGTGGTAAAGAACCCTGATCCTAGCAAGTTTTCGCTGGTAACCATCGTCGAAGGAGAACTCAGCGGCACCGACGGCACACGCTATGACACAGGTCGCTTCCTCCTCCTTAGCGCGGGGGATGAAGGCCTCAAAGCTGTCGGCAATTGCCTCTACCTACAAACGACTTTACCCCTTATTTAAGTCGACTACGCTTCTTTGATTGTGGGCCATGGGTCGGCGAAGCTTTCGCCTGCTTTCCAAGCAGTGACTTCCTCATCGCTGCACAATGCCCATTCGAGAGCTTCCAGAAATGCCGACCGATCGGGCTCGGATCCTATCACCGTTAGCTCATAGCGGCGATCACCAAACACTGGGTCTTCACTCTCTAAAAGAGCCTCTAAGTGCTCTCGCTCCTCTGGGAGGAGCTTCTCGTCGCTGCTGGCGATCTCTGCACGCCACAAGCCCGACAGCTCAAGCGAGATTTGGCTACCCGCCTGTTGCCACAGCAAGGCGTGCCCTGGCCGTGACACCAACCAAATCAACCCTTTCGTTCGATACAATCCTGTACCCAGTTGATTCTGACAGACGCTATGCAACCTCTCGGGGTGGAACGGGCGACGCCCACTCAGGACCACGGCTTCTAGATCACTCGCTATCGCTTCCTCAGCATGGTCCAAGCCCAGTTGCTTGGCTCGCTCAGACAATGCCAACAAACTAGGAGCAGGCACCTGTTCGAGATGGCTCAAGCTTAAACCAGCCTGAGCCGAAAGCGCTACCGTTGCGTAGGGTTGCATCTGCTGTAAGTTGCGTACCTGCCGATCCAGTACTTCTTTCGGGATCGTATCCACCTTCGTCAACACCAACACCGAGGCCATCGCCACCTGCTCTGCTAGCACTGCTGCTGCACGCTGCAGCGAAAGATCCTTCAACGGATCACCACCACCAAGCAACACATCTCCATTGGCAAAATCACGATGCAAGTTCAGCGCATCTACGGTTACGATAAAATGGCGTAAGACATAACGACTGTCTTGCGTCAGTGCCTTAATCAATGGCCACGGGCGGGCCGCCCCAGTGCTTTCGCACATCAGGTAGCTCGGCTTCGGTTCGAGCTCTGCTATTTCCCCCAAAGCCACCCCGAGCGAGCGGTGCAAACTCTCACCAGCATGGCTCCCGTGCAACGCCGCCACACGGCCAGTCAAGCTACCCGGATCAAGATGACGTTCTTCATCAGAAAGCAGCCGCGCATCCACACCTGACTCACTCAAATCATGCACGACCCAAGCGGCGTCAGCCAGCTGCATATCATCACGCCAGTTCCTCAATAGAGTCGTCTTACCCGACCCTAGAAATCCACACAGAGCAACAATTGGAATTTTATCCATCCCGAAATCCATCCTCAGCTAGGATCAACGCAGTGCTGCGACTGCACGGCGAATCCGGCGCACTGATTCGTTTTGGCCGAGAATCTCTAGAATTGCTCCGAGGTCAGGCCCTCCTGCAGCCCCAGTGAGAGCCACCCGAGTCGGAAACATGAGTTGTCCTGGTTTCGCACCATTCGCCTTGGCGGTGGCACCAATGCTAGCTTTTGCTTCTGCCCAATCGCCGAGACCTTCTAGCGCTTCAGCCAGCTGATTCAAAAGCTCTGCAGCTGCCTCATTCTTCTGAACCTTGGCAAGCGCATCATCAGAGAAGGGATAATCCGCGTTGTAGAAAAAGCCAATCATCTCAGGAACCTCGGTGAGGAGGCGCACCTTTTCTTGAATAGAGCCAGCAATCGCAATGTACTTATCATCCACTTCGATACCAGCTTCAGCCACATACGGCGCGGCGGCAGCGGCGAATTCTTCTGCACTAAGTTTGGCCAAGTGCTGTTGATTCACCCAGCCACACTTCTCGATATCAAATTTCCCTGGGGCGCGGTTAATCGACTCAATCGTAAACTTCTCGATCAACTCATCAGGGCTGAAGATCTCGCTTTCATCCTTCGGCGACCAACCGAGTAAGGCGAGAAAGTTAAACACCGCCTCAGAGCTGTAGCCTTGCGTTGCATACTCAGCGATGGCTGCTCCTTGATCCCGCTTGGACATCTTAGAGCCGTCCATGTTAAGGATGAGTGGGATGTGCGCGTACGCTGGCGCTTCGACACCAAATGCCTCAAAAAGCTGCAGGTGCTTTGGCGTGTTCATCAGATGATCTTCACCACGCAACACATGCGTCATGCCCATCTCGATGTCATCCACCACATTGACAAAGTGAAAGGTGAAAGTCCCATCAGAACGCTTCACCACCATGTCCGGATTGATCGATTCATCAGTGTAATCGACTGTGACTTCACCACAGACTAGGTCGTGCATGGTGATCGGCTTGCGTTCAAAGCGAAAACGATAGGCGCCATCATCTGCGTACACGCGATTCGCTGCCACCAACTTCTCAAAGTAGCTGTCGTAGATCTCCTGACGCTCAGATTGGTTGTACGGACCACAATCACCGCCTTTGCCGGGACCCTCGTCCCAGTCCATTCCCAGCCAACTAAGTCCTTGGAAAATGGCCTCACGCGCTTCATCCGTATTGCGCTCTTTATCGGTATCTTCCACCCGGAGGATGAAGCTACCGCCGTGCTTGCGCGCGAAAAGGTAATTGAAGAGAGCGGTACGAGCACCACCAACGTGAAGGTAGCCCGTAGGCGACGGTGCAAAGCGAGTGCGGACTGGTTTGTTCATGCCCAGAGTTGTGGATGAGTCCCCCCCCACTGACAAGGGGAAAGTGGGATGGCATCAGGATGAACTGGCGAAATCGACCCTCGCTTCATGTCAGACAAACTCCGCAGCGCAGCACCTACAAAAAAGAACCCCAGCAACCACGCAATGCGGTACTGAGGTCGTGATTCAATCAGAGCCTGTGCTCTGCTTGCTTAAAATGGAATGTCATCGTCATCGTCCATGTTGTCGAAGCCACTCGCTGGTGAGCCTCCACTAGGAGCCTGCTGTGGCGGAGCTGCTTGCTGCTGCGGTGCTTGCTGCTGCGGTGCCTGCTGCTGGTATTGCTGACCGCCACCTTGCTGACCACCACCACCTTGGCCACCACCGATGAATTGCATGTTGTCAGCCACGACTTTGAGACGGCTGCGCTTTTGGCCGCTTTGCTGGTCCTGCCAGGTGTCTAGCTGAAGACGTCCTTCAAAGAACACTGGACGGCCCTTGGCAAGGTACTGTCCTGCGAGCTCCGCTGTGCGACCCCACACGGTGACATCCACAAAGGTGGTTTCGTCCACCCATTCCTCGCCTTGCTTGACGCGGCGATTACAAGCGAGGCCTACGTCGGCCACAGCTGTGCCCTTAGGAGTGTAGCGAACCTCGATATCACGGGTCACATTGCCCATGAGCATTACTTTATTTAAACTAGACATCTTGAGGCGCACTCTAAAAAGAAAATCACCACTCGACAATAGAAAAGCCGAGTGGTGATGAAATCATTCGTGCTAAGCGAATTCTATTAGGCGTGCTGCCTAACCGAATTAGCCGAGACGACGGTATTGTTGAAGGTAGATACCTTCTACGAGGTCAAGTGCCTCTTTGATGTCTTCGATCGCTTCTGGACCAGCATTGAAGAAGTAGTTTACGTATACGCCGCCTTCGATCTGGCGTGCGTTGTATGCAAATGTCTTACGACCAAGCTGCTTCACTTCGTCGAGTGTTGCGCCGTTTGCTTCGATGACTTTACCTACTTCGCTAACGAACTCGTCAACGGAACCTTCTTTACCTTTGGTGTCGAGAACGACGAGACCTTCGTATTTTCTGCTCATAATTTTAATTGTTAAATGTTGTTTTTGACGTTGTGCACATTGGCTGCGGCTTCCACTCCATTGACTAACGCAAGCTGCACAGCATCAGCTGCTCTTGCAAGTGCGTTTTCGATGATCGGCTGCTCGTCAGGAGAGAACTTCCCGAGAACGTGTCCAACCATTTCGCCAGGTTTGGCTCCGCCAATTCCTACCTTCAAGCGCGGGAACTTGTCGCTCCCCAGATGAGAGATCAATGACTTGAGGCCATTGTGGCCAGCCGCTGATCCACTCATGCGAAAGCGAAGATCACCTGCCGGGATGGCCACGTCGTCATAAACAACGAGGACTTCCTCCGGCTGCCACTTGTAGAACCGCATCGCGGCTCCAGCTGCACGACCACTTTCGTTCATGAACGTCTGCGGCTTCATCAGCATGGCTTGTGGGTGCTTCGCAATGTGCGCTTTCCATTTCAGATGGTTCACAAACTCAGCCCCAGCTCGGTCTGCCAGATGGTCCAGCACATCGAAACCCACGTTATGGCGGGTGCCTTCATACTTTCTACCGGGGTTACCGAGGCCAATGACTAATTTGATTGCCAATGCAATGGATAGTTAAAATTGCAATGCGATTGAAACGTCAAGAAATGGGATTACTCAGCAGTACCTGCGCCTGCGGACTTAGCTGCACGTGTCATTGCTACGAGTGCAACAAGAACTCTGCCATCGAGTGTCGGGGTCACACCTGCAGGGAAGTCGATATCACCAATGGTGAGAGACTCTGCAAGACCGAGCCCTGTAACGTCAGCTTCGATTGTTTCTGGAAGATCATTCGGAAGCGCCTTCACCTTGGTAGAGTGTACCAACTGCTCAAGAGCACCACCGAGCTTGATGCCCGCAGGCTCGCCCTGAAGTACTACAGGAAGCTTCGCTGTAAGAACTGTATTGTCAGTCACCGCAAGGAAATCGGCATGAAGAATCGCACCTGTGATTGCGTCGAACTGAAGGTCCTGGATGAACACACGTTGTGTTTTACCGCCTTCAACTTCGAGGTTCAAAAGAATCTGTGAAGATGGGGATGCGTTGAGCATGTCGCGGAATTCTTTCGCGTTTACTTTCACGTTCTGGTTTTCGCTAGCACCGTATACTACGGCTGGAACGAAAC
Organism: Rubritalea marina DSM 17716; assembly: GCF_000378105.1. GTDB lineage: Bacteria > Verrucomicrobiota > Verrucomicrobiia > Verrucomicrobiales > Akkermansiaceae > Rubritalea > Rubritalea marina. The sequence goes on along the minus strand of NZ_KB899255.1, from coordinate 105,910 downwards.
CTTCACGACGCATTGCATTCAATGCTCCTGAGCCAGTGCGTGCACGCTCAGTAGCTTTTACTGTATTAATAGCCATGTTGTTGTTTGTTTGGAAGTTAGACCTCGCCCAAAGATGCTTTATCAGACGTTTCTAATTAGATACTCCCTGCCCTTGATGTACCAATATCCATTGGCCGGTAGATTGTGAGATCAAACACCAGCGGCAGAGGTGGATCGCGGTGTTAATACCTGACTCACTCGATGTCAACGATAATCGCAGCACTCGCCCACCCCTGGAGCCTTCACCATTGAACAAAAAAAATGACGCCATCAATCGTGGCGTCCGCGGGAAAGGGAGCGCCGCTTGGTGGACGAACTGGGGAGAAAACCAGTCCACCAAACGGCGTATCGGGGATTTTGTGCTGCAGGGGGATGACCAATGGCAATGCCGAAGCATTGTGGGGGATCATCACCGCCTTATGTTGTGCCTAAGTCTTTGATGAGCTCACTCTGTCTAAATCACGGGGGGAGTGCTTTATTGAGTGATGCCTATTCCATCAAGACAGCTTTAACATATCGGATTGTGATTAATCTGTATTGAATGATCTTGCTTTTTTCACAATTTTCTTGCTTTGAGCAACAATCACCGTGCTTCAATCCCATGAAACTAAGGGAATCCATGGGTCTTGTCCAAAATAATCTCAGCGTGAAACCCATGAAAATCAGGGCTAATGAAGCCAGTAAAATAGACTTTGTGAAATTTTTCACAAAGTCTTACTTGTGTCCTTCGTCGAATCAGACTAAGCCCAGCGCATGGCAGACATTGCAGTCAAAAAAGTAGTCATCATCGGTGGAGGTTTCGCCGGCTTGGAGTGCGCGAAGCAACTCGCAAACAAGCCGACCTTTGAAGTTACCCTGATTGATCGAACAAACCACCACTTGTTCCAGCCGCTGCTATATCAAGTAGCTACCGCTACCCTTCCATCTCACGATATCGCACGCTCCCTTCGTAGCATTCTAGACGAAGCCGACAACGTCACGGTTCTCATGGATGAAGTTCTCAACGTTGACTCCGAAGCCAAATCTCTCACCGGCCGCTCTGGCAACACATACGACTTCGACACCCTCGTAGTAGCAGCAGGAGCCAAGACTGGCTACTTTGGTAACGACCACTGGGCTGAGCACACCATCGGCATGAAGACACTCGCCGAAGCACACGAAATCCGTGAGCGCGTCCTCAAGAATCTCGAGACAGCTGAAATCAGTAACGACCCAGAGGAACGCCGCCGCCTCATGACCATCGCTATCGTAGGTGGTGGCCCAACTGGGGTAGAACTCTCAGGTGCATTCGTCGAGCTCATCCAGCGCTCCATGAAGCGCAACTTCCGCCGCATCGACACCTCACAACTTAAGGTTATTCTGATCGAAGCCGGCCCACGCCTTCTTCCCCCTTATGAAGAAGAAAGCTCAGCCTACACACAGAAGCGCCTTGAGAAGCTCGGCGTGGAAGTACGTACGAGCACGATGGTAACTGACATCGAAGCAGGCAAAGTCATCACCAAAGACACCGTGATCGAAGCTGGCTCCATCCTCTGGGCAGCCGGCGTCGAAGCCGAAAGCATCGTCAGCAAACTCCCCGTCGAGACCAACCGCGCGGGCAAAGTAACACCGGATGCATGCCTCAGCCTCCCTGGTCACCGTGACATCTTTGTAGCTGGCGACGTGACATTCATGAAAGATGCCAATGGCGTACCCGTCCCGGGTGTTGCTCCGGCAGCCTCACAAATGGGTCGCTTCATTGGTAAGCTCCTGGTTAAGGAAGCGGTTCCTGGCCAAGAAAACGCTGAGCGCCCCGGTTTCGTATACTGGGATAAGGGCGCCATGGCGATTGTCGGTCGCTCACATGCAGTGGTCGAGTTCGGCAAGATCCAACTCAAAGGCATCATCGCTTGGTTTGCTTGGCTATTCATTCACATCCTCTTCCTTGTAGACTTCCGCTCCAAGCTCAGCGTGTTTATCCACTGGCTCTGGAACTACGTGACCGACGCACCTGGCGTGCGCGTCTTTGAGTACAAGCCCGAAGACGACATCAGCAAGAAATAGCACACACTCACAGCCCCCCGGCTACTCTCTCTGAGAAACAAAAAGCTCTACGGTGATTCACCGCAGAGCTTTTTTATGAGCATGGCTCAAGGCCTGATCACAATTCTTCGTGGTAGAAGACTTTGATGTACTTCATTTCCATCTTCTCGTCGTAACCCCGCTCAAGGATATCGCTCTCGCGCTCTGCGAAGTCTGGAGTGAATTTCATCACCACACCAGTATCGAGCTTGAGGTTGCCTTTGATCTTGGAGCCAGCCTTCTTGGCAGCCACCTTATCGATAGCAAACTCGGTGGCGATTGGCTCACCATCTTCGTCTTTGTAGTTGTCCTTGTATTGAGTGAATTGTTCGATGATCTCAGGCTCGCGCAACACCTCATCGTGGAAGTGCTTTTCATCAAAGGTCTCAGCCTCACTCATGTACTGAATGGCGTCATTTGCGACGCGATACTTTTGCTCGAGAGGCATTTCCTCGGGCAGGCCTTCATCAGCGAATGAGGTGCACATGGAAGCATATTGCTTGGTGCGGTATTCGTCGTCCTTGCGCGCCCGCGCACCAAGGAAATCACGCACCCAAAAGTTGGTTTCTGAACCACCTTTGTCAAAAGTGTAAACTAGGTAGCCACCATCTTTATCGTAGTCCACGATCAAGCAACCTTTGTCGATCTTATCTGGGTAAATCCCATTGTGTGTCGTGAGCTGCAGGTCCCCATCCTGGTCTGAAATCTCAAGAAATGGGGTGAGGCTCTCCGACTTGACCACGCTGATGGCATCACAGATCTCACCATTGATTTGCACCCCACGGATCAGCGCGATACAAAGGTCGCCTGACTTGATATTCGGGTGCTTGGTCTTATCGTATAAGTGTCTCGCAATTTTTCTAGAATACGTGAGGAAGCGTTCGTCTTGATCAAAGATCGTATTCGCATAGCAGTGCATCTCGTGCAGGCTAAGGTCTGATGTGTGATGAAAGTGATAACGCTCAAGATTCTTGAATGGCTTCAAGAAAGCCAAAGTCAGAATCTCTTTATCCTCTTCACCAAATTGGCAAAGGTCCTTAGAAGTCTTGAGAGACTCGCCTCGCAGCGGGTTGCCAATTTTCGCCAGAGAGACAGTCTCCAGCGTTGCTTTGTTGAAGTTCGTTGTGATGGTCATGTCGATGATAGAAGTACTCAATCCATTACTGGGAAAAGCCATTAGGCACCTCGGACAGCTTGTGGAACTTACTGCGTTCCTCAGCTTCCTTCGTAGGATCATACGGCTGGGAATTGGCTACTACTACTTGACCGCCGTTGCCAGTATAAAGAAAAGGATTCGTGGTCCCCACACTCTTATGGTAGCGACGCTGGGTGGTCTTCCCCGAGGTATTCACCACCGTGTGACAGTAGAGCTCTGGGGAAGCCATGAAGAGCACGTGCAGATTGTTCTGACGATCAACCGCTTTGTTCGCCTCGCGGAATGATAAAACAGAACCCAATGAATAACAGGCCAGCATATGCCCTCTGCGCACGTCTTCCACCTGCACATAGAGCTTCGGCGGGCCATCGCCCGAACTCTTCAGAAGCTTGTACTCACGCTGATCGCCAGCCACTCCCGGCACGCCTACCTTGGTGCTCCAATTGACCACGCCGCGATTCACCGTGAAGAACACGGACTGCGAACGCGAGCCCTCGCCAGGACCCTGATTGGGGGTGCGAACAATCGCATGGACTGAATAATTACCAGGCTCTGAAAGGTCGAAGGTATTGTTGAGAGTGAAGGATGATTTCACGCGCTCTGCCGTGGGAATCGTGGTACCACTGTAGTTTGCTTCACGTAGTTTACTGATGGCCTTACCACTCTGGTTGCGCACCACAAACTCTACCCAAGGAGCCCCTCGGCTGTTTTTCAACACCATCGGCCCGCCAGACTGGTTCGCTATCGAAACGGTCACCTGAATCGGCTCGTAGCTGATGTATTGTCGACGGTTGGTCTTCACGCCCAGACTGATTTGGGCTTCCAGACAGCTAGAGACGCTGACAAGGACAATACTGATAAGAAAGAGTATACGAGTCATGATGCTTGGGTATCATTCTGATAATTTGCCCCCAATGTCAAACTCCGAGCCGAGATTCTACAGTCGTGGTGCACGATCGCTCACCGCACGGAAGCCCACGTTGCTACGGCGTAAGTTGCGGCCATCTTCAAGCTCAGTCCCCGAGAGATCAATCCACTCGATAGTCGAAGCATCACTGGCCACTTTATCGTAAGCACCACCGAGAAGCATCCACATCTCAGGCTTTACTGGGCTTGCTGGATCTTTTGCAGGTGCTGCCGCCCACTCCGAAACATTGCCAGCCATTCCATGCAGCCCAGGTGGCGTGACATCAACTTGACTCGCATCCACCTGCCCCCACGGTGACGCTTTCTGCATGGTTTCACCCTCCTTCTTCACCCCCACGATCAAGCGCCATTCATCAACACTAGGGAGTCGCTTGCGAATATGATTACAGTAGGCGTACGCGTCCCACCAATCGATACCCACCACCGGACAATTCAAATCCATCACCAGACCATTCCACTCACCATTGAGCTTGGCTGCCGAGTGCATCGCTTCCCAGTCATCAGGAATGTGGCTGACCTTCGAGCTTGGCTGGTTCTCGTGCTGGTAGACAGAACGCTGACGCTCATCAAACATCTCCATCACTTCCAGAAACTTGGCGTACTCGGCAATCGTGACTTCGTGCGAATCGATCCAGAAAGTCTCCACATCCACGGTATCACCATCGAGCCCCTCAACCTCGCCAGCATCGATTTGCAGCATCTGGCTTAAATCACGTGCGACACTGCGCTTTTCTGGTTCAATCATCTGGCTCAAACCTACCAAAACGCAAAACACGATGAACACCACAGAAATCATCGCAATGACCTCTTGTTGCTTCCGGCGGCGCTCCAGCTTCACCGTATCGGACTGCGGCACCTGCTCGGTACTCGCATATGAAAGGTCCGCCTCCACCTGACGCGAAAGCTCCAGCACCTGCCTCCAAGTCACTGGCACCTCGCGCTCAAGATCACACATGTGGTCGAGCAAGGAACGCACACGAGTCGCCCCCTGTTCACCTGTCTTCAGCATCGGTTTCAATGCAGTAGCGATGCTAATGCGGTCTTCGAGCCCCACCTCGGCACTGTACTCACCTCCCACCGCCATGTTAATCACGCGGGTCAGCAAGTCGTCTCCAATGAAAATATGCTCCGGTAGGATGGGAAGAGTCGCCACCTGGCGGCGCTCAAAAAAGTAATTCGCCTCAGCCAACTGAGCAATGATGCGAATCATTTGCTTCGGCAGCCATTGCTTCTTCGTATCCATCGAAACCTGAAGATTGGTGCCCTGCAGGCGCTCTCGAGCGTAGAAACAATGCGGCGACTCATGGAATGCTTCAAATACCGAACCAATCAATGGGTGGTCGACTTTTGCCTTAGCGCGCACATCATCGAGGAAGGTATTGATGACATCTTGATCCGTGGCTCCAGGGAGGTTCAGACTATCGATGATCACTCCGCGGCTCACAGAAATCTGCTTAGCCTTCCAGGTGTTCATGTCTTCGCCGTCTATCAGTAGGCCTTCAAATAGATAATCACCTACCTGATCGCCGACTTTAAGCACTCTCTGAAACGTAGTCTCCATCTCGTCTATCAATACTCACTAGGCAAGTTAGGTAGTAGGGGGTTGCCTTCGTTCATTGGTGGCAGCTCCCCGTCAAATGGCAAGCCATAACTAGGAGTTACTTGTTGCTTTGCGTGTATTGAATGAAGCTTACGTGGGTTTGCCTGCTGATCTACCAATTCATTTTGATAATAGAGCTCGACCACGTAGCCAAAATAACTCCGTTGTCCAAACAAATGGGACTCCGAAGCACTCATCTCAGCCACCGTATAATTCGCTTCCGCAATCTCTTCACCCGAACTCCAATCCACCGGAGCGTAGACCCAACGCTCATTCATCTGATCAGCCCGTGACTCAGGTACCGGCTCGACGCGATGCTTATCCACCAAATCATAGTGGTGGACAATCAAGTGGATGTCTTCGGGATCAAATCGCTCCTGGTTCAACAACTTCACGGGCACGCGCAGCTGCACCTGCATGCCATCATGACTCAGGCGCTTCATAATATGCCCAAGGGCAAATTGGTCATTCTTAGAAGACTCCGGCTCGATACCATTGGATAACTTGTAAGCCGCATTGTGATAGTATATCCCGATGTCTGGCCCCTGAATGAACAGGCGCTCGTAGCAATCTGCCGCGCGTTCCCATTGCCCCATCACTTCAAAAACCTCCGCTTTCCGCCACCACACCAACGGTTCCTCTTCACTGAGCGCCGCTGCGTCATCAAGCAAGATCAAGGCCTGAATCGCATCGCCACGCTTGCGCGCCGCCTCCGCCTCCTCGACAAGCTTGCGCACATCAGAACGTGCAATGGCGGCCTCTTCGTTGGCTGGCCTTGCTTGGCTCAAACCCTTGACATTCTGCTCTGGCAAACTCACTTGCGGCGCCTGGCCCAGCTCCATAGTGACAGACGCGTCCTCTCCGTATGCCAGCATCAATTGCTCAAGACTACGAGGTGCAATCGCCTCGCCCTCACGGGGCGCACGCGCCTCTGGAGCCGCCGGCACAGAAATCACGATTGGATCCTCGCGCACGTAGCGCACGACCTCGCGCACCTCCCCGCTGCGCACCGCAATTGCAGAGCCAATCGCAATCAACTGGCTCACCGCGAGACACGCAAATAGCCCCCAAGCCACCTGATACGCGCTGGGTCTCTTACTGCGAATTCTACTGCTCGAGTGTGCCATGAACGGCACTAATGTGCGAAGTCCTCCCACCGATGAAAAGAACCGATTTTCAATTCCAAAGAAAAACATGACACGCCTGCGCAACGCACAATTCGCTTGAGAAGGACACAGAACCACCTACAGATATTGCCATCGCCCGACTATGCCTAGCCGCCTCCAAGCCATCTCACTGAAGCACTCACCCATCGCTGTGGCCCACGCCTTACAGCACCTAGATGGGCTCGTCTTCTTCGATAGCGCCGGAAACATCCAATCGGATCGAGGTGGAGCACTAAGCATCATCACAGCCCGCCCTCGCAAGGTTTTTCGAGGTCACATCAGCGACACCTCCGAGCTAGAAAGCCACCTCCAAGAGCACGCACAAAGCGACCACCCTCTCCCCCACGGAGGGCTCTGCGGTTGGGTCGAGTACGAGGGCAACTATTGCTTTGGCGCCTACCACGAGATGCTCGTCTACCGCCACAGCGACCAACAATGGTTTGAATCTGGCGCCCTATCCACACAGCTAGAAACCGAACACTCATCCCCCAGCGCACTGGGCTTTGGTCCCTTCACCCCCTCCATTAGCAAGACTGAGTACATGGCCAAGGTGGGGCGCATTGCCGACTACATAGCCGCTGGCGACATCTATCAGGTGAACCTCTCACAAAAGTTCTCTGCACAGACTATGCCCTCAAACAATAGCAAGCTTTTCACCCTCTACCAACAACTGCGCGAACTCTCACCCGCCCCCCACGCGGCCTACCTCAATCTCGACAACCACGAGATCCTTTCTTCCTCTCCAGAGACCTTTCTCAAACTCCACAATCAATCGATCGAAACCCGCCCGATCAAAGGAACACGACCACGCTTCCAAGACCCCAAGCAAGACGCCGCCAGCGCCCACGAGCTTCAGCATTCTGAAAAAGAAATCTCGGAACTCATCATGATCACCGACCTGCTGCGCAATGACCTCGGCACCGTCTGCGAGTTCGGCTCGGTCAAGGTCGACGAGATCCTCAAGCTCGAACCCTACCAGCAAGTCCACCACCTCGTTTCCACCGTCAGCGGCACACTGCGCGAGGGCACAAGCCACCTGCAGGCGCTGCAGTCCTGCTACCCGGGCGGCTCGATCACTGGCGCACCTAAAAAGCGCGCCATGGAAATCATCGAAGAACTCGAGCCCGTCACTCGCGGAGTCTACACCGGCGCCATCGGCTACCTTGGCTTTAATGGCTCCAGCCAGTTCAACATCGCAATCCGCACCATCGTACGCGACCACGATAAAATCCACTACCACGTAGGCGCTGGCATCGTAGCGGACTCAGAGCCAGCAGCCGAATTCCAAGAAACGCTGCACAAGGCAAAGGGTATTCAGCTTGCACTCGACGCCTACCAAGCAGGTTCAGGCAACGAGTAGCTTCACCCCGGCGATCAGTGCGAAAGTCACCACCAACACCTCAAAGGCCTTTTGTGGCACCTTGCGAAGCACCTTCTTGCCAAGCCAGACCCCCAGCGCCACCACCGGAATCATGTAAAGATTCCACCGCAAGGTCTCCCAGGTCATCAAGTCCAAACCCGCATTCAAAGGAAGCTTGATCAAATTAATGATCAAAAAGAAGCGAGCCCCCACGCCAATAATGTCGAGCTTCGACACATTTCGAGAGAGTAAGAACAATTGCATGATCGGCCCCGCGGCATTCGCCAGCATCGTAGCCAAGCCCCCACTCACTCCCGCCGAGATGCCAAAGGCTTTCGAGTGCGCTAGCCTGTCGAAATTCTCAGGAAAGAACTTCTTCATGAGCTGCATCAGCACCATGCTGACAATCACCAGACCGATCGCCACACGCATCGACTCATTCGAGAACACCGTCAGCAAATACACCGCAACGGCAAGCCCAATCAAGGCGGGCCACATGAACTGCCACACGCTACGCCAATCCCCATACTTACGATAGGCCGGGTACACAATGAGATCCCCGGTGATCAACATTGGCAGTGCCACCCCGATCGATTCTTTCGCCCCAAACGCCTCCGCAAGCAAGAACACCGAGATGTAGGACACCCCAGAAAACCCCGCCTTCGCCACCCCAATAAAAAAAGCAGAAAGCACCAAAACCCAGAGCAAGGGCATCCCCATCACACTCGGTTCAAACGCCGCAACATTCAGCTGATTCAAAGCAATCAAAAGCTCAGGTGGTACTCGCATAGGATCACGCGCACTTCAGCACGGCGCGTGCCCAATTGCTAACTTTTCTCCAACACCCGCTCGCCTTCGCTAGAAGCCACAATCACCGCCGCACAACTATCACCAAAGACATTCACCGCCGTACGCGACATGTCCAGCAAACGGTCAACACTGAGCAAGGCCACCACCGCAGTCTCCGCACCATCGATGTTCGAATTCTTGAGAATGAGTAAGATCGCTACCAAGCTCGCAGATGGCACTCCAGCCACCCCAATGCTGGTCAGCAAGGCCGCCACCACAACCACAAACTGCGCAGTGATCGGCATCTCAACCCCCATCACCTGAGCCACAAAAATCACAGCCACACATTCATACAAGGCAGTACCATCCATATTTACCGTAGCCCCTAGCGGCAGGGTGAAGCTCGAGGTGCGCTTACTCACCCCCGCATTTTCCTGCACACAGCGCATCGTCACCGGCAAGGTCGCCGAAGAACTCGCTGTCGAAAAAGCCGTGAGCACAGCGGTGCGCATCGCCTTGAAATGTGCCAAAGGGTTCACTCTGCCTACAAAATACAACAACAACGGCAAACTTACGAAAAAGTGGATCGCCAGCGCACTGAGCACCGTCGCAAAGTAGCTCCCTAACTCGATAAAAATCTGAGCTCCAGATTTCATCACCACCGGAAACATCAAGGCAAACACACCCACTGGCGCCATCTTCATGATCCACTCTGTGATCAATATCATCACATCATTCAAGCCCTGAATCATCTCGCGCAGCGTACTCACTTGCTTCTCAGCAAGGCGCGTCATCGCCACCCCAAAAAGAATACTAAACACAATCACTCCCAACATCTGTCCATTGTCCGATGCCGCTGCAAAAATGTTTGGAGGGAATAGCTTTTTGAAAAAATCAAAATAATCGGTGGCCTTGCGCGTCCCGGCCGTCTCCACCTTCTCCAACGAGCTCGCACTCGCCTCCTCGGCCGAGCGATCAAAGGCCGCCTTAATCTCTTGGTTTGGCTGGCCATCTACCAAGCCTGGCTGGATCAAGTTCACCACCATCAGCCCCACCAAGATCGCGAACAAGGAAGTCAGCATATAGACGCCCACGGTCTTCGCGCCCAAGCGCCCAAAGCCTTTCACCCCACCCATCGAAGCGATCCCAGAGATGATCGAACTCACGATCAAAGGCACAATGATCATCTTCAGCGCATTCATGAACATCTGGCCGATGAAGGTGCTCACGTTGGCGGCGCGACTTGCAAATGCCCCCACGGACGACTCCACCCCATTCTGCAGCGTGAAATTACGAAAGATCACTCCCAGCGACACAGCCAAACCCAATGCAATGATAATCTGCCAATGCGCAGCTAATTTCTTCATGCCAAACAAGCTAGCTAACAGGCACTTCTAGCACAAGTTCCAAGTCAAAACGGCCACCAAAGCACCCAGCACACAATCACCTTGCTTTCACCTTCTACTCCCTTAAGATCTTCCCACTCAAAACACTCACCTAGTATGCTAAATATGGTCAAAGATCCCGAAGAATCCAGCGTCACACTCACCGAATTGATGTTGCCCTCACACTCCAACTTTAGTGGCAAAATCCACGGCGGCTACATCCTCAACCTGATGGACCAAATCGCTTTTGCAGCAGCCTCAAAATTCTCCGGGAAGTATTGTGTCACCGCCTCGATCAACAAGGTAGACTTCAAAAACCCAGTGAGCGTCGGCGAACTTCTCACCCTCAAAGCTCGCGTCAACTACGTCGGCCGCACCTCCATGACCGTCGGCATCCGCGTCACCTCAGAGAACATCCAGACCGGCGAAATCAAGCACTGCAATTCTTCCTACTTCGTCATGGTCGCCAAAGACGAAGACGGCAACAACGCCATGGTGCCTGAGCTAAAGCTCAGCTCGAACGAAGACGTCCGCCGCTTCGTACGCGCCAAGAGCAAACTCGAAAACACGCGCGCTCGCGTCAGAGAATTCGACGCCGCCACCTTCGACCCAGAGCAACACCTCGATTCCCTCAAGGAACACCGAGTGCTGTTGAGGCTGGAGGATTCTGAGTAGAAAGTAGTTAGTAGCCAGTAGAAAGGCTACTAGTTAGCTCGGCAAAAAACTCCCAAATCAATGAAATTCATCATCCCCGTCATCACACTTCTGCTAGGGCTCGCGGCTGGTTGGCACCTCGCAGAGAGCCAGCCAACAAACTCTGTGGATCTCTCTGAGGAAGAACTAAGCGACCTCATGGATGAAATCCATACCCTTGCCTCTCAGGCTGTGAGTGAATCAGACCACCAAGCATTATGGACTGGTATCAATGCTCTCAGCTACCAATCCATGATCCAAGAGTATGGCCCTGAGAAAGCCTTGGAAAAGGCTGAAAGTGATCTCAAAGAGTTCAAAAATCGCTACGAAGAAGGCCTACAATTAGGCGATCACCAAAAGATCGCTGACGCACTCTACCAACAGATCAAATGAACAGCTGAGAGCTCCCTCTCCTGCTCCGCCTCACGCGAAGCTGGCAGGGATGTGTCTCCGACGCATCCGGCTGGGTTGAGCTCGAGCCACCCAGAAAGTGAGGAGCCGCCTCCACCGATCGGCTCGTGAATGACCATTCACCCCGACAAGTCGGGGGAGATCCGACCCTGCCATAGACACACCAAACCTTGGCATTGAGGATCAAAATTTAACTGTTATGATTAACAGATCACACCAAGTGAATCACCTTCCACCAATCTCCAATAAGATGCAAAAATTCACCATCAACCTTTTGCTTTCAATTGGAATTCTGCTCCTTACTACTCCGATCATACTATTCATCTTCTCGGATGCATTGATCGGTTTATGGGCAACACCTAATGACCTAGTTCCACAAGGAGCCATGGTTTGGTGGGGTGTCACTTTCACCAGTTCGCTAGTCGTGTGCATTCCAGCTGGCATTTGGCTACTCTTCAAAGGCACTCTCATGCGAGACAGAGCCAAAGCTACACATCAAGCGAATCATTGAGAACACCGCCTCACGCGAAGCTGGCAGGGATGTGTCTCCGACGCATCCGGCTGGGTTGAGCTCGAGCCACCCGGAAAGTGAGGAGCCGCCAAACTCGGTCGGCTCCAGCACTCACTCCTAATTTCTAATTTCTAACTCCTCATTACCAATCCCGATCTCACAAGGAGTGCCTGGAGGTCTGGGTCGCGGCCCATGAAGGCGCGGAATGATTCATCCACCGGGCGCGAATTACCGCGCGCAAGGACTTCATCGCGGAAGGCACGGCCGGTCGCAGGGTCGAGCACGCCAGCCTCCTTGAACTTGGTGAAGGCATCGGCATCGAGCACCTCGGCCCATTTGTATGAATAGTAGCCAGAGGCATAGGCAACTGGGCTGGAGAAGAGGTGCGAGAAGCGACGCGCAATCGTAGGCGCCGACTCGCTTGTCGGAATCTTATACCCTTGCAGGATCGCCTTGTCCGCTCCGTCGAGGCCCAGGCTCTTGTACTCAGCTCCCTTGAGGTGTAGCTCGAGGTCGAGCTTCCCAAAGGACAGCTGGCGCATGCAGGCGGTGGCACTCATGTAGTTCTTCGCCGCCACCATCTTGTCGAAGAGCTCGTCTGGGATCACCGCATCGGTCTCGTGGTGGCGCGCAAATTGGTTGAGCGACTCGCGGTCCCAGCAGAAGTTCTCCATGATCTGCGATGGCAGCTCCACGAAGTCCCATGGCACGTTAGTTCCAGCCAGTGATTTCACCTCCACCTCGCTGAGGAGATGGTGCAGCAGGTGGCCAAATTCGTGAAAGATCGTCTCCACCTCGCGGTGGTCTAGCAAGGCTTGCTTACCATTCAGTGGCTTGGTCATGTTGCCCACCATCAGGCCGAGGTGCGGGCTGCGTGAGCCACCGACTTCGCGGTCGCCAGTCTCTAGCGAATTCATCCAGGCACCGCCGCGCTTGGTCGGGCGTGGGTGCCAATCCGCGTAGAAGGAACCGAGTTTCTCGCCATTGCTGGCATCGAGCACATCGTAGAACTGGCAGTCCTCTGCCCAGACTTCTACCTTACCCTCTTCGGCCTGGCCAAAGCAGGTCGGCACTTCCTCGATACGCACACCGAAGAGCGTGGTCACGATGTCGAACATGCCAGCCATCACCTTGTCTACCGGGAAGTAGGGGCGCAGCAATTCATCGTCAAAATCATAGAGTTCCTTACGTTGTTTCTCAGCCCAGAAGCTCACCTCCCACGGTGAAAGCGGCTCGTCTGCAGCGCCTGTCTTCTGCGCCTTGTAGCTTTGTAAGGTGGCGCATTCCTGCTGGAACTGATCTTCAATGCGATCGTGCAAGTCTTCCACAAAATGCAGCGCAGCCGCCCCACGCTTCGCCATGCGACGTTGCAAAATCAGGTCACAGAAAGAATCGAATCCGAGCAGCTCGGCCTTCTTCTGGCGCAGCTCGAGAATCTCCCAAATCAGCTCTGAGTTGTCGTAGCCCCCATCGCGGCCCACGCCGCCACTCGCAAGCCACACCTCGCGGCGCAGCGCATCATCTTCCGCATACTGAAGCACCGGTGCCATCGATGGATGCTGTAGGCTGAAGCGCCACTTCGGCTCGTCTTCTGAGCCGTGGCCTTGTGCCAGCGCATCCACCCGCGCCGCTTCTTTCACCATTTCCGGCAAGCCCGCCAAGCGCTCTTCCTCGTGAATCACGAGGTCCCAAGCATTGGTGGAGTCCAACACGTTCTCTGAAAATTTTTTAGTCTTCTGCGACAATGCCGCATCGATCTCGGCGATCGCCGCCTTGGTGTCATCCGCCAAGTCCGCACCAGAGAGACGGAAGTCCGCACAAGTTTCTTCAATGAAGCGCTGACGCACCTCGGATTGCTCCGACACAGCCCCAGACTCAGCATAGGCCTTGAGCACCTTCCAAATCGCAGAATCTAATGGAATTTTAGAGGAAAATGCTGTCACCTCCGGTAGCATCTTGTTCATCGCCTCGCGCTGCGCCGGATTATCATCCACCGAATCCAGATGACTCAGACGCCCCCAGCCACGCTCCAATTCCTCAGCCGCCAGCTCTAGTGCCCCAAAGCTATTTTCGTAGGTCAATGCCCCAAGGTCTTGCTGGCGAATCGCCTCCAGCCGCTCCTCGGCCACGGCCAATGCCCGCTTGATATCCGCTTCCACATGCTCAGGGCTGAGTTGCGACCATGGAATGTGAAACGTTTCTGAGATAAATGGATGTGTCTGCATAATGGATGATGTGCACCGCCATACTGAACATCTCGCACCCTTTGTCACCCTAAAATCCCGTCGAAATATTATCCTTTTGTAACATTGCCAGCATTGCCCCTACGATCAAACATGACACCATCTCAGAGCAACCAGTGAAGCACCATGGCATGTCTTGTGCTCATGATCTATCAATTCCCCACCTCATCCTCCCACCACACACAAGCAACCTAACAGGCTAACACCATATTTGTTATGACTCAAACGCTCCAAAATGCCGAAAATTCAAAAGCAATCGTGTCATTTCTCTATTTGTAGTCCTCCAATAAATCTGATAAATAGCCTATATTCGATATGACTGTACCACCCTCATCCGTTCAAACCCCACGCATCTTAATCGTCACACCAGAGATCACTTACCTGCCAGAGGGGATGGGCAACTTGGCCCAACGGATGAGTGCTAAAGCAGGTGGCATGGCAGACGTCTCAGCTTCTCTAGTCAAGGCGCTATACGAACAAGGAGCTGACGTGCATGTGGCGATTCCAAACTACCGCAAGATGTTCCACACCGACATGAAGGAGCTCTTCGATCGGCAGCTTGATCGCGTCAGCCAAGCACTTCCTGAGAACCGCATTCACTTGGCTCAGGACCGCATTTTCTATCACCGCAGCAGAGTCTACGATTCAGCGCAAAATCACGACACCGCCTTAGCGTTCCAGCGGGAAGTCATCAACAACATCATCCCTAGAGTTCAGCCAGATCTCATCCACTGCAATGACTGGATGACCGGGTTAATCCCAGCAGCAGCCAAACGACTTGGCATCAAATCACTCTTCACCTGCCACAACATCCACTCCGAGCGTTTGACCATGGATCACATCGAAAACAAAGGAATCGATGTCGAAGACTTCTGGAGCCATCTCTACTTTGCAAACCGACCAGACAATTTTGAACACGCACGCTACGACAACCACGTCGATCTCTTAGCCACTGGCATCTTTGCATCCGACCACGTCAATTCAGTAAGCACGACCTTCCTCTACGAAGTCGTCGAGGGAAGGCATGATTTCGTGCCCGACTCGATCCGTAACGAACTTGCAAACAAACTCTACGCTGGCTGCGCAAGTGGGATCCTCAACGCACCAGATGAATCGCTCAAGCCATACGCAGACCCGCACATCGAACACCACTTTGACGCCGATTCATTCGTCGAAGGAAAAGCCCTCAACAAAGCCAAACTCCAAGCAGCACTTGGTCTAAACATTGACCCCGATGCCCCCATTCTGTTCTGGCCATCACGCCTTGACCCTATGCAAAAAGGCTGCCAGTTGCTTGCAGACATCATGTACCAGACCGTGGCAGACTACCATCAGGAAGGTCTTCAAATCGCGATCATTGCCAGTGGCGCCTTCTCCCAGCACTTCAAAGACATTTCCAACCAACACGGCCTCCAAGGAAAAGTCGCTGTCTCCGACTTCGATGAATCCCTATCACGCCTCGGTTACGCCGGCTCCGACTTCATGCTCATGCCATCGCGCTTCGAGCCTTGCGGACTGCCGCAAATGGTGGCTCCTAAATACGGTTGCATCCCGGTCGTACACGACACAGGCGGCATCCACGACACCGTGCATCACATGCACTACGATGGCAAGCTAGGCAATGGCTTCCGCTTCGAACACTACAACCCAGACGGCCTGCGCTGGGCAATCGATGAAGCCATCAAGTTCTACAAGTGGGATGATGAACAAAAGAACACCGCCATCCGCCGCATCATGCGCGAAAGCGATGAGTTCTTCAACCATCACAACACCGCCGCAGAATACATCGCACGATACGAAAACATGCTCGGCCGCCAGGTCGTCGCAGGCAAGCGGTTGATCAAAATCTAATGCGATCCCGCCAGCAACATCGGTCTCTCTGGCAAAACATCACCGACCTTCCCAGCCAACACAGCAACAACTGGGCATTCGCCAAGACCAGCACTCAGGCGTATTTACCTTCAATCATCCTTTCCAGCCTTCGGCTTTTCTATTAATGCTGGGCGAAGCAATCACGCCGCAGACACAGCACCATGTTAGAACTTCGCGAAGTCACCACCCACTTCCCAGTCAGAAAGGGACTACTCTTTCAGCGTCAGGTCGACTCGATCAAGGCGGTCAGCGATGTGTCTCTGAGTATCCAACAAGGCGAAATCCTCGGATTGGTTGGCGAGTCAGGCTGTGGCAAGTCCACCTTATCGCGCACGATCATGCAGCTGATTCCCGCCACCAGCGGCAGCATCAGCCTAGAAGGTTTGGAGCTCACGGACTTGAACAAAAAAGAAGTGCGCGCGCATCGCCTGGACTTCCAAATGATCTTCCAAGACCCATACGCATCACTCAACCCGCGCATGACCGTCTTCACCACACTGGCCGAGGCAATCACCCAGCGACACCCAAAACTTAAGCAGGACAAAGCGACCCTCAACCAAAAGGTCGACGCACTCATGCAACGCTGCGGCCTCGACCCCGCGTTCACCCACAAGTATCCGCATGAATTCTCTGGCGGCCAGCGCCAGCGCATCGCCATTGCCCGCGCGCTCGCCCCCGAACCAAAATTGATCATTGCCGACGAGCCGGTATCAGCACTCGATGTCTCGATCCAATCACAGATCCTGAATCTCATGCTCGACCTCCGTCGCGATCTCAACCTCACCATGATTTTCATCACTCACGATCTAGGCGTGGTACGCTACTTGGCCGACAACATCGCAGTGATGCACAAGGGACGAATCGTCGAATACGGCCCGGCAGAAGAGATCTTCAAGGACCCGCAGCAAGACTACACCAAGACACTGCTCGCAGCGATCCCTCAGCTCGACCGCATCAGCCCATCAGGTATTTAACCACATACCCACGGGCGACCCCACCCCCTCAAAAATACCGAATACGCTGCCGAAAGCTCTAGCAGAAACAACACGTAACCTGCCTATGAAACAGTCAAATCGATGGAGACACTGGCTCACCTTGCCACTCGCCACACTCAGCATCACCCTCAGTAGTTGTGATCAAACCACCCCAGACACCAACGAACCCGAGGAATCTTCTGCAGCGCTACAATCCCAGCTCTTTCTAGAGCTCCCAAGCAGCTGCCCCACGCCCGATGGCATGACCCTCGATGCCGCAGGCAACTTGATCCTCACCTGCCCGAACTACGCGGACACGAGCAAGCCAGCATTGATCGTGAAGATCGACCAAGAACGCAAGCTCAGCGTCCTTGCCGAATGCCCGATTCTAGAAAAGACCGGCCGCGCTGCCCCGATGGGTATTGATGCCGGCCCTGATGGTTCTCTCTACGTGGCCGACAACCAAGGCTGGCTAGGCACACCAGAAGGCAAGAATGAAGGCCGCATCCTCAAACTCAAGTTCAGCGACGGGAAACTCATCAACCACGAAGTCATCGCCCACGGCATGAGCCACCCCAATGGCATCAAGTACCACAAGGGCCACCTCTACGTGACTCAGAGCTTACTGCCCAAAGTCGGAGGAGACAAACTCACCAGTGCAGTCTATCGCTTTAAGGCAACCGATCGCAACATCAAGGTGAACAACGACCTCAGCGACCCCAGTCTGCTGCAATCCTTCCTGACCCACAACCTCGACTGCCAATACGGACTGGATGGCTTGGTCTTTGACAAACAAGGCCACCTCTATGTTGGCAATTTTGGCGACGGCACCCTACACAAAATCACCTTCAAAGAAGACGACTCGGTCGACCAAGTCAGTCTCTTTGCCAAGGGCCCCGAAATGCGCACCATCGATGGCATCTGCATCGACGCAAATAGCAACATCTACGTGGCCGACTTCTCAGCAAACCGAGTCACCAAAGTACGCCCTGATGGATCCCTCTCAATCGTCGCAGAACATGACGACTGTGACGGCGCACAAGGCGGACTCGACCAACCTGGCGAACCCATCGTCTTTGGCGACCAGCTTGTCGTTTCTTGTTTCGACATGGTGACAGGACCAGACAAAGTCAACACCCAGCACGACAAGCCTCACACCCTCGCTTCGATCCCGATGGAGTCGATTAAGTAAACCTGACACATTCAAGCAATGGAAACAATGCGCGCAGTCGTGGTGCAAGAGCCCGGCAAGGTGGAAATCATCACCACCAACAAACCTAGCCCAGGCCCCTACCAAGCATTAGTGCGAACTGATGCCGCCTATTTCTGCAACATGACAGACAGCAAGTTGGTCCATGGCAGCTTCCCTGGAGTCGACACCTACCCACTGGCACTCGGCCACGAGAGTACCGGACTGATCGAAGCCGTAGGCGACAAGGTGAAAAACTTCCACATCGGACAAAGAGCTATCAGTGGCTTAGTCTTTGACTTCCAGGACCCCGAGTTACATTCCGGTTGGGGTGGCTTCAGCGAGTTCACCCTCGTGAATGACCACGAGGCGATGCTTGCCGATGGCGTGGCTGACGAAGACCATGGTTGGTACGAATGCTATGAAATCCAAAATGTCGTGGACGACGACATCTCAGCCAAAGAAGCGGCGCTGCTCTGCACCTGGCGTGAAGTATACGGTGGCATTGGCGATTTCCACATCACCCCCGAAGACAGCGTGCTCATCTTTGGTGGCGGCCCCGTCGGGCTATCCTTCGTCAAGTTCCTCAAACTCATGGGCCTGCCCTACGTGGCTTTGGTCGATCCCAATCCACCCAAACACGCACTCGCCAAATCCATGGGCGCAGACGCCACCTTCACCCCAGATTCAGAGGACCTCAAAAACCTCACGGCACTGCGTGGCAAGCCACTCGATGTCGTTCTCGATGCCGTCGGCCACGAGAACATCATCAACAGCGCACTCCCACTCATCAAGATGGGCGGCACCATCGGAGTATACGGGGTCATCGCAGCAGAAAAACTCACACTGGAAAAAAACAAGGCTCCATACAACTTCAACCTCCTCATCCACCAATGGCCAACGCGTCACCGCGAACGCACCGCACAACAACCACTTTGCCAGTGGGTGCGCGAGGGCAAACTCAACGCCGATGAATTCATCAGCCACGAATTTGCGTTTGAAAACATCATGGATGCCTACCAAGCCGTAGCTGATCGTAAGGTCATCAAAGCACTGATTCATTACTAAGCCCCCCAAAGCACTCCCACCCAATTCATGAAAAACATCATTGTAGCCATCGACCTCGGCACCCAAAGCTCGCGTGCAGCAGTCGTGCGTCAGGGTGGTGAAATCCTCGGCATCTCACAGACCCTTCACGAACTTGAGGCCCCACATGAAGGCTGGGCGCAACAACGCCCCGATCAATGGTGGGATGAAATCTGCCAATGCATCCAACAAGTGATGCGCGACACCGGCGTGCTACCTGAGCAACTTGCAGCCGTCTCGTGCTGCGGCCAGATGGCCGGCCCAGTAGGCATCGACACGGAAGGCGAACTCACCACCCCCTGGGCTCAGCTCTGGTGCGACAAACGCTGCGCCGAGCAAGTTGAGGCCCTCCACGCAGCACATGACGAAAAGGCACTCATGCAGCTCGCAGCCAACACCGCAAACCCGGCCTGGACCGGACTCAAGGTGCGCTGGGAGAAAGACCACCGACCTGAATCCTACGAACGCACCCGTTGGTACCTCGTCCCCAAAGACTACATCAACTTCAAGCTCACCGGCGTAGCGGCAGCCGACCACACCGAGGCCTCACTTTCCTTTCTCTACGACGCAAACACACAGGACTATAGCCAACCATTAGCAGATGCAGTCGGTGTCGACCTCGCCAAGTTCGCCCCACTCCACAATGCCTACGATGTGATCGGTTCAGTCACAGCAGAAGCTCAGAAACTCACTGGCATCCCCACGGGCACCCCTGTAGTTGCCGGCGCAGGTGACTTCCCGGCCTCGATGCTAGGCTTCGGCATTATTGGCGAAGACGTGGTGGCTGACGTCACTGGCACGAGCTCGCTGCTCGCTGGTCACAGCCCGGAACCGGTGATCGATCCAGCCATTCAAAACATGCGCCACATCGTCGACGGCTGGGTACCCTTCACCATCCTAGACTGCGGTGGAATGAGCATGAAGTGGTGCAAGGAGCTGATGAGCTCTGTGAATGGCGAATGCTCCTACGAGCAACTCATCGCAGCTGCCGAGGATGTTGAAGCAGCAAGCGACGGGCTCTTCTTTTTCCCCTACATGCGCGGTGAACGCCGCAGCGAAAACGTCAATTCCAAAGGTGGGTACTTCGGCATCAGCACCGAACACAACGCCGCCCATTTCACCCGCTCAGTGATGGAGGGAGTCGCCTTCGCCATGGGCAAGGATGCAGGCATCTTCCGCAGCTGTGGGCTCGAACTCACCACCATCATGAGCGTCGGGGGCGGCACCCGCAACCAACTCTGGAACAACATTAAAGCTGCAGTCCTCAATCTCCCCATGCAAATCTCACCCGAACCCGAGGCCGGCATCAAAGGATGTGCCCTCCTCGGGGAAAAAGCGGCCGGCTTCATCGACGATGTCGGAGCCGAGGCGATCGCTCGCCGCCAAGCCTCAAACACCGTCACCCCAGATCCAGAATGGGTCGAAACCTATGCTAAGGGCCAAAAAGAATACAACCGAATCTACGACCACATGCTCGGCTTCTGGAGCTAACTTTCACACAATCTAAACACACCAAGACCATGCTAAATCCATCAGAACTCACCCCCGAGGCCGTCGCCTCCATCATCGACCACACCTACCTCAAACCATTCGGTAGCCCCGAACCGATCAACACACTCTGTGCCGAGGCGAAAAAGTACCAATTCGCCATGGTCGCCATCAACCCTGCTGAGGTCGAACGCTGCGCCGAACTCCTCAGCGACAGCCCAGTCCGCGTAGGCGCTGCCATCGGCTTCCCCCTCGGCCAAAACACCGTTGCGGTCAAAGACTTTGAAACCAAAGACGCCATCGATAAAGGTGCGACAGAGATCGACATTATGATCAACGTGCGTGCCCTCAAAGCAGGCCAAACTGACATCATCCGACAAGAAATCCGCAACATGGTCAAACACTGCAAGCCTTCTGGCGTCATCAGCAAGGTGATCTTTGAAACATGTTATCTCGACGAGGCAGACATCATCACTGTCTGCAACATCGCCAAGGAAGAAGGCGCCGACTTCGTCAAGACATCCACTGGCTTTGGCACCGCTGGCGCAAGCGTCGAACACATTGCCCTCATGCGCAAGACCGTGGGACCCGAGATGGGCGTCAAAGCCTCCGGCGGCGTGCGCACCCTCGATGAAGCGATCGCCATGATCGAAGCTGGAGCCACCCGCATTGGCACCTCAAGTGGTGTGCGTATTGTGGAAGAACTGATTGCTCGCCAAAAGGGTGTCGCTTTCGACCCCGATGCCATGGCTCAGTCGAGCTACTAACACGATCGCTTCAAAATCATTCTACAGCCGCTCTCGAAAACTCCTTATCACTCTCGAGTGTGGCTGTTTTGCTTCGCCCATGACCCTCCGCATGCGCATCCGCAATCTCATGATCCTGACGGCATTGGGACTCCTTGCAATGAAGCTAAGCCAGTCGCTCATCGACACCTTCTGATTTGAAGATTGCAAGACTATCTGTTAGTCAGGCATAGTCCAGGGGATGCAACGTTCACGCCTACTCCTCCTTCTATCCGTGATCTCTCTGAGCTTGTGCGCCGCCTCCGCCGATGAAGTGCTCGGCCTCAGAGCCTGGACCAACCAAAAAGGTCAAAGCCTCCAAGCAAGCTTCGTAAAAATCCGAACTGAACAAAAAGACGGTAAGAACACCGCCATGGTGACCTTCAAAAAGGCACGAGGTAGGGAAGTCACCTTTGAGGCAAAACTTCTCTCTGATGAGCACCAATTAGAGCTAGCTGAGTGGCTAGATAACAATCCACATGGCACAGCACCTCCCACCCCTCCTTATTCTTGGCCTTCGCAATATCGTGGCAAAAACACCCCAAAGGCTGAGTACATCAAATACGACGATAACTACAAGGCGCACCTCTACCGCACCAAACACTTCGACTTCTTTGTCGACGCAAAAATCAGCGACGCCACAGTCTCGAAATGCGTCGCCGTTTTCGACTCCATCGTCGAGGCGATCAACTCTCTCCCCTTAGCCATGGATACCATCCCCCATGGAGATAAACCTCGCTTCGAGGCGATTCTTGTGAGCACCCATAAAAAGTACAAAGATATGGGTGGACAGCCTAATAGTGCAGGCTTCTTCTCTCCTCGCCGAAACCTCACCGTCATCCCCTTTCGCTCACTTGGAATTGTTAAGAAAAACAACAATTGGGTATTTGATGGCAAGAATCGTGATTTCAGTGTTCTTATCCACGAACTCACCCACCACGCTACCAGCCACTGGATTGGCATGCCTCCTTGGTTCCATGAAGGTTTTGCTGAATATATGTCACAGATGCCCTACCGCTCGGGAACCTTTCTCTTCACCAATCCTGGTAGAGCTGTGGCAAATAAGGTTAAAAAAGCCAACTTCCGCCCACCTAACTACGTACTTAATCTCTCCTACCCTGAGTGGAATCGCTCATTAAGATATCACCATTATGCTTCTTCTATGCTTCTGGTGTATTATTTCATGCACGTTGATGGCAGTGGTAATGGAGAGCACTTCATCCAATGGATGCACGCCTGGCGATCTGCATTCCTTGCCAAACGTAATGATGAATACGCTGACCTGTTGGAAGAACATTTATTGCGAGGTAGAAGCATCGATGAACTAGGTAAAGAAATCTCGGCAGCGATGATGAAAAAAGGCTCAAAGATCGGGTATTCTTCCTCTCGTCAATCACCTGAACACCTCTTGGGACTACGCAGGCCGAACGAAAGCAGAACATCTTCGAAGTCTAGTAACTTCCCATTCTAGTAGCCATGAGCCAGCCGACAAGCAGCCCACAGTATGGACCGAGCAACCCAAGCCCAGCCGAGCACGCCGCCATGCCGACTCAGCGCTTCGGAGCTGTGATCCAGCTCCACCCTGAGAAAGAAGCCTACTACCGCAAACTGCATGCCCATGCCTGGCCCAGCGTGCTCGCACGCCTCCAAGCATCCAACATTCACAACTTCATCATCTTCCGCCACCAGCTCGAGGGTAAGACCTACCTCTTCAACTATTTCGAACACCACGGAGAAGACCTCGAGGGCGACATGCAAGCCATTGCCGCCGATCCCGAAACCCAACGCTGGTGGAAAGAAACTGACCCATGCCAAATCCGCTTACCCGATGCTAAAGATGGCGAAAACTGGAGCCCCATGGAGATGCTCTTCCTCATGGAGTAACGGCCAATCCACCCTCCTAGCAGAAAGCACCATCCCCATCTATCATCGGTACTTGACGCTATCCAGCATACACACGTACACTGCCCCGAACAACGCTGCTCTACAACTATGGAGAGCCAGCATCTCACCTAACTAGCAAACTAACTATCGTGGACCACAACGACATCCGCAAAATCGTAGAGCTCATGGACGAGCACGACCTCTCTTACTTCCACTTGGAAAAAGATGACTTCAACCTCAAGCTCAAAAAAGGCCTCGACTCCGACGCTATCCAAGCAGCATTCGCCGCGATGCCAGCTCCTGTAGCTGCTGCCCCAGTAGCCGCTGCTCCTGTTCCAGCAGCACCTGCCGCAGCAGCGCCCGCAGCTGAAGCAGCGCCTGCCGCAGCCGATGGTGAGCCATTCAACTCTCCGATGGTCGGTACTTTTTACCGCAAGCCAGCACCTGAAGAACCAAACTTCTGCGAAGTCGGTGACACCGTGAGCGAAGGCCAGACCATCTGCATCATCGAGGCAATGAAGGTCATGAACGAAATCAAGGCTGAAACATCTGGTACTATCTCCGCGATTCACGTGGACGACTCCACACCAGTTCAGTTTGGCGACACACTCTTCACCATCAAGTAACGCTAAGCTAGGGCCCCCACCCCCTAGCTTCTCACTTCCCAACCAGCATTTTCATCTAGCTGAATCCCTTTAGCTACCCACCACTATGTTCAAGAAAGTTCTTGTAGCGAACCGAGGCGAAATCGCCCTGCGAATCATCCGCGCATGTCGCGAGCTAGGCGTCACATCTGTGGCTGTTTACTCCGAGGCAGACGTCGACTCCATGCACGTGCAACTAGCAGACGAAGCCGTCTGTATCGGCTCTGGTCCATCCAAAGATTCCTACCTCATGCCAGACCGCATCATGGCGGCAGCTGAGATCACTGAAGCAGACGCCATCCACCCAGGTTACGGGTTCCTTTCTGAAAATGCTCGCTTCGTAGAAATCTGCGAAAGCTGCGACGTCACCTTCATCGGCCCAAAGGCGGAAACCATCCGCCGCATGGGAGATAAGAATACCGCGCGTGCCACGGCACTCGAAAACGGTGTCCCCGTCACCCCAGGTTCCGACGGCATTCTCGAAAATGCCAACCACGGCCTCCAACTCGCCAAAGAGATCGGCTTCCCAGTCATGATCAAAGCCACAGCAGGTGGTGGTGGTCGCGGCATGCGCCCATCCTTCAGCGAAGACGACTTTGTCGACCTCTACAACCAAGCATCCCAAGAAGCGATCGCCTGTTTCGGCAATGGCGATTGTTACCTTGAAAAGTTGGTCCTCAACCCACACCACGTGGAGTTCCAGGTCTTCGGAGACACCCATGGCAATGCCATCCAGCTTGGCGAGCGCGATTGCTCGATGCAGCGCCGCAACCAGAAAATCATCGAAGAATGTCCATCGCCGCTCGTGAGCCCAGAGCTCCGTCAGCGCATGGCAGAAGCATCCGTATCACTCGTCAAAAACATCGGCTACCTCAATGCTGGCACGATCGAGTACCTCGTCGATTCCTCCGGCGAGAACTTCTACTTCATGGAAATGAACACACGAATCCAGGTGGAGCACCCAGTGACCGAAGAAGTCATGGGCTGCGAGCTCATCAAGGAACAAATCCGTGTGGCTGCTGGCATGGAGCTCTCTCATCACGTCCTCGAAGCCACCCCTCGCGGTTGGTCTATCGAGTGCCGTATCAATGCTGAGGACCCATACAACAATTTTGCACCAAGCCCAGGCACCATCGACCTCTGGTACGCACCAGGTGGCAAAGGAGTCCGCGTAGACACCCACGTTTACTCAGGTTACACCGTGCCACCATACTACGATTCCATGATTGCCAAGCTCATCTGCACTGGCTCGACTCGTGAAATCGCCATCGCACGCATGAACCGCGCGCTGCAGGAATTCATGATCCGCGGCATCAAAACCACGATCCCATTCCAGCTGGAAATCATCAACCACCCAGACTTCAAGTCAGGCAAGTACGACATCGCCTGGGTCGGCCGATTCCTAGAAGAAAAGCTAGCCTAGGCGTAACAACCTAGCTTCCTCACCAATCTAAATCAAAGCGAGCATCTTATCAGGTGCTCGCTTTTTTGTTGGCCAAAACGCGTCCCCAGAGGCGCATCGCATATCTACAAGGTATTCGAAACAATCACTCTCGGCACTCAAGAGAATGCAAAGCCTACTTCCATTGCTGCATGAAGCTCGCAATGTCTGCAACATCCTGTGGGCTGAGTCCGAGCTGCTCAGCGGAGAGCATGAGCGAGCGATTCATCCACCTCTCTGACTTGATACGTTCTTTCGGAACCTCCTGCTTCACACCGCCAGTCGACATCACCGAGATAGGATCTCCCGCGGTGACGAGCCCGTGCACCACTTTGCTATCCTTCAGAATAATTTCTTTGCCTTTGAAGCCATGTGCAATGTCTGCGGATGGCTCCACGATACTTTTAACGATCGCTTCGCGCGACTGGGTGCTCCCCCACGCTTTCAGCTGAGGCCCGTAATTGGGGCCAGCACCATTGACCTGATGACACATGACACATCGCTGGATCGCTACAGCCCCACGCTTGGCATCACCCTCCAGCTTCATCACTTCAGCCACACTTGGAAACTTAGGTTCCTTTGGCGGCTCTGGGACAGTGATCGAGTTCACCACAAATTTCGATGGATCATAGACGCCACTTTCCCGAAGCATCCCCATGACGTCGAACTTTGCCCAGGCTCCAGCCCCATTCTTGCGCAACCAGTAGACGCTGGATTTCTTCAACGCTTGCGACTGCTGGGCGACGGCCAACAAAGCATCAGCTGCGGATTGATCGTTGATGAATGCCAATGACTCGACGGCAAACTCACGCTCCTCCTGGCTCAATCCTTGATGCATTGCACGCGCCTTCAAGTCCTTGACCGCAGCACTCGGCCACAACCTCCAGGTCACTTTCACAAAGGACTCAGACCACTGGAGAGGATCATCCATCCCCAGCGACTTCTTCAATCCTAGCCAAATAGCATTTTCTTTATTCGCAGCTCCTAAGCCAATCGCCTCGAGGTAATTTTTATCCTTAGCGTCATAGCCGTGCACGAGCTGGACCACGACAGGCAATGCCTGTTCAGCATCGAGATGGCGAAGCGAGAGTGCCACATCGCGGCGCACTGCAGCGCTGGGATCCTTCGCCAGTTCTTTAGCCAAGGTAACCATGTCCGCCCCGGAGCGACGAAGCGCACGGTAAGCCACCATCCTGAAATTAGGGTTCTCATCTTTCAACAGAGCCTCACAAGCCTGCACGCCTTCTTCACCTAGATAAGGAAGCAACCAAATAGCACGTGCGGCGACAAACTCGTTCGAGTCCTTGAGGACTTCCAGCACTGGCTTGAGCGACGCCGCGCCAGCAGCCTTGAGGCCGGTAAAACCAAGGTGGCGAACATTCACCGCCGGGGACTTGAGTGCCGCAATCTGGCCGGACACCGTCTCGAGATCTAGCGCTGGGGCCCCAGCCTTGAATCCCTTGGGCGCAATACGGTAAATCGTACCAGAACAGGTGTCATCAATGGTAGCATGACCACCCACACGACCGTCAAACCAATCGGCCACATAGACCGCACCATCGGTACCCACAGCCACATCAGAGGGACGGAACAGGATTCCCTTATCATTGGCTTCGCTCTGGCGCTTGATTTTCTTCATGGAATCACCACCAATAAATTCTTTCTTAAGGTTGGTGGTGAGGAAATCGAAGCGCTTCATTTCGTAAGTCGCACCCAGCACCTTAGGCTTGTAGCCAAAGATGGTATTGCGCGCAGCTTCGCTTGTAAAGTAGGCGCCTACCCAATGCGCGCCAAGAGCTCCATTTTCGTAGAACACGTTGCCCGTAGGTGAACCCAGACCATAGATATCACCAGCCTCAAAGGTGCCAGGGTCTGCCTGACGCCAGTGTGCCTGACCCGTGTCTTGACCTGGACGTTGAACCGCACGCCAGCTGAGACTGCCGTCACGGGTGAAAAACCCAGCACTGCCATACTCGAGGACATAGGAGTTGCGACAACTACCGTAATCGTCGTTGTCATTCTGGAATATCTCGCCGAGCGAGTTCACAGACTGTTCATAGGAATTGCGGTAACCGTGCCCAACAATCTCAGCATGACTACCATCTGGATTCATACGAATCGTAGCACCTGCGGTCCAGACATAGCCATCATCAGATACTTTGCCCTTTTGGTTGTTGTCGACATACCATTCGCCGCCACCTCCTTTGTAGGAACCATTGAGTGTGAATTCCTTGCCAGACTTGTCTTTGAATACCGCTCCGCAGTTGCCATTATTGAAGTACCATTTGCCGTCTGGCCCCGCGGTCAAGGAGTGTAATGAATGGTCGTGCTGGCGCGCATTGAAGCCAGTCAAAAGCACCTCGCGCTTATCCACTGCTGGGTCAAACTTGAGATCTCGGTTCACATCAGTGAAGACCAACAAGTTCGGCGGCTGCGACACCACCACCTTGTTATCAAATACGGCAATCCCAAGCGGGCATGCTAGGTCTGGATCTTGTAGGAAGGTGTGCGACTTATCCGCTTTTCCGTCACCAGTGGTATCTTCTAGGACGACAATCCGATCACCTTCAGGGCGGCGACCACCTTCGCGGCGGTAATTCACTCCCTCGGTCACCCAGATGCGGCCTTTGTGGTCAACATCCATGTTCGTCGGGTTGTAGAGCTGCGGGGTGGTCGCCCACACGGTCACTTCTAGCTTATCATCTTCAGGAGTCGCAAATGACTCAGTTGGCACGAGGTCGGGCTGATCCACAATCGCCTTCCCTCCTTGCTTCTTCTGAGCTGGCTTTTTAGCCACCATCTTCGGTGCACCATCGTAGATATAGAACTGCGCCGAAGCTGGGGTGGGCTTCCCGCCACGAATCGCCCCACCGTCATCAAGACCTGCGATGGCAATGAATTTCACCGCGTTGGCTGGTACCTTGAGCTCGATCGAGGCATCAGCATGCGCGCCGAATCCCTTCTCAAACTTCTTCCCGCTGAGCGAGATGGGCTTACCGCCCACATTTTTATCAAAACCTAGGGTTCCCCAGCCGACCTTTGAGCTTAAAACATCTTTCTTACTGACTTCAATCGCCTTGCCGTCAGCAGCCACAAACTTCATCGCCACCCAGCTCACCCAGTCATACGCGTTACGATCAACGCTATCCGCGGTGAGTGTGATGCTTTTCTTACCCTTCACCTCCGCAGAGACTTCCACGTGGCGCACTTTATCGGTGCCCTTCACCACCCCAGACTTCGCTAGAACCTTGCCGGCTGTCGCGCTCTTCTTCTGGCTCCCCTTGTGTGTTGCTGCTCGCTCAGCGTCTTTTTTCGCTTTTTGGCGGGCACGTTCCTTCAGGTCTGGGAGGGCCATTGGCTTTTGCTGGAGGAGCGCCGCACTGGGCAGCTCGATCGGAGACTTCAAGCCTTCGTTCAGCTGCGCCAATGTCACAGGCTTCGATGGCACGCCAGCACGTGGCACTTCGCCACGCGCGGTCCACAGAATCGCGTTCAACACCATTTTACGGAACTCATCGATTGCCCAGTTGCGGTGGTAGTGGCCACCTACAAAACCGATCCCACGCCCACCGTCAGCGAGCGGCGTGTCTTTGTACCACATCAATTTCTGTGGTTTACCAAAGCCCTTTTCACCATTTTCATTCCACATGTTGATGTAGCGAATCATGCGCTTTGGCTCTGGGATGCCGGTCACAGCAGCCCCACAGCAATCACCATGTTTGCCATCCGCAAAGATCATGTTGTAGTAAAATTCGTCGTAGACTGTGAATGTTGCTGGCAGTCCATTCGAGACCGGATGCTTCTTGTTGGGTGTGAGGTCGGCAATCCATTTCGGATTCACGGATTCTTCATCATCCATGTAACCACCGATCCACGGTAAAAAGTATTTCTCCCCCACATCCTTCTTTGGGTGCACCCCATAGTGCATGAACATGATGCCCATCCCACCCTTCACGTACTTATCCAGCACCGCGTAGCCGTCATCAAAGCGGCCAGCCTTATCGGCATAGACGATGCACGCATCCACGCCCTCAAAAATCGACTCATCCTTCGGGAACCCTGGGTGGAAAACCTTGGCCTCCACATCCAGCCCGCTTTCGTTTAAGGCATTCGCAAGAATCTTACATCCAGCCTCAAATTCGTGCTCACCATTGGCGTGGCTCTTTTTGCCCGCTAGGAACAAAATCTTCTTGGTCTCCGCCTGAGCCGTGCTCGTGCAAACGGCTATGGCCACAGCCAGTGCCACGCCAGAGCGTTGCATCCATTGTTGAATAAGGTTTTTCTTCATAGTGTCCAGCGGCGAGACCATGCCCCACCATTTCGTTGTTCACTAAGTTATTTCCACAGTCGCAGATTGCTGACACAAAATGATTATTTTTAGTCAATGGCAACAATCACTCGTCGGTTAAAACCTCGATTTTCAAATCATCGAGGAACAGGGGCACCATAGATTTGTTGTCGATCGAGATCGCTAGTTGAAGGCCAGTGATATCTACTTCATCGACAATCGATGGTTGCTTTTCGGCTGCTGATGCCTGGAAAATCGTGGGCGCCATCATCAAGTGCTCTTTCGGCAACGTGAGCACTACCTCAAATGGCTGCCATGTGGCATCGGTCACTCGCACTCGCTTCACGTCTGGCTGGACCTGGACCATCGACGGATAGGCACTGACCACCACGCGTGAAGCTACAGAAAACTCTGTGCTTTCCCCAGCAGACTCCAGCATCGCCCAGCCAGACACGTTGAGGCGTAACCCCGGACGCGCCATGAAGGGGGAACCATCAGTATAAGCTAAGCGTTGGGTCAAGAAGCCTCCCGCCATCAGCGCCGCGTATTCACCGTGGCGCGCTTGCTTAGCTCCTTCACTGGCCCGCTTCACATCGCAAACTCGCACCTCGCTTGATTGAAAGTAATCCTGCCAATCGAGAATCGTGTAGATAAATGGAGGGCTATTTTCCTTGATCTTAAGCTCCTCGAAAGAAGCATTGCGGAACGCCAAACGCGGCGGTTCTTCAGAGCCTCCGGCCCCTGGCAAAAAGATCGCCGCCAGCACAAGCCCCAAGACCAAACCACCGAGCCCAAGAGCATAGAGCATGACCTGCTGTGGCGACTTCAAGCCCGGTGGCAACTCCATGCTTTTACCGTGCTTGGTATTCTCCACCTTCACCACATTACTCACCGCCTTGGATACGGTGGCCAAGCCCTTCTTGGTCTCCACCACAAGGTGGCGCTTCTGCGTGAGTTCGACCCGCACCGGCGACATCCATTCCTCCATCTCGGCGTGGAAGCGCATCCGCTGCGCGCAGTAATCCATAGCCGCATCATCCTCCGCTAAAAGCTTCTCTAGGCATTGGTTTTCCTGCTCGCTCAGGCGGCCGTCGATAAACTTATCAACCAGCTCGCGCAACTCCACAGTCACCTGCGACTCATCCGGCCCTTGGATTTCTAAATCATCACTCATGCACTCCTCCTTCCAAGTTCTGCTGCTCACGCGAGCGCTTGTCCACACAATCTTTGAGGATCGTGCGCAGGCGTTCGAGTTGCTTGTACACGGCATCCACCGAACGCCCCATCTTCGCCGCTAGCTGGCTTAGCGCCTTGCTGCTCTCCTTTTCATAGCGCGCCTCGAGCACCTGACGGTGTTCCGGGCTCAAATTCTCCATGCAATACTTCAAACTCTCCAATCGATCATCTCTCCCCATCTCGGAGGAGCGCTCCGCCAGCCCATCCATCACGCTGGGCGACAAGGTCATGTGCTTCGCCGGCTTATGCTTTTTCAACCAACTCAACGCCTTGAAGCGCGCCGTCACATAAGAAAACTTTTGAAAGCCATCGAGATCCCAAGCTTCGTCCCACTTGTTCCAGACCACAATACCCGTCTCTTGAATACAATCTTCGATGGCCGCATCATTTGCCCCCAAATACGCGTGCAAATAAGCTTTCAAGGCTGGCCGAGTCTCAAGGTAGTACTCGGTATAGCGGCGCACGCGATCCTCCTCACCGAGCTTCTCCAAATCGCTACCGCCAGAATACCGACTCACGCCGGCTATCCCTGACTGTGCTTTTGCTTGCTCGATCGGTCCATCCATAAACTATCCTACCTACTAACGAGAATCACCGCGCGGCACAACCACCCAGAACAATAAAATGCCAATCACGGATGAATTTGCGTGCGCGCAACGCCACTCTCTCATGCGTCAACGCTTCTAGAAATCCTTGATTCTATAGGTAATCGGCCTCATCATCCCGCCCATGAACATGCGACTTCTCATCCTTACTGCACTCTCTGCAAGCCTAGCCTCTTGCAACACCTTCAATGGTATGGGCAACGACATCAAAACATTTGGTAGCGGGGTCGCCAATAGCGCCCAGGGCAAGCCATGGTACGGTGAAGACCACGCTCCCACACCGAACCCAGCACCAGCCAACAATCAAATGGCTCCCACCCAAGTGCCACAAA
Organism: Rubritalea marina DSM 17716; assembly: GCF_000378105.1. GTDB lineage: Bacteria > Verrucomicrobiota > Verrucomicrobiia > Verrucomicrobiales > Akkermansiaceae > Rubritalea > Rubritalea marina. The sequence continues at coordinate 73,745 of NZ_KB899255.1, read as the reverse complement.
CTCAGATCCCTCAACAATAATTGTTCTTGAGCAATTCCTGAGTATCGCTACACGACAGCACCCACCAAACGAGACATCCCTACGACCATGCGCATCCTCACCGGCCTCCAGCCCAGCGGCAAACTCCATATTGGCAACTACTTCGGCGCCATGCAGCCAGCAATCCAACTCCAGGATCAAGGCGACGCCTTCTACTTCATTGCCGACTACCACGCCATGACCTCCATGAGCGATGCCGCCACCCTGCGCAGCAACGTCCAGGACCTCGCCATCGACTTCCTCGCCTGCGGACTCGACCCCGAAAAGGCTACAATCTTCCGCCAGAGCGACATCCCTGAAGTGAACGAACTCGCTTGGATTCTCTCCACCGTCTGCCCGATGGGCTTGCTCGAGCGCTGTCATTCCTACAAAGACAAAGTAGCGAGAGGCCTCTCTGCCAACCACGCACTCTTCGCCTATCCGGCACTCATGGCCGCAGACATCTTGCTCTACGACGCCAATCTCGTCCCCGTGGGCAAAGACCAAAAGCAACACCTCGAAGTCACTCGCGACCTCGCTCAAAAAATCAACGACAAGTTCGGCGAAGGCACCCTCGTCATCCCCGACGCTCAGATCCGCGAGGACACCGCCGTCGTGCCTGGCATCGATGGACAGAAAATGAGCAAAAGCTACGAAAACACCATCCCACTCACCGGCGGCAAAAAAGCGATCCGCAAGAACATCATGCGCATCGTCACCGACTCCACCCCAGTCGAAGACCCCAAGCCCACGGACGGCTCCAATGTCATCGCACTCTACAAGCTCTTCGCCGATGAAACAGCCGTCAACCAAATGATCGCAGAACACGAAGCTGGCGGCTTCGGCTACGGTCATTTCAAGCAAACCCTCTTCGATGCCTACTGGGATAAATTTGAATCCGTACGCGCTAAGCGTGAAGAACTTGAGAATAATCTCGATTATATTCAAGAAGTCATCAAACATGGCGCAGATCGTGCTCGGGAAGAATCAGCAAAAGTACTCGATCGCGTGAGACACGCGGTAGGCTTGCGCTAATCTATTGAGGAAACTCATTGGATTCTCCCCCACTCCATGTTAGCATCTTCAAATCACCTCATTCCTTTACCAGCGATGGTACGGGACACCCAACATTGAACCCCACCCCCTTGATCAATGACACCCCCAAAGTACAAGATAAAGTCGCTCATCGCGAAAGGCGCCACTGGCGGCATCTACAATGCTATTGATACCGACACCGATCGCGTGGTCGCCATCCGTAGATTTTACCAGGATAACTGCGACCTTCTCGAAACGCAGTGGCAGCCCGAATTTCTCAGCACATGCAAGATTCTGCTCAAAATTCAGAATCCTTACCTACTTCGCCTTCTCGATGCAGGCGTCGATGAAGAGGGCCCGTATCTCGTCACCCGCACCCCAAAGACTCTCCACTCACAAAAGCTCTCAGACTGGCTCGATAAAAAAGAACTCAGCGAGTCCGACGCCTTTGTCATGATCCAACAAGTGCTCCGAGGCATCGGCGAAGCACACAAAGCAGGCATGGTCCATGGATCGATCAGTATCGATTCCGTCTGGGTCATCGACAAACCAGAAGGGCCGCACTTTATCGTTCGAGACCTCGGCATCACCAAGATTGCCAAATTCCTGTTCAAAGACCAACTCGACACAACCAAGATCTACGACTACCAGAGCCTAGCCCCTGAGCACTTCCTCGGCCAAAAGATCGACACACGCACCGATTGCTACGGCATTGGTCATCTCGTATACGCCTCCTTACTCTATGGCGTCGAGTCCCCATTCCACGGCGTTGAGGTCTCGACCCAACTCCACAGCAATGGCGCACTACCTGCCATCAGCAACTACCGCCCTGAGCTCAATCCAGCCCTAGTGGAATGGTTGCGCATGATGACATCCACCGCTCCAGAGCAACGCCCCAGCAGCATCCAGCAGGCCACACTAGCACTCACCGAACTCCTCAGTGGCTCAGCCATAACAAATGAGATTGCAGAGGAAGCACCCTCGCTAAAACAAGCCAAAAGCAAAACAGCCAAAAGTCCCAGCGCCCAAGTCACTCTCAAAGCGGGTGGTGGCACATTCGGCAAACGCTTCAGCCTCAATCAATCAAACTCAGCGTCCAGCAAACTTGGCCTCAAACCCAACGCCTCACTGAAGTCCTACAAACTTCAAAAACAAGCTTCACTGAGCGCCTTCAACAAATACGGCATCAGCACCCCAAAACCAAGCTACGCAGGCAGCGGAGCGAAGCTCCCGCTCTTCATCATCCTCTGCCTACTCGCCGGCGGCGCCTACTTGCTCTACTCCCAGAAGCCTGAACTATTCGGCAAAACAGCCCCAGCAAGCATCGCCAAAACACTCAACAAAACCGACAGCCCCCCACCTAGCATCAGCAACAGCGAAGTGCACTACAATGTCGCCACCTCCAACGGCCACCCACAAGACTTCACCAGACTCGAATCTGCGGATTACCTCGATTGGCGAGTCTACAGCGCCCCTCGCATCACCGCCAGTAGCGCATCACTCGGCCAACCATGGATCGGCAGCTACACGACCCAAGGCGACCACAACGTCGATCACTACCCGCCTGGGAATCTCAACTTCTTCGACACCATGACCCGCAGGCAAATCCAGCCAAAGCAACGCATCCATGGCGAAAACTCAAGCCTAGCATGGACAATCCCAGTCACGATCCACCCACCGAATAATGAGGTCAAACTCACCGTCCACTACACCAGCTGGCACTGTGACACCACGTTGCAGGTCCTCTCAGCACACCAGCAAAAACCACTCTTTGAAAAAAGCTTCAACGCCGCCGCCACGACTCAATCCTACGGCCTCAGCGTCGACCTCAAAAGCCATTCACCGGGGCAACCAGAAGAGCTGATTGTACACATCAAGAGCAGCAACAAATCACAGCAAAAATGGCACGCCCTCTCGCTCAATGCCATCGTTGTCGAATCGCTGAACAAGCCCGAGCCAGTTGCCCCCATACAACCTGCCGAACCAAGCACCCCTGCGGATGAAGTCGACCCACTAGAAGAAACTCCAGAACCTACGGAGCTCGCTCAAGAAAAGGAAACAGAAGCACTCGAAGAAGACTCCGAAGAAAGCACCTCAGCTACCGAACTAGCAGAAGTCTCACAAGACCAACTCACTGGATCAGGAAATTGATCGGTAGTGGCGGTATAGCGCCTCCACCTTCGCACGCGCCCATGGCGTCTTGCGCAAGAACTTTAAGCTCGATTTCACGCTCGGATCATTCGCAAAGCAATTGATGCGAATGCGTGCCGCCATATCATCCCAGCCATAGGCATCCACCAGCTCATTGAGCATCATTTCCAAGGTCACCCCGTGCAAGGGATCGTTCGATTGTGGTTGAGCATCTGGCATGCCTGTAGGCTTTCAGATCCACGCCAAGATGTCAGCACAATTCACCACGCATCCCCGCGCAAAAACTAACGCAGCCCATCCACCATAGCATTTTCCTCTTCCACAACACCAAATACTAAGCATAGTCTGAACCTGTGGATTCTATCACTCAAGCGACCCTAGGTGCACTCTGTGGCGAGCTCGTGCTGCGCCGCCAAATCGGCTGGAAAGGCATGGCCTGGGGCTTCTTCTTTGGCACCCTGCCAGACCTAGACGTCTTGATGTCACCGTGGCTTGACCCGATCGAGGGCCTGCGCAACCACCGCGGACTCTCCCACTCGCTCTTCCTCATGCTCACCATGAGCCCGCTCTTTGGGCTCTTGTTAGCCAAGCTCCACAAAAGCGTAAGCTTCAAACGCACTACCGGATTCGTATTGCTAGCATGGTTTACCCACGTCCTCATCGATTGCTTCACCAGCTACGGCACCCAGATCTTCGAGCCCTTTTCGGACAATCGCTTCGCCTTCAGCAACATGTCGATCATCGACTTCTTTTTCACCATCCCAATGTTGCTAGGTTGCCTCCTCTGCCTCTTCTTCAAACGTGAGAGCCTAGCGCGCAGCCGCATCGTTTGGGCCAGCACCATCTGGATTTGCTTCTACAGCACCCTCAGCTTTATCAGCCAGGCGATGGCAAAGCATCACTTCCGTGAGGCACTCCAAGCTCAGGGGGTCGAAGCTGATAAGTTAGAAGTTTCCCCGACTCTCACCAACATCATCCTCTGGCGCATGCTCGCCAAGGTCGAGTACCAAGGAAAAGACGCCTACGCCATCGCCTATTGGTCCCACTTCGACACCCAGCCGATCCAGGTCGAAATCGTCAGCAATCCACACAAGCTCGCCGAACCGTTCCTAGAAAACAAAAGCTTCCAAACCCTCGACTGGTTCAGCAAAGGCTATTGGCGTGTGTTCCAAGACCAGAACGACAGCGAAAGCATCTACTTCGTCGACATGCGCTTCGAAGGCATTCTCAACGACGAAGGCACCGTCAAACTCCCCCCCTTCATCTGGAAACTCAACCTCGACGATCAAGGGAAGATCACCAGCCAACGCGCCAACCTACGCTCCGGTGTCGACCCCAAGCGCGCCGTAGGCCGCCTCCAACGCCGCATCATGGGCGATAAACTCCTATGGCGGCGCGGTCAGTGGCCCTGGGGTCCCAGTGAATTACTACCACCACCCAACACCCAGCAATAAGCCCAGAGTCAATGCGCGTATCACCTTGCCAAACAACAAGTCTCAGGTGTATGTTAGAACTTAGTTTTGGAAATTGTTACCCAGGCCCAACAATTACTCGCAGCGCTCTGGCCATTCCTCGCCACATGCATCCATGTGCTAGGAGCTAGCGCGGTCACTGTGCACGTGCTCTTGCGCAAAAAAGAGACACTTTCCTCCATCTCATGGATCGGCATCGCCTGGCTCTCCCCCTTCCTAGGCTCCGCCGCCTACCTCATGTTTGGGATCAACCGCATCCAACGCAAAGGGGTCTCACTCGGGCTCTCCACCAGCTGGCACCACGATAGTGAACTCCAACCCAATGCACAAGACCACCAACGCATCCACCAAGCGCAAGTCGATCACGCAAACTTCACCGGCCTAGTCTCGCTCGGCACCAAGCTCACGGGCAAATCTCTCTTCATTGGCAATGCAGTCACCCCCCTCATCAATGGCGACGAAGCATACCCCGAAATGATCCGCGCCATCGATGAGGCCAATGTCAGCGTGGCTCTCAATAGCTACATCTTCGACAGTGACCGCGCAGGTGAACAATTCCTCACCGCCCTCAAAAAGGCCCACGATCGCGGCATCATCGTTCGCGTCCTCATCGACGGCGTAGGTGCGCGATACTCCAAGCCCAGCATGGTCAGTCGCCTCCGCGCCGCTGGCGTCACCGTCGCAGAATTCCTACCCTCGCGCAATCCCGCTGCCATGGTCTTTGCCAACCTGCGAAACCACCGCAAAATCCTCGTCGTCGATGGCACAACCGGCTTCACCGGAGGCACCAACATCCGCGAAGGCCATTGCCTCAAGCTCGATCCAGACTTCCCGGTAGCCTGCCTCCACTTCAAAATAGAAGGCCCCGTCGTCGCCGAGCTCCAAGAAGCCTTCGCCATCGACTGGGGCTTCACCACCGACGAAGCACTCAAGGGCAAAGATTGGTTCCCCAAACTCGAACGCAAAGGCTCCGTCTTCAGCCGGGGAGTCCCCGATGGCCCCGATGAAGACCTCGATAAAATCGTCGAAATCATCCTCGGCGCACTCGCCGTCGCCCAAAAGCGCGTCACCATCATCACCCCCTACTTCCTCCCCTCCGACTCCATCCTCGATGCACTCGCCGTCTGCGCCATGCGCGGCGTCCAAGTCGACATCCTCCTACCAGAGGAAAATAACATCCGTATCATGGACTGGGCAGCCACCCCGCAGCTCAGCCACCTCATCAAAAAAGGCTGCAACATCCGCGTCAGCCCCGCCCCCTTCGACCATACCAAACTCATGATCGTCGATGGCATCTGGTCACTCATCGGCTCCACCAACTGGGACGCCCGAAGCATGCGCCTCAACTTCGAGTACAACCTCGAATGCTACGACGTCACCCTCGCCACCCAACTCCTCAAGATTGCCGAGGCCAAGCTAGAGCGCTCCAAAGAGGTCTCCCTCCAACAGCTCTACCAGCGCCCCCTCCTCGTCAAGCTCCGCGACGGCGCCGCTCGCCTCCTCTCTCCGTATTTGTAGCCACCTGCGGCTGAGTAGATAGTAAAAAAGCCACTCGCTGTGTACACGAGTGACTTGAGTGATTAAGAAGTATGTCTCTTAGTTTACGATCTTGGATCTTCTTCTACAGGAACCCAAAACACAAAGCATTTACCTTTAGGATAAATGCGTCGACCTGTCTTAGGGCAGGTAATCCATCTACGGAATACCTTCCTATATCCTGGTCTATTTTCTGGGTATCCATCTCCTTGAATTGTCATGTAGATGTTCTCAGGTTTAATTTAATTGACCCGGGATGAAGCCCACTGTATTCATACATATACACAGTATGCTTGTTTACAGTATTTATACTTCTTCCTAGTACGGGACTATATGTCCTCAAGAAGATAACAAACATGTTTTAAAACCGCCTGACGCTGCAACGTCAGGCGGTTTTCGTTTATTCCCCTCGGGACATCACCATACTATGATTAGCAGTAGAATTGGTCAACGTAGTTTTGCCCATATAGCATAAACAAATTATTCACAATACCACATGTTGTGCTTCGCGTGCAATATGATTGGTTTAATATTTAGTATGAAGCAAGCTGCAATGCCTATCAGTGTTAGGATTACATAGTCATTTGAACATTAAAGATCAACTTTGCTTCACACCTTCAATTGGGGATAAAAAAAATTCCACTAACAAAAACTCAGCACGTATTTTTAATTTTAGATTTGATATTCCATATAGCAGTCTTGCGCCTCTTCCCCATTTAAGAAAACCTTCTCAGGAATATCCTTAAAATCATCGCACATAAAACTTAACACTGAGATGATACCCGCTTAAGCTTCCGTCGTGGAAAAAACGTCGATCAACATCCAGGGGGCCCGGCAACACAACCTCAAGAACCTAGACCTTAAAATCCCGAGCAACCAGCTCACCGTGATCACTGGCCCCTCAGGGTCCGGCAAATCCTCCCTCGCCTTCCACACCCTCTACGCCGAAGGGCAGCGCCGCTATGTCGAGACCTTCTCACCCTACGTGCGCCAATTCCTCGACCGCATGGACAAGCCGGTGGTCGACCACATCGACAACATCCCGCCGGCAATCGCCATCGAGCAAAAGAATAGCATCCGCACCACGCGCTCGACCGTGGGCTCGCTGACCGAGCTCAACGACTTTCTCAAGACACTCTACCCACTCCTCGCCAGCGCCTATGACCCAGAGACAGGCGAGCAAATCCAGCCCGACACCGTAGAATCCATCAGCCGCTGGGTGCTCGAGCATTGCGAAGGAGAAAACATCCTCGTTCTCTTCCCAATCCAGATCTCTGAACAAGCAACCAGCGCCGAGGTCACCAGCTTTCTCAACCAACAAGGCTACCTCCGCCTCCTGCGCGACGGAGCCGTGATGCGAACCGACGACGCCCCCGATGACGGTGCTTGGGGGGCCACCTCAGCAACCATTATCCAGGATCGCATCAAAGTCACCGCCTCCAACCAAAAGCGCCTCAGCGAGGCCTTAGAGGCCGCGCTCCACCTCGGCAAAGGCCATTGCTCGGTGCAGCACCATCAGGGGCAGATCAAAGAATTTTCCAACAAGTGGGACAATCCAGAGACCGGGTTCTCACTTCCCGCTCCTAGCAGCTCGCTGTTCTCATTCAATTCCCCACTCGGTGCCTGCCCGGAATGCCGTGGCTTTGGTCGCGTCATCGGCATCGACCTGCACAAGGCAATCCAAGACCCGACTCTCACCATCCGTGAAGGCGTGATCAAACCATTCGAAAGCGAGCGCGGTGCCGAGTGCAAAAGCGACCTCATCACCGCCGCGCACGAGCGCAGCGTCTCGCTCGACACACCCTGGCACCTCATGCCACAAAAAGACCGCGACTGGGTACTGCAGGGCGAAAAAGGCAATGCCGACAAGCTCTGGAAACAAGGGAAATGGTACGGCGTCCGAGGCTTCTTCGACTGGATGGAAAGCAAGGCATACAAAATGCACGTGCGTGTCTTCCTCTCGCGCTACCGCGCCTACACCACTTGCCAGAGCTGCAATGGCACCCGCCTCAAGCCCGAGGCATCTTGCTTCAAAATCAATGACAAATCGCTCCCCGATCTCTGGCAACTCACCCTAGGCGAGCTAAAAGAATGGTTCGACGAGCTCAAAACTTCGCACTCCTCACTCCACACTTCACACTTATTGGAGCAGTCAAACTCCCTCAAACACGCCCTGAGCGAGATCACCAGCCGCCTCGGCTATCTCTGCGACGTAGGACTTTCCTACCTCACGCTCGACCGCCCAGCACGCACCCTCTCTGGCGGCGAAATCGAGCGTGTCAACCTCACCACCTGCCTAGGCGCTGCTCTCACCAACACGCTCTTCGTCCTAGATGAACCCACCGTAGGCCTCCACGCACGCGACATCCATCGCCTCGTCAAAATCATGCACCAGCTGCGCGACAAAGGAAACACCGTCGTCGTCGTCGAGCACGAAGAAGCAGTCATGAAACACGCCGACCACCTCATCGACATGGGGCCAGAAGCCGGCGAACACGGTGGCAATATCTCCTACCAAGGGCCGATCCCGGCGACCCAAACCGCAGCGGAGGAAACCCTCAAACAGAACCCAGAGTCCTGCACCCTTCCCTACCTCACAGGTTCTAGCAAAATCCAACAGCCGAAGAAGCGCCGCAAGGCCAAGCGCCACCTCATCATCAAAGGTGCCCACCAACACAACATTTCTAACCAAGACATCAAGATCCCGATCGGCAGCTTCACCTGCCTCACCGGCGTCTCAGGCTCAGGGAAATCCACCATGGCCAATGAGGTCATCTACCGCAATTTACTCAAAACCTTCCTCATTCCGCAGGACGAAGACCCCGCCTTCATCAAATCAATCACCGGCGCCGACTACATCAGCGGTGTCGAGCGCGTCGACCAATCCCCACTAGCCAAGACCCCGCGCTCCACACCGGCAGTCTACGCCGGCGCCTTCGATGCCATTCGTGAGCTCTTCGCCCTCAGCGAGGACGCCTACGCCGCAGGCAAGAAAGCCGGATACTTTTCCTTCAACTCCGGCGAGGGACGCTGTAACCGCTGCTGGGGTAATGGCTTTGAAAAAGTCGAGATGCAATTCCTGAGCGACCTCTTCATCACCTGTCCAGAATGCGATGGCAAGCGCTACCACAACGCCGCTCTCAACTACAAGCTGCGCGGTAAATCGATCGCCGATGTGCTCAACTTCACCATCAACGAGGCGATCGCCTTCTTCAAACCCGCCGATGACGCACCGAAAGGTAAGGAAAAAAACCTCTGTAACAAGGTCCTCACCACACTCCAACCACTGGTCCACGTGGGCCTTGGCTACCTCAGACTCGGCCAGCCACTCAATACTCTATCAGGTGGTGAGTCCCAGCGCATCAAACTCTGCAGCCTGCTCAGCAAAACCGGTAAAGTCGAAGCGCAGGGCAAGCTTCTCATCCTCGATGAACCTACCACTGGACTCCACTTCCGCGACATCGAACGCCTTCTCGGCGTGTTCCAGTCACTCGTCAATGCCGGCCACTCTCTCTTGGTGATCGAGCACAACCTCGACGTCATTCGCAACGCCGACCACCTCATCGAAATGGGCCCACAGGCGGGCTCAGAGGGCGGCCAAGTCACCTTCGCTGGCACCCCTGAGCAAATCCTTAAATCCGACACCGAGACTGCCAAGGCTCTACTCGCAGAAGAGGACGCCATCGGATTGAACCAAACTTCGCTCAAAGTCGCAGAGGACGAAGAAAGCTATAAAGTGGCTCCAACACATTCTAACAACATCGTCATTAGTGGAGCACGCGAGCACAACCTGAAGGACATCGACCTCTCCATCCCTCGCGATTCCATGGTCGTCCTAACCGGCCTCTCAGGCTCAGGAAAATCCACTCTAGCCTTCGACATCATCTTTGCCGAAGGACAGCGTCGCTTCCTCGACTCGATGTCCCCCTACGCTCGCCAGTTCGCTGGACAACTCGAAAAACCGGAGATCGACAAGATCGAGGGCCTCCCACCGACAGTGGCAATCGAGCAACGGGTCTCGCGCGGCGGCGGCAAATCCACCGTCGGCACCGTCACCGAGATCTTCCACTTCCTCCGCCTACTCTACGCCAAGCTTGGCACCCAATACTGCCCAGACTCCGGCGAGCCCGTGGTCTCACAGACCTCCGACGCCATTCTTGAGCAACTCAAGGAAAGCCATAAGCCGAAGCAACGCAGGCTCCTACTCGCCCCATTGATTCGCGGCCGCAAAGGCTTCCACACCGACGTCGCCGAGGCCGCCGGTCGCAAGGGCATCGAACAATTATTAGTCGATGGCACACTCACCGCCACCGCCGACTTCCAGGCGCTCGCACGCTACAAAGAACACGATATTTTTGCCGTCATCAGCGATGGGGTGTTGCCGGACGACGAGCAGCTCGACCAAGCCCTGCGCTTGGGCAAAGGCCAGTGCGGCACAGCAGTCGAGGGCGCAGCTGGCGATTGGGCCCTAGAAACCTACTCAACCGCTAGAGTTTCACCCGTTACAGGGCGCTCGTTCCCCGAGCTCGATCCACACCACTTCTCCTTCAACTCCGCTCGCGGGTGGTGCCCCAGCTGCCGCGGCTTCGGCATGATTGCCACCAGCGCGCCGAAGAAACGTAAGAAAAAGCGCGGCAAGGACAACGAATTCAACTCCGCCGCCGAAGCGGAGATTGCCGAGGAAATCCAACATTCAGCCAATGATGAAGATAGCGAAATGCAAGTCTGCCCAGACTGCCAAGGCGACCGCATCAACCGCGATGCTCGCTTCGTCTTCCTCCACGACCACAACATCGCCCACGTCAGCAAACTCCCAGTAACAGAAGCTGCCGAGCTCCTCTCTGGTTGGAAATTTGAAGGCCGCGATGGCATCATCGCCCGCGACATCCTGCCAGAGATTGTGCAGCGCCTGCACTTCCTCGAACAAGTCGGCCTCAACTACCTCTCCCTCGACCGTTCCGCCGACACTCTCTCTGGTGGTGAATCCCAGCGCATCCGCCTCGCCGCCCAGCTTGGCTCGAACCTCACCGGCGTGCTCTACGTGCTGGATGAGCCCACCATCGGTCTCCACCCGCGCGACAACGTCAAGTTGCTCGACACCCTCGAGACCCTGCGCTCACGTGGCAATTCCCTGCTCATCGTCGAGCACGACGAGGAAACCATCGAGCGCGCCGACCAGCTCATCGACCTCGGCCCCGGCGCCGGCGTCAATGGAGGCACCATCGTGGCAAACCTGCCCGGTGCTGAGAGCACCCAGACCAGCGCGACCAATAGCTTCCCAGAGTCACCCACACTCGAGGCGATCGCCAGCCCGCTCCAGCACCCGCTGCGCGGCAAGCGACGTGCTCTACCAAAGGTCGGCGACAAAGACGCCTGGCTCAAGCTTAGCAAGTGTAGCTACAACAACCTCAAGGACATCGACGTGCGCATCCCGATCGGACGCTTCACCACCATCACTGGTGTCTCTGGCTGTGGTAAATCCTCACTCATGCGCGGCACCCTGCCGCACGCCTTCGAGCTTGCCAATGCCAAGAAAAAGCAACTCAACTCAGACACCTTTGCCAAGTCACAAAACTTCGACACCTTGAAGCATTGCTTTGAGGTGGATCAGAGCCCAATCGGCAAAACCTCGCGCTCCTGCCCAGCCACCTACGTCAAAATCTTCGACACCATCCGCCAACTCTTCGCCCAAGTCCCCGAGGCCAGAATGCGCGGCTACACCGCGTCGCGCTTCAGCTTCAACAACAACGAGGGCCAGTGCCCAGAGTGTAAAGGCAATGGCCGCATCAAGCTAGAAATGGACTTCCTCCCCACCACCTGGGTCCCCTGCACCAGCTGCGACCAAATGCGCTACAACCGCGCCACCCTCGAGATCCTCTACCAAGGCAAGACCATCGGCGAAGTGCTGCAGATGAACATCAGCACCGCCGCAGAGTTCTTCAAGAACCATCCAAAACTGCAACGCACCCTCAGCCTACTCGCAGACACCGGCCTCGGCTACCTCCAGCTCGGCCAAGCCTCACCCACCCTCTCAGGCGGCGAAGCCCAGCGCCTCAAACTCGTGGCAGAACTCACCAAAGGCCGCAAGTCCGTCACCGCCGTCAAGCCCCAGCACAACAACCTCTACCTCATCGAGGAACCCACCATCGGCCTCCACCAGACCGACATCGTCAAGCTCATCGACGTCCTCCACCGCCTCGTCGATGAAGGCCACACCGTCGTCGTCATCGAACACCACACCGCCATCATGGCCGAAGCCGACTACATCATCGACATGGGACCAGAAGCCGGCGACCAAGGCGGCACCATCGTCGCCCAAGGCAAACCCGAGCAAATCGCCAAATACAAGAAGTCACAAACCGCACCATTCATCGCCGGAGCCCTAACGGGAAAGTGAGGAGTTAGAAGTGTTTGAAAATTGGAAGCTCTCTTATTTATTTGCCACTACCTGCTCTAAAAACCTCTTACTCGAAGATTCTAATTTCACGATGAAATTTTTCACACTCTGGAAGTCCCTTCCAAGTAGATCTTCAGTTTTAATTTCAAAATGCTTCACCGTGTCTCCATATGATTTCTCAAGAACCGAATATGGCACATCTTGAGTGCGTTCATCGATTAATTGAGAGAGCGGCACATTATTACCTTTAGATCTGTTTCTCAAATAAACAGCATTAATCAGAATATGAGAGGTTGCTCCAATATCCTCAAACTTCTTAATTAAAGTGGAAGTCTGCCCTTTTGCCTTTCCCTTCTCAATTTGCACTGTGGTCGTACAAGTGACTTTTTGACGGATGAAATCAACTTCTATAGTGAAAGTGTTTTTACGAACTTTATCCACCATATACTCAGATGTAATTAATTTCTTACTATTTAAGCTCTCCTCGACCTCATCTCGTCTTTTGGAAGAATTCACCAATTCGACATGGAATTGGGATCGATCTGTGAGTTGCAAACTTATATCCTTCTCCTCCTGTATATACGAATCTGTGATTTTATTTAACAAATCAAATTCTATTTTTTGATCTGAAGAGTATCCGTGAATAGCATTTACAGAATCTTTCCAATACTTACCCATGTTGACATAACCACTCAGGTTCTTGTGATTATCAAAATAGCGCCTGAGCTCTTTAAGAATATATACATGATCTTCATCCTCCACTTTATTAGTCCGGATAAGTCTAGATCCAGTCACCTTAAGATAGGTCCATGACCAATGATAGAGATTAAAACTTCTTTTCTTCAGACTAATAGGAGACTCTTTTGGGTTAGAACTAAGCTGATTAGAAACAGTAATAATATCATTAATTCCTATCTCCCTTGCGAAGTTCGAATACCGTTCAACCTGCTCAGCATCAAGATGGTTATCTTTCACTTTAGCTTCAACGAATCCAGCCCACTCTATGATGGGAGTATTCTTCCCACTTGTTATCACAAGTAATCCATCAGGACGGTCTTCCTTAGTATCACTAATAACTTCAGTGTAAGCGTGAAGTTGAGCGTTTCTTGCGCCAAGCCTAGAAATCCCAATTTCTCCAAATAACTCCTCACGGTACTCTTTGATAGCACTTAATGAGGCTAAGAAAATGGAAGTAGTCGAGACCTCATTCTCAGAATTACCACTTGGGAATAATCTCGCTTTCTTCGAGTCTAATGCTTCAACACTTTCTAACTTTAATATTTGATACAAGTCCGAGAAGTTTGTCTTTCCTATTTCAATTTTTTTAGGCATTGCGAATCGATATTAAATTTATTTGTTAGATAACTATTTTCACAAATTCATCTCAAGCATTTAATTCACCAATATTCACATCTCTAATGACAACCGCAGCTTTGCATGAAATCATGGATACTTAATATGCCAGACACAATCATGGCTCAAGCCTACCCCCTCACACCAAAGGTGTGGCCGATACCAGCATGGGGTGAAGCGCTAGCGCCACCCCATGATCCCGGTGAAAATAAATATCGAGAGCTGAAAGCTCGTGAGATAAGATGGAGTAATGCCCCAATCTCTCTCGCACAACTTGCTTCACGTAATCTTTAGCACCAAAGAGCGTCGGCCATGGATTTGTTCAGAACATCGCGAGGCTCTACATGCTTATCTAGCGCAATCCGTGAGGCATCACGATTGTGAATGCTATCGTGTGGGTGGGGTCGATGACCATGTGCACATAGCGGTTCGGCTATCGCGCACTTTGGCAGTATCAGACTTGATCCGTGAACTGAAATCTAGTTCTTCAAAATGGTTCAAGTCGCAATCAAACTCGTTGAAACAGTTTCAATGGCAACGGGGATACGGAGCGTTTTCGCTGAGCCCGAAAGATCTCGATGCTCTGCTTCGCTACATCGACAAGCAAGAGGAACATCACCGACAACAATCATTCCAAGATGAGTATCGAAAAATTCTCAGAAAATATGGAATCGAATGGGATGAAAAATACGTTTGGGATTAGCCTATCTGTCGAGCCTTCAGCTCTCGCTGTTTCTTTATCTATTCCATGGGGTGGCGCTCCCGCTTCACCCCATGCTGGTATCTTTGGCTCCTTTAGAGCCTTTTGACGCTAACAAACGCTCACAAAACAACAAAAGCCACGCTTATCGAGCGTGGCTTTGTTTGCTAAAACTTACTACTTCCTACCGTCTCTAGCTTCGCTTACGACGAGCAAGGAGTGCTAGAGAACCTAGCCCGATGAGGGCGCTAGAACTTGGTTCTGGTACAGTGGCGGAGCCCACCACATCGAGTTCTTTATAACCCACACCGGAGAACTGTTGGGTACCAAAAGTAAATCGCACGGCATCCACCCCCGTTGCTAGAATACCAGTACTGTTTTCAGTGATGGTGGTTCTTTCTTGGGTAAAGAGATCGGGAGTGTTGTTGACCGTAGTGATGTCTGTGAAGCCAGAGTCGCCAACAACGGAGTAACTGACCGTGTAGGCTTGAGTGCCGCGGTTGTTGTCCGCCCACCCTGCGTATGTGATAATGGAGGAAATGTCGTAGCCCAGCGTGTTGGTACTAACATCAAGTTCATAGGTCACCACGCCATCTTGGATCACGTAACTTTCAAAGCGACCATCGGTAGAAATATCACCAAAAGCACCATTGGCTAGCACCGTGAAGTCATTACCACCTGCAGCTGTATTCTCACCAGCATTCGGCGTGAGCGCATCGATCGCATTCGATAGATTAGTTTCGAGCAGGTCGTTGGTGAGGACTGTGTAGGCCGTGTCCTGGCCATCGGCAGCTACCAGAACTGCAGCATTCACAGCGCTCAGCATAAGGCCAGAGGCTAAGCAGCCAGCATAAATTGTATAATTTCTCATAGTAGATAATGTGGGAGTTAGATAGACGATCAACTAACATAATCACCCATCTCTAAGACCATTACAATAACAAAGTACCGCTACGACGATCATCCAAAAGCGCAGCCGACTAATGGGTCGACACTTTGGAAAAGAAATTAAGCACGACAACGCCAGCGACGATGAGCCCGATACCCAGCATGGCGGCAAGGTCCAGTGATTGCTTGAAGACGACCCAACCGACGATAGAAATTAAGACAATCCCGACTCCAGACCAAATGGCATAGGCCACCCCGACTGGGATGCTGCGCAGACTCAGCGATAAAAAATAAAATGCGACGCTGAAGGCGACCAACACAATCGATGAGGGCACGACCTTGGTGAAGCCATCTGAGGCCTTCAGGGCAGAGGTACCAATGATCTCCGCGAGGATCGCAACGAGTAGGAAAAGATATGCCTTCATAAGATGAAAACACTATAAGCAAAGAATACCAAAATACAAATCGGAGCTAGGCGAGCACGCTCAAGATTTCCTTTCCATCAGAGCGAATCTCTCTATGCTAGCCTCAACCTAACAAATAACAACATGCAACAATCCCAAGCTCCCATGCCCGCCATCACTCTCTGGATCATCTGGTTTGCGATCCTTACGGGCCTTTTCATCCTTCAGACATTCATCGTGGGGGGCTTCCACACAGGGCCGGCCAGTTCTCCAGTCTCCAGCGGCATGGTAGCGATCTGCATGAGTGGCATCATCATCGCTTCCTTCATCCGTTGGTTCATCCTCCCGCGCCAGAGCAGCCTCGCAGCGCAGCTTCCCGTGATGATCATTGGCCTCGCCTTCGCCGAGCTGACAGGGCTGCTGAGCATGTTCCTCATTGGCAAAGCCTACCCAAGCATGCAGCTCTTGGGCTTCATCCTCTCGGTTCTCGCCATCCTGCAATTCATGCCAGTGTACGCGAAGACGAAGTGAACAAATAATGAAACTACTAAGGGAGAAAACAACCTAGAATCAAGCCTTAGCCACCGCATTGGTAGACGATGAGGCATTCCTAAGATCTTTACTAAAACTATGGCAAAAGAAGTTACCGGCATCATTGACCACCGAATCCTTCTCAATTTTAGAATCGATCCGGAAATAATGGACAAACAACTACCGCCTCAATTCACTCCAAAGATCGTTCACGGCTACGCCATAGGTGGTATCTGTCAAGTAAGCCTCTCAGAAATGCGCCCCAAAGGGATGCCCGCAATTTCAGGAACAAACAGCCACAACGCCGCACACCGTATTGCAGTTGAAACGTCACAAGGGGAAGGTGTCTACGTTCTCAGACGTGATACCAGTTCATGGCTAAACACCGTAGCTGGGGGGCGATTGTTTCCTGGCATCCATTCTAAGGCACATTTTGATATTGCTCAGGCTAATGGCCACTACTCGGTAAAGATCACTGATAGCAATAACGATCCAATCATGTCCATTCGCGGAGAAGTCGCACGAGAACTCCCAAATGGGTCTATTTTCCATTCGACTCAAGAAGTCTCCGACTTCTTCAAGACTGGTAATATCGGTTGGTCACCCAGAGGAAACGACTCAGATTTTGATACTATCGAGCTACAGACAAAAGAATGGGATATGGAGCCACTCCATTTGGAAGAAAGCTTCTCATCCTATTTCTCGGATACAAACAAATTTCCAAGTGGTTCTGTAGAGTTTGATAGTGGCATGATCATGCGTAATTTAAAGCATAGCTGGATAGCACGAGACAGACTGTGTGACGTTTGCGGATAATCAATCACCCTACGAGCTAACACCCCTCCTCTCGGAGTGCGGCGGTTTATCGCCGCTTCACACCCTGACCAGCTCGCAGCTATGCGCTGAGAAGCCGGCGCCGAAGCCACAGAGCCAGAGCTCGTCGGCCTCAGGCTCGGCATTGAGGAGAGTTTCGAGCGCGATCATGCAGGAAGGGCTGCTGAGGTTGCCGTACTGGCGCATGACCTCGCGGGCGAGTGGAAGAGCATCGACTGGGAGGACTTGCTCGAGTTGCTCGATCACATCGCGGCCGCCGCCATGGGTCACCCAATGTTGCGGTTGCTTGAGCTCACGCTTTTGGTAGAGCTCCTCCACCGCCTTGCCAGCGAGTTCTGGCACCTTGCGATCCAGTTGGTTCCGCAACTTGCCCCCCGCATTGGTGAAGCGGATGAGCTCGCGTTGCTCCGGAAGGTGCACGGATTGGAAATTGCGCACACTGAGGCCTGAACCACGGCCGCTCCAGACCGAGGCTGAGGCTCCATCGCCAAAGAGGCAGGTGCTAATCAGCACGCCAAAGTCGTCTTCCACATAGAAGGCTGCGGAGCAAATTTCCACCGCGACGGTGACGATGACGGCATCCGGATTCTGTCCAATGAAGCCATCGGCGGCGCGCAGCATCGGCACAGAGGCACCACAGCCGAAGCCAGTGAGGTCCTGCATGAAGAGGTCGCGGCGCAGCCCCATCTGCTCCGCCACATGGGAGCTAAGACCTGGGCATAGGTAGCCAGTGCAGGAACAAATAAATAAAGCATCGACCTCGCTGGGCTCCAGCCCGGCCTTCTGCAATGCCTTCTCCACCGCTTGACTCGCGAGCGCGGGCGCTTCTTTTTCGTAGGCATTGTTGAGTTGCTCGGCATCACGCACCCAAGCATCTTCTAGATTCTCCAAAGCGAAATGACGCTTATCGATCCCGCTATCACCACTCAGCACCTTCTCTAAAACCATCTGCGAACGCGGATGTAGGTCAGTCCAAAATTCGGCATTCTGCATCGCCTCCAGACAGGTCGTTTGTGAAAAGGAAGGATCGGGGAAGGCGCTGGCGATGGATTGAAGAATCATGGATTGCGGAGTTGGGTGAAGAGTGGGTCGATAGGTAGAAGATTAAAGCGCAGCAGCTGGCCCATCAATTGACGGCTAAAGCGCTTGAATAAAAGAGGGTGCAGGCTGGAGGCGAGGCGCATGCGGGTGCTGAATAGGCTGCGGCACTTCGCCGCGTAGGCCTGCTCGAGTTCGCCCCAGTTGAGGCTGCCGCGTGCGTAATCGCGCACCAAGGGGGCAATCAAATAGCTGGTTTCCAGAGCCATGCTCATGCCATTGCCAGTGAAGGGCGGGATCAAATTGAGTGAGTCGCCAATGCCCACTCCAGCATCGCGAGCTTGGCGCCCTAGCTGGAAGCCCGCCGTAGCGGTGAAGGAACCTTCACAGTAGCTGGAACATCGCAGCCGCTGAGCAAGATCCAACAAGCCGTTGGCCTCGATGTAGCGCAGCAGCAGCTCCGCGCCCTTGCCTTTGATCTGCGGCTGCACTGCGAATAAACCGCAAACATTGACAGCCGTGACGTCAACCCGGCATAGGCCAATGTAGCCAGCATCACCGACGTGCATTTCAAGGCCCTCGATATCCTCGACCCGAAAGTGCGCCTTCAGGCCGATCCATTGCTTCCCAGCCGATTTTACCTTACCGCTGGCCCAAATGCACCCTTCGGCATCGCGTGCGCCTCGAAATTTTGAGCCGGTGAGTACGGTGGCACCAGCCTCCTCGAGCCTCAGCGCGAGCCGTTGATCCAACGTGTGCCGTGAGATCCCGCGCGCTGGACTGGGCATCGCACGTTCCAGCACTTGCCTCTGCCCCACGCTCCAACGCATCGATTGGTGGATGATCGCATCCCCCATCGACTCCATCACCCCCAGCTCGCCGAGCACCTCATCGCTGGCGCCACAAATGAATTCACCACAGACCTTGTGCTGTGGGTACTGGCCTGCCTCGTGCAAAACCACAGGCACCTCATGCCGCCGCAAATAGAGCCCCAACGAGAGCCCCGCAAGTCCCCCCCCGACAATCGTGATTTCTCTCATCTGCGCACCGCCTTGCTCCTCAGCCCACCAAACACCGAGCGCTGCTCATCCCATTGGCATGACTCAGCCAACTGCTCGCCCAGTGCACACTCCACAAAACCAGCGCGAATACTTACCAACATATCGTGGCGCGTCACTGCCCCCACAAACGGCAACATGCAGCGCGCTAAATTTAAGGTGGCACGGGTGCGCAGGGGCTCGTGGCACAGCCAAACTCCAGCACCACCATACGCAGCACCAATCCTACCGAGCTGTTCCTCATCAAAATGGTGCAAAAACATGTTCGCCACCACCAAAGTCTCAGCACCACAATGGGTCGATTGCTCCATCACATCCCCCTGAATCCACTCCACACCCGAGCCCAGATCTGGCGGTGCTGGCACCTGATCCAATGCCAATACTTCGAGCTGAGGATAGCGATGGGCGATCCGCTGCGCCAGCCACCCTTCACCAGCACCAAGCTCAAGCACTCGACGAATCTCCGGATGCTGTCCAATCTCATCCAAAATCCAACGCTCACCACCCATCAAGAAATTGATCAGCCTCAAGTCAAAGCGACTGCGCCGCGCCTCAGAGCTCTGAGGATCGATGTGATCCAATAATTCAGGTTCGATGATGCGCTCCATACCTTAAGAACCACAGCAGGCGGAAGGCCAAGCTGCTCCATTCATTGACTGAGCTAACACTTTATTGCCGCTCATTGCCAGTGAGATAAATTTCCGAGATCAATTCCTCGGAGCTTGAATAGTAAGAATACTTCAATTGATAGCCCTGATCCGTGTAGGCGTAGAAAGGAAAAGTTCTCATGGCTTGTTGGATCGCCGGCACCGTTTGACTCAGCCAGAGCTCGGGATCAATCTGCGCCAGCACAGCGTCCGACAAGGTAAGTTTGACCTCAATCACCTCACCATCGACCAAGTTCACCCTATCAAAGCGGGTGAATTCATCCACCTGTTGCGGCAGAAAGCCATTCATCGCAAGGAGATCCTTATCGAGTTGCTCTCGATGCTGCTTGCGTTGCACCTCCGGCATGACGTACGCGGCGATCGGCAGCACAATCAAACACAACCCATTGATCACCAAACCAATCAATGCCACCAATGCAATACTCCGATAGCCCGCCACTCGCTTCTGCAACAACACATAAAGCGCCGACAAAAAACCCGCCAGAATCGCTAACATCGCCGAGACCTCAGCAGCTGAATGAAACCAACGATCCCCAACCAACGCCGACAACAGAATGCCCAAAAAGGGCGCCATGATACAGAAATAGGCACATCTGAGAGAACGGTTTTGCTGAACATCCATAAACGTGATTGCCACACTAGTCAGGCAATACACCACCAAACAACCTCAAATCTTGAACACACGAAACATTCGAGATTGAAGCGCGACGCATCTGTGGGCATGATGACCACACACATGAGTTCGGGATCTTCAGAAACCAAAACGAGTAGCCAAACCAAGACCCAAAAAGCACCACCTTGGTCGGTCGTGGTCTTCGACGACCCAGTGAATCTTCAGAACTATGTCACCCTCGTCCTGCAGCGCGTCTTTGGCTACAACAAAAGCATGGCCGAAAAGCTCATGATGGAAGTGCACAATAACGGCCTATCGCACGTCTGGAGTGGCAATAAAGAACGCGCCGAACTCTTCGTCCAGCAGCTTCATGGCTACCAACTTAAAGCTTCCATTCAGCAAGCAAAATGACTGTCGCACCCACACTTGATAAAGGCCTCCGTATCGATGTTGACTCCGCCACCGATTGGCAGGTGCTCGACATGATCTGCACCGACGCCAGCCTCAAAGCGGGTTCCTCGCTCGCCGAATCACTCGGCGGCTTCATGGAAGACGATGAAGACTGGGCTGAACTGATGACCCCCGAGCTCGACGACCAATTCAATGCTCAAGTCGCCCACGTCTCCAAGACCATCAGCTCAGCGAAAAAAGAAAACGACCTCACCGGATCCGTCTCAATCTCTCGCGAAGATGCCGACATCTGGTTTGGCGCCATCAACCAGGCCCGCATCGCACTCGAAGAACGCTTTCACCTCAGCCAACTCGAAGAAGAATTTGAAGATGGCATCGATCCCGAAAACATTGATGACCCCGCACTCCTCGCCGCGGTGATCCGCTATGACTTTTACTCACGGATTCAAACAATCATGTTAGACTACATCCTCGATTAGCATGCCAGCCGACAACATCATAGTCTTCTGCGGCACCGATGAAGGCGCCTGCGCCGAAGCCTCATCAAAGAAGTTCAACTCCTTGAAGCCGGATAATGGTGACGACTTTGCCGACGAAGTCATCCACGGTGACGCAACCGACTCCGCAGACGCCAACCGCATCTGCCACGAAGTTGTCCAGGCACTCAACACACTACCATTCTTCGGAGGCAGCAAGACCGTGTGGCTCAAAGGCGCCAACTTCATGGGCTCCGACCGCACCGGCGATGCCGAACAATCAAAACTCGGCGTCGAAGCACTGAAGGCCTGCCTTGAACAAGGCTTCGACTCCACGGTCACCTTCATCCTCTCTGCCACCAGCATCGACAAGCGCCGCGCCTTCTACAAATGGCTCAAGGAAAACGCAAGCATCGTCGAACACAACAAACTCGACACCAGCAAAGAAGGCTGGGAAGAACAAGTTGCCTTGATGGTGCAAAAGCTCTCAGACCCGCTCGGCCTCGTATTCGAGCGCGACGCACTCGAGCTCTTCATCATGCTCGCAGGCGAAGACACCCGCCAGCTCAATGGTGAGCTCAACAAGCTCGACCTCTACCTCGGTACCGAACGCCGCACCGTCGTACTATCTGACATCCAAAAGATGGTGCCACTCTCACGTGCCGGGATCGTCTTCGAAGTCGGTCAGGCGCTGCAGAAGCGCGATGGAGCAAGAGCCCTCGAACTCATCGACCAACAACTCGAGCGAGGCGAGTCAGCCATTGCCATCCTCCGCGCCTCGCTCATCCCCACCATCCGCAACCTGTTCATGGCAAAAGCAGCCGGAGAGCAAACCTCCTTACCAAGCAACAACTACAACAGCTTCAATGCCGCGCTAGATCGCCTCCCCGACCTAGAAAAAGCCTGGCTACCACAAAAGAAAGCCGGCGGCGTCAATGCCTACCCCTTGTTTCTAGCCTCTCGCTTCGCGCGCAACTTCACCTTCCCTTCCCTCAAGCAAGCAATGGAGTCCTGTCTCAACACGGACAAATCGCTGGTCACCACCAGCCTCGACCACCGCATGCTGCTACATCGCTTGGTGGTGGAGCTCGTGAGTAGCCCGATTCCACGTCGAGGCTAACAACTCCTACCCCCCCAACATCCTCCCCACTGTTAGTCAGGAGCTCGAACTGTGATGTCATCGCACCGTCACAGCCCTATTTTGCGTGACACACCTAGCCTTATACAGCTATGATCGCCACCTGTACTAACAAAATATTTATGTATAAAACAAAAGCCCTCGCTCCTCTTCTCTGTATAGCTGCTTCTATCACCTCTGCTGTGGCGCAAGAAGTGGATGAGCTCGCTAAGAAGTTGGCCAACCCCATTGCGGACCTGATCAGCTTTCCCATCCAAGCCAACTACGACAGCGGCTACGGTGCCAATGGCAATGGAGAAGTCTGGCGCATCAACATCCAGCCAGTCATCCCAATCAGCATCAATGAAAATTGGAACGTGATCTCCCGCACCATCTTGCCAGTCATCGACCAATCCGGCTTCGCCAACGAGGCTCGAAACCGCTCAGGCACAGGAGACACCGTACAAAGCTTATTTTTCTCACCCAAAGACAAGGTAGGCGATTGGGTACTAGGGGCTGGACCAGTCTTCATGCTCCCCACGGCCAGCAACGACTACTTAGGTTCAGGCAAATGGGGTGTCGGCCCGACCGCGGTAGCGCTCAAACAAACCGGCCCATGGACGATCGGTGGACTCACCAACCATATCGCTTCCTTTGCCGGAGACGACGACCGCAGCTCGGTCAATGCCACCTTCATCCAGCCATTCATCAACTACATCACCCCCACCAAGACCTCCATTTACCTCAACACGGAGTCCACCTACGATTGGCAGTCCGAACAATGGAGCGCCCCCATCAACCTTGGAGCCAACCAAATGCTCAACATAGCAGGACATCCGCTCCAAGTCGGAATCGGTGCCCGCTACTGGCTCGATGCCCCAGACCAAGGCCCTAGCGGCTGGGGACTGCGCCTCAACTTCATCATGCTCTTTCCGAAGTAATCATCACATTACTGATCAAACAGGCCACTCAATTGCAACCAACTCCCATAATGCATCATAAAACCGTCCGCCCATTCCTCCTTGCCGCTCTCAGCTCTATATCCACCCTCAGCGCTGAAGAGACCCCGATCAAAGCCTACGAAACGCGCATCGGCACACTGAACTTCGAAAACAACTTCGAAAATGGTATTCCAACGCAGGAGTCGTCGCAGCAACTCTTCAGCGAGATCGACTTCCAGCGCGCCTGCCAAGCCTACATCTGGTCCGTGCCATTCATGGGCTTTTACGAATGGATGTTCGTGCATGACGAGCTCGGAGTGGAGCGCGGCCAGATCGTCTACCACGAAAGTTACCAATCCAAGCTCGGTGGCCTCACCTTCAACACATCCACTCCTTACGTCGTCACCTTTGCAGACCTCACCGAGGACCCGCTCCTCATTGAGATGCCAGACGCGCCAGTGCGCGGTGCGACCCACACGATGTGGCAAGTTGGGCTCGCCCAGATGACCAAGCCGGGGAAATACTTGTTCGTAGGGCCCGAATGCGCCCCCCCTAAAGACATTCCTGCAGACATCCAGGTCTTCAAGTCCGACACCAACCACGTCTTCTTTGGGGTGCGTCTCACCAACGACACCCACGAGAAACGCATGGAGGACATGAAGAAAATCAAGCTCACCAACTTCACCACCGGCAAGCCTAGCTCAGAGCGCGAGCCTTTGTTCCAAGAAAAAGGGCTAGATCTGATGCAGAAGCGCGGCATGGCATTTTGGAAATCACTTCACAAAGCGATCAACCTAACCCCAGTGCGTGAACAAGATCGCATCATCGTCGACTTCCTGAGACCACTCGGGGTCGAGATCGGTAAGGACTTCGTACCGAATCCCGCCCAAGCAAAAATCCTCAAAGAAGCCGTATTCGTGGGCGAAGCGATGACCAAGAATATCGACTTCAACAAAACGGGACGCCTTCCGCACGCGGAGTTCGGACCCGAATCATCCACCTGGGAGGTCGCCACAGCATCCAGCCCCAATCAGGACCGCGATCATGGCATGGACTTAGACGGCCGAGCTGCCTGGTTCTACGAGGCAGTCACCAACGACATCGCCATGCACGGTCTCAGCAACCACGCTGCGAACCCCAGTGGTAAAGATGAAGGCTGGGGACAAGTCTACCTCGACAACTACCGGGATGATGAGCACAAGGGCCTCAATGGTAGCTTCCATTATACCATCGAAATCCCCGGTGATATCAAGATCGCAGACTTCTTCTGGACCATCACGGTCTACAACGTGAACAACCGCGCCATCGTCGACAACCAACAGAACCGCGCCGATGTCGGCTCCAATATCGAAGGCACCAAGAAAAACGAACGAGGTAACTTCGAGTTCCATTTCTCACCAGAGAAACCCGATGGCCTGGCAGACGCCAATTGGGTGCAGACCAAGCCAAACGAAAATTGGTTCGTCTACTTCCGCGCCTACTCACCCACCAAAGAATTTGTGGATGGGAAGATCCAGCTGCCAAACTTCAAACGTGTCCGCTAAGCTACGACGCCCTGACTCTCAGCCCCTAAGTGAACCACCCCCCACTTAAACAACTGATCCAGAAAGACATTTACCCCGACTAACAAGTCCTGTAGACTTGTGGGTACAAGCCGATTTTCTAACTTGTTCAAATCAGGTGATTGCTACGCATATTTACGCAGACTGATCACCCCAAAAAACCCCACTCTACAAATTCTATGGACTCGCAGACCAACCTCGCCCGCATCATTCTCATCTCAGTGGTGGCCACCATCGGCGGCTTCCTCTTCGGCTTCGACAGCGGCGTCATCAATGGCACCGTCGATGGCATGAAGGAAGCCTTTCAAACCGACAACGTGGGGTCTGGATTTAATGTCGCCTCCATGCTCATAGGTTGCGCTGTAGGGGCCTTCTTTGCTGCCAACCTAGCTGACACATTTGGCCGCCGTACTATCCTCATCGTTTCAGCAGCATTTTTCACCCTCAGTGCCTGGGGTTCGGGGATTTCTACCGCCTCAGCGGAATTCATCGTGTACCGCGTCATTGGTGGGATCGCTGTGGGTGCGGCATCCGTCCTCACCCCAGCATACATTAGCGAAATCGCCCCGGCAGAGATTCGTGGGCGCCTCACCACCATCCAGCAAATGGCCATCATCAGTGGCCTATTTTGCGCCTTCTTGAGCAACTATGTCATCGTGCGCATGGCCGACGGCTCAGCACTCAACGAATTCGCTTGGGGTTACGACGCATGGCGCTGGATGTTCTGGATCGAAATCATCCCCGCTGTGACCTTTTTCTTTGGTCTATTCTTCATCCCCGAGAGCCCACGCTTCCTCGCCGCAAAAGGGCGCAAGGATCGCGCCATCAAGGTACTAACCAGTCTCATCGGTAACGGCGCAGAAGAAAAGTACCAAGAAATCAAGGAATCCCTCGCTTCCGACCACCGTCCGAGCATGAAAGACATTGCCGGCACCGCCATGGGCATAAAACCACTCGTCTGGGTAGGTATCGGACTCGCAGTCTTCCAACAATTGGTAGGCATCAACGTCGTCTTTTACTACGGCTCAGTACTCTGGCAATCAGTAGGGTTTGATGAAAGCAAAGCCCTGCTCATCAATGTCATCAGCGGCGGGCTAAGCATCGCAGCGTGTTCGGTATCTCTCATGTGCGTCGATAAGCTCGGCCGCAAGCCCATGCTCATGATCGGCTCCATCGGAATGGGCGTCACCCTGAGCGTCATGGCAATCATCTTCATGACAGCCAAAGGCGAAGCTGGCCATCTTCAACTTGAAGGCATCAGCGGTCCCATCGCACTAGTCGCAGCGAACCTCTTTGTCATGTTCTTCAACTTCTCCTGGGGACCAGTCATGTGGGTCATGCTAGGCGAGATGTTCCCAAACCAGATGCGCGGCTCGGGACTCGCAGTCAGCGGCCTTGCCCAATGGCTCGCCAACTTCGGCATCACCATGACCTTCCCGATCATGCTCACAGGGGTTGGACTAGGGGGCGCCTACGGCTTCTATGCGATCTGCGCCATCGTTTCCATCTTCTTCGTCAAACGCTTCGTCCATGAAACCAAGGGCATCGAGCTCGAAAATATGCAGGGTTAAGCAGCAGGATCAGCGGCCAACCGCCAGCATCTCCCATCAAATCAACGCTTACGATTTGTGGAAACATTCCACCCCGCCTGTAAGGCCTACATGAATAAGAGTCATTCTTCGGGTTTAGTGTTGCTAAACGCGAGTCCAAGCGTAACCTAACCAGCACTCGAAAGCTGGCTTAGATTCTGGCTCGAACGATCATCCAAACCAAAGACGCATATTATGTCATACGATCTCATTGTTATCGGTGGTGGCCCTGCTGGTTACGTCGGCGCAATCCGCGCTGCACAACTCGGTAAAAAGGTAGCCTGTGTAGAAGTAGATAAAGCAGGCGGCACCTGTCTGAACTGGGGTTGTATCCCGACCAAGGCGCTCCTCAAAAACGCGGAACTCTATCAAACCCTCACAAAGAAGGCGAAAGAGTTCGGTCTCTCCTTCGACAACCTTGAGTACGACTGGTCCACCGTTGTATCACGTTCCCGCAAAGTCTCAGGCCGCCTCGCAGGTGGTATCGAGTTCCTCTTCAAGAAGAACAAGGTAGACCACATCAAAGGTTTTGGCGCAGTCACTGGCGAAAACACCGTAGAGGTCACCGCTGCTGACGGCAGCAAACAAACACTCCAAGGCACAAACATCCTTGTAGCCACTGGCTGTAAGTCTCGCGAACTTCCACCACTCCCATTCAACGGCAAGTCCGTGATTTCCTCCAAGGAAGCCATGGTGCTCGAAGAGCAACCAAAGTCACTCGCCATCATCGGCGCTGGCGCGATTGGCGTGGAGTTTGCATACATTTACAACGCATTCGGCACCGAAGTCACACTCATCGAAATGATGCCGAACATCCTTCCTGTTGAAGACGATGAAATCGGTGCTGAAATCGGTAAATCATTCAAAAAGCAAGGCATCAACGTCCTTACCGACACCAAGGTAACCGGCACCCTAGACAATGGCGACTCCGTGACCCTCACGGTCGAAAACGCAAAGGGCACGCAGCAAATCACTGCTGATGTCTGCCTCGTGGCAATCGGTGTGGCCCCAGTACTCCCTGGCGGTCTCGAGCCTGAGCTCGACCGCGGCTTCATCAAGGTTGGCGATCGTTACGAAACATCCATCCCGAACGTCTACGCATGCGGTGACATCTCTGGCCCACCGTGGCTCGCACACACCGCCTCATTCGAAGCCGTTCAGGCAGTAGAAGGAATGTTCGTTGAAGGTAAAGTACCACGCAAAGTAGGCAACTTCCCAGGTTGTACCTATGCCCACCCACAAGTAGCCTCCGTCGGCAAGACCGAGCGCGCACTCAAGGAAGATGGCGTAGAATACAAAGTGGGTAAATTCCCATTCGCAGCCATCGGTAAGGCACAAGCAGCGGCAGACACCGAAGGCTTCGTCAAACTCCTCTACGGTAAGGAACACGGCGAACTCCTCGGCGCACACATCATTGGCGACAACGCCACTGAGCTCATCGCTGAAATGGGACTCGCCCTCGAGATGGAATGCACCACGGACGAGATCCACAGCACCATCCACGCTCACCCGACACTCGCAGAAGCAATCCACGAGGCCACGCTCGACGCAGACGGCCACGCGATCCACTTCTAAGAGAAGGAAGCACGACCCACATTTTCCAGGCGGCACCTCAACGGGTGCCGTCTTTTTTTAGCTTAGAAAATCGTGATCTCGTCACTTCACGCTTCACAGCGCTGATTGGAAGCCGCAACATGTGCTGCATGTGGTATTACACGCTGAATGGGGAACAAGCTGGCCCAGTCTCTGAAGCAGAGCTCAAAGAAATGCTGCAGAGCCAACTACCAAGCAACACGCTTGTATGGCAAAAAGGAATGTCCGAATGGTGCCCATTCCTAGAGGTCGAAGCCTTTCGCGATCTTGGAACCCTCGCAGCCACAACACCGAGCCCAGCCGCCCCCACCACTCAGGCAAGCCACCAAACACATACCCAAGACATGGCCATCGGCACCCAGCCATTCAGTGCCGTTGATTGCTTCAGCCGTTCATGGAAAATCTTGAGTAAACGCTTCGGCGATATTTTTCTGGCACTCATCATCTACTGCATTGCCACCCTCATCGGCTCCAGCATCATCACCGCCGCCCAGTTTAGCATCGATGCTTCCTTCAAAAATTCTGTGACCATCTCGGAAAATCGCGAACCACTGACCATTGCCAAGCCCAGCACCTCAGAGTCCATTCTCGAGGCCACCGAAGACCTCTCCATCGAAGAAGCACTCGACTACCAAGCTCCACAACCCGCCCAGGAAAGCAATCCAACTCCCAAGCTCTCAGACCCAGAGTCACTGCGCAAGATGCTCGAAGAAGGTTGGATTGAAAGCGAGCAAATCCACTCACCATTCGCCAGCATTCTAGGATGGATTCTCAACCAAATGCTGAGCTCTTACCTACTGATTGGATTCACCGTGGCGGTACTGGCCGTTCTCCGCGGCGGCAAACTTGACATCACCACCATGTTCAAGCAACCGCTCGGCAGAGCAGCAAGGCTGTTTATCACCTCCATCGTCTACGGCATCCTTATCTTTATCGGTATTCTCTGCTTCATCATCCCCGGCATCTACCTCAGCCTGCGCCTCATGTTCTACTCGACTGCAATTGCCGACAAGAACCTCGGAATCATCGAATCGCTGCAATACAGCATGGACATCACCAAAGGAAAAACCCTCAGCCTCTTCGGGCTCGGCATGCTCAATTTGCTCGCCATCATCGCAGGCTGTATCTTGCTATTTCTTGGCCTCATCTGGGCACTGCCACTATCCATGGTCTCATGGTTCCTCGCCTATGAAAACCTGCGTCTCCGAATGATCGAAAGCCAGGCTCACGCCGACTAGCCTTTATCTGATCTTGCGGTATTTCAATTGCCTCCTATGTTGGATGACATCATGAATGGTGCAGTCGACATGGAAGCGGTAAAGTCCTATTTATTGGGGCTTCAGGACAGTATTTGCAAAACCCTTGAGGCCACAGATGGATCGGCAAGCTTCGAGGAAGATTCATGGACCCGCAAAGAAGGTGGCGGCGGACGCTCACGAGTGATGACCAATGGAGCCATCTTCGAAAAAGGGGGCGTCAACTTCTCTCATGTCCACGGCGCATCCATGCCCGGATCCGCCACAGCACACCGCCCAGAACTAGCGGGTCGCAGCTTTGAAGCGATGGGAGTCTCCCTAGTGATGCATCCAAACAACCCACACGTCCCCACCAGCCACGCCAACGTACGCTTCTTCTGTGCCAGCAAAGAAGGCTCCGACCCGATTTGGTGGTTTGGTGGCGGCTACGACCTCACCCCATACTATGGCAATGATGACGACTGCCGCCATTGGCACCGCACCGCCAAGGCAGCCTGCGATCCATTTGGCGAGGCCATCTACCCGCGCTACAAGCAATGGTGCGACGACTACTTTTTCCTCAAGCATCGCAATGAACCACGCGGAGTCGGCGGCCTATTCTTTGACGACCTCAATGAGCTAGGCTTCGATGATTCTTTCGCCTTCATGCGCTCAGTTGGTGATAGCTACTGCGATGCCTACGTCCCCATCGTTGAAGCACGCAAGGACCAAGCATTTGGTGACCGAGAACGCCAATTCCAGCTCTACCGACGCGGGCGCTACGTCGAGTTCAACCTCGTGTTCGACCGCGGCACACTCTTCGGACTCCAGTCTGGAGGCCGCACCGAATCCATTCTCATGTCACTCCCGCCACTCGTGCGCTGGGAGTATGACTACCACCCAGAGCCGAACACCCCAGAGGCAAAGCTCTACGACCACTACCTCAAAGCCCAGGACTGGGCACAATAGATCATGAACCAAGAACAAACTCCCAATAAAAGCAACTGGTACAAGAAGTTCAAACTCGGTGTCGGCGTGACACTCACACTCGCCGTCGCCATCATCATTGCTCAGAATACCGCCACCGTTACCCTGCGTGCCTTCTGGGCTGAGCTCAACCTCTCACTCGCGCTACTCCTCGCTCTCACCTTTATCATTGGCGCACTCTGTGGCATCATCGCTGCCCTCTGGCCACGCGGAAAAAAGAAGCCTTAAGCGCATTCCTACAGCGCCACACCTTAGCTCATGGTCACTGGGCTTCCTTGGCCTGCTTAAACTTCTCCAGCGCTTCGAGCGCACGCTGGCGTCCTTCTTTCGGCTCCACGATCGGATGCAGATAGATCGAGTTTGGCTTCAGGTACTGCGTGGCCAACAATTCAGGCATCTCCCAAGGCGCGTGGATGTACTTGTCTGGCACCTCCGTGAGCTCCGGCACAAACCGACGAATGTACTCGCCCGTAGGATCAAACTTCTGCGACTGGAGCACCGGGTTCATCACCCGAAAGTATGGAGCTGCATCCGCTCCACAACCCGCAGACCATTGCCACCCCATCGAATTGTTCGCCAAATCAGCATCGAGCAAGGTATCCCAAAACCACTGGGCTCCGAGCATCCAGTCCTGCTGTAGATACTTCACCAACACCGAGGCCACGACCATGCGTGCGCGGTTGTGCATCCACCCAGTTTGCCACAGCTGCCGCATCGCCGCATCCACCACCGGAATGCCAGTCTTCCCTTGTTGCCAACGCTCCACCGTCTCGGTATCGCGCTGCCACGGGAAGAGTTGCCACTCTAACTTCAGCGACTGATCCACCGAGTGCGGGAAATGGTACATCAAGTAATAGGAGAACTCCCTCCAAACCAATTGCCGTTGATAAGGAGCTCCATTTGCAGCACATGCATGCCAAATCTCACGCGGGCTCAGCTGACCAAAGGCAAGATAGGGGCTCAGCCTCGAAGTTACCTCAGAGGCCATCATGTTGCGGCTAGCATCATAGCGATCCACAGCCCCTCCAGCCCATTGCTCAAGCATCACCAGTGCCGCATCGCGCCTCGGGCACCACTTCGACTCAAAGCCCCCATACCAAGGAATCTCTGGGATCAAGCTCAAGCACTCCAGTGAGACCCCCCAATCCACCGATGCCCATCGGCTCGTCGCTAACTCAAGCGCGTGGCATGCCGCCACTTCGTAGTTTAGACAATTTTTATAATAGGGCGTGAATACCTGATAAGGATTCCCCGACTTGTTGAACATCTGCATCGGCTCGTGCAGCAACATGGTATTGAAACTCTTCACCTCGAAGCCCTCTGACTGAAGCGCCTGCTTCAATGCCGCATCATGAGCGACCTCTTGAGGTGCGTAACGACGCCCCCAATAAATCGCATCAGCTCCAGATGCTTTCAGCAGACTGATGATGGTGGCCTGGCTCGCCTTGTGCGCATGAGCCAAGTGAAGCTTTCCCCCAAGAGACTCCACCATTTGCGACAATTCATCGAGTGCGTGATGCAGCCACCATTGCTGCGCTGCCCCCATCTCCCAAGCCTGCCCAGTCTCCCACAAAAACACCGGCACCAGCTCGTAACCCTCCGCCACCGCTGCCGCTACCGCGGCTTGATCCATCAGACGCAGATCTCTCCTGAACCATATCACACATCGCTTACTCACTTGCTCATTCATCGACACCGCACAGAGTCTCATCAGCCACCACATTCTCCAAGAAGATTCGATGCGAGTACGAGCAATCCATCCACTTAGAAAATTGAACATTTTGCTACATTTTTCACTTAGCAGCAAAGCAATAGCTGTGTATAGCTTAGATGCTTATGAAACTTGAAACTCTCTGCCTTCATGGGGGCCAATCCATCGACCCAACCACCAACTCCCGCGCCGTACCACTCTACCGCACCTCTTCCTACGTATTCAATTCCTCCGAGCATGCCGCAAACCTATTTGCGCTCAAAGAACTAGGATACATCTACACCCGCCTTCAAAACCCAACCACCGATGTGCTAGAAAAGCGTGTCGCTCTGCTAGAAGGCGCCCCAGAGATGGGTGGCCTCGCCCTCGCCTCTGGCACATCAGCGATTTTCTACACCATCATCAACATCGCCCAAGCTGGAGACAACATCGTCTCCGCCAACAGCCTCTACGGTGGCACCTACACCCAGTTCAACGACATCCTCCCCAGCCTCGGAATCGAGGTGAAATTTGTTGACCCAAACAAGCCAGATGAAATTGCTGCCGCCATCGACGACAACACCCGAGGCGTATTCATCGAAACCATTTCCAACCCAGCCTCCGAAGTCACCGACATCGAAGCAATTGCCGAAATCGCCCATGCTGCAGGACTTCCGCTCATCGCGGATTCCACATTCACCACACCGCACCTTTGCCGCCCCCTTGATCATGGTGCCGACATTGTGATCCACTCACTCACCAAATGGCTCGGCGGCCACGGCACAGGCATCGGCGGAATTGTCATCGACTCAGGCACATTCAATTGGGCCGCTGGCAAGCACCCACTCTACGACAAGCCAGACACCTCCTACCACGGACTCCGCTGGGGTCACGACCTCCCCGAGCCACTCGCCCCACTCGCCTTCATCCTACGCATGCGCACCGTCCCACTGCGCAACCTCGGAGCCTGCATCGCACCTGACAACTCCTGGATGGCCATGCAAGGGATCGAAACCCTGCCACTGCGCATGGACAGACACTGTGAAAACACTCTAGCCGTGGCAAAATACCTGCAAGATCACGACGCCGTAGAATGGGTGAAATACCCGGGCCTCGAAAGCGACTCACAACACGCCAAAAGTAAGAAGTACCTCAATGGTATGGGCGGATCAGTCCTCGTCTTCGAGATCAAGGGTGGACGCGAAGCCGGTCAAAACTTCATCGATAAACTACAACTCTTCTCACATCTAGCAAATGTTGGAGATGCGAAATCACTAGCCATCCATCCCTCATCCACGACGCACTCACAGATGAGTGAAGAACAACAAACCAAGGGCGGCATCACCCCAGGCATGGTCAGACTGTCAGTCGGGATCGAGCACATCGACGACATCATTGCCGATCTCGAAACCGCCCTTCAGTAGCCCCCATCATGCTATCACCTTGCAATTTAACGGATTGTTAGGCAAGGTGGTGGCTGATTCACTTGCGCACACCCATGAAGCACACTCTCCCCGTACGGCCAACTAAGCTGCTGCAGCTCTTCCTCGGATTTAGCTCCTGCCTCCTGCTCACTCAATGCGGCAAGCTAAAAGTCTACGAGAAGGAGAGCGCCTTTGTTCCATTGATGAAACTGGAGCCAGAGCAGCAAAACGAGCGCTACCACGACACCTACAAACGATTAGTGCGCCAGGTGGACGTCGCAGAACAATGGGAAACCAAAAAACCCGCCTACGCCACGGCCATCTACCTGCAGGTCGCAAAGTACGTCTGGGATAGCCAAAACCCATACTTCATTCCGATCTACAACCAAGCAGTAGGCCAAGCACTCGACCTCATGCTCGAGCACCGCTGGACTAGCCCCACTGAGTACCAAACCGAATTCCAGTCCTTCCACGTCAGTTTTGACACAAGCCAGACCCCACTCAAAGACGTCGACCACATGGACGACCTCATCCCAGTCGACTGCACCTACCGCCGTGGCCTACGATCAGAGGTCAGCCAAGACGGTATCGGCGCCCCAATGGTCGCCACACACGGGCGCTTTCAGGAGAAACAAAACCCATTCGTCAATACCCTAGGCGGCTCATTCAACCTCAGCGCCCTCATTGACTTCAAAGACGACGGAGAAGCCGTCGTGCACTTCTACGATGCCTCACGCCACGATCATGTCGAGGTCTGGGGCAAACGCCACCCACTCAAAGTAAACCTCACAGCGAGCACCTACATCGCATTGGAGACAAAAACCGCCACCGCCGATGCATCCCGCATCATGGGAGTCTTCCGACCAATGCGCTATTCCGGCCGGATGGGACTCCATCTCGAGGCACCATTTGACCCCAACAAAACCCCTCTCATCCTCGTACATGGGCTCGTATCAAGCCCAGACACCTGGGCAGACCCTGTGAATGAGTTGATGGCAGACCCCGAGATCCGCCACCAATTCCAACCCTACATGTTCTACTATCCCACAGGCTTCCCAGTCCGCATGACCGGAGCCAAGCTCAAAGAAGACCTGCGCACCCTCCACAAATACACACGCGAACATTCTGCCCCAGGACGCTCAGAAAACATGGTCATCATTGGCCACAGCATGGGAGGACTACTCACCTCAATGATGGTGCGTGATCTCGATGAAAGCGCTTGGAGCAAGCTCTCTCACACGCCAATCGAAGAACTCAAAGCCTCCCCATACATCAAGGCCGACCTCGTCACTCTCTTCAATACCCCGCAGCCATCAGAACTCACCCGCGCGATCTTCATCGCAACCCCACATCGAGGGAGCAACAAAGCAAATACATGGTACGGGAGCTTCGTCGCCACCCTCATCCGAATCCCCAAAGAAATTGTCCGATTCAACATCACAGGCGCAGCCCAATCGATGACAGACCTTGGCAAAAGCATGTTCAACCGCGAAAGCCCAGTGAACAGCATGAGCACACTCAAAGAGGGCAACCCTGCGCTACGCTTCATCGCCGACCGCCCCATACCAGATAGTATTCCCTACCATTCCATCATGGGTGATCGGGGAAAAGGAGGAGGCGTCAATAGCTCCGACGGCATCGTGCCATATTCTAGCTCGCACCTCGATGGCGCGGAATCAGAACTCATCGTCCCCTCCGGACACGGTGCGCACCGCGACCCAGCGGCAGTCAAAGAAATGAATCGCATCCTCCGCAAGCACCTCAACCTCCATCAAACTCCGTGAGCAAAGAACCCACACAAAGCCCAACACTCCTCCGTTGGCTCGCCAATCTCCCACTTTGGCTGATCATCATTTATTGGTGGGGAGCATTCTTCTTTGACGAACCCTACGGCGGCCATGCACGCATCAACAGCATCGCCTCCGTGATCTGGCTCATCCTCTTTGCCATGGGAATGTACCGACTCCGCCACTGGTGGCAACGCGCCGCCCTCACCGGCATCTTCGTACTCATTGTCGCAATCCCATGGCTCAACATCGATGCCTCAAATGATCTCGACTGGTCTGAAGGGTTTGAAGAAACCGGCCACGTCACGATCGATGGCGACACCTTCACCTTCCACAACTTCCGCAACTACGATTACACCGATGCAGGTGAGTCGATCCCGCGCTGGACGACGCGCACGGTGCAGCTCAGCAAGCTTCAAGGGCTAGACATCTTCCATGATCGCTTCCTAGGCAACTTCATGGCGCACCCGATGCTCTCCTTCGACTTCGGTGAACAAGGCCACATTTGCCTGAGTATCGAAACCCGACGCGAGAAGGGCGAATACTTCAACCCACTCGCTGGCCTATACAAAAAATACGAACTCCAATACATCTTCTCCGACGAAAAAGATGTGGTGCGCTTACGCACCAACGTACGCAACGAACCAGTCTACCTCTACAAATCGACTGCCAACCAAGCCATGGTCGAATACCTCTTCCTTAGCTCCGTCGAAGTACAAAACAAACTCGCAACCGATCCAGAATTCTACAACATTCTCAACGCCAATTGCACCACAAGCATCCGCAACCAGATCCCCGAAGAACAACGCTCAGTCTTCGACATACGCATTCTCATCAATGGCCTCCTCGACCAATTGCTCTACGAAGAAGGGTCGATCGTCACCGATAATCTCAGCTTCGAAGAGCTCCGTGAAAGGTGCTTTATCAACGATGTCGCTCAAAAAAACCACAAAGCCGAGAACTTTTCAGCCATCATCCGCAATGGCAGACCCGGCCAAATCACCAACAACGAGTAGATTCAACTTGCCCATAAGTCTTTCATCTCGAATAATCAACAGTTATAAAAATCAGCAACCACCACTCACCTAGCCTGATAGATTCCCCACGCATGCAAAAAAAGAGAGCATGGGGGGTTGACCACAGGAAATCCATCCTCTAAATCCGAATTAACGGAACACAACCGCATCGAATACCATGGCAGCTTGGGGCACAAAGACATTTGAAGAAGATACCGCGAATGATTGGATTCAGGAACTCATTGATTCCGAAGACGCTCGCGAATTTCTAATCGATTCTATCAGTATCGATTCTGGATTTTTAGAAGCAGAACAAGCATCCGTCATCCTCGCCGCAGGTGAAACGCTGATTGCACTCCTCGATGAACCTCGTGTGGGCGTGCCCAACGAACTTGTCGACTGGTGCGGTGACAATGAATGTGACGACGTCAGCGACCTCCCAGAAACGGTACTCTCATCCATCGATAAGGTCCTCAGCGAAGACTGCGAACTCAACAACATCTGGGCCGAATCCGAAGACTACGCCGAATGGCAAGAAAACGTTGAGTCCATGCGCGAAATCCTCGTCCAGCTCAGCCAGCTCTAGGCAGCCAGTACACCCAAATCTACCCAAGAATCGCAAAGCTCACCCAATGGTGAGCTTTATTTATTTTCAGCATTTTCTTTGTGAGATTCTAAAATTTGGTATCTAATGTTAGTTCATGAGAGAGGAACTTCTGAACAATCCTGTATTTCATATGGCGGCGGAACAATTTGACCGCACCGCCGACTTCCTTGGTCTATCCAACGACGTCCGCGAACGCTGTAAATGGCCCAAGCGCCTGCTCACCGTGAGCATCCCAATTAAGTTAGATTCAGGCGAGACCCATGTGCTCTTTGGCTACCGCGTTCAACACCAGCTCTCGCGAGGACCTGTGAAAGGAGGCCTTCGATTCCACCCCAACACCGACCTCGGGGAAGTGGCCGCCTTGGCCATGTGGATGAACTGGAAATGCGCGCTCATGGGGCTTCCCTTCGGTGGCGGCAAAGGTGGCGTCGCTTGTGACCCCCGCACGATGAGTGTAAAGGAATTGGAAAACCTCACAAGACGCTACACCTCAGAGATGCTTCCTTTCATCGGCCCAGAAACCGACGTCATGGCTCCAGACATGGGCACCAATGCGCAAGTCATGGCCTGGATGCTCGACGTTTACTCCGCCCACGCAGGGCACCTTGTGCCAGGAGTTGTCACCGGCAAGCCAGTCAACCTACAAGGATCGGAAGGCCGTGAAGCAGCAACTGGCCATGGCGTTGCCTTCCTCGCCACACGCGCACTCTCAAAGTGTCAATTAGACCCAGACAAAGCCACAGCCATTGTCCAAGGATTCGGTAACGTCGGCTACTACGCCGCGCTCACGCTCAGCCGCTTTGGCATCAAAATCATTGGCATCTCAGATGTGACTGGTGCGCTCTATCACCCCGAGGGTATCGATCTAGCAGCCTTAAAAAGACACCTCGACAGCACAGGAGACATCAAAAGCTACCCAGACGCCGACACGATCGACCCCGATGCCATGCTCGTTCAAGAATGCGACATCCTCGTACCCGCAGCCGTCGACCGCGTGATCACCGAGCACAATGCCGCCGATCTCAAGTGCAAGATCCTCGCCGAAGCTGCCAATGGCCCCACCACACCGGAAGCCGATGCCATCATTGAGAAGCGCGATGACATCTTCCTCATCCCAGACATTTTATGCAATGCTGGTGGTGTTACCGTCTCCTACTTTGAGTGGGTTCAAAACATCCAACGCTTCCAGTGGTCAGAGCAAGAGGTTCTCAGTAAGTTAGACACGATGATGGCCAAGGCCTTCGATCGCGTACTCGCATTCGCTCGCTACAAAAAAATCCCACATCGACTCGCGGCTCTCTCACTCGGTATCCAAGAAGTCGCCGAGGTGAAACAACAACGCGGACTATTCCCATGATCAGCAACACCCTCCAACTCCATACCTTTGGCCAGCCAGAAGATGTCTGCCATCTCGAGGCACTCGAAGTGCCCACCCTCGGCCAGGACGACATCCTCGTGCGTATGTTGGCCACACCGATCAACCCTGCCGATATCAACTTCGCGCAGGGCACCTATGGGGTCAAACCTGAGCTACCAGCGACTCCCGGCATCGAAGGTTGTGCCGAGGTTCTTCAATCAAACAATCCCAAGTTCGCGGAAGGCGACAAGGTCATCTTCATCCAGCGCGTCGGCACCTGGCGCAGCCACCTCGTCTGCCAAGAGGCTCAAGTACTGAAAATCCCAAAGGAAATCGATTACCGCCAGGCGGCCATGCTCAAGGTCAACCCTGCCACAGCCTGGCAGGTCCTGCACCAGTTCAAACAAGTCCAGCCCGGTGATTGGGTCATCCAAAACGCCGCCAATTCCGGTGTCGGCCAATGCCTCATCCAAATTGCTAATGAGCTCGGCATCCATACCATCAATACCGTGCGTCGCGAGGAGTTGATCCCGGACCTAGAAGCTCTCGGAGCAAAGCATGTCCTGCTCGATGATACTGAGCTTGTCAGCAAGGTCCGAGGAATCTGTGGCGACGCAGCCCCAGTGCTCGCCTCCAATGCGGTGGGTGGCGATAGCGCTCTGCGCCAAATGGATGCATTAGGCGAATTCGGAGGACAGGTCACCTTCGGTGCCATGAGCATGCGTAGCCTCAAGGTCCCCAACAAATTCCTCATCTTTAAAGGCATTCAGCTCTACGGATTGTGGATCACCAAGTGGCTGGGTAGTGCCAAACGTGATGAAATAGCCGCAGTCTATCAAAATCTAGCAACTATGGTGCTAGACGGAAAGCTGAACCAGAAAATTGAAAAGTGCTATGCCCCTCAAGACCACTTCGATGCGCTCAAACGCGCACAAGAAAACCAACGCGACGGCAAGATTCTCATCGATTGGACGATCGGCTAGTCCTCCTCCGGGCGATCGGCCTTACTGGAAGCGGATGGTAACACCTCGCTTCTTCCACTCGCGTAGGATATCCGCTTCTAACGCATCCATGCTGCGACCTGCTAACAAGGCTTGAATCGCATCCTCTCCGGTCTTCCCTGCTTTCAAGGCACGGAGAAAGTTCTTAAGGTTAGCGGCATCACCCTCGCCATCGAAGTGGCAAAAATACGTCACCAACAAAGCGGCCACTCCATAGTTCTTCTGCGGGGTACTCACAAAATCTTCGTAGGGCAACATCATATACTCCAACAGATCAGGCATCAGGATGTCGGTCCCAATATTCCTACCACGATTGTCTTGCTTGGAAAACGAGGTAACGTACTGCTCGATGTTGCGCTGTTGTCGCGACACCACAAACTTGCCACTACGATACGGCGTGACTGCCACATACTCGGCAATCCCTTCAGTGAACCAGCCCATAGAACCTTTTGCGTAGTACTCTTCATCCATCAACTGGTGGGTGATCTCGTGCGGCAAGGTCTTGTTAGTACGGCCATAATCGACCGCCCAGCTATTGCTCCTGCGCACCAGCCCGAGGCTCTCACATTGCACCAAAATGATCCCCTTACTACCGATGTAGACGCCAGCAGA
Organism: Rubritalea marina DSM 17716; assembly: GCF_000378105.1. GTDB lineage: Bacteria > Verrucomicrobiota > Verrucomicrobiia > Verrucomicrobiales > Akkermansiaceae > Rubritalea > Rubritalea marina. The sequence goes on along the minus strand of NZ_KB899255.1, from coordinate 33,644 downwards.
TCCCTGCGGCCCACCAGCTTTAAAATAATCGCTCTCAGTGTCGAAAAGATAGATCTTGTACTTCTCTCCTTGCTTGCTTGCCTTCATGCTAGCAAGCGGCAAGCGCTGCACATACTGGCGCGTTGCTTCAAACAACACAGCGAAGCGCTTCACCACAGATTTTCCTAACTTGGTATTGGCATAGAATGCATAGTTCGGGCTGGTGTAAATGTAGCTACCATCATCCTGCACCTTTTCCTCAATCACCACCTCCAAATCTAAGGTCACCAACTTCGGCCAAGTTTGAGCAAATGAAGCTTCGACCTCAGCCGCTCCGGATGACTGAGCCTCCTCCTCCGGCTCCCAGCTATCAATAAAGGATTGATCTTCCGGGGAAAGACTCTTGATCGGCACCTTAAACGTCTTGCCCTTCATCAACAACTTCACCTTATCCCCCTCGACGCCAAGCATCTCCGCCTCAATCAACTTCCCTTTCCGGTTAGTCCATGTGCGCGCGCTCAGCTCGCACACAAAAGCTAGACTCAGAGCGATCAAGAACAATGATTTAAACGTGCCATGCATCAGGGCGCTAACTTGGAAAATCTAGCAGACATTGTCAATCTACTAGACAGGCTACCCATGCAGTGGCCAGCATATGTCATGCGCGTGCACATCAGCCGACGCCCACTCGATTGGGCTTCATTATCATGGGACAAACTCGAGCCACTCCAGCATGATTGGCATGGCGCTCCAATCTCTAGACCATTGCATTACAAGCTTTGCATCGATAACAGCCATCTCTGGTTTGCCGCAATCCACCAGAGTGCCCCATACACACATCCCGACGCGGTAGAATCAACATTCACACCCGAACTCTGGAAGTACGACCTCGCTGAGCTGTTCTTGTCGAACCCTGAGCGCAATGCCTACCTCGAACTCAACCTCGCCGCCAATGGAGCATGGTGGTCGGCAGAATTTGCCTCAGCTCGGCAGCTCAACGGCCGCTGCGACACCCCGATCCCCGGCATCCAAACCTACCACAAAGAAATCCCAAATAGCGGCTGGGCTGCCGCCATGGCCATCCCACTCGCCGAGCTGAAAGCGACACTTGGCTTTCCGGAAAACGCCCATGCTTGTGTCTGCTCCATCACCTCTAGCCCAGACCAGCAATTGGCAACAGCAACACCACTCCCTGGTGACACACCAGACTTTCACCAACCGAAGCACTTCCAAAAGCTCCAGATCCAATAGGCAACAAACAAGCTCACTGATCGAGCTTTTCCAGCATCTCATTGAAGCCCGATTGCTCGTGCATGCGCTCGATCACCGCCGGATCGATAAACGCATTCATCGCCGCTGAGATGATGAACAAACTCACCATGTAGCCCACAACATTGAGACCTGAAAATGGCTTCACCACCACACGGTAGCGCTGCGGTAAATCCCATAAAAAATAACCAAACCGACGCGCTAAAAACCAAGACAATGGCAACGCCAAAAGCCACATCGCCCACATCCCAAAGCCCAGGATCCACACCCGCATCGAGCGCACCAATGATGGCGTGAGTGGTATGCATTGCCCGCTGCTATTGGTCACCCTCAAGCCCAGCAACCATTTCCCCGGCGATGCCCCCCAAAAATGCGTCATCATGCCATCCAAAATCACATAAGCGAGCCCCATCCCCAAGTATGGCCAGATCGATTCCCCCAGCAAGGTATCGAGCGTCTTTTCCTGAAATACGATGAAAATAAACGCCATGTACAGCGTCAGATCATGAGCACGCGCGAAGTAACGACGCACCATGTGCAATGCAGGCGCCTTCGCCTTCTGACGTTCCACTTCACTACGGATTTGCTCAGCCTGCAATTTCGCAGACTCAGGAATCATTGGCGGTTGATCCTCTTCTTCGGCTACTTCCTCACGGAAGTATGACTCAAATGTCTCCACCTCCTTGAGAGGCATCCAGCTCGTCGCATTCTGGTGCCAACATAAATCCTCAGCCTTCAACTCACCTTGCTCAATGCGCTCACGCACCGCAAAGCTTTCGTGTGGCCCGCTCTTCTCACCGTTCTCAATCAACCAAAACTTCATATCCTATAAATTCCTCAACGATCGCGCTGCGTCCGCCCTTGCTGCTTTCCATGCTGGCAGGTATGCCGCCAGGGAGCAAAGCACAAATGCTGACACTCCTATCACCGCCATCTCACCGTAATGGATCTCATATGGCAACGCGTCCATTCCGTAGAACGAGCGTGAGAAAGGATCAAAACCAAAGGCCCTGAAAGCATCTTGAATCCCCTCCAGGTTGTGCAGAACCAACAGGCTGAGCAACGAGCCGATAAGCGCGCCCAAGAGCCCGACAATCACCCCCTGCAGCGCAAACACATTGGTCACTTGCTGTGGCGTAGCCCCGAGCGCCTTCATCACACCAATCTCACGCTTCTTCTGGATCGTCACGGTGAACATCACCGCACCAATCGAAAACACCGCAATCAAGACAATGAAGGATAAAGCCAAGGTCATCATCAACTTCTGCATGCTGATCAGCGCAAATTGTTGTTCATATTGCTCCATCCAAGTCACCGGAGTCCACCCCGGAGCTTCCATCTCCAGCACTTCATCGATCATCACTTCTGCAGCTTGATAGGGATCTTTGAGACGTAAAGCCACACCATTCACCGCTCCCGTCGTACCGACACCAGCCAATTCCTGCGCAAGGTGCAAGGGCACCAGAAGTGGTGACCCTGGCGCAAAACGATCCGCGCGGTAAATCCCCTGAATCAACACAGCCTTGGGCAGCGCTAGCTCGTTGAGCTGCAATTCCTCTTCGCGATCCAAGGCTGCTGCATCCAGCGCCTTCATCGCCGCAATACCATCTAAAAATTCCTGCAAAGATCCCTGAGCATAATAGTTATAATCCTCATCAAATTCTTCTGTCATCGTCGACTCCACCAGCGCCTCAAGCGCCCGGCGCTCACCGGCACGGATATTCCCCACCATCAAGGACTCGAGGAAATTGCGCACGGCCAGCACCTCATTGTAGAGCATCTTTTCACGCTCACCCTCAGCCGTCCAAACCCCAGGGGCATGCTGCAGCACCTGTTCAAAACTTTCGCGGTTCGCCTCATACACCGTTGGGGTGCCTTTGCGGTCGAGCAACGGCTTCAATTGCTTGATGTTGCGGTTGGAAACCACTTCAAGCACATCGCCCACGCGCAGCTGGTTCTCCTCGGCAAAAATCGAAGAAATCACCGCCACCTCACTCGTGCTCGACGCGGCACCTTGGTCAGCCACGTAGCTCATCCCGATCCCCACATCACCAGCCACCTCCAGTTCTTTCAGACCCTCCATGGTCGCTGGATCCTCGGTATCAATGCCGCGCATCAATACCGGAACCACGCGACCATACATATCGACGATCACAAAATCTCTAACCAAAGGGTAGGCACTCACCACGCTGGGGAGTTCCTCCACCTCATCCTTTAACGCGCGCCACTGCGACTCAGCTGAGAGCACCTCACCATCCTCTTCAGGCAGATTCCACACATCGGTGCGCAGCATCGTGATGTGCGGCGATTCGCCCAGCACCCGCTCCTTCACCATCGACTCAAAGCCGGCCATCACCGACATCACCACCACCAACACCATCACCCCCAGTGCCACCCCCACCAAAGAGATGAGGGTAATGACTGAGACATGCGTGCGCAAAGGGTTGAGATAGCGCAATGCCAACAATAAACTGAAGCTCTTCTTGTAAATACGGCGAGTGGGTTAGTGGTTAGGGTGAAAATTCACATTTTTTATTGCCTTGTCCAACTTTATTCAGCCCCTCATCCTCAAAAATTAGGATAAATCTGAAAAGCTTACACTAATTTCACGTATCAATAAGACTCTATGGCTACAAATCACCACAAGTACACACCGCTCGCTAGCCTCTTCTTTACCGGACTGGCTGTATCTTCTCTATTTGCAGATGAAGATCCCTACAAAAAAAGTGGCAACATCGACCCAGAGCCACACCGCCTAAGTCCAGCGGATGAGACCGAACTACTCAAAGACATCAGCGTCCCGGAAGGATTCACCCCCACCTTATTCTCACCCTGGCAAATGGCCAACTACCCAGCCTACATTTCTGCGAGCCCAGAGGGTGACCTCTACGTCTCTTCAGACGGCAACGCCTCAATCGGCCGAGACGCAGAACGCGGCAGAATCATCAAACTCGTCGACGAAGATCAGGACGGCCGCGCCGACAAAGTCACCAAATTTGTCGACAACATCGACTCACCCCGCGGCGTTCTCTGGGACCTCGACACCCTCTATGTCCTCCACCCGCCACACATCACTGCCTACAAGGACACCACTGGCGATGGCGTGGCAGACGAATCCAAACGACTCATTTCCAACATTGCCTTCGGCTTCAAAGACCGATCGGCAGATCACACGACCAATGGCCTAGACATCGGTGCCGATGGCTGGATTTACATCTCCGTCGGCGACTTCGGCTTCATGGAAGCTAGCGGCACCGATGGCAGAAAGATCCAACTGCGTGGCGGCGGCGTGGTACGCTTTCGCCCAGATGGATCCGGTATCGAGGTCTTCTCCTACAACACACGCAACATCTACGGTGTGGCCATCACTCCAACGCTCGACCTCTTCTCACGCGACAACACCAACGACGGCGGCGGCTGGAACGTGCGCTTCCACCACCACACAGGATTGGAAGACCACGGCTACCCACGCCACTACATCAACTTCCCCGACGAAATCGTCGCCCCACTCGCTGACTACGGTGGCGGTTCCGGCGTCGGTGCGTTTTATCTCGATGAACCCGGAGTGCCAGCAGCTTGGAACAAATTCCCATACACACTCGACTGGGGACGCCAAGGCTCGTTCAAACACACCGTCGAAGCGCAAGGTGCCACATTCAAAGAAGCAAAAGATCCTGAGATCTTCATCAAAATGACCCGCCCCACCGAGGCGACTATCGATGGCCTCAGCGGCATTTATCAAGCCTCGTGGAAAGGCCCTGCCTCCTACGGCTACAAAGGTGTCAACCATGGCTACATCGCCAAGGTCGTTCCGACTGGATTCACTCCCGAACCACTACCTAATTTCGCCGAGCTCGATGACCTCGCCTTGGTAGAACTGATCAAATCTTCTCCCAGCCACACCCGCCGCTTGACCGCTCAGCGTCACCTCGTCAGCCGCAAGATGCAGCCTGCAACCACCGCCGCGCTGACACAACTGTGCCAAGACCAGAGCCTCGAGCTCGGCCACCGCGTCCTCGCACTCTACGCCATCACCCAACACGGGATTGATAGCAAGAACAGCCAATCCGTCATCGATACCGTCATCGGTCTAGCCTCCCCCGAGGACCCACTCACCCCCTTCATCACCCGCGCCATGGGCGACATGGGACTCGACCGCATCACCTCCGGCCTCCCAGGTAGCGCACCTGTAGACTTCCTCAAGGCGCAGTTTTCCTCTGCTCAATCGCGCAATGTGCTCGAAGCCATCATCGCTGCCACCCGCCAGCAGCAACGCTCCCTGAGCCCAGAGATCGCCAAGCAGCTCGGCCACAGCGACCCCATCATCGCACACACCGCCTACCGTGCACTCGCACAAATGCAGGCTTCCGAAGCCGCGCTCGCGCACCTCAACTCCACAGACCTCAGCACCCGCACCCACGCCAGCTGGGCACTCATGCGCATCCACACCAAAGAAAATGTGGAAGCTCTCAGCGCCATGCTCACTCAACAAAAAGACCTCAACATCCGCCAGAGCATCCTCTCCTCGCTAGCGCGCCTTTACCACCAAGATGCCACTTGGAAAGGCGACTCCTGGGGCACCCGGCCGGACACGCGTGGCCCCTACTACGAGCCCACAACTTGGGAGCAATCAGATCCAATCCTCAAGACCCTCAACGCAATCATTCACAACGATGCCACCCCCGCCAGCGAGAGCGCACACGTGATTGCGCTGATCGGGAAAAATCGCATCAAAAACGATGCCGCACTCGATCGTATCCTTGTGCTCGCAGAGCAAAACCAAGCACTCATCCCCACAGTGATCAACCAGCTTGCTGAAGCCAAAGACATCCCCGAAAAGGCAATCCCCATGATCTACAAGGCTGCGCAAAACCCTAAAACCACGCGCTACGACCTCAAACCAACGGTCGAAATACTCTTCAAAACCAAAGACCCAGAAGTGTACCCGAACTTGCTCGCCGCACTCTCCAACATGCAGCAAGCACCCAACAGCATCGAAACGAGCAAAATACGCGACGCATTCGTCAATTGGAACCAACTCGAAAACTTCGTCCAAGACTTTGAAAACACATTCATCAACAAACCCAACACCAATGAAGGCATCTGGGCTGCTAAAGCCTTGCTGAAAATGGCTGAAGGCAAAGGTGTCGGCCCCGAGGCCGTGGTGCAAAGCCGCAACCTCATCGACAAATATTGGCCAAATAAAGCACACAAAATCACCCTCCTCAATGCAGCCTTCTGGGCGCGTGTTCCCTACATCAATGAACGTGTCCGTCTTGCAGCTCAAGACCCAGATCAACAGATCGCTGGAGCCGCAAAGGGAGCCATGCGCCGCCTCCGCATCCAGCCGCTTGGTGCTGATAAAACACCCAAAATTGGCAGCATCAGCGCCGAGGAAGCCATCGCTCAGGCGATAGCCTACAAACAAGGTAACATCGCATTGGGTGAGGCGGTGTTCAACCGAGCAAGCTGCAATTCCTGCCACACCTCACGTGCAGATGAAGCTCCCAAAGGCCCGTACTTAGGGTCCATCGCCAGCATCCTCACCCGCGAGCAACTGGCAGAAGCCATCATCCAGCCCAATAAAACCATCGCTCAGGGGTTCAAGACCAACTACATCACCCTCAACGATGGCAGCTCACTCATGGGCTTTGTCACTGATGAATCCAGCGATTCCGTCAGCCTCAGAGACATCACTAGCAAAGAGCACACCTTCGCCAAAGATCAGATCAAAGAGCGCAGCACTCTGCCAAACTCACTCATGCCCCCAGGCCTCATGAATGCCTCATCAGTCCACGAGTTCGCCAGCTTGCTCGACTACCTAGAAAAAATCGCGCTATCCCACTGAGGAATCGCTTCAGCCCATAGCATCATCCACAAGGCGAGTGTGATTTCACTCGCCTTGTTGATTGAAATGCACACCGCGTTGCGTACCTGTGACAAGCACACCGCCACCAACTAGCATGAAACTTAAGATCGCTCTCGCTCAAGCCCTCGCCGCCTGCGCCCTCGCCGCCCCACTCACCACTGCCGCCCCTCTAAAAGGGAGCAAGCCCAACATCATCTTCATCCTCACCGATGACCAAGGAATGGGAGACCTCGCGTGCATGGGTAACCCCCACCTCAAGACCCCACACATCGACAATCTCTATGCGCAATCCACCCGCTTCACCGACTACCAAGTGAGCCCCACCTGCGCCCCCACCCGTGCTGCCATGATGTCCGGAAGACACGCCCTAGAAGTAGGCGTCTCCCACACCATCCTGCTGCGCGAGCGCCTCTCCCCAGAAGTCGTCACCTTCCCGCAAGCGCTCCAACAAGCCGGCTACCAAACTGGCCTTTTTGGCAAATGGCACCTCGGTGACGAGCCCGCATACCTTCCTCAAAATCGTGGATTCCACGAAGTATTGATGCACGGATCCGGCGGCATCGGGCAGGGACAATACGGTGATTTCCTCGAAAATGAAGAGAACGAATACTTCGATAATGTCCTGCTGCACAATGACACGGTGGTGCAGACCAAAGGCTTTTGCACTGACCTCTTCTTCGATGCAGCACTCTCCTGGATCCATGAGCAGGAACAAACAGATGCCCCCTACTTCGCCTACATCTCACTCAATGCGCCACACGGCCCCTACATCGCCCGCGAAGAAGACAAGCAACGCTTTCTCGACATGGGCTGGGACGACAAGTCCGCTGCCAGGTATGGCATGATCGAAAACATCGATGACAATGTCGGCACCCTGATGCAGAAACTTGAGCAATGGAAGGCACTCGAGGACACCATCGTCATCTTCATGACTGACAATGGCATGAGCATGGCGCCAATCAAAGTAGCGGGCCAAGAGAATGACATCACCCCCTTCAATGCCGGAATGCGCGGCCGCAAGAATAGCGCCTGGGAAGGCGGCACCCACGTGCCCGCGTTCTGGTACTGGAAAGGCACCCTCCCTGCCGGCAAAGATATCCACGCACTCACGGCCCACATCGACCTCTACAAAACATTCTGTGACCTCGCTGGCACCGAGGTGCCTGAGTCAAAGCTCGCTCCCGCAGGCCGATCCCTCGTGCCATTGCTAGAATCCGCCGATGCCGAGTGGCCCACCCGCACCCTCTTCACCCACCGTGGCCGCTGGAACGACAAATGGCACCCACAACCACGCGAAGACCACAAATACAGCCACGCTTCCGTACGCTCTGACAAATGGAGACTCGTCATGTACGAACACAAAGGCAAGGTACACCAACACCTCACCGACATCAGCCAAGATCCAGGCGAATCTATCAATCTCGCTAGCCAATTCCCAGAGGTCGTCGCCTCACTCCACGAACAATACAACACCTGGTGGGATAGCCTCGATCCCTACCTTGTGAATGACAACATCCCACTCCCGGACCCGATCCCTCATCCATTCCAGGAACTAGCCAAAGAGCAAAAAACCGCCAAGGGCTTCCCTGAATGGGCTCCAAAGGCGCTTGAGTAGCCCAGCGTGCTCACTTCGAGATATTCTCGACGTCATTCAGCATCCACGACTTGAACCAATCTTTGCTGGCTGGACGGTAGAGGCGGAAAAGGAAGAACCAATCGCTGGCATTTGTCGCGCTCTCGGTGGTGACCCAGTTTGCTTCGTAGCCCTCTGGCAACTGATCTAGGCTCGGCGCGTAGTAGACATCAACAATGGCGAGGCCATACAGGCTGCTGCGGCAGTAAGAGAAAATAGTTTAGTCATCGATCAATCGTCGTGTTGCTTCGTTTCTAACACTAAGAACTCCACTACCACTAGGTAGTCGAACTTGGAAAATGTTAGAAACAGTAGCTAGACTATAGCCATAAACTATTTTAGCTGAATCTGATAGTAAAACCACGCTATCCCAAGCCCATGCGCTCTAACTCCTATGGATACTAGACTCTCTCTATTTTAGTCTGTCTAGATATCTGTACTATCCGATTTAGCTTCCTTCCTAACATTTGATTGTTAGGTTGTGTGCATGCCAATTTCTAGCATTGCTCAAATTCTAATCCGAATCTTCGCTCTCTTTTGGGCGGTATTCGGCTCCTTATCACTCGTCAGTCAATTTTTCGCAATGAGCGCGGATTTAGGGAATGGCATGGTACTCTACACCGCCTTACTGCGCGTCTTCTTTGGTGTGCTCTTGTGGTGTTTAGCACCCAAAATCGCCAAATTTACCAGTAAGGGCAACGATCAAGAAATTAACCTTTCAGGAGTAACCGATACACAGCTCTACTCCACAGCCTTTATCGCTCTCGGCATCTATTTCGCCTTAAGTGCACTGCCTGACATGATCCATGGTTTCTATCTATTAATCACTATCGAAGAACACCTCGCAGGCGCAGGGATGGAGGCGACCACTGCACGCGTATTCCAACAGAGTCACTACACTAAGGACATGCTCATTCTGCCCACACTTTCCTTCGGCTGTGGCGTTGTCAGCATTCTAAGTGCTCGAGCCTGGTCACAGAAGCTCACACGCAGCTAGTCAGCAGCAAGCAAATTGATGGTGCTTCGAATTTCGATGCCCCGCCGCAACGGCACTTCGTAAATCTATTTTAGTCTGTCTAGATATCTGTACTAGGCAGGGCTGGTTCTCCGACCGTGTCCGTCGTAGCTCTAGCGAAGGTTGGGGCCGGCCAGCGGTTCAGGGATAGAGCTAAGCGTTGCGTGTGAGAACTAGAATACGCCAAGTTACAGGATGTTTCGGAACGCTAAGAAAAACACGTAGCCGCCTCAGCCTGCCATGCTGTGGCGAGGTTGAATAGAAGCTAGGCGACTACAGCGCCGCGACTGTCTCTCTCACCAATTCTTCAGTGGTGGCCCAATTGATGCACTGATCGGTGATCGACTTGCCATAGGTGAGATTCTCCAGCGGCTGGGGGAACGATTGGTTCCCTTCAACAAGGTGAGACTCTAGCATCGCACCAACGACGCGTGCATTACCCGCAGCTCGCTGAGCGAGAATCTCACGGTAAACGCCTGGCATACGCTCCTGCTTCTTGCCACAGTTGGCGTGTGAGGCATCGATCATGATGGCATTGCTAACACCCGATTTCTCCAGCTTTTCCATCGCCTCCGCCACGAATGGCGCGGTGTGGTTCGGGCCGCTTTCGCCGCCGCGGAGGATGATATGGCAGTCTGGATTGCCGGAAGTGGTGACCACGGAGGCCACGCCTTCTGGTGAGACGCCGAGAAATGTCTGAGGCTGGACTGCTGCCTTGATGGCATTGACCGCCGCCACGAGATCGCCCGCCGTGCTGTTCTTGAAACCAAGTGGCATGGAGAGACCTGAAGCCATCTGGCGGTGAGTCTGTGACTCAGTCGTGCGCGCACCAATGGCGGACCAAGAAATGAGATCAGCAATGTATTGCGGGGTGATTGGATCGAGAAGCTCAGTCGCTGTAGGCAATTGCAAGTCGACCACTTCACGGAGGAACTGACGCGCAAGGCTCAGTCCCGCAACGATGTCATCGGAACCATCGAGGTGTGGATCCATGATCAGGCCCTTCCAGCCGACCGTCGTACGTGGCTTTTCAAAGTACACACGCATCACAATGTAGACCTTGTCTTTCACTTCTTCAGCAAGCTTCGCCAGCTTCTGCGCGTACTCGAGGCCCGCCTTCGTGTCGTGGATCGAACATGGTCCGACGATCAAGAGAAAGCGTGAGTCCTTGCCTTGGAGGATGTCCTGAATCACCTGACGCGATTCCGCGATAAAATTGCTTTGCTCCTCGCTGGGCTTGATCTCCTCGATCAGGCTTTGAGGTGATGGCAAAGGCGTGTTTTTAGTGATGTGGATGTCCTTAGTCTGTTGCATGATGAATTGATCGCTTCGTTGCTTCGGGGGTTTACACTGATCGGCGCTCCGAGGTAAGCTTTTTTCTATGAAAAAAAAGGCACAAAGTCTGTTGCAAGAATTGACCGAAGCACACGCCGTTTCTGGCTACGAAGAAGAAGTGCGTGAAATCTTCGTAAATGAACTCACAGGCATAGGCGAACTCAGTGCCGATAAGATGGGAGGCGTCTACTGCGAAACCGGTAGTGATGGACCAAGCATCATGCTCGCGGGCCACATGGATGAAGTCGGCTTCCGCGTCAAACACATCACCCCTGGCGGCTTTCTCAAGATCGTAGCTGTAGGAGGCTGGTGGACGCACACCCTACTCAGCCAACGGGTCGAGGTGAAAACCCAGAGTGGCAACAAGGTGCTCGGTGTCATCTCTAGCGTCTCACCACACCACCTAAGCCCAGCCGAACGCAGCAAGGTGCTCGACATCGCGCACCTCTTCATCGACATCGGCGCCAGCAGCCAAGCCGATACGATCCAGAACTTCGGCATCAGCCTCGGCGACCCGATCGCCCCTGCCGTCCCCTTCAGCGCCCTTGGCAAGCCCGACCACTACCTCGCCAAGGCCTTCGACAACCGCGTCGGCATGGCCTGCGTCATCCAAAGCCTTCAAGAACTCGCTCAGACGGCACTTCCCAACCAACTCACCGGAGTGGGCACCGTGCAAGAAGAAGTGGGTCTCCGTGGCGCCAGCGTCGCCGCGCGCAAGGTGCAGCCAGATGTCGCCATCATCCTCGAAGGCCCACCCGCAGACGACTCACCCGGGTTCAACCCCGCCGAAAGCCAAGGCGCCCTCGGTGCAGGCGTGCAGATCCGCATCCAGGACCCGACCGCCCTGATGAACCCGCGCCTCGTCGCCCTCGTCGAACGCGTGGCCCAGGAAAACCAAATCCCTTACCAGATCACCGTGCGCGACAGCGGCGGCACCGACGCCGGCAACATCCACAAAGAAAACCTAGGCATTCCCAGTGTCGTGCTCGGCACCCCCGCCCGCTACATCCACTCCCACAATGCCATGATCAACCTCAACGACTACCTCGCCATGGTCCAGCTCAGCACCGCATTAGTGAAGGCTCTAGATCAAGAGACTGTGGATGGGCTGACGAAGTATTTGTAAGCTTTCTGATGTCCAGTCACATGAAGAAACACCTAAAATGGTACATCCTCGGTATCGCGATTCTCGGGGTGTGGACTTGCTCGAGATTTTCATCTGGAATCACAAGATTCTGGATCTTTCCCTATGATACTCAAGCTGAGATCCAAGAATCGAACAGAACATGTCTAATTGACGTATGGGAACCAAGGCATCTAGGGAAAAACCAATGCTACATCACGCTCAAAGTCGATGGCCATGAAGCGTCATACCAGCAAGCATTCGAGGAAAAGCAATTCAATGCCAAAGCCGAGTGGGTGGATGAAAAAACCGTGAGCGTTGACTTCATCTACCGCGACTCTGGAGAGACTTTCCAAACCATCACCTTAAGGCACCACCCAGACAGCCCAGACTTGGAGTTCGTCGCTGAGCCATAAACCGTCGATGGACTGACCCGCTACTTATAAAATTGAGGATACAGAAAGTTCATCTCGAACGCTTGCGTAGAACGACATCTAGATGAAATGTATCTATCGCTTTTTCCTCGCCGCCGCGCTCACAAACTACCTAAGTGCCAGCCCCGATCCCGCATTGCTCAAGAGCTACGTGGAGGGCTTCAATGCCGACGACGAAGAACTCTACGCGCACATCCCCAATGCGCAGGCCTACGACTTTCTGGAAAAGAATATCCCGCTTTTCGAGTGCTCCGATAAAGCCTTTGAAAAGACCTACTACTTCCGCTGGTGGACCTACCGCAAGCATGTGCGGCAGACGCCCGATGGCTATGTCATCACCGAGTTCTTGCCCGATGTCAGCTGGGCTGGAAAGCACAACACCATCAGCTGCCCCGGCGCCCACCTGTACCGCGAAGGCCGCTGGCTGCGCAATCCCCAGTACCTAGACGACTATTCGATTTTCTGGCTACGCAAGGGCGGCTCGCCGCGCAGCTATAGCTTCTGGATCGCCGACTCAATCCTGCAGCAGCACATGGTGCACCCGAACCCCGCTCTACTCAAGGAGCTACTGCCCGATCTGCAGCAAAACTACGCCGCCTGGGAGCGCAGCCACCGCAAGCATGGCCCCTTGTTCTTCCAACGTGCCGACCGCGACGGCATGGAATGCGCGATCGGCGGCGATGGCTACCGCCCCACCATCAATTCCTACATGATCGGTGATGCGATGGCGATCGCAGAGATCGCCGACATGGCCGGTGAGGTGGAGCTCGCCAAGGGATTCCGCGGCAAAGCAAAGACCATCAAACAATCGATGTTAGAACAGCTCTGGGACCCCGAGGCTCAGTTCTTTAAAGTCCTGCGCCAGGGCGAGCAACAGCTCGTGAATGTGCGCGAGCTTCACGGCCTCACACCATGGTACTTCAACATCCCAGAAGACAAACCCGAGTTCTCCGCAGCGTGGAAACAAGTGATGGACCCCGAGGGCTTCTTCGCCCCCTTTGGCCCGACCTCCGCCGAGCAACGCCACCCACAATTCTCACTCTCCTACCATGGCCACGAATGCCAGTGGAATGGCCCCTCCTGGCCCTTCGCCACCTCCATCACCCTCACCGGCATGGCGAACCTGCTCAACAACTACCAACAGAACGCCGTCAACCGGGCCGATTACTACACCCTGCTCGACATCTACACCAAGTCACACACGCGCACCCGCGAGGATGGCAAAGTCGTGCCCTGGATCGATGAAAACCTCCATCCATTCAATGGTGATTGGATCTCCCGCACACGCCTCAAACAATGGAAAAATGGCACATGGAGCGCTCAAAAAGGTGGCAAAGAGCGCGGCAAAGACTACAACCATTCCACCTACAATGACCTCCTCATCACTGGGCTCATTGGACTCCGCCCGAGTCTCGACAACAGCTTCACAATCCAGCCACTCCTACCCGAGACTCAATGGTCGTACTTCAGCATCAACAAGCTGCCGTACAAGGGGAAACTTCTCACCATCACCTGGGATGCCAGCGGCGAAACGTATGGCAAAGGCAAAGGACTCTTCCTCTACGTCGATGGCACACTCGCCGCCCAGGCACCCAGCCTGCAAAAGCTCACAGCCGAGCTCGAATAACAGCAAGTTCTACCAGCTAGGCGCGGAATGCCACTCCATGGGCTCGCCGTGAATCGGATGCTCGAAGCTCAAATGGCTCGCATGCAGACGCAACTCGCCATGCCGCTGACCAGTGCCATAAAGGCAATCACCCACAATCGGCGCGCCCAAGCCGAGCGCATGCGAAGCGTGCAAGCGCAGCTGATGGGTCCTCCCGGTCACAGGCTCAAACTCCACGCGAGTGCCAATCCCATCCTCATCCTTGCCGAGCAAGGCAGCATCCACCACCACATCTCGCTCCAAGACCCGCCAGTGGCTCGTCCCCATCTTGCCATGCTCGGTGTCATAGATCTGCCTAGGGCGATCATCTGGATCGAGCCTAAAGGGCAGCTCAATCGTCCCCCCATCGGCCACCAGTCGACCATCCAGCACCGCAATGTAACGCTTGTGCACGCGACGTTGTTCAAACAACTTAGAAGCCCCTTTGAGCGCCTCGGCATGCAGCGCAAATAACATCAGACCTGAGGTATCCATATCCAAACGATGCACCGCAGGATACATCGGCGCCATCGGGTAGCGCTGCAGCACCCGCGTCGTCAACGAGTCCTTAGCATGCACCCCCTTACCCGGCACCGAAGTCAACCCACTCGGTTTATTCACTACCAGCAAATGCGCGTCTTCATAGACAATTTCCAGCTCATCAATCATGCCAATTTCCGCCTACCCATAGCCACTCTAGGATTCTATGGCAATTGCTATTGAGCAAATACGATGAAGCTCTATAGTCCAAATCTATGACTGAGGACGCACTTTTTGACCAAGCCATCGACGCTATCGACGACGCCAATGCTGCCGACCCACGTCAGTGGGAACACGCCGGCGAATCGCATCCACGCGAACTTTGGTTCTCCAAGCGCCACTACGATTGGGTGCTCAAGCTCCAGCCAAACGCCTCATCCGCTCTCTTACTCGCAGCCCGCAGCCAACACATCTGCCGCTGGGAAAGCCCACGTAGCGACTACCCGATGGACCGACCAGGCTACCTCAAGTGGCGTAGCGACCTGAAATTCTTCCACGCCAAGCGCGCCGCCGAAATCCTCGCTGAAGTCGGCTACGACCAAGCCACCATCGATCGCGTCGGCGAACTCAACCTCAAAAAAAACCTCCGCAAAGACGCAGAATGCCAATGCCTCGAAGACGCACTTTGCCTCACCTTCATGGAGGCGCAGTTCGATGACCTCATTGCCGACACCGAAGAAGACAAAATGATCAAAATCGTCCAGAAAACCTGGGGGAAAATGAGCGAAGCAGGTCACACAGCGGCATTCAATCTCGACCTCTCAGACGCCGCCAAGAGCATCGTCACCAAAGCACTTAGCTAAGCACTCACACCACACACACGATGCGACTTCCTAAAACCCTCAGCTTCGCAGCAGTTCTGGCCACCAGCACACTAGCACAGGCAGACGACCACGGACACGATGCCAACTGGGCCAAGTATCAGACCATTGCAGAACGCTACGTCGAGGCGTTCAACCAAAAAAACTCCAGCGCCCTCACCGCACTCTATGCCGATCAAGGCGAGATTCTCTTACAAGAAAATGTCAAACTCGCCGGCCACGACGCCATCGAACAACATTACATGATGATCTTCGATAGCGAACCAAACGCCGTGGTCAACCTGACGCGAGCCTCGATCCGCTTCATCACCCCCCAGCTGGTGCTCGAAGAAGGTTCCATCCGCTTCAATTCTCACGAAGAAAATAACAGCGCCTACCTCTACCAGTTAATCTCACAGCAACAAGCAGACGGTGAATGGAAAATCGTCCAATCGCGCAACCACGACGTCTCCGCAAAACCCGCCTTCGAAGCGCTCCAGCAAATCGAAGGCCTCGTCGGCGACTGGGTTGCCCCGCTCTCCGAACACGGCAAGCTCACCATCAACTTCCGCTGGGACCCCTCTGGCTCATGGCTCATGGGCCGCGGCCAATACAGCATGGGCGATGACGATCCCACCTTGCTCACCATGCGCATCGGCTGGGACCCCATCAAGGAACGCATCATCTCATGGAGCTTCGATTCCAATGGTAGCCACTCACAGGCTAGCTGGAAACACATCGACCACCATTGGGAAATCTCTTCAACCGGCATCAATGCTCTGGGTAAACCCATCTCTTCGACCCAACGCGTCGAAGCCATCGATCAAAGCTCCATCCTCTGGGGCTTCACCGAGAGACTCATCGGTAAATCCATGAAAGACGATGAAGCCGTGAAACTTATAAAAACCGAGCCAAAACCATTTTAAATAGTGACGATTTCGTCAGATAGGATGAATCTTAATCATTTCTGTTGACCTGATTATTCACGAAAGCTAGTTTTTTTATTGCAGTTGATTAGTCCCCCCTTGCTTCATCAGCTCAAGTCCCCCCAATCATAAACCCCACAGAGGCTCGTGCTACCACACAGTGCGAGCCTCTGAATGTTTCTAGACGAACGCTCTATTCGCCCAGCACAGCGGCGGCATTCCCAGCCACAGTGCCGGTGGCAAAAGCCGCCTGCAACAAGTAGCCCCCAGTAGGAGCTTCCCAGTCGAGCATCTCACCCGCTAGATGCATCCACGGTACCTGCTTCACGCTGAAATCTGCGGCTAGCTCAGACCATCGCACCCCGCCAGCCGATGAAATCGCTTCATCCATCGGGCGCGGCTGAGTCAGCGGCACCTTGCATCGCTTCACGCAGGCGGCAAGCGAGAGAGCATCATCCACTTCCCCATAGAGCCCTCGAATCACCGCAATAGCAGCATCGCTCAACTTCCAACGTTCTTTAGCGGCTGCTAGAAAGTCGCGCTTCACGGACTCCATTTTCCGAGCCAATGCCTGCTCCGTGAAGGTCGGTTTGAAATCGATCAAAACATGCGGGCTGTCCTGAGCGCGGATCGCTGGCCCTAACCGATACACCGGACCACCTTCAAGCCCATAGCGCGTGATCACCAATTCGCCATGCTGCGATGCCGCCCCAGCATGCACCACCAAATTCTTCAGAGGCAGGCCTTCTGCCGCTTCGAGCACCACACGAGGCCAGGCACACTCCCAGCCTGAATTGGCAGAGCTCAAGGGAGTCACAGAGATCCCTTTAGCCTTCATCAATGCCTGCCAAGTACCGTCAGAGCCCGTGCTGGGCCATGATCCCCCTCCAAGCGCCAGCACCGCAGCATCACATGGATACTCGCAGCTCTCCCCATCGTGCTCAAACACCAAGACTTGCTCGTCCACTCGAAAATCTAACAGTCGATGTCGCACCCGAATCGTCACTCCCAACTGGCGTAAACGCTCGACCCAGCGCCTCAGTAATGGCGCCGCCTTCATCCCCACAGGGAAAACTTTGTTCGAGCTCGCCGCGTAGGTCTCGATACCAAGGCCGCCAGCCCACTCGCGCAACGCCACATTGTCAAAGGCGCTCAAGGCCTCATAAAAAAAGGCGGGAAGCGGCACCTGGGCCGACCCCGCATACACCTCCATAAACTCTGGAAATGGCGTCGCATTGCTCAGATTGAGCCCGCTCTTGCCCGCCACCAAAAACTTGCGACCAGTCGATCGCATGGCATCATAGAGCACCACCTCAGCTCCAGAAAGCGCGGCAACTTCAGCCGCACGAAGGCCAGCAGGCCCTCCTCCTACGACTGCGACTTTACGCCTAACGCTTTCCATCACTTATCTCTAGCAAGCTCTAACGCTTGCAAAAGTAATCACTTAAAATGGAATATCGTCAGAGTCTTCGTAGTTTGGGCTACGCAAGTCTGATGGACTTGGCTCAGGCTCATTCGCGGGGAAGCCAGCACTTGGTTCCTGCGCAGGCGCTGCACCAGCATTGCCCGCCGCCTGGATTTTCCAACAATTTAAATTCACGTAGTGGCGGCCATTGTATTCATTACCGCGGACATCAAAGTTGACCAGTACTTCCTGGCCTAGTGCGTACTGATCGAGCTGCTCACAACGATCTTTCACCACTTCAAACTTGATGTCTTGTGGGTACTTTGAATCACTCGTAGTGATCACAAATTCACGTTTGGTAAAACCGCTATTGAAGGTCTGTGTCTGGTCGATGAGTTTGATTTTTCCGCTTAGCTCGAACATGCCACAAGTCATCCTCGATATACGCAGGAATGTCAAACCTCAGACCCTAAATTATTCGCCAGACGAAAGCAAAGCATCCAAGGCCGCAATCTCGGCTTCTGGCCTGAAGCACTGAGCTAGCTCTCTCGCTTGCTGCCTCAAGGCCTCGGCAAAGCTCTGATCTCGAATCACGCGCCGCATCAAACCCTCCAAGGACTGCGCTGAGCCCGGCTCAAAATACCCCATATACTCGGCGCCCAACATCCCCACATTACCCTCAATGCGGCTAGCCAACACAGGTGTCCCCAGCACGATCGACTCCGCCACCGCATTTGCCCCACCCTCACTGAAGGAAGTATTCAGGGTGAAGTCAGCCGCGCGCATCCAAGCCATCGCCTCAGCATGAGGCACATTGCCAAGGTAGCGATAACGCCGGTCTGCCGCTTCATAAGCTCGGGCCCGCTGGGTGTAGCCAGACTCCAGCTCCGTCCCCATCGCCAGCACAGCCACCGGATCCTCTAGCCCCGCAAGCGCTCGGTTCACCAAAAACGGGTTTTTCACCTCGCGCAGGTGCCCCACAAAGCAAAAGCGAGTGCCAGCCATCCCTGCCGCATCTGACTCGGTTGGGAGCTCGGACTGCTTGGGGCGCACAACACTGGCCGGAACCAACACTGCTTTAGGGCGGTGCCTCTCGGGGATGCTTTCTAACGAAGCCGCCTGAGACACAATCAAGGCATCTGCCATCTCCAAAGACTCGTCCAGCAAGCTAGCCCGATCTACCTCGTAGATGTCCGTTCCTGTGAGATAGATCAAGAGCCGCCCCTCGGGCCTCTGTTGTTTGTAGTGCCGGCTTGCATCGAGACTGTGAATCGCGTGCAAAGCGATCAAAGCATCTGGCAAGCCGATAGCCTCAATCCGATCCACAGCCCTTGCGCTGTGGCCTACAGTAGCCAGCAACTGCTCCAGCCGTTTGGCCGTGACACTATTGCCTTTAGGGCTATCCAAGGCATATGGGCTAAATACGGCCACTTTCATATCAGTAGAGTACATCTCTTCAATCTGGCGTCAACAGGCGCTTCCCCTCATGCATTCAAGCTCCCCTTAGTTCTCGCCAGAGGCACTGTGTTGTAGCCGCACGATCACCATGCCACCCTCACGGACGGCATGCTCACGGACTGCCAACTGCTCAACAAAGCGAGCAGCAGAGGAAGGGTCACGCCAACGCGTGCTCCATTGGATAAAAAGCTGTTCATCGACATCCACCGCAATACTCAGCTGATCCCCTTGGAAGGCTTCCAGGACCCATGCTTCCTGCCCCTCAGGCACACATGCCATTGCGGCCATCACACCGAGCTCACAGGTCAGCTCAGCGTCTGGCAGCGGCTCTATCTCTGCGCCAGTCTCCTCATGCGAGGTTCCAGCTAACACCGCCTGCGTCGACAAAGGCCAGCTCTCTAGCGTAGGGTTCGCCAGCAGCCACTTCCCGCAGTCGTCTCGGAAAAACCGCTCCAGCATCACAGGGAGCTTAGCGCCTTCCCCCTGCTGCCCTAACTCCACCTGCGAGGCCCCAGCCGCCTGCAGCGGCACCGCCAATGCTCGCGACTTCTCCGTGTAAAATTGTTGGCTAAGCTGGCTTGCTCTAGCGAATACCATCCCCACTTGCACCATGCGCGTGTCGTCTCGGTCGCTGAGCTCCACCGTATCCCACAAGGCGGCCACAGCAAGCGCATGCACCAGCTGCGCAAGGTGGTGCACATTACCATCATCAAAGCGTTCATCTAGTAATAGCTCACCGGCACTTGGGTCAAAGACCACCATCGCCCCCCGGTAAGTCAGTGCCGTTAAAATCCCCTGCCAGTCACTCATCTCAGGAAGGACGCCCAATGCCTCCATGGCATAATTTCTAGCCAACAAGGCATCGAGGCTCAATCCTAACAGCCAATACTGGCTTGCGGCCTCTTCTAAGATCTCTCGGCTCCGAATGAACGCCTGAGCTTGTTGCGCCACCGAAGCGCCCGGTCTGGACGCGACAAATTGCACCACGCCCTCAGGCAAATCTACCGGCGCATCCGCCAGCACCAAAGCCTTGAGCCGGGCATTGTGATCTCGGAGCTCTGCAATCTGCGCCTCAGCCAGCTCCAGCTCGCGCTTCAACTCACTGAGCCGCGACCCAGCACCCACCTCGCCATGCTTCTGACTGTATAGCACCCCTCCAAGGACGGCAGCTCCACAGAGCAACAGCGTCAGCAACGAAGAAGGAGCCATACCCAAAGAAATCGCTTAGCGCGACAGCGGTCTGGAATTGGGATTCACCGGAGTGTTGCGGAATGGATCGCGATCGACGTCGCTCGCTGGCTTGTTGCGATCCAACCAATCCATCAATTCTTCAGAAGTCTTGCCCGCCTGCGACGTGAAGGTGATCGGGGCGCTGCGCTCGCCTTGAGCATTGTAATAATAACGCGTCGCACGCACCGGTTCCTCCTTACTTGGATCAATCGGTGAGGTACGCTTCACTCGCGCATCGTACATATTTTCGGCGATCAATCGCCCAGTGTCGGCATGGTAGCCGTATACGATGCGGAAGAGTTTTTGATTGCGCCCATCGTAGACGAAACCGCTACGTAGATTGCCGTATTTATCGCGCCGGTAGATCGTCTTCGAGCGCGTCACTTGCTCCCCATTGTCTTTCTCTACGTAGGTGCGTTTCACCAAGGTGGTGTTCCCGGGATCGCGCTTGAACTCGGTCGTCGATCCATCACGATTACGAGTGATGCGAGCCAAATGCTTGGACTCACTCACCGACTTCGACTGCGCTGGCAATAAGTCACTTGCGCCCATCGTTAGGCCCAAAACGCATAGAATAACTCGAGGAGACATGAACATGGGGACAGCTAAGCGACAATTTTGGCACCTTACAAGTTTTCAGTTTGCCAGACCCCCAATCGTTGTATTACTAACATCATGCGCTGGAAACTTAAAAGCCGAGTGGTTGACCTCACTGAGACCGGCATGATTGCCGGAATTCTCAACGTCACTCCAGATTCCTTTTCCGATGGAGGGAAGTTCATCAATGTCTCTCAAGCGGTGCAGCACGCGATCGGCATGCTTCAGGACGGCGCCGAAATCATTGACATCGGAGGTGAATCCACCCGACCAGGCTCACTACCAGTCAGCGCCGACGAGGAAATCAAGCGCGTCGTACCCGTCATCCAAGCGCTACGCGAAGCCAGCAACTGCCTCATCTCGATCGACACCAGCAAGGCGGAAGTCGCACGCCAAGCGATCGAAGCAGGTGCCGACATCGTCAATGACGTGTCTGGTCTCACTCAAGACGTCAACATGCCGCGAGTCTGCGCCGAAACGGGTGTCGGAGTCATCGTGATGCACCGCCAAGGCACGCCCGACACAATGCAAGTCAACCCTGAGTACCAAGATGTCGTGCGCGAGATCCGGAAGTTTTTTGAAGAACGCTACCGCACCCTCACGCGTCTTGGAGTCAATCCACAATCGCTTTGCTTTGATCCAGGGATCGGCTTTGGCAAGACCCTAGAACACAACCTCGAGCTACTCCACCGGCTCTCTGGCCTGATCGTCAACAACCGCCCAATCATGCTGGGAGTCTCACGCAAATCCATGATCGGTGCGATCCTTGGACTAGAAGACGCACAGAGCCGCGATGCCGGCACGGCCGCCCTCACGGCCACGGGCCGCATGGCGGGAGCTCAAATCCACCGCGTGCACGAAATCCGCGCAAACTATGAAGCCATGCGCATGGCTGAGGCGGTACTCAACATCGGGGAGTAATCGCTCGACGCTTGAGACAACAAAAAACCCTGAGCTCTTGCGAGCCCAGGGTCTCTTACTCATGTAGCTAGCAGATATCGCAGCTAAAAATTTCTGATTCCGCGTTGTCCACTTCGCAAAACGCTTCCTCGCTAGCAGCTGGGCTTGGTTCCTCCGCGAGGAACCCCTCAGAACAGTCATCTAGCTCGACCGTGAGCGCCTCAATGTTGATGTCGGTGACATCGCTAGCCTCCTCGTGACTTTCGTCAGTCACATCGATCTCGAGCTCAGCCTCAGGTGCCTGCTGCGGCTCAATGAGCGCAGCAGCATGTTCCGGCTCAGCCCTCAGTTCCTCAAGCCACTGGGCAAAGTCGACCACATCCGGAGCCTCCGCAATCAAGCGACACCCAATCAATTGGTCTACCAATCCCTGAGCATCCTCATGCTGGAGATCTAGAAAACAGGCAATTTCAGCCAAGGTAAGCTGTTCATCCTGCAAGCGCTGAAACAGCGGACAAAGTACCCGCGGGATCATCACTTCCGAGTGCTCCTCGGTGCTGAGTGCCTGGTACTTCTTCAGTGAAGTCGGCAGTTGGATCATGTCTCCCTCCATCACAACACCCTTTCTAGGATGTCATGCTCGTTGGTCTGAGCATTGTTCTCCAAACTGAGGATCAGGTGGCAGCGGAAACCATTCCAAGTCACTGGGAAGATGATCCCATGTGTCGACTGCGTCATGCGCATCGCGGTATCCTTCGCAGTGACGACCACAGGCACAGAAATCAAGAATTGCTCACCGAGGTAGTTGCGTACATTTCCGGAAACGATGTTTGTCATCTCACCAGCATAGTCGTTGCGCATTTCTTCGTATTGCTCCTCGCTGCATTCCTCCTTTTCCAACTCTGGAAAGTTCTTCGAAATGATCGAATCGAGCAACTCACGGCACATGGTAAAATACACGGCACCGCGTTGGTTCCCAGAAACTCCAATGATCCCAGTATAGTCGTCGTGATCAAAGCTATCAAAAAGGTAGGGGGTGCCTACCTCCGGCTCGATCCCGGTACTTGATTGGAAAAAATTCCATACCGACCAAACAAAGAATCGGATGGTGTCTTCATCGATTCCAGTGGCGGATTTATTCTCGTTTTCTGACATAGTCGTTACGCTTTTGGTTTTGGGCTGAGTGAGTGGAGTTCAGTGAGCGGGCGCTGTGATTTGACGGCGTCAAATGCTGCCTTCGCGGCCTCCGGAACGGCTGGTGGTTGCACATAGCCGGATGGATATTCTTCAGGACTCGGCACCTTCTGGGTCACTTGGGTACTCGCAGTGGTGAGCTGCGCCATGGTCTTTTTTAACTCAGCATCCACCTCCGTATCCTGCTTTTCCACGGTCGCAGGAACGCGGTTTTTGATGATATCATCGAGTGCTTCACGCAGCTCCTCAGCGGTGAATGGCTTGCAGATGAACTGGTGGGCGCCACGCGCTAGGGACTCGATCGCCGTGTGATGGTCCGCAAGCGCCGAGATCACCAGGATCGCGGTGTCAGGCTTGATCTCCAACATCTGCGACATGGCTGCTAGCCCATCCATGTGTGGCATCGTGATATCCAGCGTCACCACATCCGGGAGGAGTTGCTTGAAAATCGTGACCGCCAACAAACCATCCGCGGCAGTCTCGATTTGAGTGAATAGGCTACCCTTGTAAGCCGTATTGATAGAACGGCGAATCATCGCCGAATCGTCTACAATTAGTAGTTTCATGAGATTATAGATCTACAGTGAGTTCTGATGATTGTTCCACGCTACTTGCTGGGATCAGGAAGCTCAGCTGCGCGTATTGCCCTAGTGAGTAGCTCACGGAAAGCTTGCCGCCCAACTGCTGGGTGGTGATTTCTTTGACGATGCTCATGCCTGTGCCGCGGCCGGCATGCTCATCTGCGGTTTCTTGTGTGGAGAATTTTGGTTCAAAGATGAGTGCGACAGCGGCGGAGTTTGAGAGTGTTGCGGCCTGCTCTGCCGTCACCATGCCCATGTTCACCGCACGTTGCTTGATCGCTGTCAGGTCGAGACCCGCTCCGTCGTCGCGGAATTTGAGCTCGTAACACGGGACGCCCAATCGGTTGTCACTCGTTTCATCTTTCGCGCAATTGACGCGGATGATCCCCTCGCTCATCTTGTTCTGTGCCTTACGCACATGCGGAGCCTCGATACCGTGCACAATCGAATTGCGCGTGAGCTGCACACAGATATCTTTGATCGCTTGCTGCCCGGTTTCAGTCATCACGTCCATTTCAAGATTCGCCTTGAGGAAGACTTCCTTCTTCAGCTCCCTAGCAACCTTCGTGGCAAAGCCAGACAGCTCAGTAGCAAACCGCTCTGAAGCAGTGGCTGGCTTCTTCTCTTCAGATGCCTTCTTACCAATGGCAAAATCCTTAAGAATTGTATCGGTGATTTCTTGGTAGTCGGTAAGGCGCTCGCGCAAACTTGCCAACTGCACCAAGGCACTGAGGAATTCATCCCCTTTCACATCCTTGCGCTTGCGCAGGACTGCAAGCTTCTCTTCCACCGCATGGGTGATCTCTGTGATACTCTCAAGCCCTAGCATGGAGGCGTTACCCTTGATGTTGTGCACCATACGGAACACGCTTTCTACCAGGTTTTCGACGCGGTCAGAAAGGTCTGCATCCGAGCTAACACCTTGATCTCGCAAGAGGTCATTGATCGAATCCAATGCCTTCTCAGTTTGCGCTAAGAAGATGTCGAGTTCCTTCGAATCACTCTGCACCACTTCGAGCAAAATGTTTGTCTTGCGCTCTTGATCTTCATTCGCACGCTTCAATTCGTTTTCGAGTGCGAGTGTCTCAGTCACATCGGTGATGGTGATCAGCACCGCTGCGATATCATCCCCTTCCATGATCCGTTCGAAAGAGAAACCAAGGTGCTTGTTCACAAACTGTGAGCCATCCCAGTTGAGTGTGATTTCAATTTTCTTTAACGGGTTGTACTTCTCTAACTGTGAAGACATCGTCTTCTTCTGGAATTGCAGTTTAAGGAAACTCTCCAATGTCTTGAGATCCTTCTCTGTAATGAGCGGACGCATTAAGTCCAGGAAGGATAAATTACTCAGATGCTTGGTTTCGAAAATATCGTAGGTTGCCATCGACACGCGGCGACCAATCTTGAAGTTCTTATCGATCAGACAGAGCCCGTGATCCACCGAGTTGAAGATGGTGTCGGATTCCTCCTTCAGGCGATTCAAGTCAACGGTGAGTTGCTCGAGCTCACCCGCACGCTTCTGCGCCTCACTATTAGACACTCTCAAGGAATCTAGTGCACTCTCTAGGGAATTGTTCGCTTCAGAAATCTCTGACTGCGCACTCTCAAGCGCCAAGTTCGTGTCGGAGAGCTGTGAGTTCTTGTCGATCAGGTTGCTTGAGAATTCCTCCAACTTCCCATCACGCTTCTTCAACAAGCCCACAGAGTAAATGATCACGTAGGCGAAGTTCGCTACCACCAATGCAAGCGCGCCAGCAAGCACCCACTGCAGGGTACTGGACTTCGACTCCGCTTTTGCTTCCAGCCCAACAGTCAGCTGGTTCATCAGCTTCAATAGCTCCAAGTTATTGGCCACAAGCGCAATCATGATCGCCTCAGACTTCGCCTTATCAATACTCGTGATGTCTTGGTGAGCCATGTACTCGACCCCGCTTGAAAGATCCTGCCAGATCGTATCTGCCTTCGCCACATAGCCTGCAAGTTCTGGATCCAGCACTTGCACAAGCCTCACATCATCACCCGTAGCACCAGTAGTCACCCCACCGTCACGGAATGCTTTCAATGTCTCATCAAACAATCCTGAGGAGAGCTTCAGCTCCTTCTGAAACTTACTAGCAGATGCAAAATCCCCTGCTGCTATCGATGCCTGAACAGCAGCCATGGACTTGGTCATACGCTGCGAAAGCATCCGCTGACGACCTGCAAGGTTGATCCCTGATGAGTCATCTTTCAGGGAGTCAGACACCATGATGTTGGCGATCAACATCCCCGCCATGAGAATAACGAAGAGCACACCCGAAAGCTGAATCCCTTTGTAGCTTTTATTATCTAGCGATTGCGTTGCTGCCGCCTTCGCCGTCTGTGGACTAGTATTTTTCATTCTACTCTATCAGTTATGTTTTGGAGTGAAATTGGCTAAATTTTAAAGCCAACACACCCACTCATCAAGCAAGTCCAATGCCCTCATCCCTCAAGCGTACTCATCCAGATGATGATCCAAATTCAACCAACTAACCTAGCATAATTCATACTAGAAGATAAGATGAACAACATTGCTATCCACTCATTATCAACTTGTAACAAGATTGTGACATTGCATGAGATAGCACGCACGCTGACCAAGTAAGGGCATTGGGTATGCCCAATAAAAAACCCACAAAGCCATGTAGCCTTGCGGGTTGTGTGTGAGATTAACTGATCTAAATCAGGTATCTAACTTACTTATTGTAGATCGATTTCCCAGTAGAGAGGAGGTCGTCACACGCCACCTTCATGCGATCACAAAGGCCTTGCTCAGCAAGCTTGAGGTACGAACGCGGGTCGTAAGTCTTCTTGTTACCGACTTCTCCGTCAATCTTCAGGACTCCTTCGATATTCTCGCAGACATGCTTCACAATGGAACGTGTGAAGGCGTACTGGGTGTCAGTATCGATGTTCATCTTGACCACACCATATTCGAGAGTTTCGCGGATTTCTTCAAGTGAAGAACCGGAGCCACCGTGGAACACAAGATCCATCTCGGCTTCTGCCCCGTACTTGTCCGTCACCACCTTCTGACCATCACGGAGGATGGTTGGCTTGAGCTGAACCGCACCTGGCTTGTATGCTCCATGCACGTTGCCGAATGTAGCGGCAAACATGTAGCGGCCGAGGCCATTGAGCTCTTCGTAAACCTGAAGCATTTCTTCTGGTGAAGTGTAAAGTTTCTCAGCAGGAAGACCAGATGTGTCGTGACCATCTTCTTCACCACCCACACAGCCAGCTTCAATTTCTAGGATGATGTCGAGCTCGGCACATTCCTTGAGAAGGCCTTTAGAGATCTCGAGGTTCTCAGCAAGGTCGACAACCGAACCATCAAACATGTGAGACTGGTACAATGGTCCTTTACCCTCAGCAATGCGTTGGCGTGAGGCTTCGAGGAGTGGACGGAGAAATGAATCTACCTTCTCTGGGTGACAGTGGTCTGTGTGAAGCGCGATAAGTACGTCGTACTTTTCAGCGAGGCGATGAATCGCTTCAGCAAGCACAATCGCGCCAAAAGCTTCGTCTTTTACTGCTGTACCGGAGGCAAATGCGCCACCGCCGGTAGAGACTTGGATGATCCCGTCAGATTTGGCTTCAGCAAATGCTTTGAGCGCACCACTGGCAGTAGTAAGGGATGTAACATTGATTGCTGGATACGCATAGCCACCCTTCTGGGCAGCGTCCAACATCTCGGCGTATTGTTGTGGTGTTGCAACTGGCATACTCAGGCTTTACTTGAATCCACATGAATGTGCAAGTGATTAGGAACCGCTCTCTAGACATGACGCCGACCCAACACCCACACATTCTTGTCAAAAACCATTTCACGCATTGTCATATATCCTTGAATTGCCGATAGATGCCATCATTCTGCTTGATATTGTTAGTTTCACACAACCTACCAATTTCTAACGCTCTGTGGTCAAAATGTAACATAATCTGTTACATGAAGTTTTAGATACTTTTGCTCGCACTGTAACGATCTTATCACTATCTTGAATCCGCAGTGGCATCGATCAGTCTCCCCAAACAGCCACTATACACATAGAAACATCAATGGATCAGATCTGGATTTGGGTAGGAATTGCGTTTTGTTTGACGCAATCAGCAATGTTCTCAGGCTTAAACTTAGCCTTATTTTCTTTGGGCCGTATCGGCCTAGAAGCAGAGGCTGACCGAGGCAGCAATGCGGCCAAACAAATCCTCAAGCTACGCAACGATTCGAACCTTTTGCTCTGCACCATCCTCTGGGGCAATGTTTCTGTAAACGTCCTTCTCGCGCTCCTGAGTGAATCTGCTCTCGCAGGCATTGCCGGCTTCATCTTCTCCACCGTTGGCATCACCTTTTTTGGTGAAATCTTGCCACAAGCCTACTTTTCACGGAATGCACTTTCCGTGGGTGCTAAGCTCAGCCCAGTCATCCGTTTTTACAAGTTGCTACTCTACCCGGTGGCAAAGCCCTGCGCCATGATTCTTGATGGCTGGATCGGCCCTGAGGGTCCGTCCTTCTACCGCGAACGCGATATCGAGGTCATCCTCGAACGACACATTGTCGAAGATGAAAGCGAGATCAGTAAAAACGAAGGCCGAGGGGCACTCAACTTTCTAGCACTCGATGATCGACGCATTTCCGGGGAAGGCTCCATCATCAAACCCAGCACCATCATCCAACTTCCCACGAAGATGGATCTCCCAGAATTTCCTGACTTCAATACCGATGAAGGCCAAGCATTCCTTGCCAACCTCAAGATAAACCCAGCCAAATGGCGCGTGATTACCGATGAAAGCTTCGTGCCTCGCATCGTCTTGGACACCCCAGAGTTCCTCGCTCGCTACCTCGCTTACGACGGCTCAGTAGACATTTATCGCTTTTGCCACCGCCCGATCCTCATCGACAATGACCAATCCACCCTCGACTCGGTACTCGGCAAATTCGTGGTGGAAGCAGACGACCGCAATGACCACGTGGTCGACCAAGACGTCGTGCTCTATTGGACTGACGAAGAACGCCGCATCATCACTGGCGCCGATATCTTCGGCCACCTACTGCGCGGGATTGCTCAGAGGGTACCAATGGATCCCATGGACCGCGCCGAAGAGAGTGGCCTACGCCCACAAGTATAAGCACCACTCGCGTGGCGCAGCGGTACTGATCGGTAAAGAGCCAATTCACCAAAGTATAGAAAAGGGCTGATAGATTAATCTATCAGCCCTTTTGATCTATAAATGTTGCACTTTACTAACCAAGCTTTGCAAGGGCCGCTGCTTGAAGTTCGTTAGATTTCTCTAACTCTGGAGCAGCACCGCGTGCTTGGTCTGGCTTACCGCCTCCTTTGCCGCCAGCGATTGGGCCAAGCTCTTGGATGAGCTTGCCCGCCTGCAGGCCAGCCGCTAGGGCATCTGCACCGCAGAAGGCACCCAGATGCAAGCGATTGCCGTCATTGACGATAAAGAAGCCAGCTCCATTGAACTGCTTCTTCTTGAGTCCATTTAGGAGTTCCTGGAGCATGTTGGCTGGCCCGTCGAACTGGGCCACGATGTTCCCACCCTTTTCGAGAAGCTCGACAAGCGCGGCATCTGCCATTGCTGCTGCTGCACCAGCTTGGGCTTTCTTCAACTTTTTATCGGCGGCCGTGACCGCATCGCGGAGTCCTTGAGTGTACTTGAGCGAGCTATTGAAGGTCTTGTTGAGTAACTCGAAGTCACCAGCTTGGGTGAGCATTCCTGACATGATGTGCGCCTCTAGCGGGTAGTGCACCTCCTCAGCAGCAACGGCTTTGAGGCCTGCATTGATTTTCTCAAGCTTGACTCGGAGTTCTTCCTCTTCCTGGCCATTCTTCTCCATGATCTCACGCGCCCAATCGTACACCGCAACGCCACAGGCAGCTTCAATCCGGCGCACGCCAGAAGCAATCGCGCTTTCAGATTTGATCTTAAAGATGCCGATGTCACGGGTATTGTCGAGGTGGGTGCCGCCGCAGAGCTCCATCGCATAGCCATCGAGACCCAGCTCACTACCACCAATCTGTACCACGCGCACCGTGTCACCATATTTGTCACCAAAGAACTGCATGATATCCTTGCGGTCTTTGACCGAAGCGTGTGCCACTTCATTGTAAAAGACGCCTGCATTCTCAACGATCTTCTCGTTCACCTTCAATTCGATTTCTGCAATCTGCTCTGGGCTGAGCGCGCTGGAGGTGAAGTCAAAACGAAGGCGGTCGGTAGTGACGAGTGAACCTTGCTGAGTAGCATCCTGAGAGACCACTTCATGCAATGCCCAGTGGAGTAAATGCGTGGCGGTGTGGTGAGTTTCGATGCGGCGGCGGCGTTTGGCATCCACAGTGAGTGCCACCGTGTCACCCACGGCGATAGCCGAGCCAGCGGGCACCTCATGTGCCACCGCCTGCCCAATCTTCTGCACCGTAGTCACTTCGATGGCATCACCAAATTCACCATCCTGGTAGACAGTGACAAAGCCGGTATCTCCGAGCTGTCCGCCCATCTCCACGTAGAATGGTGAGCGGTCGGTGATGAGCAAAAGCGCGTCTTCGCTCTCGTGCAACTCCAGCACCTTGGCCTCGCTAGAATCTTCATCGTAGCCAGTGAACGCCGTGAGCACCTCAGATGAGATGTCGAGCGCACGCACAATGGTCTTCTTTTGTGATGCTTGAGAAAGTGTGCGCGCCTCGTTCATGCGGCGCTCAAAGCAATCCATATCGATCTCTAACTTGCGCTCCTGACAGAGCAGCTCAGTGAGATCGATCGGGAATCCATAGGTGTCATAGAGCTCGAAGGCAAAGTCTCCAGAGAGCACTGCTGGCTCCTTGGTGTAACGCTGCCAAGCTCCTGCGTTGAGCTCTTCGAGACTCAATGTCACCGATTCTTCACCATCCTTGCCTAGGATGTAGCTAGCGAGGGCCTCTTCAGACTCGCTAATACCCGCTTTATCAAAGCTCCGACCGACACGGTTGAGAGCGTCCTGGATGGCGAGGAACTGGCCGCGGTTTTCAAAGAGCTGAAGTCCGCGATCGAGTGTGCGGTTGAAGCTTTCCTCCTCGCGAGTGAGTGTTTCTTTGATCGCCTCGCGGCGACTGCCCATCTCTGGGAAGACCGCCTGCATTTGGTCTACCAGGACATCGACCAGCTGAGGTAAGAATGGCTGCGCACCGGTGAAGCCCAAAGTGCGGCCGTAGCGAACCGCGCGGCGCAGGATGCGGCGGAGCACGTAGTTGCGCCCCGTGTTGCCCGGTAGGATGCCGTCGGCAATCGAGAAGGAAAGCGTACGAATGTGGTCGGCAATCACGCGGAAGGCCACTGCCTCCTTCATCTCTGCGGTGAGAGTCGATTTGTCCACGTCCACCGACTCAGGATAGATGTCATTGTACTGCTTGCCTGAGATCGCTTCGAGCTTGGCAAAAATAGGGGTGAAAATGTCGGTGGCGTAGTTTGTTGGCTTCTTCGAAAAGTCCTTAAAGCCATTGGTGCCTTGGTAGATCGAGCAAGCACGCTCGAAGCCCATGCCCGTGTCAACATGCTTGGATGGAAGGTCGCGGAATGAGCCATCAGCCTCGGCATTGTACTGGATGAATACCAAGTTCCAGATCTCAATACAGAGATCGGAGTCCATGTTCACCAACTTGCCATCAGTATCACCATTCGGGGTGAGATCCACGTGCAGCTCAGAACACGGTCCACATGGGCCGGTGTCGCCCATCATCCAGAAGTTGTCAGCCTTGTTGCCGTCCACCACATGCTTCTTTGGGTCGAGCCCCTTGGATTCGAAAAGCTTGGCCCAGAGCTCGTAGGCTTCTTGGTCAAATTCTGATGGATCGCCGAGTGATTTATCTGGGCGATAGACGGTGGCGTACAGTCGCTCAGCTGGGAAGCCCCAGCGTTCGACAATGAGATCCCAGCCCCATTGGATTGCCTCAGGCTTGAAATAATCACCAAAGGACCAGTTCCCAAGCATCTCGAACATCGTGTGGTGGTAGGTGTCATAACCCACATCGTCGAGGTCGTTGTGCTTCCCTCCAGCGCGGATACACTTCTGGGTATCGGCCGCACGTGGTGGATCGTACGGAGCCTTCTCAGTACCTAGGAAGTATGGCACAAACTGGTTCATCCCCGCATTGGTGAAAAGCAGACCAGGTGACTGAGGAAGCAAGGAAGCGGAGGGCACGATCGTGTGCTTTTGTTCCTTGAAGAAGTCGAAGAAGGATTGGCGAATTTCGTTGGCGGTCATGGATCGGTAGCCGTTGGTAGTGAGTGATAGCTTGGGATACGGATCAACGAATGCTCGGCAACCCGATTTGGTGCATCAGTGGGTACGTCCTCAGGCGCTGATTTACAAGGGTTTTTTGGCCAAGCACAGCCGCCACACAAATCACCCATTGCGAATCACGAAAAGCCGTCACACAGCAAGCGCTCCACAGCACGCTCAGCCAGACGGTCCTCCACCAACGACGAACATAAATTCACCGCCGCCACGCCCAGGCTCATCGCCCTTCGTTGCTTCTCCCACAACACACCGCCACCAGCTACCCATTGCTCAAGCACCTCGGGGCTCAGCATCGCCACATGCTCCAAGAGCTCAAAACCCAGTAGGTTGTGCTGCATTTTCAAGAATTTTGGACCCAACAACTGTGGCGCCCAATGCCCACCAACATGGCGCTCCACAAGGCGCTCACAAGCGTGAATGTAAAACGGCAAGATCGGATTGCCCGCCTCAAACAAGCAAAGCGCATTGTGCACCCCGTGATGGCACCGGCCGCGCTCGTCCACCCAGAGCTCGCGCCCAAAGGCATAGCCATGCTCCAGCCGGCTCGGCAGCAACATCCGCTCAGGCGCATGAATCAGAACATCCGCATCCAGCCACAGCACCCGCTGCGCTCCAGAGTCCAGCGCAGCCTGCGCCAGCTTCAGCCGCCCCAAATCTGCCAACATCGGCCAGCGACCCTCCAGCTTCGCCCGAAACCCACTCGGCAAGGAGCCCAACAATTCGTCGTCCCCCGCGCAATGGTAGGCATAGCCCGCCGACGCCGCCCAGTCCCGCACCGACCCCATACAAGCCTCCAGCCAGGCTGGAACTTGATGATCTCGATACGATTGCAGAACAAGCATGCCCTAGTTCATAAAAGGCCCCACCGTGACGGACAAGGTTCATTTGGCTGCATTCCTCACATAAACCAAACAGCGTCTAGCAAACACCCAACACTACACAAAAAACTCACTACTCAACATATCCTAAACTCCATAGCCTGATCTATGACGCTACAACGTATATAAATCCTAGGATCCCTCTAAATTAGTCTGTCTGACTTTTCATTACTCTACCTAGACTTTAGAGGTTTTTGACCTCCCTACCTAGACAAGACCCTTAGGAATTACCCATTCGCCAAAGGCGAATCCCATACCAGCCTAGGGTAAGGCGAAGCATGAGCCGCAACCCTAGGCCCCTTCATTAAATACACCTTCCCTGAAGGGGAAGCACATAAGTCGAAGGGAAAGTGATCCATTTACGTAAGCGCCCCCATGATACATGGTGCTAGGCTCACATGACATTGGTAACCTCAAGCAAGATCATTCCGTGAGCTTAAGAAGGGACGATAATGCACAATTAGTGATAATCCGATATCGTGAAGGGTGATATCAGATGTGTGGAAATTATTGAATTTTAAGCCATCT
>NZ_KB899254.1 GCF_000378105.1 Rubritalea marina DSM 17716 | reverse complement strand
TTTTTGCCACATCTACTCCGACTTCTAATTGGTATTTAATCTGTTCCATTTTAGTGATTTTTTGAATCAATTGGAAGGATCCTCACTCTATCAATCAGGCTTGTGTACGAGCTATTTACTTGGCAAATGCTTCTTGCAACTATTCGAAAAAAGCGAGGAAGGCAGAAAGGCAAATCATGCTGATATGCGATCTCGTAGTTGATGACGGATCTAGCCCAGGGATGATCTTGCCAATCTGCTTTCCGAGCGAATGTTAGCATACTTTCCAATACACAAGCCGAGGGTCAAGCCATCGGAGCCTCAGCGGAGATGCAATAACCCTGGGTTCTCAAAAAAGGGACCCGTTGGCTGCAGGCCAACAACATCAACGCAATAACCCACCACTACCTTGCCTGCCGCGTTGTTGGCCTGCAGCCAACGTTCACCCCCTCCCACATACCTAGGCAAGCGGAACTCGCTTCGCATCGCCCCTCTGCCTAGGCTGGTATGTCTTTCACCTCCGGCGAACCAGTACCATGAAACACTCAGACCCCAGGGTACCAAAACTCTCCCGAGCAAAAGAAATCGCCAAGGGCGATCAACATACCAACCCAGGGTCAAATCATCGGAGCCTCAGCGGAGATGCGACAACCCTGGGTTCTCGAAAAAGGGTGCCGTTGGCTGAAGGCCAACAACATCAACTCAATAACCCACCACAACCTTGCCTCCCGCGTTGTTGGCCTGCAGCCAACGTTCACCCCCCTTCCCACATACCTAGGCAAGCGGAACTCGCTTCGCCTCGCCCCTCTGCCTAGGCTGGTATGTTTTTCACCTCCGGCGAATTCCCCGTTACAATCCATCATCACGGTGACGGTCGTTGCTGACAAAGTTTTTGAACTTCCCATACCTCAACTCATCAGCCTCCTTGTGGAGCTTTCTCAGCAACCCCCACGTTCTATAATAAAACACCGCAGCTATGATAGACGCCGACCAAGCCAGAACATAGGTGATACTGCAATAGAGGAAATCCACACTCTCAAACCACCAGCCAGACTTCTGAATATAATACACGCATAGAAGCGGTATAAGCAGCCCCCCATAATGCACCCACCACGCCCAATTTCTCCACTTTAATAGAGTTCCCTTTTCTTTGGCTACCCGCATCGCGTAAAAGCAAGCTGGCAAGGTCAAAGCTAATGACCCAATAAAAAAAATAAACATAAAGAGTAACTCCTTCATTAGGAATGATCATGAGCAAAAACTCAATTTAGACAAGGACGCCATCACTAAACCTAGGGCACCTAAACTCCCCCAAGCCAAAAAAATCGCCAACGGCGATCAACATACCAGCCCCGCCAAAGGCGAAGCCGCATGGCGGGATTTCCGAATAATAAGAGCCCCGTTGGCTGGAGGCCAACCACATCCCGTTCCATCATGTCCGATGAGGCGGGCTGGCACACCACACTTAAAACGCTTTTAGTAAGGCAATCGTAGAGCACTCCCGCTGGCATCTCTAAGGAGCTCGGTGAGCTGCTGCACCACGTAGACTAATTCACCTAGGGTGATATAGAATGGAGGAGTGAAGGCGAGAATATTACCCTCTGGACCGTCGGCTAACATGACGACACCACGCTCAAGCATCTTGCCTAACAATGGCCCTGCCACATCGCCAGCGGGTCGGCCATCTGGGTGGCGCAGCTCGACCCCGATCATCAGCCCACGGCCACGCACTTCGTGAATCAATGGAGAATCAACATCGCGCAGCATCGCCCGGAGCTCATCACCCTGGCGTTCGACATTCACAGCCACCAGCGGATCCGCGTGCATTCGCAGTGCCTCCACCGCCATCGCGCAGCCCACTGGATTTCCTAAAAACGTACTCGTATGCAATGCCTCGCCTGGGCTCACTGGCCACTTGTCCATCACCTCGGAGCGACCAACACAGGCAGAGATCGGGTAGCCTCCGCTCAGCGCCTTGCCCACGCAAAGAAGATCCGGGAAGACACCTTCCCATTCACAGGCAAACATCTTCCCAGTTCGGTTGAAGCCCGTATAAATCTCATCAAAGATGAGCACCACCGCATTGGCATCACACCAATCGCGCAACAACTGCAAAAATCCAGCCGGCGGCACGACCTTACCACCACGTCCTTGAATCGGCTCCACAACCAGCGCCCCAAGCTCAGAACTCTGGGTTTCCTTTAACTGAGCTTTCAGCTGCTCTAAACCATCGGATTCACGCGGAAAATCTAGTACCTGACGCACTGGAGCAATCTGCGGATCGAATGGGCCTCGAAACTTATCAAAGCCACCCGCCAACAATGCGCCATAACCAAGCCCATGGTAACCATTGTTAAAGTGTAGCACCCCAGGTTTTCCTGTGGCTATAAAAGCAGTTTTGATCGCTGTCTCCACCGCCTCAAACCCCGAGTTCGCCAGCACAGTCTTGGCAGTGCCCTGCCCCCATCGCTCGTAGCTAAGCTCAGAAAGTTTCTTGCAAACCTGCATTTTCAGAGCCGTTGGGTGAACATCACCCATACCGTGCATCAACACCGCGCTTTGCTCAGCCATGGCTTGCTGCAATTTTTCATGCGTATGCCCCAAGCCAGCCACACCGAAAGCCGAGGTCATATCAATGTAGCGGTTGCCATCCACATCCCACACCATTGAGCCCTTGGCGCGCTCCCAAAAAACAGGCCAGTCATCTGCCACATACGTGACATTGTGACTTTCATACTTGCGAAGCTCAGCCGCCAGCTCAACCGAGCGCGGCCCTGGAATCTTTGTTTGGATCTCAGGCAACATGATGGTGTATCATTCTCCCCCTCTTCTTAAATAACAACCACAATCATAGCGGGGTACATGGAGTGTGACACATGTCTCACTTTTTTAAGCTTCCACACTTGCACGGAAACTCAAATCATGCTCCTCTCCCGACCTCCCAATCACACTATGCATTCACACATTATCTTCGATCTCGACGGCACCCTCGTCGAGTCCCTCCCTGGGATTACCAACTCACTGAATCACGCCCTTCAGGCGCATCAGCTCCCCACATACGGTGAAGCAGAAGTCCGCAGCTTCATTGGCAACGGCTCCTTCAACCTCTGTGAACTAGCCGCTGGCGATGACCAAGGGGCGCAAGTGGAGTCTGTGCATGCCGCCTTCATGGATCACTATGGCGAACACTGGAACTCCGGCACCATCGTCTTCGATGGAATCCATGAACTCATAGCCCAACTCAAGAAGCTCGGCTGTACCCTAAGCGTTCTCTCGAATAAACCGCACGCTTTCACCACCGAAATCTGCAAATTTCTTTTCCCTGACGATCCATTCGCCTGCGTGCTAGGTCAGCGCGACGGTATCGAAAAGAAACCAAACCCTTCTGGAGTGCATGAACTCCTCGGTGAGCTAGGCCAATCGAGCAACAACTCCATCCTCATTGGCGACTCCCGAGTCGATATCTTCACAGCACGCAATGCTGGTATCCACTCCATTGCTGTGACATGGGGCTACGAAGATGCAGCTGAGCTCCAGGTACACAAACCTAATTGGGTCGCGCAATCTGTCGAAGATATCCTCACAATCATCACCCCAAAGAACACCCCTACATATCGCGACTCAGAGTCAGCTTGTCTATAAGACATAGCTAGACTCTCAGTCATGCAAGCTCTCCAGCGAGCTAGTTTGCCTCTTTTTCCTCGCCATTCACAGCTGCAATTCGATATGTGTTAGCCATGTATCGCAGCAGCCCCAGTGACACCAGTGAGCTACCCAAAGGCATTCCGTACATTGTCGTAAACGAGGCTGCAGAGCGCTTTTCCTTTTACGGAATGAAAGCCGCCTTGGTCATCTTCATGACCCAGTACCTCCACTTATTAGGGGACAAGGTAAGCGACCCCATGAGCTCGGCAAAAGCCAATGAAAACGTGCACTGGTTTGTCTTGGCCATTTACCTCACCCCAGTATTTGGAGCCATCCTCTCCGACCGCTTTCTAGGCAAATACAAAACAATCATCTCGCTTTCCATCGTTTACTGCCTAGGTCACCTCTGCCTGGCATACATGGGGGTCGTTGGCCCAGCTGCATGGTGGTTGTTAGCAGGTTTGGGCCTCATCGCAATCGGCGGAGGCGGAATCAAGCCATGCGTTTCAGCTCACGTCGGAGACCAATTTGGACCAAATAACCAACACCTCATCACCAAAGCATTCAATTGGTTTTACTTCTCGATCAACCTAGGAGCAGCGATCTCAAACGTCTGCATCCCTTGGATCTTGAAATGGTACGGGCCACACTGGGCATTCGGCATCCCAGGCGCCTTGATGGCACTTGCGACGCTTGTTTTTTGGATGGGTCGCCATTCCTTCATCCACATCCCGCCAGCCGGCAAGGAATTCACTCGCGAAATCTTCTCTTGGAAAGGGATCAAGACCTTATTCAAACTCTGTAGTGTCTTCAGCTTTACGGCCATTTTTTGGGCCTTATTCGATCAAACTGCCTCCACTTGGGTGTTCCAAGCGATAGACATGGATCGCACGCTCTTCGGGATAGAAATCTTGCCCTCACAAGTTCAAGCAGCCAACCCTTTCATGATTTTGCTGCTCATTCCCATATTCACTTACGTCCTCTATCCAGCAGTTGATAGACTGTGGAAGTTCACATCTTTGCGTAAGATCGGGGTGGGACTGTTTCTTACCGCAGCAGCATTCGCACTCTCTGCACTCACCCAAGAATGGATCGATGCAGGCCAAGAACCCAGCATCGCTTGGCAGATACTAGCCTACCTGATGCTCACCTCTGCCGAGGTAATGGTCTCGATTGTCTGTCTTGAATTTGCCTACACCCAAGCACCAAACAGCATGAAGTCGATGGTGATGTCTCTGTTCCTTATCACTGTAGCCCTCGGCAATGGGCTCACAGCCATCATCAACAACTACATCCAGACTCCTAGCCCACTCGCGAACGAAGCAAAAGACGCTAGCATCCTTCTCTCAGACAGCAAAGTCCGTCAGTCTAGCCACCAAGAGCAGCTCTACCAGCACGACTACCCTGGCTTCGATCAAAAGATCGGCACTCCGGACGACATCTCTATCCACTTCAATGATCTCTCCGCTGTGCAACACCGTGAAGTCCCTGCCCACCTCGAGCTTCAAGCTGCAGCCGCACTCATCCAAGACCACCACACACGGCAGCTTCAATTCCCCTCCTCAGATGAAGGTCAAGCCATGATTGCCGACCTTCAAGACCCTTGGGGATCGATGCTGAGCTACCGATTACTCAACGGTAAAAGCTTCCGTATTCAATCTATAGGCCCCGATCAAAAACCACTCTCACAGTGGGACACCGGACTCATCGTCACCTACGAGGATCTAAAGAATACTAATCTAAGTACCACTCAAAAACAATCTTGGCTCGATCAACGGAAAGCAGCATTAGGCCTCACCCCCTCGGGATCAAACAGTACCGCGGCATCACCATACCACTACGAATTCGTAGCAGGGGGCTTCTACAAGCTAGAAGGCGCAGCGTACTTTTGGTTTTTCACCTACCTCATGCTGGGTAGCGCTGTATTATTTATCCCAGTCTCGCTCCTCTATAAAGACGACGCAACAAGCTAGAAGCCAAGACCACTTTTCCACCTACCGGAGCCACTCGACTCCTCTATAAACCCTGTCCACACCTCGAATGAGCGGTCAGTGCCTATACCTAAAAAGCCCAAGGCAGCTTACGACCTTGGGCTTTGATATGAAATTGAGATCGAATCTAAATCCTAGAATTCGTAATCGATGTAAAAGTTGAACTGCCCACCTTTATCAGCACGAGCATCTGGCACCTGAAGTGGAATACCGTAATCGAGTGCAATCGGCCCAAATGGGAGGTTCATGCGAAGACCAGCACCAAAGTCGGAGTGGTAGTTGTCGAAGCTGAAGTCCCAACTATCGAGGTTCACAAAACCACCGTCGTAGAACAAAGCACCACGCACACTGGATATCAGAGGGAATGACCACTCAACGGTAGCATAAGCTGCGGAGTCACCACCGATCACACCACCTGTAGCTGGATCGCGCGGCCCCACATCACGGTATTCGAAACCACGGAGGTTACGGGCACCACCAAGGAACTGACGGTCATAAATTGGAGTCGGCCCACTACTCGTTTCTACCATGTCCATAGAACCCGCCAACTCGAGAATCGAGTCAAACCAGAGGTTCCAAAACTTGGATCCACTCACATTGAAAATAAAGGAATTCGAGTTACCACCAAGTGACTCAAGAATCCCTGTGATCCCAGTCTCAAACTTGTGCCCTTTACGTGGTGTCTGGAGCGCATCGCGGCTGTCATAGGTGTAGCTCAACTCGAGTGCTGGACGAGTGAATTTGCCACCAATTTCTTGGAACAATGAATCAGCTGGCACGTTATCCTCAACATCCACACGAATCTTCTCATAGCGAAGCGATGCATTGATGTAGGAGCGATTTGTCAGTGGCTTACGCAGGAACAAGCCAGCACCCACATTAGTCTGCTCATAGTAGTCACTCAAGTTTTGAGCACCACGGTAGAAGACCTCGCCGCCAAAGGAAAGGCGACGACCTAAGAACCATGGCTCCGTGAGAGAGAGTCTGAAATCCTGTGTCTCCGCACCCAAACGCAGGTTGAGTCCGAATCTCTGACCACCACCGCGGAAGCTCCATGGATTGGTGATGTCAAAGTTAGACTCTTCTACGTTAATGTAACCCACAATGCTGTCGATGGAACTGAACCCGAGACCAAAGCTAAGCTGACCTGTGTTCTTTTCATCTACAATCACTCGGAGGTCACGGTAACCATCCTGCACAGATGGGTTGGTCTCAGTCACTACGTTAGAGAAGTAGTTGAGACCTTGGATTCTCTTCTTCGATGTCTCAACATCCACTGAGTTGAAATTATCACCTGGCTTGAGAGGGACTTCACGGCGAATGACCTTATCCTTCGTCTTGTTATTGCCCTCGATTGTCACGCGGCCCACTCGGTACGGTCGCCCCTCGATCACGCGGTATGTGATATTGACCATTCCAGGTCCTGCGTCTTGGATATCTTCCACCACGGATGCATCGGCATAACCACGCGAACCATAGTAACTACGTACAGTGGTTTTATCCTTACGCATGTTCTTGGATGAAAAGCTCTCCCCTGGGTTCAAAGTGAGCACCTGTAAAAGCTCCGCTTCAGAGAAGACCTTCATGTCACCAGCAAAAGCGATCTGATTGATTTTGTATTGGATACCCTCGTTGATATCCATCACGAGATTCACACGACCTCGCTTGGTATCAGCCTCGCGCTTGAAACCGGTACTGGAAACACGCAAGAACCCCCGGTTGCGGTAATAATCGAGGATGCGTTCTTCATCTTCTTGCAACTTGCTCACATCAATGCGGCCCGATTTGGTCATAAAGGAAAGCAGCCCTTTCTCCTTGGTCTTCATCTCTGACTTGAGCACGCGAGTCTTCACCGACTCATTCCCGCGGAAAACAATGTGACGCACTTCGTTCTGCTCGCCCTCGTTAATATTCAAGATCAAATCTGAATACCCTGGACGATTGGTTGGCTGCAGTGTGTGTGTGATCGTCACATCGGGATAACCGTAGCCGTTGTAATACTTCACGATCGCCTTGCGAGCCT
Source organism: Rubritalea marina DSM 17716 (assembly GCF_000378105.1). GTDB lineage: Bacteria > Verrucomicrobiota > Verrucomicrobiia > Verrucomicrobiales > Akkermansiaceae > Rubritalea > Rubritalea marina. Next base: position 162,083 of record NZ_KB899254.1, on the reverse strand, counting down.
CAAAAATCAATGCATCACTAATAGGTGAACCCGGCTTCAGCTCAGATTCCTTAGCCAATTTGCCTGAGGTAAACTCCGAGTTCCCAGTGAAACCGACACCTGCGAGAGAAGGTCGTGTGGTGACCTCGACAATGAGCTTCATCCCATCGCCGTATTCTTCACCATCCATCCTCACGTCGTCTACCAATCCACTCTCGACAAGCGAGCGAATGTCATCATCTAACTTCTCCGCGCTAAACTTATGACCGGCCTTCACCGACATCAAGTTACGGATACGTGATTCGTCCACAGTCTTCGCTCCATCATAACGGATTTCGAGACTACGGATTGGCTTATCAGTGAAATCTTGTGCACCTGCGATGCTCGCTGCGATTAGGAGGCTCAAAAGCCCAGACCCAAATGCTCGCATTCCTCGGCGTGCCATTGTATTTTTCATGTGATTGTTGCGTGTTGTTGCCCCATCTCCACAGTGTGGATCACAGGCCGACTGATCAAACCATCTCACCACCCTAGGTCAAGGCGAATTGTATCCAGCGTTAGACTACATAGCAGGTTTATCTATCAGCTGATAGTTTGGATAGAAGTCGAGAGAGTGCGAATGCATCACTAAAAAAATGCACATTAAAATAAAAATCATCTTGCCAATTTCACAGCAGCATGGTTCTTTGCGCCCGCGCTCAGCGCTAACCATATAGTGTCCCGTTCGTCTAATGGTTAGGACTCCGCCCTTTCACGGCGGCAATAGGGGTTCGAATCCCCTACGGGATGCCACTTCAACTCATGAAGTGCATGAAAAAAAGCTCGCCAGCAATGGCGGGCTTTTTTGCTTCTGTAGACTGAACAGCATCGACTGCTTGTCCGCTATCACTCTAGCTGCACCAAGGCTCTTAATCGAGGGCAGCCCTCCTGGCGCATTGCGTCAATCAATGCCGAACGTTCAGGAACATCAGCGTCTATGAGCTTTAGCAAGGACTCTCCCAGCTCCGTTACCCCTTCATCAAAAAACAGCACTGGATGCTCCAGAGCCATCGCCGCCCACACACGACTACGCGCTGCACAGGGCAAGTCTGCCGCCAAGCATCTTGCGTAGCGAGCCGAATGGTAACTGTACCGCCCCACTGGATAACTTTGAGCCATCAAACCCATGCGCGCAAGCACACTCTGAGACTCTTCCTGATCTCGAGTCGCCATCCTCTCTAGGATGGAGATAAGCTCAAAGTATTCATACTGAATCAATAGCTCAATGCGTCTCTCCACCATACCCGGAGCATTCAGCAATCGCCTTTCACAATAAGCTGAAACCTCACTTCGAATACTAGCATCCCGATGGATTGCAAAATCCAAAAACGCGCTAAGCACCTCCATTTCGTCATCTACCTCTAGCCCCACATGCTCCAAGTCCGCCAACATATCAGGCAGCTTTTCTGTAAACTGAGGGTACTCCATAGCGGCAATCAAGGCGGCACGATAGACCGCACTCCCGCCAAGCACCAGCTCTCGATCCGCTGATTCCATCACCCGTTCAAGCACCTCATAGAACGTCGGATGAGCACCGACATACATCGCGTTAGAACAGGCGGCTATTGCTGCAATCTTCACATCGGGTAACAACTCAGTACTCAGCAGAACCTTTTCCATCAGAACGCTAACACTAGGTTCTTTCAAAGCCGGAGGCATCACTAGTTTCGTATAATAAAACGCCGCCAATGGGAGCTTCTCTTCATTGTCTAATGACGCGTACATTTGCTTCGCCAAGCTTGGATCTAAACCCGCTATCCATTGGAACACCCAACCTCGATCCAGAACATCGGCCATCTCCCAGGCATGCTTTAAAGCCACAGCTTGCTCCCCCGCTTCCAGAGCATTGATCTGCATGACTGCCCATGTCGAGAACTCCAAACCTTCTACCGCCAATTCAGCAAGCCCAGTAGCATGTACTTTTCCAGCAGACAGCTCAATCGTGCGACCCGCTCGAAGTAATTCCTCCTCTGCAATCTGTACCCTTCCCTTCCCATCACGATCACTGAGACGATCTTTCAGCATTTGGCCAAGCTCCTCGCGCCATTGATCAAACCCGGTTTCCCCCACTAATCTTGCCGCAGTGTAAAGAAATCCATCTGGAGCTGAACCGTTTCGCAATAGCCCGAGTAAACGAACAAACGCCTTCTCCCTAGCTGCACTGGCTTGCGGAAGAAGCTCGTCCGAGCCCATTGCAGATGACCACCCCATCAATTGAATAGGCTCCATTCCCGCTTGCTCTCGCAACACACGACCACCATGAACATGCAAATATTCTGACGCAAGGCTAGCTGAGAGAGCTGGGCTATAATCAAATTGCCAACGCTCCTGAATCGGATGAGCCATTTCCAGCCAACGCTCAGCCTGATAGATTACTTGGAATTCCTCTCGATCCACCAATGTCAGCTGCGCTTGAGCATCATAGACACCGAACTCAGTCCCGGCCTCTCCTACCACTTCTCCAACTGGCTCAGACCGTACCTGAGATAAATACCAAACCATGCTGGCCAATTGATCACGCACTTCTTCGGCTAGATCGAGCACAGCAAAGCGAAGTACTGGCGCTTCAGGTGCCACCTCAGTGTGTTTGTGAGGAATGGACTCAGAAAAATAGTATAACGCGGCATCATCCAGCGAAATCCACCATGACTCCCGATGCGACCAAAGCGGCGTTTCACCACGTTCCTCAAAAATCAAATAACCCGATCGAGGCACATCCAGAGTATCGTCAATCGCCATCTGGTATTGTTTCTGGTGAGCGCCCGAACGATTGAGATCGATGTACTCCAAGACTAAGTCCTTCACCGGCTCAGCAAGATCCATGCTGGGTACGGTCACAAAGCTCGCACAATCCTTTCCTGCTTTTGGCACGACAGCAAAAAAAGCGCGCAGCTCTGCCAAATCCATCGCGGCCAAATCCGGCAAACGGTGTAAGGGACGCTGCAATACCTCCTCTTTACTCACGCGAGAGGCATCCCCCATCAGCACCTGATCATTCGAGTGAGCTGGTATGTGGAGGATAAAAATACAGATCCATGCGTAAAAGGTGGGGTGCAAACGCATTTCTTATGCTACCTCAGATAGATGAAAATTGTCCAGTAAATTACCAATGATACCGTACATTACTCCTTCACATAGCACTTTATAGAGACGCAGCGTGACAGCCAGCAAACATCGACTCATTTCTAACTTTCCAGCACCATGGATTCCTGTTTAAAAGGATAGAGATGAAACTTCTCTTTCTTATTTTCGCCCTAATCCCATCGCTGGCCGCAGCATCCCCACACGCCGAACAGTGGCTTAAAATATCCATCCTCTGCCAAAATGCAGGCCACGCCATCCACGCCATGGGGATCGACTCAGGAGATGACACATCACACATCGAACAATTTGCTCATGACATTGGCAAAGAGCTTGATCAATTGGTTGCCGCTGGAATCCTAGAAAAGGCCACCTTCACGATTAAACCAGCACTGGACATCGAGGAATCTGTGGCCATAGCCGTCACCTCATTAGTTAGAAAGCACGCGGCAGAATACGGCATTTTCAGCCTACGCGAAATGATGGATCTAGGAGCACGGCAGCAACTCACCGTCTTTGATGACAAGACACCCATCACCCTCAATGTGCGTCTTCCGAAAGACATTCTCGTGGAGTTTCGCGGCATTCTCAAAGACCAACAGCTCGAGCAATAAGCCTCAAGCTGAGCTGCCCACCCAGCATATTCTCTCGCACAAGATTCTAGTTGAAATCTTAGCGCACACATAGCACAACACCCGCATGTCTGAACCATACAACGCTGACCTCCTGGCGGTCGACACAAGCTCTATCAAGAGCCGATTGTCCACACTCAGGAGGTACCTTTGACGTCCCCAAGCTTGAATCTCAAATTCATGAGATTGATCAGCAAATGGCAGATGGAGGCTTTTGGGACGATGCGAGCCAAGCCCAAGAAGTGGTAGCAAAGGCAAACCTAATCAAACGCAAGCTCACCCCCCTTCTCGAGCTAGAGCAACGGCTGGATGATCTGCTCGAGCTCATCAGCTTGGCAAAGGAATACGAAGATGCAGAATCAGCTCAAGAAGCCGCCAGCGAATTTGCTGGAATCGACTCTGCGCTGGATTCCTTCGAAGTCCTGGTACTCCTCGATAAACCCAATGACTCCTCAAGCTGCTACCTAACAATCAACTCAGGAGCTGGCGGTACGGAAGCCTGCGATTGGGCCGCCATGCTACTGCGTATGTACACTCGGTGGGCCGAAAGCAAAGGCTTCAAAGTTTCCTCTATCGACTACACCGAAGGTGACAGCGTTGGCATCTCCAGCGCCACTATCAAAGTCGAAGGCGACTTTGCATACGGGCACCTCAAAAATGAACGCGGCGTGCATCGTCTCGTGCGTATCTCGCCTTTCGACTCCGCAGGCAAGCGTCACACATCCTTCACCTCAGTGGACGCCACACCGGAGATGAACACCAACATCGAAATTGAAATTAATCCGGCAGACGTCGACATCCAAACAGCTCGCTCTGGGGGTGCTGGCGGTCAAAATGTCAACAAGGTCGAGACCGCTGTGATCCTCAAGCACAAGCCCACTGGGATCATCATCCGTTGCACGCAAGAGCGCTCACAACTCAGAAACCGCGAGCTAGCAATGGAGCTACTTAAAGCCAAGCTTTACCAAATCGAAGAAGACAAACAAAAAGAAGCTTCTGAGCGAGAGTACGGTGAAAAAGGCGACATCGGCTGGGGTAGCCAGATCCGCTCATATGTCTTCCAGCCATATCAAATGGTCAAAGACCTGCGCACGGGCGAAGAAACCGCAAACATCTCAGGTGTGATGGATGGCGGCATTGACGCCTTTATCGAAGCCAAACTCAAAGGCAAAAAACGCGGCGACTCAGACGAAGACTAATCCACGAACCAACATCCATTCCAATACCATGCCACTTTACGTATCTGCGACCATCACAGCCAAAGCTGAATCCATAGAACTCGTTCGCCAAGAGCTCATCAATTTCGTAGCCCCCACACTGAAAGAAGACGGCTGTGTCCAGTACCTTCTCCACCAGACGGTTGAGAATCCAGCTCAATTCATCTTCTTTGAAGAATGGGAGAGCCAATCCCACCTCGACGCACACCTTGAATCAGACCACATCAAACAAGGTCAAGTCGCCATGGCCGGCCACCTTGACGAAGTAGTTGTATCCCCCATGCTCCGCGTCGACACCACTGAATAGTCTGCCCCCCTTCAATCAATACCCAAACCTATTACGCACCATGTCCGATAAGACCATTTTCGAAATGATCATCGATCGCGAGATCCCCTCAGACATCGTCTACGAGGATGAACAATGCATTTGCTTTCGCGATATCAGCCCACAAGCACCAGTCCACCTTCTAGTCGTCCCTAAAAAACGCATCGTGCGCATCGCCGAAGCCACCTCTGAAGATCAGGCGGTACTCGGCCATTTGATGCTCACCGTGCAGAAAGTCGCACAGCAAGAAGGTTTCGCAGAAGCAGGCTTCCGCACCGTCATCAACAATGGGCCAAATGGCGGAGAAGAAGTCCCACACCTCCACCTTCACATCCTCGCTGAGCGCCAGATGCTCTGGCCGCCAGGATAAGACAAGTACAGCTCACACATCCACAGTCATCGCACTTGGATCGGCTCCCTGCTTTGTCGCATCACGCCCACAATACGGGCACACCAAGCCTGACTCGATACCATCCTGGCTTTCTTTCTGGCACAGATCCATAAACACATCTGCACCACAGTGAGGGCAATGCGCTCGCGCTGAAAAGTAAACCTCAAAGGCTGGGCGCAGAAGCAGTAGCACCACAATCACGAGGAGAAAACCTGCGCCCCCCAAAAGGCCAGCGCTGCTTAACACCAGTCCACCACAAAACGCGGAGATACTGGTGATTTTCCAGCTTTTGTGGACACGACGTCTGTACAAGGCTAGTGCCAACAAAGGCGAGCCTTTGGCCTCCCTACGTAATCTTTCAACTGAAGCCCGCATCCATTCAAGCTGACTGACGGAGCAATGCGACCATCACCCCCTGGATCACCAATTCACGCGCAGGAATCAAATCAGGGAAGGCTTCATTTTCAGCTTGGAGGTACGGCCTTCCATTCTGAATCACATAGCGCTTCAACGTGGTTTCACCATCTATCAAAGCAGCGACAACGTCTCCACGGCGCGGCTCACGAAATTCTAAAACCACTGTGTCACCATCACAGATATGGGCATCAATCATTGACTCACCTCGCACCTTCAAAGCGAAAGTCCGGGCATTTCTTGGGATACCCAGGCTACGAACATCAATCGATAGGCAACCGTCGCTCATTTGCTCAGTCTCTTGCGCAAAGCCAGCAGCAATCGCACCATAGACTGGGATATCAACGATCTCTTCGCGCTCTAGCTCCTCCGTGAAGGCCACGGCTCTTGCCTTACCTGCCGCACGCTGAATCACCCCCTTACGCTCTAGAGTTCTAAGGTGGTTCATCGCTGCAGTCTGACTCGCAAAGCCGAAGTGTTCTTGAATTTCACGAGATGAGGGCATCATCCCAGTCTCTCGAGACATTTGCTTTAAGTAATCGTAAACCTCTTGTTGGCGCTTTGTTAATGCATCACTCATAATTTGAACACTGTTCTTAAGAACATAGTAGTTTATCATCATGATGATGCAACATTAAATTCTAAAGGACAGAACAAGAGAAGCTGAGCCCCGCTTGATTCAGGATCTCGCTCAGTTACTCAGCGACCCTTTACTCCACCAAACCAATACTGCGTCTTATTGGCAAACGCCACCAAAGACAACATCACAGGCACCTCTACCAAGACTCCTACCACCGTCGCCAATGCAGCCCCGGAATGCAGGCCAAACAACGAGATCGCAACAGCCACTGCGAGTTCAAAGAAATTCGAAGTTCCAATCATGCAAGCAGGTGCTGCGATCGAAAATGGCAATTTGAGCTTCTTCGCTGCACCATACCCAATGGCAAAAATCCCATAAGTCTGCAGCAACAGCGGGATCGCTATCAATACAATGGTAATCGGCTGAGCTATAATCGTCTCTGCCTGGAAACCAAAAAGTAACACCACAGTCGCAAGCAAACCAACAATAGACCAAGGTTTGAGCCTTGCAACGAAACGCTCGAGGCCGGCATGGTCATGTGCCCGGTCCAGCTTCGCTCTGGTAATCACTCCCGCAATCAATGGCAGAAGCACATAGAGCACCACAGAGATCACCAACGTACTCCACGGCACCTGAATGTTACTAACACCCAGTAAGAACGCTGTGATTGGCGCAAACACAACAATCATGATCAGATTATTCACAGCCACCTGCACCAAGGTGTAATTGGCATCTCCCTTCGTCAACTGACTCCACACAAAAACCATGGCCGTACATGGCGCAACACCCAGCAATATCATTCCTGCAATGTATTCATCTGCCTGCTCGATCTCCCCCCAATGCGCATAAATCACTTTGAAAAACAACCAGGCTAAAAGGGCCATACTAAAAGGCTTAATCAGCCAATTAATTGTGAGCGTCAGCCCCAAACCAACAGGCTTCTTACCAACATCTTTGATTGCCTTGAAGTCGACTTGAATCATCATCGGGTAGATCATCAACCAGATCAATACCGCCACAACCAAGTTCACATGCGCGTATTCGAATGCCGCCACTACGGCAAATACCTCTGGGAAAAGCTTACCGAATGCCACCCCAAGTAGGATACTTAAGCCCACCCATAGAGATAGATACCTTTCAAATACACCCATACTGTTTGCCTAACATTTTCGAGCCACACTCAAAACGACATGAGACGCTCTTTCCAATTTAGCTAGGATGAACATCATCCTTATTCTCCACTTTTACCCCACTCACAATCGCAGAAATCAAAATCGCGATATACAGCACCCCGCTGACTCCAGCCAATATCGCCATGATCTTGGCAATCGGAGCCACCGGCACAATATCGCCGTACCCCAGAGTGGTCACCGTCACAAAAGCGAAATATAGCGCCTCAGCAGCGGTCGCGTCAGTGCCTGACACCTGATTCAATAAGGAACCTGCAAACTCTCGCCCAATGAACATAAATACCACAGTCCAGAACAAGCCCAACAAGAGATAGCCGGCGACCCCCGCTAAAATCTGATCAGCCTGATCCACTTTAGCCCGGAACAAGCTATACCAGACAGCGGCCTTAAAGATCATGTAATAGACGGCTAGGATACAAAGAGTGCCCAATAAATGCACCCAGGTTCCTCCATCGAACCAACTACAAAATAGGGCAATCAAACAATACCCACCGTAGCGCATCAGCCACTTTTTATCATTGGTTAGGCTATAGCCACCAACACAGAAAAAAACGAAATACAATGCCACCATAAAGTGTGCTTCATCGTGTAATTCGTCCCAGTAGGCTGAAGTGATTATAAAAAATAGTTCTGCAACCAGCAGAATCATCGCGCGGTATCGAATGGCTTTTCCCATAGAGGTTTTGAGTGAGGGCTTAGTGTTGGTCAGGAAGTGGTGATTGGTTAAGCTGCTCTAGGCTTTGCAGATTCTCTAGCAATGATTGAAGCTCGGTTCCATCGCCAAAGGCACCGGAACTCGCGGCGAAATAAATTCCACCGATCAACACAAACGGCAGTAACATTGCCGCAAAGTAAAGAAACGCCAGTCCTTTGCCGGCTCCGTCGAGGGTCGTGTGATTTGCATAACCAGCCGGACAAGCCACCACACGATAACCAATCCAAATGTTCGCGAGAGGCACCATAAACCACAAAAAATTCCACCGTGACATGCCCAAATTCGTTAAGCGAGAAATGACCATCAATACAGTCACCAAGGTCATAATCAACGAGACCGCATTCGCTAGCATGCCGGCAGACAGCATGGACTTCTGAGTCTCCGCAGACTCCATCTGCTCCGCCATCTGCAACGAATTTTCTAATTCCATTCCAAGATTCATGAAAAGCTGCCCATAAATGACCGCAATGATCAGAATACCAATCAGATGAAGAGCAAAGGACCCGCCAATAAACTTCCCTCGACTCAAACCTTGCTCGAGCTCTCGCTTCTGGCGGCGTTCCTCCATCGCGGCAGCTAATACCTCGTTGTCTTCAGCTGCAGATACAGGCTCTGCATCTTGTTGCTCCAATACAGGTGTGGGTACTGGTACATACTCAGGTGGCGGCGGTGGGCTATCCTCTTCCTCCAAAACAGGCTGAGGAGCCGCAACAGCATCTGGCTCAGCTTGCACAACTGCGGCTACCTTTTCCGCTTCAAGCGCAGCATACGCAGGTTTCAAAGCCTCTAACTCTCCTGCCTTAGTCCAGTCGTTCAATCCTGGCCCCCAGACCAAATCACTCACAGGGTCGAGCTTCCCCTTCCCTACCAAGCTATTTAGTAAGTCTATCGAGATCGGCCCTTTGCGCTCTCCATTCTGGGTGAAGTACCAAGATTCTTCTGCGTTACTCATTGCTTTAACCATTAGAGGCATCACACCGAGGAGAAAAGAAAGAATCGATAAATCTTCATGCTTTGCGCCTTTAAGCAGCTCTGGAAATGAAAAAATCCAGAACCGATTCAATCAACCTCAACCCAAAATCTAACAATTTACTTGCTATTTCTAACAGACGAAATTTACCTTCTGGCCACCTCCATTGCTACCTCCCCGTCACTTGGGTATTCAATTCCTTCCAACCTCTCAATGAACGATCAAACAAAGAAATCAAAACGACCGCGCAAGCACAGCGCTCATTCTACAATGACCGACTTAGCTGAAGCTACAGGTCTATCGAAGATGACAATCTCTCGAGTCTTCAGTGGCTCAGGCAGCGTCAAAAGCTCAACACGAGAGCGCGTCATCCAAGCCGCCGCACGTCTCGGCTATGAGTACAATGCCTTAGCTGGCAACTTTGCCTCAGGCAGGTCACAGCAAATCGGTATCGCGGTTGACTTCAGCAGCCACATGGGATGCCCATTCTATGCGGACATCTTCCGGGGGGCACACCCAGTACTCGAGCAGGCAGATTACCACACTGTACTTTATGATACCGGGTCTAAGGCCCTCCAAGGCAAGCAACTTGGCAAGTTGATCCAGCAACGCAGGATCGACGGCCTTCTGCATTTTTTCCCACAAACAGCTCCGAGCTCGTGGGCATTGCTTGAGTCAGAGGCTAGGCCATCCATGGTCGTAATTGGCCACCATTGCGATGATGATCACACCTCTTGGGTCGACCTCGACCTTGAGCATTCCATACGACAGGTTGTAAATCACTTGCATTTACTAGGTCACCAGCGAATCGGCTTCATTTCTGGTCCATCAAAGCAAGCGTCAGAACACGTGAAGTCCCAATCCTTTGCACATATCCGTCAGCAATTAAACCTTCCATGGAACAACGCGTGGGAACAACCAGGAGAACATGGGTACAACCAAGGCCGCGAGGCTGCGCACCGAATCTTGAGTCGCTCCCATGCCCCAACCGCAATCATTACCAGTAGAGAACTCAGCGCACTGGGAGCCTGCGATGCAGCTCGTAGCTACGGGCTGACACCTGGAAAAGAAATCAGTATAGCAAGTATCGAAGGCCAGAGTATCGCTGCTGGAGCCGAACCGAGTATCACCTCCATGTCTCAGCCACTGGAACTCATGGGCCGACAAGCAGCGCAACTCTTGCTTCAACAATTAAACAAATCTCCTGACTACCAGGACGGAACCCACGCGATCCTGAGGGGACAGCTCACCGCGAGAGCATCGACTGGCCCACCAATTCTTCACCATTGAGAGGCTACAACGGTAGTTCGATGTAGCCAGACTTCTTAATCACCGTTTCCTTAGGCTTCGCCTCCGCCTTGGTCGCGGGGGCGGGACTTGGTGCGACTTCCACTTCTTTCACAGGCGCTTTCACCACCTTCGGCTTGGGCGCTGGAGGGGCCGCATCCACAGCCTTAGGCTCATCCTCCACATTCAGCAACCCGTCGAGCTCACTGGCCCACTTGAGGGCGTTCTTGTGCTTGAGGTTATTGCCGATATGGGTGATCATGTTGCTGATTGCTTGGTATTCCCCCCCAGCTTTCAGCACATCCTGCTCCATGTTCCAGACCAGATCTGGGTAGACCTCAGCCCGCCACTTCTTCAGCGCGGCCGAGCCCATATTTTTCTTCATCCCTATCTTACTGCTCTTCGACTTATTCCATGCGTCCATCCGCAGTTCCTCAAACTTGATCATCTCCGTCCAGGCTGCACGCACCTGACTCACTTTCTTTCGCTCAACCAAATCAGGGAGAATCACGGACTTATAAATCGCCTGCACGTTGGCTGGCGCCGTTGGCCATCGCTTCACCTTGATCTCAGTGAACCCATAAGCTCGTGCAAAGTATGATTGTAGCACGTTTTGAGACAAAAGCTTACGATGCTCCATCAGATCATCAGCTTTGGAGAGCATCGATGATACAAGCTCCCGAGCTTCCTCACCCATAGTGTGAATCCTTTGCTCCCCACGTTTGTTTGCCTCAATACTCAACACCAACCAACGTAGCTGGTACCTCAGAGCCAATCGAAAGTCAGAATCGCCCAGAAGCTCAGCATTCGCACGGCGCCATTCACGAAACTCACTCGAACTTTTACCCGCATCTAGAAAGTCCACTTTCTCCACACACTTTAGGTACAACTCCAATGATGCAGCCCCTGAGCTCATCGCTCGCTGGTAGGCTGAATAAGCCGACTTCTTTTTTAGGCTATCAGCCTCAGTTGTCTGCTCCAGAATACTCTTGAGTTGCTTTTGCAGCCTTTCTCGTTGTGCATCAGTCATTGATTGAGCTTCAGCAAAAGAGAACAAGCTCAGTAAGAGCCCGCTAGATATGAGAGTTTTTAGCATAGATAAGAAGGTGGGTATCAAATAACTACGGGCTCTGGAATAAGAAAGTTTCAGGACCCAAGCCTAGCGAGACCGCAACAACACGATACTCGATTGGGGCCCCCCTCATCATCATATCAAGCACGGCATGCCGCTACTTATCAGCTTCCATGAAAGCACTCCCTGCTAGCTCCCTCAGATGGATCGAAATCAACACTTCACACGCAGAGATTCTGCCTCCACACTCAAAGCGTGCAGCAATCCGCTAGAGTTCTCATCGATGGCCCATCAGAGCTAGTCTTCGACTACCTCATCCCCGAAGGGATGCCCGTGCAGCTCGGCTGTAGAGTTCGCATCCCACTGCGGGCCAAAGACTCCACTGGTACGGTACTCGAGGTAGGCCCGGTCCCAGACAGCAAATTCACGCTGCGACCACTCAAAGCACTGATCGATCCAGAGCCCTTGATCACGCCTCAGCTGATGAAGCTTGGTAGGTGGATCGCCGATTACTACGTGGCACCGCTTGAGCAAGTCATGCGTGCTTTGTTGCCCGAGTCCGTTCGCCAAGACGCCCATAGCGAAAAAACTCAAAAAGTCGTCGAACTCGTTCAAACACCCAGTGAAGAAGAACGAGAAAAATTAGCCAAACGCGCACCAAAACAACACATCTTGTTCAAGCAACTTGAAGCAAACGACGGCAAAATGTCGCTGAAAGACTTGGGGGGTTCTAGCGCCAGCGCTCCTGCTCAGGCACTCGCAAAAAAGGGTGTCGTGCGAATCCTCGATGAGGCGGTACGTCGCAACCCCGATGAAGATCAAGAATTTCTAGAAAGTAAGCCACTCCAGTTAAACCCCGAGCAAGCAGTAGCCCTAAAGACCATCCTCTCCCCACCAAAACATGACTCTGGGATTCCAAAACCGATCTTGCTGCATGGGGTCACAGGCTCAGGCAAAACCGAAGTCTACCTTCAAGCAGTTCAAAGCAACCTCGACCAAGGGAAAAGCGCCCTGGTTCTAATCCCGGAGATTTCGCTCACCCCCCAGACAGTGCAGCGCTTTAAATCACGCTTTGCCGCACTTCAAGATCAGGTCGCCGTGCTTCATTCTCATCTGTCACAAGGCGAACGTTTCGACGAATGGCATCGCATCCGCAATGGCGAGGCTCGTATCGTCATTGGCGCCCGTTCTGCCATCTTCGCTCCTCTGACTCAGCTCGGCATCATCATTGTCGATGAAGAACACGAGAACACCTACAAGCAGGAGACCTCACCCCGCTATCACGGCCGAGACCTGGCAGTACTGCGTGGCCACTTCGAATCAGCCACCGTCGTGCTGGGCTCCGCCACGCCATCGCTAGAGTCCTACCAAAATACCCGCATCGGCAAGTATTCTCTGGTAAAGCTCCTTCAGCGCGCAGACTCACAGGCCATGCCAATCATGCGCGTGCTCGACATGCGTATCGAGGCGCAAAAGCAAAAGAGCAAGCTCCCCGTCCTCTCCGACAGGCTGCGTTCCTCCATGGACAAGAAGCTCGAACAAGGCGAACAAATCATCCTCTTTCTCAACCGCCGCGGCTTCGCCAGATCATTACAGTGCCCACCATGTGGCCACGTGATCGAATGCCAACACTGTGCCATCCCCCTCACCTATCACCGCACTGAAGAGCGACTCATCTGCCACATGTGTGGCTACCAGGCGCTCCCGCCAAAGAAATGCCCAAGCTGTGGAGACGAAGCCATTATGTTCCAAGGCTATGGCACCCAGAAGGTAGAAGAAATCATTCAGAAGGTCTTTCCTCAGGCACGACTCGCTCGCATCGACGCCGACACCATGCGCCGCAAGAATGCCCTACGCGACACTCTCAACAAATTCAAAGCACGAAAAATCGACATCATCATTGGCACGCAAATGATTGCCAAAGGCCTTCATTTCCCCAACGTCACGCTCGTCGGTGTGCTCAATGCCGACCTCGGCCTCCACGTGCCAGACTTTCGCGCAGGGGAGCGTACCTTCCAGCTCCTCACCCAGGTGGCTGGACGAGCTGGCCGGGGCGAGCTCGAAGGGGAGGTAATCGTCCAGACCTTCACACCCCACAGCCCCAGTGTCCAATACGCTCGCCACCACGACTTCGACGGCTATGCCGATCAAGAACTCGAGTTTCGCCAGCAATTCGCCTACCCACCATTCGCTCATTGCGCCCTTCTTGGGACTCGATCCAACCACGAGCGGCGCGCTGAATTCACCTTAGAAAACCTCCACAAACGCCTCAGTAAAAACCTCCCCTCAGGCATCGAACTCGGCGAACCGATGCCCTCGCCACTCACACGCGCACACGGCCAATTCCGCTACCAACTCATGCTCAAGTCGCATTCCGCAAGGGCACTACACCGACACGTCCAATCCGTCCTCAAAGCCACCCCTGCACCTGATGATGTCACCATCATCTTTGACATGGACTCGCTCAGTTTCATGTAGCATCCATGCCAACTGAAGCCCGGTCACATCCCTTGCTTCTGAATCACCACCAACCAATTCATCATATTGACCGGAGGAAGCTGATCTAAGGTGTTTATTGTATCCAGCTCAGCTGTCACATTACCTACAGCTCCTCCTTCCAAATCTTCAAACTGGAAAATATCCACTCTAGTGTTTGCGGTGGATGTCGTATTGAGGCTAGAAATTCCTCCTACCACATTCACAGTACCTACAGTACCCACAGCTCCTCCCACACCATAACGTACAACAGGAGCAAAGATCGATGTGGGTGGGTAATCTGTACCTCCAGGAGTGACTGGAGTGTTATTGAAATTGTCGAGAATCTCTAATTCATAACTACTAACAATACTAAATCCGTTAGTGAAGCCACTCAAATCATCTCCTCCATATAATTGGACTGTAACCGGGCTCACATTTTGGGTAGGCGCAACCGCATTCCCGCCTACAATGGTATCGTCAGCATTGATCACAATCGAATCGTAATCAGGGATATTCGCAAGGGCCACAGCTCCACCATCCACTGTCTGTAACCACGCCTCAATACGATCTAAATGGATAGCCAATGCAGCAGTCCCTGCGTTATTTAACGTCGACTCAAACGGAAAGGTGTTAAAGTCTAAATCCCCTACGTCAGGCCATTCGACAAATGCTCCACCTCTGAAGGTACTAGTCCCCTTACAGATGAATGTGCCAAAAGCACCACCAGCGGTTGAGTATTGCAATGTGATCGGGTTGCCAGCTAGATCTGTTTCGACAACATCTAAGCGCATCACACACTGATTGCACCCACGTGAGTAATCATACCAAGTGTCGGCACTGTACATGTTAGTACCAGCAGCCACATTCGCAAAGCGATCGAAGAATGCAAAGCCTGGGTTAATCGGTACAAAGAGTGACCTAGCGTAATCAGATGCTTTGGATATCGGGTAAAACGCTTGATTTGCCGCTTCGTAGACCTCTTTCGCATTAGCACCTTGAGTGGCTGCCAATGCTTGCCCCCCAACCGTTGTTCCTGCAGCAAGTGTCGCGCCTTGAGTTGTCGCTATCGATGCAATCGCCCCTTGAGCTACATTGGCCCCCTTTGCAAATACATTCCCTTGCACCACCACATCATTCCCTGCTCCTACTGTATCTGCTACAGTGACATTTGTTCCAATATCAATGAAAGCGGCAGCACTAATAGCCAGCTGAGAAGGTATCTCATACACTGATAAAATATACTCATAACGACTTTGGTTCATCGCCATTCCAGCAGTCCCTAGCCCAACCGTAGCGAGATCAGCTCTGCGAGGATGTACGTAGAGCTGCCACCAATTCTGGCGCGTTATAAAATTGGCTCCGGGATTCTTATACCCGAAATGGATATCTGGGTATGTAAGCATCGCAAAATCAACAAGACCTCCACGACTAGCAATTCCAGTGCCCACATAGGTAGCATTACTGCTCAACTCTGGCGCAACACCGGTATTATTAGCCCCAGCAAACCCCATCACTGGTGGATACCCTGCAGGTTGCACTCCGCCACGCACCCCACTCGCAACTGTAGCCAGTCCACCTCCAATGAAATCAGTGATATTATACGCAGCGCCCGCATCACCCTTATTTCCGCTGCGCATGCCACCAAAGCCCATATCTATGCGCTCTTGTGCAGTAAGCACCTCGCCCAGTTTTGCCATATTACCAGCCGTTGTGAACATCCCCGCGAACGTTGCAGAGGCATCTCCACTTGAATTATCCATCATGGTATTCGCGGCAAATTGCGGCGTGAGCGTCACGAGTGATCTAAGTAGTGATTGCTGACGAGCTTCATAGTCGATCAAGAGTTGCACTTTCTTCTGCCCCTCGACCGAGCGAATCGATGCACGGTAAACCACCGCCATCATTCCAAGCAAGAACCCACCAATGACCACCACATTCAACAAGGTGACCATTCCACGGCGTTGGTATTTTTGAATCTTCATAGGCTTGGATTTGCTGCGTAAGTTACTTGTCCACCGTAGGAACCCGTGAGCTGAAGCTGCATCACTCCCCCCACCACATCAAAGCTAGCATTCGCAACTCCACTGACGATCGTCCACGATGAGTCAATCCCAGTCGCAGTCGCATTCAACACATGAAAGTCGACCCGATCATTAGCGGCATCGTAAGCGATCAGGCCATAGTCTTTCGATCCATCCGCTTGAGAAAACCCCAACATGATGACAGCGCCACCGGCTGTAGTCCCTACACCGGTACCGCCCAGCGCAGTCGCTTGGTCTGCATAAATTTTAAATTCATCTGCCTTTGAGAACACACGTACAATCATGCTATTGGCGAATGGCGCATCTTCACCAATAAACTTCTGAGTATTCCACCAGTTTAAAAACTGAATCTGTTGCTGAAAGAGTCCGAGAGTGGCAGTGGCAATCAACATCACCAAAACCATCACTACCGTGAGCTCAATCAAAGTGTAGCCTTTTCTTTTCTTTGAAATTTTCATCATCCGATTTTATTGCGATCTGATTACGGAACGGGATTTCACATAGTTGGTTCCATCTAGGCTATACACCACGTGAGTCTGAAGCTCGTAACATCGAATCCCCATGCTCGACATATCAAGAAAGCCACCTGCAGCAGGCAAGAAAGTAGCAGCTGCAGCATTCGCTTGAATGGGAATTCTCAGACGGTACACGGTCGCGGTGTACGCACGCCCCGCTCCCCCAGCAACAAAGCCAGGCAAGAGCCCCATCTGCACATTATTTGTCGTGGCGGCATCAGCGATAGCCGCTGCTGCTGCGTTCCCCGCCCCCCAATTAGACGTACCCGCTGCGATAGTGTCAAAATCCACCCGGCTCGCCGCGGCAACTTCGGTGGAAAGAAAGGCATCCACTAAGTTTTGCTGCATCACCCAATTGCGGGGCTTCAGGATATTCATGGATGCATTAAAAAGCACCATTGAAATAGCCACAAGAAGGAACAAGGAAATGCTGGACTCCACCAAAAAGCTTCCTCTTCTATGACTCGCTTGGGGGAAAGCTTTTGCTGTATGCGTGCCGTACAGCGTCGGATGAACCAACGATTTTTTCATAAAGTGATAACCCGATTACTAGCAAGAGTAAGAAAACGATTCAACTCTAAACTTTCAGGCTCGTGACAACAAAAATGCCAAAGTACAGGAAAACCCGCTTACTTTGGCATTTAGAATCAGCATGACTGAATCCCTGATTTAGGAGGCAGAAGCCTTTTCAATCATGGCATAGGCATTGTGATTGTGAATGGATTCGAAGTTTTCTGCTTCAACCTTGTACCAAACAATATTGTCCTGTTGATTCGCCTTACCAGCGATGTTTCGAACCAGGTCCTCGACAAAAACAGGATTTTCATAGGCCCGCTCTGTAACGTACTTTTCATCAGGTCGCTTGAGCAGACTGTAG
Source organism: Rubritalea marina DSM 17716 (assembly GCF_000378105.1). Lineage (GTDB taxonomy): Bacteria > Verrucomicrobiota > Verrucomicrobiia > Verrucomicrobiales > Akkermansiaceae > Rubritalea > Rubritalea marina. The sequence continues at coordinate 144,279 of NZ_KB899254.1, read as the reverse complement.
AGCTCGCAGCTCGCGGAACTCTCTACAAGGTCGATCAAGTCTTCCACCCAGATTGGTTGTTTGGCGCGCACGGAGAAAGTCACCAAGCCACGTTGGTTGTGTGCTCCATATTCTGAAATTGCCTTAGAGCACGGACAGAGGGTGGCCACTGGAACCATGACTGTACAAATAAAGTCCGAATCACCATTGGCACAGGCTTCCACTTCAAACTTCACGGTATAATCGAGCACACCGCCTTTGCCTGTGACTGGGGCAGGCTTCACCCGGAAAAATGGGAATTCAAATTCCACATGTGCGCGAGACGCCTCAAGCCGGCCGAGTAATTCCTCTGGCACCGTCTTCATTTCACGCACGTCGAGGCAATTGCCATGGCTATTCAGCACCTCGACAAAGCGGCTCATGTGAGTGCCTTTGAAGTGCTCAGGCAAATCAACTGCTAGCGCAGTAGTCGCTACGGTGCGCTGGCTGCCGCCTTCTTTTTCCCGAACTTCTACGGGGAACTTAAGGGCCTTCACCCCCACTCTGTCGATCGCGATGTTACGTTCATCGCGCTCGTTTTGAGTGTCCTTCAATTCTTGAATACTCGCTGGCATGACAATGATGATGCAAAAATTAAAAACAAATGAGCTAGCCCACAGTGACGTTAGGCTAGCTCACAAAAAACCATTAATCTGGTATCAACACCCTATCTTCCAAATATTATGGAAGAAGGTTGCAGGAACGAGCACGCTTGATTTCGCGTGTGATCTTGCGGTGCAGCTTTGCAGATACTCCTGTAACACGACGTGGCAAAATCTTGCCAGTCTCAGAAGTGAATTTAGAAAGGATGTCGGTGTTCTTGTAGTCGATCTGCTCAGCTGGGAGGTCGATACGACGACGAGTCATGCAGCGGTTTGCTTTACGGAAAGCAATGCGGCGCTCTACTGTTTTTGGTTCAGTGGACATGATATAATAAAATTTGAGTGTTTGCGAATGCTACGAATTAGCGAAGCTCACGGTGAAGAGTACGGCGGCGAAGTGCTGGGTTGTACTTGACCTTCTCAAGACGACCTGGCGTGTTGAGACTCTTCTTGTTGCGTGTGGATGTGTAGCGAGAAGGTGACTTACCTTCTGCGCGTGCTTCAGTGCATTCGAGGATGATGATATCGCGTGGCATGGTTCTTAAATTGATTCGATTCGGGGGGCGCAACCTACCGAATTCCACGACATCGTCAAGTCAAACTGATTCTTTTTTTCTCAAGAACGTGAAATCCAACAGGATTCACATGATCTAAGTCATTCATCGGTAAAAAATAAGCACCCTCTGAAATCATTGATTTCTGAGGGTGCTAAAAGGATCGATTTACTTAAGAGATCTTAGAGAGTAAGCCCTGAGAAGCCGGATTCATCAGAGCGGCGGTAGCGGTTCTTACCGTGCTTTTCTTCCCATAGCTCCTGACATTCGATGGTGAGGCGGCAGAATGGAATCGCCTCGAGTCGTGTGTTTGGGATTTTTTGGCCAGACATTTCGCAAATGCCGTAGACGCCATTTTCCACCCGAAGGATCGCTTGTTCGATTTCGTAGAGCGCATCGTGCTCTTTGGAAAGGATACTGAGCGCCAAATCGCGGTCATAGGCATCACTTCCTGCATCACCTGAGTGCTCACCGGATCCAGTTGCTTCACTCCCCTCTGGATGACTTCGGAGTGTGTCCTGAGTCTTTCCGGCGGTAGTATCTACCATTTCGTCCCGAAGGTCGAGGAGGCGCTGGTATTGTTTTTTTACAAATGCGGTGAGTTTTACAGGTTTATCGGCTTGTTTCATAGGTTTGTATTTATTCTTCGATCCTAAGATCGAGGGTAGGGTCATATTGGGTTTGACTCAAATCGTACACAAATATTCCAGCATTGTGAGATTCTCTTATTATCAGCACGTTTCGTACCACATTGGAGGTATGGGATTGATGCGATAATTCAACGCCATTATTGTCACAACAATGGCAGAAAAATCCTAAAACACGAAATTAAGCATTCGTAAGCTATACGCTTAACCTCACTTTCATCAAGAAAAAACAATCTATCTCCAACGTAAGATATTTAGGTGGATTTCTCCAAGATTGACAGAACTCTATCAGAGTTGCACATTATCGCTATGACTTGGAATGACAATTTTCTCAAACTATTCCGCCGCTGTATCGAAGCATTTCGAAGCGGCAACATGGACTTTGAGTCCTACTACAGTGAAGACGATTTAGCCTTTCTAGAGAGTATCGGGTACAAGCCGCGTGAGTTATTCGATTTCGTGGAAGACCTAGCAGATGCAGGTGAACCAACAGAATCCACAGCACTCCTCATAGCGGCAGTGCGTCGGGACTACCTCAATGTGATGCAAAGCGGGGTGTTGAGTGAGCATGAGATCAGCCCAAGTGACCTTCCAGCAAAGAATGAAGAATTCGACGGGATCCGATACCTCCCACGCATCATCGCCAAAGCTGAGCATAAACTCCGCGGCGAGCTCGATCCGGACATCATGTATTCTTGCGGTGGCGACCGCAACTTCCTCAGGAAACATGGCAATCTCCACCCAGCTGACTTTCTTCGGCACGTTTGGGCTGCAGATGGAGACATCCAGCAGATTGCCAAGCTCATCAAATCTCAATCTGCATAATCCATGGGCAAAGACTACAAGGGCGAGCAAGTGCTCGTGATCACACGCTCACAGTTTGACGAGCTGGGTTCTTTTCAAGGGCTATCTACAGACGTCGACAGCTATCTTCCGGTTATCTTAGATCCGAAGAATAACTTCTTTATGGATCGTGGAGCCGCGGAAGAGGATCCCAGCCACAAACAGCTCATCCCCTATGTGCTGATTCGCCTCAATGGTAAATTCGTACACTATTCTCGAGGCAAAGCTGGTGGAGAGGCTCGGCTCCACGCCAAGCGTTCCATGGGAATCGGCGGACACATTAACCCTGAAGACGAACGCGAAGACCACCTTGGCTATGAGACATACATGGCTGGCGTCGAACGTGAGATCGCTGAAGAAGTGGTGATCGACGGCACGTACACACAGAAAATCATTGGTCTACTCAATGACGACTCGAATGAAGTAGGGAAGGTCCACCTAGGAGTGGTCCACTTATTTGACGTCACTGGCTCCAATGTGCGTTCAAATGAGGACGCCATCGTCGATCTCCAGCTCAGCGCCCCTTCTGAAATCAACACGGCGATCTACGATCGCCTCGAAACGTGGTCACAATTCTGCGCAGACGCAATTGATCAGCTATAACGCTCTGAGCTATTCTTTATAACATCAATGAGGCACCCCGTTGGACGAGGTGCCTCATTTTGTTATTACACACTACTATGAGAAACGTATTCGCATCTATGATGCTTTCTTGAAGTCGATACCAGGATCCCCTTCGGTTCCGCCCGCGATCAGGAAGTTGAGTGTTTGATCATCCTTCATTTCAATAGCGGCGACCATTTGGCTCTCTGTATCGCTAAGAACCAGAAGTCCTTCATCCATGCTAGCTTCACCCTCCATTTTGAATGGTTGCGTACCATCATCATAGAGCCAGACAAACTTGTTATCCTTGTCGATGCTTAGAGTGATGGTCCCTTTATCGGTCTTGGCTTTCCATTCACCTTGCAGCGATTCAAGGGCTGGAGGACGATACTCCTTGCCTGAAGACTTCGCTGCTTTTGTTTCACCATCACCATCTGTGGTATTTTGCGTAAGCCTCAACAACTGTGCCGCCACGCTGTCCTTTGGCTGAAGATCCACCACCTTAGCAAAAGCGTCACTCGCTTGATCAAAGTGACCAGCAGTCATGAAGTGATACCCGAGCAAGAAATGCGCCTCAGCGGAACCCGGAGTTTTCGTAGCATAATCCTCCAATGCTCTGAGCTGGTTTTCGTAGGTGGTCGACGAATCGTATTGGTCGATCATAGTCTCCCAACCCCAACCCGGACTTGAAGAAAGTAACGAATGCAACACGGATGCCGCATCACCATACTTCTGTAATGCAAAAAGGCACAGAGCTCGAAACTCATGCTGCACAGTTTCTCCTGGATCAAAGCTAATTGCTTCGTCTGTCTTTTTCAACGCGGTGAGATAATCCTTCTTCTTGAAGGCATCACGAGCAGCATCAAATGCCTTGGAGGCCTTCTCTGCGACATTGTCACTCTCCGCCTCGGTCATACCCGAACGTTGCTCCACAGCTTGCTCGGCAGATTGAGTCACTGGCTGAGCATAGTCTACCGTGCTAGAGCCACTATTGTTGTATACGACCACCGTCTGAGTAGGGTACGGATTATAGTATGAATGGTAACCGCAGTTGAAGATCAAGTTACCAATTCCCCATCCTACCAAGCCCCAGGCAATCACCCGCCCTGGACGGTAATAGTATGGGTATCTGCCCCATCCGTAATGCCAATGGCCACGGTGCCATGGGTAATAAGCTCCACAACCCCACCATGGTCGACCGCCCCAATGGCGACTATTCACAGACCAATTCACATTACGTGAGAAGTTGATGTCCACGTTATTGCCAATGTTCACACGTCCGCCTCCCGGGCGATGTCCGACACCTGGGCGCTTGCTCCAGTCGGCTCGCTTGCCATTGCCAATTGACGGGCGCTTGCTAATCGGCGGCTTTGCGATGGGCTTGCCGATCGACGGTCTCTGCGCTGGCCGCTTATCAGCCAATTTTCCGCCACTTGGGCGCTCAGGGCGCACGCTAGGCTTCCCTTGAATGGGTTTACCATCTAGCCCAATCGACGGCTTGGCGTATTTCTTATCACCAGGCTTGATCGAGGGACGCGTGCTAGGTCTTTGATTGTTTCCAACAGATGGGCGCGTCGAGGGTTTAGTCGAGGGCCGCGTTGTTGGACGACTTTGCGGTCTAGTCGCCGGCTTTGTTGATGGCCTTGTCGTGGGCTTGGATACTGAGGGTCGTGTGCTAGGACGACTGACATTGGGCCGCTGAGCCGGTCGTGAAGACGTCATCGGATTCCGCTGCACCTTCTGTGGTCGCTGTGCTGGACGCGAATGGCTCCGCTGTGGTGCTGCAGCACGGGCAGAAGCACGAGCACCACCACCACCTCCTCCTCCTCGGTTACCTAGACCTCGAGCGTCAATCTCTGGAATGGCTAACATGGTAAGAACCGATAGAAGCCAGGTGTATCGATTGGTATTTCTTTTGATTCGCTTCATTGTTCACCTCCTTCTCTATTTGCAAACGGCTTAGGCGGTGACTTCACCAGCCGCATGTTAAAATCATCTTGTGGAGCACCATCGACTTCACGCTTGGTAAAGCTCCAGACGATCTGCTCAGGTTTCACGACTGACACTGTCTGCAGGCTTTTGGTGGACTCACCATCAGCGTTCACCCCAGCAGCATCCATGTTCCACACCCCCTCAACTCGTCGCCAAGTAGAGTGAGAATAGCCACCCAATGAATCAAATGACCAAGACACGATCTGACCAGCTTTATCATCCCAGCCAATTCTCGTTGTCGTGCGCACGGGCTCGATCCCTGGAGAAATGAAGCGCCCCTGTCCAATCATCCATGCACCAGAGGGGTCCCACCGGAACTGTACTTTATAGGATGCCTCATCAAATTGCGCTACCCACTCACCAATCAACCCTTCAATAGATTCAAGGGCGTCATTACTCGAAGATTCCGCCGGCTGGACAGTGCGGCTATTTTCAATCCGCCAGGAACCATCATCCTGCTTGGCTACGATCGCGGCATAGTAGAAGGTGCTTGTTTCATCGTCATTCTGCATCACTAGTGCGCCTCGTTCGATCACGCGCTCTGGTGACTCGAACTTCACAGAAGTGGCTTCCATTCCGATCTTTGCACCTGGGTTACTCTCGAAAATATTTTGGTAGTACAGGTGTATGGCTTCTCGGCCTTTGATCGAAACATCCTGACCGAGCTCAATCACCCCATTCTCTGCAAACAAGGCAGCCAGTGTTTTGGCATCCTGCTCATTAAATGCATCGACAAAGGAAGCTGCAGCTCCTTGCAGTTTCCCCCATTCAACCTCCTCATAGCTAGCACCTGCAGGCTGTGACTCTCCCGCTGGATTAGCCCAGAGAGCAGCCGAAAGGCATGCCATCATTCCGACACTCCATTTCATCATAGTCTCCCATATAACAGCTAATTTGTTTTAAGGCTAGAAAAGTCTAACCATAGTTCTGAATTAGTGGCTAAAAAGCGAGCTTGGCAATAGTAAGCCACCATCTAGGTACTTTACCTATGCTAAGCACTTTGCCAGATGCTCCTGCATCACAGACGAAAAAAAGCCCGTTTGAGCGATTGCGCTCAAACGGGCTGAAATAGTTGCTAGCTAGAATGTGCTAGAGAACCGCAGCTTAGGCAGTCTCTGCGCCTTCTTCAGCGGACTCCTCCTGCACTGGCTCTGGCTCTTCAACAGTGAACTCAAAGCGTGAGCTCTTGTGTGTTCTGAAGCCAGTACCTGCTGGAATGAGGTGACCCATGATCACGTTTTCCTTGAAGCCCTGGAGCGTATCAACGCGGCCGAGGGTTGCAGCTTCTGTGAGGACTCGTGTGGTGTCCTGGAAGGATGCTGCAGAGATGAAGGAGTCAGTTTCAAGAGACGCCTTGGTGATACCAAGGAGTACAGCTTCACCTTCAGCCGGCTTACCACCCTGTGCTGTCACTGTGCGGTTTGCTCGGTTGAATGCGGTGCGGTCTACCTGGTCTCCCCAAAGGAAATCAGTGTCACCAGTTTCAGTGATCTTCACCTTACGGAGCATCTGACGGATGATGATCTCGATATGCTTATCGTTGATCTCCACACCTTGGACTCGGTAAACTTCCTGAACTTCATTCACGAGGTGCTCCTGAAGTTCCTGTGCACCACAAGCCTCGAGGAGGTCTTCCGGAGCCACTGGACCGTCAGTGATTTGATCACCAGCCTTCAGTATATCACCTTCAGCAACAGTCACGTGCTTACCCATTGGGACGAGGTGGTCAGCGGACTCACCGGTCTCGACATTGGATACAATCACCTTCTTCTTACCACGCACATTCGGGCCGAAGGAAACTTCACCGTCGATCTTAGCGATCGTACAAGCGTCCTTTGGACGACGGGCTTCGAAAAGCTCAGCAATACGTGGAAGACCACCAGTAATGTCTTTGGTCTTTTCAGCCTTACGCGGAGTACGCGCAAGCTGGCCACCACCACCGATGATCTGGCCTTCAGTTACAGAGATGTGAGCACCAACTGGAATTGGGTAGGAGGCGAGCACTTCGGAAGTTGCTTCGTCCACAATCACGATGGATGGGTGAAGATCTTCTTTGTGTTCGGTAATAACCATACCTTTCTTGCCGGTCTCTTTATCAGTCTCGTTACCAACAGTGATGCCCGTGATCATGTCGCGGAATTCAATCTTACCAGGCTTCTCAGTGAGAATTGGTACGTTGTATGGATCCCAAGTCACGAAGGTAGCACCCTTCTTCACTTTTTCACCATCCTTGACGGAGATAACGGAACCAATGATCAGTGCGTGTTCCTCTACTTCGAGGCCACTCTTATCCTGGATCGACACGGCGCCCTTCTTATTAAGAACAACCCAATTACCATCTGCATCCTTAACGGTACGGAGATCTTTGTAAACTACAGTACCACCAGACTTTGCCTTGATGATTGGCTGCTTGAATGATGCGGTAGCCACACCACCAACGTGGAAGGTACGCATTGTAAGCTGTGTACCAGGCTCACCGATAGACTGAGCTGCAATAATCCCCACGGCTTCACCGTCTTTACCGATTTTGCCGGTAGCGAGGTTCAATCCATAGCAAAGAGCACAACAACCTTGTTCGGCTTCACAAGTAAGAACTGAGCGAATCTTGAGTGTCTGGCGACCAATGTCTTCCACACGCTTCGCTTGATCTTCATTGATGATATCGTTGACGTTGATGATCACTTCGCCAGATACTGGATCCTTCACTTCTTCACAAGAAGTACGACCATAGATACGCATTGGGAGTGTTGCCACTTCCTCATCGCCATCGAAGATTGGGCCGACAGTGATACCATTGACGGTGCCACAATCTCTTTCATGGATGATCACGTCCTGAGACACGTCCACAAGCTTACGAGTCATGTAACCGGAGTCAGCAGTCTTGAGAGCTGTATCCGCGAGACCTTTACGCGCACCGTGAGTGGAAATGAAGTACTCAAGTACTGAGAGACCTTCACGGAAGTTTGAGGTAATTGGGCGTTCGATGATTTCACCAGATGGCTTGGCCATCAAACCACGCATACCTGCAAGCTGCTTAATCTGTGCCTTGTTACCACGAGCACCAGAGTCAACCATCATGAAGAGTGGGTTTGGCAAGTATTCACCACCTTTGTGCTCCATCTGACGGTATACCGCATTCGCGATGTTGTCTGTGGCGTGGGTCCAAATATCAACCACCTTCTGATAACGTTCGTTGTTGGTGATGACACCGTCGCGGTAGAGTTTGTCAACCTTATCGATTTCCTCATATGCCTTGGCAAGCTCTGCCGGCTTCTCAGCTGGGATCACCATGTCAACAAGACCAATGGATGTGCCTGAGCGAGTCGCCTCGGTGAAGCCAAGTGTCTTGAGGCTATCGAGAGCCAAGACGGTGTTGTTCTTACCAGCTGCCTGGTAACAACGCCAAATCACATCACCAATTTGCTTCTTACCAACGGTGAAGTTGATGAAACCTACGCCCTCAGGCCAGATTTCGTTGAAGCGCACACGGCCAGGAGTGGTCTCAATGATCTTGAGCTCCTTATCGCCGTATACAGTATCCTTGCCGAAGTCAGGGTTACGCAGACGGATGAGGTCGTGGTAACGGAGCTTACGGGATGCAATTGCGAATTCAACTTCAGTCGTATTCTCGAAGAGTGGGAGATGCTTCTCCTTGTTTGCCTCGATCTCAACAGCGGTACGTATACGGCTGTAGGTGAGATAGTAGTTACCGAGAATAATATCCTGAGAAGGAGTGGTGATAGGCTTACCTGAAGAAGGTGAGAAGATGTTGTTTGGCGCAAGCATAAGCTGACGCGTTTCCATCTGAGCCTCTACAGAAAGTGGTACGTGTACCGCCATTTGGTCACCATCAAAGTCCGCATTGTATGCAGTACATACGAGTGGGTGCACACGGATCGCAGAACCCTCAATCAATACTGGCTCGAATGCCTGGATAGAGAGCCTGTGAAGTGTCGGCGCACGGTTCAACATCACTGGGTGACCCTTGGTCACTTCAGCGAGGATGTCCCAAACCTCAGTAGTCTTACGGTCAATCATCTTCTTCGCAGAACGCACTGTGTGACAGTAGCCGAGTTCCTTGAGACGACGGATAATGAATGGTTCGAAGAGCGTGAGTGCCATCTTCTTAGGAAGACCACACTGACCAAGTTTCAGCTCAGGACCAACCACGATCACAGAACGACCGGAGTAATCCACACGCTTACCAAGAAGGTTCTGACGGAAACGTCCGCCCTTGCCCTTGAGCATGTCTGAGAGCGACTTGAGCGCACGGTTACCAGCACCTGTGACAGCACGACCGTGACGGCCGTTATCGAAGAGTGCATCCACCGCTTCTTGAAGCATGCGCTTCTCGTTGCGGATAATCACTTCAGGTGTCTTCAACTGAAGAAGGTTCATCAAGCGGTTGTTACGGTTGATCACACGACGGTAGAGGTCGTTGAGATCAGAAGTAGCAAAGCGACCACCTTCAAGTGGCACCAATGGACGAAGGTCCGGTGGGATCACTGGAAGCACATTCATGATCATCCACTCTGGACGAGTCTTGGATGAAAGGAAGCCTTGCGTAAGCTTAAGGCGCTTGGCGAGCTTCTTCATGGTCTGCTTAGAACGTGTGTTCTCCATTTCTTCCTGAAGATCCACGATCATTTCCTGCAGCTGACACTGGGAAAGAAGGTCTTGGAGAGCTTCTGCACCCATGGCAGCACGGAATGAATCTTCGCCGTAGTCGTCTTCAGCATCGCGAAGCTCAAGCTCAGTGAGAAGCTGGCCGCGCTCAAGTGGCGTGTCACCTGGCTCAGTAACGATGAAGTCTTCGTAGTAAATCACACGCTCAAGGTGACGCGCAGACATATCGAGCATCAGGCCGATACGTGATGGCATACACTTGTAGAACCAAATGTGAGTCACAGGCACTGCGAGCTCGATGTGGCCCATACGCTCACGACGCACGCGGGAGAGAGTCACCTCCACACCACAGCGGTCACAAACGACGCCTTTATGCTTAATACGCTTGTACTTACCACAAGCACACTCCCAGTCGCGAGTTGGACCGAAAATACGCTCACAGAAGAGACCACCCTTCTCTGGCTTGAATGTACGATAATTGATTGTTTCAGGGTTCTTCACCTCGCCCTTAGACCATCCGCGGATGATCTCTGGATTCGCAACGGTGATAGCGACGTGATCGAATGAGTCAGGCTTTTCGTCGACTCCGAATAGTTCACGCAAGTTAGTTTCAACACTCATTTTATTAGTAAATTGTTATTTGTTTTTAGTAATTGGGAATATGGGGCGGCGATTGCCGCCCACTTTTCGTGTTGATTAGAGAGTAAGATCATCGAGTGAGAAGTCGTCAGATCCTAAGTCAGCACCAGGGGCAGCTGATTCGGAATCCTTGACGTAGCCCTTACCTGGGCGAACATCTAGACCGAGTGATTGCATCTCTTTCATGAGAACGTTAAACGATTCTGGAGTACCAGCTTCGAGGTTGTTGTCACCTTTGACAATCGCCTCATAGATTCGCGTACGGCCCTGAACGTCATCGGACTTGACTGTAAGCATCTCCTGTAGGGTGTAGGCGGCGCCGTAGGCTTCGAGAGCCCACACCTCCATCTCACCAAATCGCTGACCACCGTACTGAGCCTTACCACCGAGCGGCTGCTGGGTAACAAGTGAGTACGGACCAACTGCACGTGCGTGAATCTTGTCAGCCACAAGGTGACCGAGCTTCAGCATGTAAATTTGACCTACCACGACTGGCTGGTGGAATGCCTCGCCAGTACGACCGTCGTAGAGAGTGGACTTACCACCTGTGGAGCCGTCCTTGCCGTCTCCAATCCAAGTGAATCCATCAACTTTCTTAGCTTCGGACATGAAGTCCCAAACTTTTGCTTCAGGGATACCGTCGAAAATCGGTGTGGCTACATTGAATCCAAGTGCCTTGGCTGCAACACCAAGGTGGGTTTCAAGAACCTGACCAACGTTCATTCGAGATGGTACACCAAGTGGGTTCAAACAAATGTCCACTGGAGTTCCGTCGTCGAGGAACGGCATATCTTCTTCAGGTACGATTGTCGCGACAACACCTTTGTTACCGTGACGACCTGCCATCTTATCACCCACGGAGAGCTTGCGCTTCTTCGCGACGTAGACTTTGACTTCCTTGATCACACCTGGATCGACTTCGTCGCCTGACTCCATTTGGTCAAGACGGCGTTCGCGATCGGTATCGAGCTCAGAGAAACGACCTTCGAAGGTAGAAATGATTTCGAGGATCTTGTTACGGATCGGTGATGGATCGATTTCGATGTGATCGTGGATCGCTGCAAGCTTACGAAGGAGAGTCTTGGTGATCTTACGGTTCGCAGGGATGATGATTTCGCCTGACTGTGCATTCACTACATCGAGTGGGATCTTTTCGCCGAGAAGGATGTCGGAGAGACGCTCAGTGAGCTGGTCCGTGAGGGCGTCTTTCTTCTTCTTGTACTCGTCGTCAATCTTCTTGAGCTTTTTCTTCATCTCAGCAGGATCCATGTCACCACCTTTGCGGCGAGCGAGTCCGTGAGTTGAGATGCGAATATCCTGAACGATGCCGATGGTGCCTGATGGCACGCGGAGTGAAGTATCCTTCACGTCTGCAGCTTTCTCACCGAAGATCGCACGTAGGAGGCGTTCTTCTGGAGCGAGCTCAGTTTCGGATTTCGGAGTGATCTTACCGACGAGAATATCGCCAGGCTTCACTTCTGCACCAATGCGTACAATACCGTCGTGGTCGAGGTTCTTGAGAGCCTCTTCACCGACGTTTGGAATATCACGAGTGATTTCTTCAGGGCCGAGCTTGGTATCACGAGCAGCACATTCGTACTCAGAGATGTGGATGGATGTGTACACATCTTCCTTCACCACGCGTTCGGAGATCACAATAGCATCCTCGAAGTTGTATCCATTCCATGGCATGAAGGCCACGAGAACGTTACGGCCGAGTGCGAGCTCACCACCTTGGGTGTTCGGACCATCAGCGAGAACAGAACCAATCTTCACCTTGTCGCCACGGTGGACTACTGGCTTCTGGTTCATGCAAGTACCTGCGTTGGAACGCATGAACTTACGCAGTGGGTAGACAAACACACCCTTACTGAAGTCAGTCTTCACCGCGGTGTTGTCTGAGAGAAACTCGTTGTCAGTAACTGGGAGCTCACCATCTTTTGTGACGATGATGACTTCACCAGTGGATGCGGCCACCACACCTTCTGATTCCGACACTACCACTGCGCGGGAATCCTGAGCAGCTTTTGCTTCAAGACCTGTACCCACGAACGGAGCTTCGGAGATGAGAAGCGGCACACCCTGACGTTGCATGTTTGAGCCCATCAAGGCGCGGTTCGCATCATCGTGCTCGAGGAATGGAATCAATCCAGCAGCAACAGAAACAAGTTGCTTTGGCGAAACATCCATATAATCAACTGTCAATGGCTCAACCTCAATGAATTCGCCACCACTCTCACGAGCAGTCACGCGTTCGTTGAGGAACTTACCACCCTTGTCGATCGGGTTGTTCGCCTGAGCAATGAGGAAGCTTTCTTCCTGGTCAGCAGTGACGTACTCAATCTCGTTGCTAACCACACCATTCTTCACCTTGCGGTATGGTGTCTCAATGAAACCAAACTCGTTGATACGCGCATAGGTACACATCGAGTTGATCAAACCAATGTTTGGACCTTCAGGAGTTTCAATCGGGCAAATACGTCCGTAGTGCGACGGGTGAACGTCACGCACTTCGAAGCCTGCACGGTCACGGTTCAAACCACCAGGTCCAAGTGCTGAGAGACGACGCTTGTGCGTAAGCTCTGCAAGTGGGTTCGTCTGGTCCATGAACTGGGAAAGCTGGGAACGACCAAAGAAGTCGCGAACCACCGCTGAGAGAGCCTTTGGGTTAATTAGCTTCTGAGGGGTCATACCCTCGATGTTCACATCAAAGAGCGTCATACGCTCTTTCACAAGACGCTCGGTACGAGCAAGACCTACGCGGCACTGGTTAGCGAGAAGTTCGCCTACAGCACGCACACGACGTGAGCCAAGGTGATCAATATCATCCAGCACACCATCACCCTTCTTCAGCTTGAGAAGGTACTTGGTAGCATTGAGGAAATCTTCGCCCACCATGGTGCGGGTCGAGGATTCGACTTCGATGCCGAGCTTTTGGTTGATCTTGTAACGGCCTACACGGGTGAGGTCATACTTCTTGTCATCAAAGAAGAGACGCTTGAGAAGTGCGCGAGCATTCGCGGCTGTTGGTGGATCGCCTGGGCGAAGCTTCTTGTAGATGTCCTTGAGTGCAGACTCTTCATCGTGTGATGGGTCTTTCTTTAGGGACTTGATGAGTACTTCGTCTTCGCGTGAGTCAATCACGTCCAGGTTCTTAAGACCAAGTGGAAGGAGCTGACGCACCACACCGATAGTGAGTGGCTCGTAACACTTTGCAACGACAACTTCGCCATCCATGACGTCTTCAAAAGGCACCATTGATGCAAGCTCTTCTTCATCCATCTCTTCAGCAAGCTTGAGCTTCTTGATGGCGTAAAATTGCTCACAAATTTCGCGATTGCTTGGGTAACCAAGTGCACGAAGGAATGTGGTGGCAAGGAACTTTCTTCTACGGCGACGACGGTCGAGGTAGACGTAAAGAAGATCGTTGGTGTCAAATTGTGTTTCAAGCCAAGAACCGCGATCTGGAATAATACGGAAGCTGAAGAGCTCTTTGCCATTAAGGTGAAGAGACTTCTCAAAGCAAATACCCGGAGAACGATGAAGCTGTGAAACGATCACACGCTCAGCACCGTTTATCACGAAGGTGCCTCGACGTGTCATCATTGGCAATTCGCCCATGTACACACGCTCTTTTTTGGTGCCAGTCTCATCCTTCAAGTTGAAGGTAACATAGAGAGCAGCACTAAAGCTTTCTCCAGTCTGAAGGCTCTCAAGCGCAGTGGCTTTAGGCTCCTCAATGTCATATGCACTGAAGTCTAGCTCGATGGTCTCATCGTAGCTCTTGATTGGGAAAACTTCCTTGAGGACTGCTTGAAGACCAGTCTCAATGCGCTGAGTAGCAGGCACATCTTTCTGAAGGAAGTCCTCGTAGGACTTGGATTGAACTTCGATGAGGTTCGGTGGTTCAATCACCTCATCAATTGTTCCGAAGTAGCGTCTTTCGGCCATGGTTAAGTACGAGTATTATTTAGGCGGTTAAACCCGATATCATTTTACTGATTCGGGCAGCTTGGTTTAGGATCCTGTTTCCAGTTTGTGAGATTCCAGCAACTACATTGATGGAGTCTCATTCACCAGAGTTCAAATTTCGAGCATTAACTAACAGAAACTTGAACTCTGATCAATGAGGCGCAAAAAGGTGACCCCGTAAAAACGGAGTCACCTCAAGAAGATTATTCAAAAATTACTTGAGTGTAATCTTAGCGCCAGCTTCTTCGAGAGCAGCTTTAGCAGCATCTGCAGCGTCTTTATCAAGAGCCTCAGCAATTACAACTGGTGCGCTTTCAACGAGCTTCTTAGCTTCTGCAAGACCAAGACCGGATGCAACACCACGTACTGCCTTAATGACAGCAATCTTGTTGCCACCAGCTTCAGTGAGTTCTACGTCGAAGTCAGTCTTCTCTTCAGCAGCTTCGCCACCAGCAGCAGGGCCAGCAACAGCTACAGCAGCAGCAGCGGATACGCCCCATGCTTCTTCGAGGTTCTTAACGAGCTCAGCAGCTTCGATTACAGTGAGTTTGCCGAGTTCTTCAGCGATTTTTTCTAGATCAGCCATTATATTGTGTTTTCTATAGTTAGGTTTCGTCGCGCCCTGAGCATCAGGGGCATTTCAGTTCTCCAGACCGGAGGTCCGACGAGGAACCAAGGTTGGTTATCAAGCAGCGCAAGTTACCCCACACTGCTATCAGTTCAGATTGTTTATTATTCAGCAGCTGCTTCTTCAGCTGGAGCGGAAGCACCTTCGCCACCGTCTGCTTTAACTTTTTCGTTAAGCACACGAGCGATCTGTGTACCAGGCTCGTTGATGACACCGAGGAGCTGTGCAAGGAGCACTTCGCGTGATGGAAGGCTCGCAAGAGTCGTGAGCTTAGCAACGTCGAGAGCCTCGCCGTCGAGCACACCAGCCTTGAACACGTCCTTCTTGTCAGCAGCTTTAGCAAATGCCTTAACAGCACCTGCTGCAGCACACACATCACTGTCGCCAGTAATGAACGCTGTTTGACCAACGAGTTCAGCACCAATGTCTGGAAGGCCAGCCTTGGTCATTGCTGCACGCATGTAAGTATTCTTGGCTACGTGGCACTCAGCACCTGAGTCACGAAGCTTAGAACGAAGGTCTGCGAACTGTGGCACAGTCGTACCAGTGTAGTCCACAACGATGACGAATGGAGAAGCGTTTACGCGCTCGTAAAGTTCGTCGATGATGAAAGATTTATTAGGATTCATAGTGATCGTTCCTTTCGTAAAATTATGCAGTTACTGAGTAGACGCTTGAATCAAGCTTCACACCTGGATTCATGGAAGCAGTTACAGTAGCGGACTTGATGTAGTTACCTTTTGCAGATGCCGGCTTCGCCTTAACGATGCTATCAACAAAGGCCTGAGCATTCTCAACGAGCTTTGCTGCATCGAAGGACACTTTACCTACAGCAGCAGAAACGTTGCCACTCTTGTCAATTTTGTAATCGATACGACCAGCCTTGACTTCAGCGATTGCTGCAGCGGTGTCTTCTGTTACGGTGCCAGTCTTAGGGTTCGGCATGAGACCACGTGGACCAAGCACACGAGCAATCTTGCGAACTTCAGCCATTGCGTCTGGAGTTGCGATCGCTACGTCAAAGTCAGTGAAACCACCTTGAACTTCTTTGATAAGGTCATCCATACCCACTTTGTCTGCGCCAGCAGCTTCTGCAGCCTTAGCTGCGTCTCCAGTTGCAAAAACAACCACGCGCACATTCTTACCTGTACCGTGTGGGAGTGCTACTGAACCACGCACCATCTGGTCGCTCTTACGAGGATCCACACCAAGTGCGAATGAAAGGGTTACAGTTGAATCAAACTTAGGTGCTGGGAAGCTTTTAATCACTTCTACAGCAGAATCGAGCCCGTATGCTTTGGTTGCATCAACCAAAGCTGCGGCCTGTGTGTAACGTTTACTACGTTTAGCCATTGTATTTATAGTTGCAGTGCAATCGTACCCGATGCATCAGATACTCCTGCGGTTTTGTTACTCAACACACACCATGCGTGCAGAGCGGACAAAGGGGACTCTCATTTAGACCCCCCTTTGTCAAGCACCTTAGTGCTAAATTTATTTTTACCACTGGCAAAGCCAGGGGCTCAGATTAGTACCCCTCAACGGTGATACCCATCTGCTGAGCGGTGCCAGCAATGATATTTGCTGCCGCTTCTGGATCATTTGCATTCAAGTCAGGCATCTTCTGCTCAACAACTGTCATGAGTTGTTCCTTGGTCATGTGAGCCACCTTGTTCTTGTTTGGCTCACCAGAACCTGAAGCAATACCTACAGCCTTCTTAATAAGAACTGCTGCTGGTGGCTGCTTGGTAATGAAGTCGAATGACGCATCCTTGTACACGGTGATCACTACTGGAAGGAGGTCACCAGCTTGCTTTTGAGTAGCAGCGTTGAAATCCTTACAGAATGCCATAATGTTCACACCTGCCTGACCGAGTGCAGGACCTACTGGTGGTGATGGATTCGCTTGACCCGCTTGGATCTGAAGTTTGAGAACTTGTTTAATTTCCTTAGCCATAATTTGCTATAGGGTTAGTTGTTAATTGTTAATTGCGATATTAGAGAGTGGAATAGTAACATCCACGACACAGGTTTACTCGCCTTGTTCAACCTGCCAAAATTCGAGCTCAACCGGAGTTGAACGACCAAAGATAGTAACGGAAACACGTAGCTTACCACGCTCAACGTCAATCTCTTCGACCACACCATTCTGAGATTGGAATGGGCCGTCATTCACCACAACGGTATCACCAACTTCGAATGCCACTGCTGGACGCACACTTTCTTCGCGCTCTTTAATCTGAGCAAGCATCGCATCCACTTCCTTCTGACGCATCGGAATCGGACGAACCTTAGTCCCCGCGAAGCCAATCACACCTTCCATCTCCTTGATGAAGTACCATGTATCTTCAACCAATTGCTCATCCTCAGTGAGGAGATACATATTGATCAAAATATAACCTGGATAGAATTTACGCTTGCGCTCAGAAGTCTTTCCTTTGCGAACCTCAGAAACCACTTCAGTCGGCATCAAGACTTCAAAAATCTTGTCACCCATCTCTTCCGCCTCAATCTGGCGAAGAATACGCCTTTGGACGCGTTGCTCCTGACCAGAAAGGACATGAACTACGTACCATTGGCTGCGTGCTGGTGGAATCTTAGGCATCGTGTGAAATGAGAAATATTGTATTTGTGAGAGAAAAATTGCTTAGCGGAAGACCAACTAAGCAAGTCAAGCATTAGCTCATCGCTCTTGTGAGCAAGACCAACGCTTTGGATAAGAAAAGATCAGATACAGCAACAAAGCCCGCTAGAAGGACAATTGCCACGATGACCACCACTGTGGAATCAACCAACTCTTTATACTTCTTTAGACCTTTCGCCTTAGGATCAGAATCCCATGGCCATGTCGCTTTTCTGAGCTCGGACTTAACCTGCTCAAGAAATGTTCTAATCTTATCAAACATAGTGAATTAAATTGTAATTTTAAAAGGTGGCAGGGGCACAGAGACTCGAACTCTGAACCAACGGTTTTGGAGACCGCTACTCTACCAATTGAGCTACACCCCTTGAACCTTGGAAATTACGTTACGCGGGATAAGGAGCGCTCTCAAGCTCGCTTGAGAGCACCCTTATAAATCCAGCTTTCAGGAATATCCTGAAACCCAGCGCGTAAAATTAGTCGAGGATGTCAGCCACACGGCCAGCACCTACTGTACGACCACCTTCACGGATAGCGAAGCGCATACGCTTCTCCATCGCGATCTTTGTGATGAGTTCAACTTCCATTTGAACGTTGTCACCAGGCATCACCATCTCAACACCCTCAGGGAGTTTGATAGCGCCGGTCACGTCAGTGGTACGGAAGTAGAACTGCGGGCGGTAGTTGGAGAAGAATGGTGTGTGACGACCACCTTCATCCTTGGAAAGCACGTACACTTCACCAGTGAACTTAGCGTGTGGAGTAACGGAACCAGGCTTAACAACAACCTGACCGCGCTCTACGTCTTCTTTCTTAAGACCACGAACAAGGAGACCTACGTTCTCACCTGCACGACCTTCGTCGAGAAGCTTACGGAACATTTCGATATCAGTGATGGTTGTTGTGATTGTGTCTTTGATACCAACAATCTCAACTTCTTCCATCTTCTTGATGATACCACGCTCGATACGACCTGTAAGAACTGTACCACGTCCAGAGATGGAGAACACGTCTTCAACAGGCATGAGGAATGGCTGATCCACTGGGCGCTCTGGCTCAGGAATGTAGGAATCAACTGCATCCATAAGCTTGTGGATGTTTGCTCTGTGATCTGTATCACCTTCGAGCGCCTTGAGTGCTGAACCCATCACTACTGGGATGTCATCACCTGGGAATTCGTAAGCTGAAAGAAGCTCACGGATTTCCATTTCAACAAGCTCGAGAAGCTCATCATCATCAACCTGGTCAACCTTGTTAAGGAAAACTACGATTGCTGGAACACCTACCTGACGAGCAAGAAGGATGTGCTCACGAGTCTGTGGCATTGGGCCATCAGCAGCGGAACAAACGAGGATCGCGCCGTCCATCTGAGCAGCACCAGTGATCATGTTCTTCACGTAATCCGCGTGACCTGGACAGTCAACGTGTGCGTAGTGACGACCTTCTGTTTCGTACTCAACGTGAGCAGTAGAGATCGTGATACCGCGCTCGCGCTCTTCTGGAGCACCGTCGATTTCGTCGTAAGCCTTAGCTTCAGCACCACCTGCTTCAGCAAGTGTGTTGGTGATAGCCGCGGTGAGAGTAGTTTTGCCGTGGTCAACGTGGCCAATAGTACCGACGTTCACGTGTGGCTTGTTTCTTTCGAATGCTTCTTTAGCCATAATATTAGATGTTTTTTGCGCTTTAGATTTGGGTTCTTGCTGGATGCAAGAGAAATAAACTAATGGAGCTCTTGAGCAGATTTGAACTGCCGACCTCGTCCTTACCAAGGACGCGCTCTACCGCTGAGCTACAAGAGCAACCATTTGGTTTATTCGCCACACTCAAAGTCTGTTTAGAGAATGAGGCGGGGCGGAAATTACCAATTAAACAGCAACTGTCAAAATTAATTTGCTCGCGAATTGCTTTTTTTTCAAAACCCCACTCCGAATGCAGTTAGACACAAAGGCGTAACTCACTGGAGACCCCCTCACTTAGCACACCAAACAAGACGCAAGTCATTCACACACAATTTATGCGAAACATTCGCCACACAAGGTCAATAAGCCACTTATTACTTACTCAAGTAGCTCCAATCAACTCAGCGCATCATAGAAGTCAGCCTCTACAGCACACTCTCATCGGTGCTCAACAAAATCCAACGCACCACTGTATCTCCAGCAATCAAAGCCTGCACTCTGTGCGGATGTTTTCCGAGAATGGTTTCCATTTCCACCACAATAGCACCCTCGCGGTACATCTTCCCCTCGATACGCACTTCACCCACATCATGCCATTCCTGCACATCATCATAACTGAATCGTGATGTAGGGTTTTCTTTCAAGGTGCTGCGCATGACACCCACCACAGAATTGTCTAGCACTGGCTCCTCTGGAGCATCCTCTGCCTCAGAATCGTCTCCCGCCATAACCACCTCTGCTTCTTGCTCTGGCTCGGCGCTATCTGCATCACCTTGCGATTGCACCTTCTCTTTAGCTTCTGCAATCTGATCCTTGGATTGCTGGACAAGTGCCTGCAATTTTTCTTCATCCACCGTGATCCCTAGATTCTTTACAATCAGGGGATGAACCAATGGCTGCAGCACATAGCCACCCACCGCACACAATACAATTACGTAGATACTCGTCTTAATCATCTTCTCAACTGCTAGAACTCATAACCTATTACCCATTGAAATCGATCATTATTTCACTATTTCAAAGACAAATCATTGACCCCTAGCGCCGCCCAAGCATCATACTTGCATGGCATCATCTGAAAAGCGACTCTTCCTACTCGACGGTATGGCATTGGTGTACCGAGCCCACTTTGCGCTCATCAGAAACCCAATTTACAATAGCAAAGGGATGAATACCTCTGCTGTTTTTGGATTCATCAACACCCTGCTCGACATTCTTGAGAACCATCAGCCCACCCACCTAGGCGTCGCTTTTGACACCAAAGCACCTACCCCGCGTCACAAAATATTCCCCGAATACAAGGCCCAGCGCGAAGCCATGCCTGAGGACCTCGCTAAGGCCATCCCTGAGGTCAAAAGACTCTTAGAAGCTTTCCACATCCCAGTCATCGAACTCGACGGCTTCGAGGCCGACGACATCATTGGAACTCTGGCACTGAAAGCCGACCAGGAAGGATCCTTCCACACCTTCATGGTCACTCCAGATAAAGACTACGCCCAGCTCGTCAGTGAGGGTACCACCATGTGGAAGCCCGGCCGCAAAGGCTCCGATGTCGAGCTCCTCGATGTCCCAGCGATTCTCGAAAAGTGGGAAATCGAGCACCCAAAGCAAGTCATCGACATCCTAGCCCTCTGGGGCGACGCCTCAGACAACATCCCAGGCGTTCCAGGCGTTGGTGAAAAGACCGCCAAAAAACTCATCAAGCAATTTGGCTCGGTCGAAGCCCTCCTAGAATCCACCGAACAACTCAAAGGGAAGCAAAAGGAAAATGTGGAGAACAATAAGGAACAAGCGCTCCTCTCCAAGACCCTCACCACCATCATCCTCGATGTGCCAGTCGACACCACATTCGACCAACTCCTCCTCGGCACCCGTGACGACGCAGCCATTCAATCGCTCTTTACCGAACTCGAGTTCAACTCGCTAGGCAAACGACTCTTCGGAAACGATTTCCGAGCCGGTCGCGGCCACAGCACCACCAGCGCTGGAAGCCTCGAACAAGCCGACCTCCTACAAGCTGAGCTCAAAACCTTCTCAGATTTCAAGACCAACTACCAACTCGTCGACACCCCTGAGGCGCTCACAAAGCTCGCCAGGAACCTCGAGAAGCAAGACCTCTGGTGCTTCGACCTCGAAACCACCGCGCTCAACCCACGCACCGCAGACATCCTCGGCATCGCCATCTCATGGAAAGCTCGCGAGGCCTACTTCGTCACACCAAACCCAAGCTTATCACTCGAACAAATCCTGACAACGCTAGGTGCAGCATTCAAGTCCAGCGCCACCAAGATAGGCCACAACCTCAAGTTCGACCTCTCAGTCATGCTTGCCCAAGGAGCCGACGTAGCGCCACCATTTTTCGACACCATGCTCGCGCACAGCCTCGTCGACCCAGACCAACGCCACAACATGGACTTCCTCGCCGAATCCATTCTCGGCTACACCCCGATCAAACTCTCTGAGGTAGCGGCAGAAAACCCAAGCCCTGACCAAGAGAGCCCGGGCCTTGGAGACGACCTCTTCTCCTTCGCCGAGAAAAAGAAGACCAAGAAAAAAGACTTCATCGATATGACGGCCATCCCCGCCAAGGCACTCACCAACTACGCTTGCGAAGATGCCGATATCACCTTCCAACTCGCCGAGATCCTCGCCGAAAAACTGGATGAATCCGGCCAAAGTGAAGTCTTCTACGAGATCGAGTCCCCCCTCCTCCCAGTCCTCGTACGCATCGAGCACGAAGGAATCTCAGTCAATAAAGACGGACTCGGCACCATCGGCGAAACCCTCGCCACCAAAATCGAATCGCTCACCAAATCGATCTACCAACAAGCTGGCAAAGAATTCAACCTCAAGTCACCAAAGCAACTCGGAGAAATCCTCTTCGGCGAAATGCAGCTTGTTGAAAAGCCAAAGAAGACCAAAACCGGCCAGTTCAAGACCGACGAATCCACCCTCTCAACCCTCGCGCCAAAACACCCAATCGTCGCCGAGATCCTCGAATTCCGCGAGGCCACCAAGCTCAAGTCTACCTACGTCGATGCCCTGCCAGAGCACATCTGCCCGAGCGATGGCCGTATCCACACCCACCTCCACCAGCTCATGACCGCCACTGGGCGCCTCGCATCCTCGGATCCAAACCTCCAGAACATCCCGATCCGCAGCGAAGCCGGCCGCGAGATCCGTAAAGCATTCATCCCACGCGGCGACGACTTCACCCTCCTCGCTTGCGATTACTCGCAAGTCGAACTCCGCGTCATGGCTGCCATCTCCGGCGACCAAGCAATGATCGAAGCCTTCCAAAACGATCAAGACATCCACAGCGCCACCGCCGCCAAAGTCTTCGGCGTGGAAATCGATGAAGTCACCCGCGACATGCGCGCCACCGCCAAGATGGTCAACTTCGGCATCATCTACGGCATCTCCGCCTTCGGACTCTCCCAACGCCTCGGCATCCCGCGCGGCGAAGCCGGCGAAATCATCGACACCTACTTCAAGCAATACCCCGCCATCAAAGACTTCATGGAGAATACCATCGAGCAAGCAGAACAAGATGGTTTCGTCACCACCCTCAGCGGCCGCAAGCGCGTCCTCCGCGATATCACCTCACGCAATGGCATGACCCGCAAAAATGCCGAACGCGCCGCCATCAACACCCCGATCCAAGGCACCGGCGCCGACATGATCAAGCACGCCATGATCAAAGTAGACGAACTCCTCCGCACCGGCAAGTACCGCACCAAGATGATCCTCCAAGTCCACGATGAACTCATCTTCGACCTCGCCCTAGACGAACAAGATGAACTCGTCCCAAAAATTCTAGAAGCCATGCAATCCGCCCTCCCACTCCCACACCAAGTCCCAGCAAAAACCGACGCTGGCACCGGCAACAACTGGCTAGAAGCGCATTAAAGCAATTCGGAAAGCGAACAGCACCCATACGATGTAATCTAGGATTCTCATCATCCCCCCCACGTGCTACTGATCTTGCATGTCCGAGCTCCAGCAACGAATCGATTTCATCAAAGCGATCGACGGCCTCAAAGAGGTGCAGCGTCAGACGCTACTAATGTCTAAGTCGCGTTATGAAAATTCGGGCGAACACAGCTGGGCGGTAGCCACCTTCGCGCTGACCTTGGCTGACTACGCGAAACCAGGCACCGACATCAATAAAGTGATTCATATGCTCTTGCTCCACGACATTGTCGAAGTGGATGCGGGTGACACCTTTTGCTATGATGATGCAGGTTACGAGGACAAAGCCGAACGCGAGCAAGCAGCTGCAGATCGACTTTTTGGACTTCTACCCTCACCACAAGCGCAGCAATTCCGTGCGATTTGGGATGAATTTGAAGCTGAGGAAACGCAGGAGTCGCAATTTGCAGCAGCTCTAGACCGCATGATTCCGATCCTTCACAACCTCAACACCAACTACGAAGCCTGGATCAAAAATAAGGTAAGCTACGCTCAGATTGTGCAGCGCAACCAGAAGATAGCGAAGGCCAACCCAGAGCTCTGGGACTACATTCATACCCGGGTTCGACAAGCCGTAGACTCTGGCCACATACCAGAAGGCTAAGCACAACACTCAACGCTCACCGCATTTCGAGCTTAGGAATAAAAAACCCGCAGCCTCCGTGAAGAAGGCGCGGGCTCTATGACTAATAGATCAGCGCTTAACCAGTGGTGCGAAGACCACTGGAGATTGCGTTGATGGAAAGAAGGATCTTCGGGAACATGGCTTCAGCCTCTTCCTCTTTACCTTCTGCCTTGAGTGCACGCCACTGTGAGATCAAGCCCACCTGCTGCTTGTGAAGTACTTTGAGCGGCTCTTCGCGAATCTCTAGGGTCTTGTGCATGCGCGGACGACGCTCTGCAAATGAACCGTTGAAGACCTCAGCAAGAAGCTCTCGTGTCAACTCATACTCATCGGTGATAATCCCAAGAAACTTATCGCGGAGCGCAGCGTCAGTACAGAGCGCACCGTATGTTTCCATAAGCTCGCGATTCGCGGATGCGAGGTTGGTCTCCACGTTGGTGAGCACGTAAGTAAGGAACACCGAGCTCGCCAGATTCTCTTTAAGCATTTGGAACTTCTCCGGCTTCTCATCTTTGAGCGCCTTCAGAGCAGAACCAGTACCGAACCAACCTGGCAGGTAGTAGCGCGCCTGAGTCCATGAGAACACCCATGGGATCGCGCGAAGGTCGTCGAGCGAGAAGCTTGTCTTGCCAGTACGGCGTGACGGACGTGAACCAATACGTGAGTTTTCAAGCGCATCGATGATGGTAGCCTCGCGGTAGAATGGAATGAAGCCCTCAGTGCGTAGGAGCTCCTTGTATGCCGACTCAGAACCTTGCGCCAGTGCCGGCACAAGCTCGATGCATGGATCCTCCACTTTGTTGCCGTATTGATGATCTGCAGCCGTCGCCGCTGCTGAAGCAAGAAGGATCTCAGCATTGAATGTAGCATTCGGGAGGTTTGCGTACTTCTGCGCAATGGTCTCACCCTGCTCGGTCATACGGAAATGACCAGACATGGATCCATGCGGTAATGCAGCCATGAACCACTGAGCTGGGCCAGCCCCACGAGACACCGTGCCACCACGGCCGTGGAAGTAACCAAGCTTGATGCCGCGTTCTGCTGCCACATCCACCATCGCCTTCTCCGCGCGGTGCAGTGCCCAAGCCGCCGTGAGAATTCCACAATCTTTGTTGGAATCTGAGTAGCCTAACATCACCTGTTGGAATGGCTGAGCTCCTTGGAAGCGCAACTGGTAGCTCCGCTGGGTGACTGGATGGTCGAGGAAACCAGCGAGTAGTCGCTCAGACGCATCGAGGTCTTCCTTCGTTTCGTAAAGTGGCACCACTTCAATTGGAGAGGCCAAGCCATCTTCCGTATTGATGAGCAGGCCAGCTTCACGCATCAGGATATACACCACTAAAAGATCAGAAACCGAGCGAGTCATCGAAACGATGAACGCACCGATCCCGTGATGCCCGTGATCGTGAATACGCTTCGCAATCACCCGGTAGGCATTGAGTACATTGTCAGCCTCTGCCCCTGCAGAACAACGGTTGTGAATGAAGGGACGTGTGGTCTCAAGCTCTTTGCTAAGGAATTCGCAACGCTTTTCTTCTGACCAATCAGCGAAACTCTCACCGTCGGCAATCTTTGCACGGACAAGCAGCTGAGAGAGCGCCTTATCATGGTACTCAGAGTTCTGGCGGATATCAATCGTGGCTAGATGGAATCCAAAGGTCTTCACTTTGTGACGAAGCGGAAGAATGTAGAGCTCCACAAGGTGGGTACAACCGATTTCATTCAAGGTTCTCTCCACCAAGGCGAGGTCTTCATCGAGCAACTCTGGAGTCGCGTAGCCGCCCTTACCATTAGCGGTCTCGAAAAGCTTGCCTCGCATGAGGTAAACGATCTGGCGCCATGGTTCTTCTTGGTTCTGCGCCATCACTTTTGCTGCCCATACTGGATCCGACAGGGAGCCTTGGATTTGCGCAATACGTGTCGTAAGTTCTTCCGGAGTATCCTGAAGCTGGCTACAAATAGTTAGATGATGTGCCACTTCCTTGAGCTCCTTGCGAAGGAGCACAAACGAGTGATCACGAAGGTCATTGAGTGTGCGCTCAGTCACTTCCGGTGTGACCAACGGGTGGCCATCTCGGTCACCACCGATCCACGTGCCAAACGTCAATCGTGGCATGGCGTCAGCAGACTGCAGCTTGTCCGTAGAGAAGCCCGCTTCCTTCCACGCGTCGTAGAAGTGCCCGTCCAGTCGAGTCAAAACAGCCGGGAAAATCTCGCGCAAGTAATAGAGGGCATTACGCAATTCCGCGTTGATATCTGGTCGGTGAAGGTGAATTTCCCCCGTACGCCATAGCGTTTCGAGTGCAGCAGTTACTTTGTTCTGCACGCGGCTACGCTCAGTCTTGCTATACTTTTCATAGTCGCTGACCACGAGGTGTTGGTAAATCTCGCTGTGGCGCTCGCGCACAGTCACACGCTTTGCCTCGGTCGGGTGAGCGGTGAGTACCGGCTCAACATGCACATCCTTGAGCACCTCTATAATCTGATCCTCAGTCATCCCAAGCTTCTGCATCTCGGAGAGCGAACGCGCCCAGAGCCCACGAATCGACTCCGCGCCAATTTCCTTTTCACGCTCGCGACGGATTGCTGAAGACACACGCTCTTCCACCATATTAAGCAGCTGGAAGCCAATCGAGTAAAGCTGCTGAACTCCTTCCGGAGCCTCAGAGGCCGGGGTCTCCCCACGCCACGGCAAGAATGGAATAAGGTCGTCTTCGCCAAGGCTCTTCAGAGCATCACTCAAGCTATCGACCAATAACGATAGCGTGCTGTCAATAAGCTCAAAGCCCTCGCTACGTAAATTTTCTCTAATCTGGTTCTTGTCAGTCACGCGGGTAGTATGGACATCGATCCCAAAGGGGCAAGAGTGAATTCAGGCATCCAATCGCTTGCATCACAGCACCACAAATTGGACTTATCAATTCTTGCTCAAAGCTTCACATATTTGAGCATACTAGCGGCCTGGATGCCCCTATTCGTTCCAACTAAACGCACCCTTCTTCAAGGCGTAAACATAGGCCACCGCCAATATGCCAGCAAAACCTAAAACGCTATACAATGCCGTAGAACTCTCGCGGATTAAATCGTGAAACTGCACCGCAAATGGATACATAAATACCACCTCAATATCAAACAGCACAAATAACATCGCCACCAAATAAAACTTCACCGAGAATCGGGGCGTGCCTCCACCAATGGGCAACATGCCACACTCGTAGACTGTGTCTTTCGCTTCCATCCCAGAACCCTTCTTACCTAACAACACACTCAACCCAAGGGCTATGGCTGCAAAGCCAATCGCAATGACGGCCTGTAAGACTACGGGTAAATAGGATTCTAGCATCTGCTCAGTCTGGGTTCTTTCAAATACTACCCCCTAAAAAGAAGTAGCTCACACTGGTTACACCAGTGTGAGCTACAATTAAAGGTTAAAGATATGTTTTCTAATGAAAACGTGGTTAGAGTGATTCTAAATTGGGGAGTCTATTCTGCTTCGAACGAGCTGTGTGCTTCAGGAAGACGCGAAAGACCTTTGTATTCTTTGCCCTGCTTTTCAACCATGCCACGCGTGACTAGGTTTTGAAGCTTTTCGTACGCACGAAGACGTAACATTTCTTCCCCGCCACTCACAGCGTTGCGTTCTTTGAGGCGATCAAAAACACTCTCGAATAGTTCATTGAAACCAAACAAGCGATCATCCGCTCCAAGGACATGAACGATCTCATCAGTCACGTGATCCGGGACGCGACGAGAAAAGCGAGTTCTTTTAGTAGTTGCCATAACAAACCCACTTTAGCACACCACTCCAAAAAAAGCGACTGCAAATTTCAACATTTATGAAATCAGATCAACCTTGCCAAGAGAAATCATCCAAAAAGTCGTATTTTTTAATTTCCGACACGCGAAGCCTCGTCAGTCGAGCGATTGGGCATGTCCTGGCGCGCACCACCAGAACACATTACATTTATCCTGAATGAATTACGATCCAACAGACCTCCAACAATTGTTTTTTCATGGATTGCTCGATGAAGAGACTGGTCATAGGCTTGCTGTGACTGTAATGCTATGAGAATGATAGCGCGCCTAAGAGGAACGGTACTAGAAGCACTCCCGAATCGAGTCATCATCGATGTCTCAGGAGTGGGATATTTAGTAAACATTCCCGTATCGACTTTTGATTCTTTACACTTAAGCGAGGGTGTGGAGGTCGACTTACGCACCCATCTGCAGGTACGTGAAACCTCACAGAGTCTCTACGGCTTTGCCTCAGACGCGGAGCGCGATGTTTTTCTCCTACTCATCGATCGCGTCTCTGGCATTGGTCCTGCAATTGCGATGGCAGTACTCAGTGGGATGAGCGTTGATGCCTTCAAGTCCGCTGTGGTTGAAGGAGATGTCGCAGCCCTTTCACAAATTAAAGGTCTCGGAAAAAAAACGGCGGAACGGATCGTGTTGGAACTCAAAGACAAAGTTGGTGTCGCGGATGGGTGGAAAACTGCCAGCGAATCCAGCGCTCCGAGTGCGATCAACGACACCGAACTCGCACTCATTGGCTTGGGGTATAAGCAGGCCGAAGCCCGCAAAGCGGTGAAAGCAGTCGTAGCTGCTCAGCCAGACATCGGAACCGAAGAGCTCCTCCGCGGCGCCCTACGCATGCTCAATAGCTAGGCCGAGCATTCACGTAATTCAGCGAGAAAAAAGCCTCGGGCCTACCTTTGGGTATTGAAACTATTTGATAATCACCACAGCACCGGGACGGAGGATACTAGGCATGCGAGCCGCGTCCCAATTGGCCATACGCACACAACCAGAACTGCGACCTCGGCCGATCTTACTTGGATTGTCAGTACCATGGATCCCCACACCCTTACGCGTCAGCCCCATCCAATGAACCCCCACTGGGCTATTGGGCCCCGAAGGAATCACCAGGCCATCTTTACTATATTTACCCGTCTTCAAAAGCGCGTCATCAAAACGCCACGTCGGAAACTGCACCGAGTTTTTCATCTTCCAAGTGCCGCGACGAATGAATTGCGGTTTGCCAGGAGTGATTGGAAATGCGGCCACTAGGGTGGCACCAGCCTCATCTGCAGCAGTAAGATCCACCTTCACATCAGGCGAGCCATACTCGAGAGTCTCTTGACGCTTTTTCTTAAATAAACCAAAGAACCCACCCTTTGTTTCAGGAGGGTGGATGCTGAGTGGTTCGTAGATGCGAATCTGGCGATCTCCAGTATCCACGACCGCCCAGCGCGCACTGAGGATCGGATCCTTTCCGAAGCCTCGGCCAATGGACATGGCTTCAATGCGGAATGGATTGATATTAGGAACCACCAATTCTTTTCCGCTAAAGGCATTGTTGATCTTGGAGCGACCATTCAAGTGCATCAAATACTCCACAGTCGTGTGGTAGCGTTCAGCCATAAATTCCCCGACGGAGCGGTATGGCATATCCTTGCGACTCGCTTGATAGACGCGATCGTCACCGTATTGAAAGTCCGTATCGACATACTTTTGGGCGGCGTCTGGCACGATGACCTTCTGCAACGGCTGACTCACGGATGACTGAGAAAGCTGGTAGAGTTCGCTCTCTGACTTCAGTCCCTTGCTATCGATGTATGTCTCAATGGCACGTTCGGTAAAGGTACCAATCTTGCCATCAATGACACCCGGACCAAAGGCCTCTTGATCGAGGAAGATCTGCAGTGTGGCGATGCGTAGGCGCTTGGCTGAAACTTCAACTTGCTTTGAAGCCGCTTTTTGAACTACTGGAGCTGCTGCTTGCTCGGTCGGCTTCACGGGCGGCACGTCTTGAGCAAAAGCACAAGAGCTAGCAAGAATTAAAATGAGACAAAGTGGGCGAATCATAGGTGGGGATGGGGTTATTCTATATACGAAAGCTCTCGAGCCTCCCTTCCACTGCTTTCGGTACGATTGCAGTGATGAGAATGTCATTCCCCTCATAGTCCGTGTGCAACACCTTGCATTCGTTGTGAATGAGGGCGCTGAGATCACCGCGGCTCTGAGGGATGCGGTAGCTAGCGCGGCGCACTCGGTCGCCTAACATGCTAGTGCATTTATGCAAGAGCTTGTCGATTCCTACATTACGCTTGGCTGAGATACAAATGGTATTTGGAAATCTATCTTCCAAACTCGCTAACACACCTGAGTCTTCAAGGGCGTCCACCTTGTTAAGAACCGTAAGCATCGGCTTATCAGAGGCACCCAATTCGCCGAGCACATGCATCGTAGTTTCAAAAAATTCTATCGCACGCGGGTCACTAGCATCCAATACGTGGATCAAGAAGTCAGCCAACACAGCTTCCTCCAAAGTGGCTTTGAACGCCTCTACCAAGCGGTGAGGCAGGTTGCGCACAAATCCCACCGTATCGGTGAGCAATAGTGTCTGCGCGTCAGGAAGCTCGATGGACCGAGTGGTCGTATCCAGGGTAGCAAACAACATGTCTTTGGCAAAAATGTCGGCCCCAGACAAGCGGTTGATCAGCGTAGATTTCCCCGCATTGGTATAACCCACAATCGCGGCGTGCGCTGTGTCGTTTTTCTCGCGGTCCTTGCGTCGCGTCGCGCGCTGAGTGCGTACGGCCTCGAGCTCACGCTTGGTGCGATCGATGCGCTTGCGTGCCAATCGTCTATCCACCTCAATCTGCTGCTCCCCCATACCACGTGAGGCACCGCCGCCTCCTGAGCCACCACCACCTTCACGGTCGAGGTGCCCCCACATCCTCGCCATGCGCGGGAGCGCGTATTGCATCCGCGCAAGATCCACCTGCAGGCGGGCCTCTTTCGTCTGTGCTCGTTGGGCAAATATATCAAGAATCACCTCCTCGCGGTCGATCACACAAATCTGTGAAAGCTCCTCCCATTCACGTTGCTGTGAAGGTGCCAATTGGTTGTCAAAGACGATACAATCGCACTCATGGGCATGAGCCAGCTCCACAATCTCAGCGGCCTTACCGGTACCACATAGGTACTTTTTATGCATCGAGCGAGAATGCGCCAGATTCATATCCACCACGCCCACACCCAATGTAGTGACAAGTTCATTCAGCTCCTCGAGGAGGCTGATATCCTCATCCTGATCACGACGGTTGAACGAAAGTCGCACCAAAAGTGCGCGTTCCACCATTTGAGGTTTTTCCCTTACTTCGAACATCTGAGGGGCAATAGATAGGCGAATGCCCTAACTTTCAACCTTTTTCCGACGAGCAAGCCACTCGATTAGAGCGGTTGCTTGACGCGGCTCGCGGCAATAATGTACTCGGTCACAAGTCGTTCTTCTTCCTTGGAAAGGCCCGCGCTCCAAGCCATCCCAGGCACAATGTGCTTCCACTCTTTGGTCGGGATTTCATTGGGAATTCGACGCTCGTGACACTGCGTGCATTGGCGTTGGAATATCGCATAGCCCTTCCCAAGGTCATCGATTGGATAACCAGACTCGGAAGCCATGGCTTCCGTCGGGGCCAATGGGTCATTAGCTTGCGGAGAAACACAAGCCCCGAGGCTAAGTAAGGCTGCTAAACCTAGCAATACGGTGATGAATGATTTCATGTGATCTGCGGTGTCAGTGAGGATTTGAACTTCGTGGGCGACTGACCAGCGTATCGCTGGAAGCTCCGATTGAACTGCGAGAGAGACTGAAAGCCGGTGGCGTATGCAACCTCGATCACCTTCAATTCTTCTTGCTTCAACATGTCCTTAGCCTTTTCAATCCGGTGACGGTTGATGTACTCAATAATAGTCAAACCAGTCACCTTCTTGAATTGCTTACAGAGATATGTCTGAGTCACTTTGCAATGGTCTGATAGAACCTGCAAGGTAAGCTTTTCACTCAAGTGACGATTGATGTATGTCTTGAGCTTTTGAATCAACTCTTCGCCTCGGTTCGTTGGGCCGATAAGCTGCTGGCTTGCTAGATCTCCCAGTTGAATCGCGAATGCTCCCAAGAGCGTCAACTGCGCTTGGTAATCCCCCTTCGTGTAGACCTTAGATCGATGAAAGCTTGTGAGGATCGCACGTGCCACTCGCGGCGGCATCCCTTGCGATGTCTTGAGAAAAAACTCTGGATCCATTTCTTCATGGCTCATACGCACTTGGCCAGCGCGTAGATAAGCCACCAGGCCATGTTTACTCTGAACTGGAATCAACGTGGTGGTAATCTGCGCATCACACTTTGCGGTCACAGCCTGATGATCAATCCGCTTCGAAAGATCCAGGGTGTGCTCCCTGCAACGTTCCTTGCAGACATCGAGCTCGAGCATCAAATTACAAAATTCATTCGTGCAATGCTTCGCCTCAGAATCAGGAGACTCTGCAATGTTAGGGTGGATCAAAGCCATCGACTGCCCAGTCACCTGCTCAAAAGCCTGCCGGTAGATTTGAAACAATTCAGAACTTAGCAGACGATTGTAGATCAGATCTTGCTCATCCGCTTTCAATCTAGATGTATTCGCTAGCCCCCCCATATCAATTCCTGAAATTAACATAGTAGACACTATGCTGCAACTCCATGCAGTCCTTTCCATAAAGATTAATAAACTGTGCCAACTAGGATTACACTTTGCAGATTATGCCTCAATCGTGTATAAGAAACGCTGAGTCCTAACATTTATCGTTAGGCTAACGTGTATCAATCTGAGGATAGAACCTCAGCAGAACACACACATAAAAACGAAAACTATGAAACAACACATACTCCCAACACTCCTCCTCGCATGTGCCACTGCTGCCACTCAGGCGGGCACTCCCCTCGTCACGGTACCGGATACCCCGATGAACGGGTTCGCAGATGCGATTCTACCGATTTCCAACCCAACTTACCATGGTAGCGCGGTACCGAAGACCAACATCCACCCGATCTTCATGCACCAGCAACACCCAAACAAAGTCAACGCAGCGGGCACTCAAGTGCCAGTGGGTGGCGACCTGAACCTCATTGCCGTGCAATTTGAATTCGCCTTCAACGAGCGACTCTCGCTCATCGCCACCAAGGATGGCTACATTGATTTCAACCCAGACCAAACCCTGCAACAAACCAACGGCTTCGCCAACCTTGCTGCGGGTCTAAAATATGCCTTCATTCTCGATCACGAAAAGCAATTTGCCCTCTCCGGCTCAGCGGTACTTGAGGTTCCTACTGGCAACCGTGATGTGTTCCAAGGCTATGGGAATGGCGCCACCAACCTACTTCTTACTGGATTAAAGCTGCACAAAGGATGGCAGTTCTCCGGCTCAGCGGGTGTGCACCTACCCTTCGATAGCAATGAAGAATCCACCACTGGTTTCATGAGCGGCCACGTGAGTTACCACGTCACCGAAAAATTTGTCCCTCTAATCGAACTCAATTGGTTCCGCGTACTCTCGGAAGGAAAAGGCCAAGGGGCTCCCTTAGGGCCTCTGGTTGAATTTGATAGTAGCGACCTGCTCAACTTAGGGGCCAGCAATGGCAAACTCAATAAAGACGCAGTCACTTTGGCCGCCGGAGCACGTTACAAATTCACCGACCGCTTCAACGTAGGTGCCGCCTACGAAGCTCCTCTCACCGATGAAGAAAACGGGCTAATGAAATCACGCATCACTGTCGATGCCGTGTTCACATTCTAAACAAACAAGTATTTCCATTAGTTAGATAGTAAGGTGCATGCCACTGGGTTTTCGAGCTCAGTGGCATGTTTTTTTAGCCCCCCTACTTCTCGATACGCTCTTGGAAGAAATCGAGCAAGTATCCTGGGCGCAGCACCTCGCTAGTGACGTGAGGCTTCGTATCCTCGGGAGCATACAACACATTCACAGGAATCGCGGAACGGTCCAACGCATGGATCGCCTTGGTTGCTTCCGCATTTGACGATGTCATGTCCGCCTTTAGCGTCACAATACCATTGTCATGGATGTATTGACGCACCTCCGCGGTGTATGCTGTCGCTTTATTCGTCTGACAAGTCAGGCACCATTTGGCAGTGAAAT
The DNA here is from genome assembly GCF_000378105.1 of Rubritalea marina DSM 17716. Taxonomy (GTDB): domain Bacteria; phylum Verrucomicrobiota; class Verrucomicrobiia; order Verrucomicrobiales; family Akkermansiaceae; genus Rubritalea; species Rubritalea marina. Next base: position 110,257 of record NZ_KB899254.1, on the reverse strand, counting down.
CGACGAAAACTGGAGTACCCGCGTCGCGAAGTTCGCGCTCCCTTTCAGGCGTCCATTTCTCCCATAGAATTTCAGGTACAGCGGCTTCGGCTGCAGCCAATTCTGGGTCTTGCGCCTTCGGGGGCATGGCGATAACGAAACCTCCCGCAAAAAACAAGATGGTTAGCAACTTAGCAATCGCACGTGTCTTCGCCGGTTTGGCCAGCGTGTTCCAACGACCGTAGATCCACCCCGCTGTAGCAAAGAGTGTGAGCCCCAGCATCACAGCGAGCCCCTTTTGCCCCACATCCCCCACTTGCGCGTTGTAAATCCATAGCAAGTAGCCAGCTGTGGCGAAAAGTAAAAAGGACATTCCTTGCTTGAACGATTCCATCCAGGCTCCTGGGCGAGGCAATTTGTTCACCAAACTTGGGAAGAACGACAACGTGATATACGGAAGCGCGAGACCCACGCCCATTGTCAGTAATGCCATGAAGAAGAGCGGCCCATTAAACTTCCATGCCGCACCAATAGCCGGCCCGAGAAATGGAGCGGAACAAGGTGTGGCAATCACCACCGCAAGCACACCAGAGAAAAAACTTCCAGCCAGGCCATCCTTCTGCGTAAGCGAGCCGCCTGCAGAAGTCGCGGTCGCCCCGATCTCAAACACACCAGCCATACTCAAAGCCAACATGAACATCACAATCAAAACCGAGAATACTACCCAAGGTTCTTGAAGCTGCGCTCCCAATGTCGTCGTGGCCTTCAGCGGAAACAAAACAGCAGCAAGGACCAAAAAGCTCAATAAAACACCAACAGTGAAAGTGAGTCCGTGCAGCTTGATTTTCTTCGTATCTTCGCCCGCTTGCTGGACAAAGCCCATAATCTTCAGGCCAATCACCGGAAACACACAAGGCATCAGGTTGAGAATCAGGCCACCCAACAGCAATGAAGCAAAAACCAATGGAGTGGCTAGGCCGTCCGCTTCTACGGCAGGTTTTTCAGCATCACCCGCAGCTACAGCCGAAGAGGAAGACCCGCCTCCTCCGAAAGGAACGTCAATCAGGAATGTCTGATTTCCAGTTTCTCCCAAGGAGCTTGGGCTGTGGAGAATCCCACGCAAGCGCTCCAGCTGGGGGCCAGCCTCACCACCAAGCGCATTGCCCATATTCCGCTTACCCGCGAAACGGTGCACGTCACCTTCCGCAGTGTGTGTGCGCGCAGCTTGGACATCAATCTGCTTATCCAACTCGTAAAAATGGCTACCTTCAGGAAGCTCTCCCTCGATGAATAAGGTGATTCCACCGTCTGCAGATTCAGCCGCACTCACTTCCCAGTCGCTGGGCAAGACGGGATTGGGGAAGTATTTCTTGGCATACTCCTTGAATGAGGAGAAGGCTGCGTTGGCTACCGGCTCAGCCCCCACATTCAAGATCAGGGTGTCCGCACTGCTATTGGGAGGCAAACAGGATGTATTGTCACATGCCTGCCATGACGCTTTCACTGGAATTTCAACTGTGCTTCCAGCGGCTAATTCCGTTGGGGCGGTGAGCGTCTTGATAAAATAATGCTCCCCCTCGTAACCATAGACTTTGGCACCCGCAAAGTCGAACTCATGCGGCGCAGGAAATTGAAGCTCCCCCGACTTCCAACCCTCCGGGACTTCGATGCTGAGCTCAGGGATAATCGAATTGCCAATCCCGTCATTCACGAAATAACTATGCCATCCTTTGTCGTGCTTGAGCTTCATTGCTACTCGGAATTCTTGCCCGGGCTGCACTTGAGTAAATTCGGAAATCACTTCCCCTTGCACTCGGGGCTTTCCAAATTGTGCCATCGCTGGCGAGATCAATAAAGCGAAGAAAAGGAGAATCGATTGAAGTGTCTGACGTGAATTCATGGGGTGTATAGTATTAGAATCTGTAATCATAGGATAGCATCCACAGCGAACTTATTCCCACGAGCTGCCGATCCAGAAAAAAGGCATCGCAACATTGCAATGCCTGATCGAATGGTTAGGTGTCTGGAAGGCTCACTTAGTAGCTACCCTGCGGCTGTGGCTGTTGGTATTGTTGCTGCTGACGTTTGTCCTTTTCATTACCAACCGCGTAGCCACCTGCGCCACCAAGGGCTGCACCAATGGCGGCCCCTTCTGCAGCACTACCAGATTGATGCCCAATAATGCCACCTGCTACAGCACCGAGTAGAGCACCTGTACCCGCATTCGCCTGTGCGTTGTTCGCTGGCTGGCAGCTAGAAAAGGCAAAGGCTGACGTGAGGGCTCCGAGTGAAATAATAATGCGTTTCATAGTCATAAATGGTTAGAAACATTTATGACGCAGAACTTACTTCGACGCAAGTTTATTGAGGATGGCATGCACCAAGGGCGGGCCATGGTAGATGAAGCCCGTGTAGAGCTGTACGATCCTTGCACCTGCATCAAATTTCTCGATCGCGTCCTCAGGGGTCATGATTCCACCGACTCCAATGATTGGGATTTCTTTACCAAGATGGCTATAAAACTCCGCAATCACCTCAGTAGAACGTTGCGTCACAGGTCGACCTGAGAGCCCGCCTGCTTCTTGCGCATGCGGTCTACCGAGTACAGCCTCACGACTGATCGTGGTATTCGTGGCCACTAGCCCTTCGAGACCACCATTGAGAAAGACCTTGGAGAGCTCTTCGATTTGCTCACTCCCCATGTCAGGTGCCACCTTCAAGGCGATCGGCATCTTCACTCCTGATTCCTCCTCTAGGGACGCTTGTTGCTTCTTTACCGCTTCAAGCAATCGGGCAGTGTCGTCAGCCGCCTGCAAGTCGCGCAGGCCTGGTGTGTTGGGTGAAGAAATGTTGATCGTCACGTAGTCCGCAACACCCCAGCAACCACGCAATGCCCGCGTGTAATCATCAATCGCGAATTCGTTCGGCGTCACCTTGTTCTTGCCAATATTGAAACCCACAATGCCTTGGTAAGTTTTGGATGATTTCACATTAGCCACTCCCTGCTCGATCCCCACATTATTAAATCCCATGCGGTTGATGATCGCCTCTTCCTCCACAATGCGGAACAAGCGTGGCTTGGGATTACCTGGTTGAGGTTTGGGGGTGATCGTGCCGATTTCTACCGAACCAAAGCCCAAGCGACCAAGCGCATCGATCACCGCTCCTTCTTTGTCCAGCCCTGCAGCAAGACCCACCGGGTTCGGAAACTGCAAACCCATGCACTCAACCGGTTCGCTCTGCGGTGGCTTGCTTGAAAAAAACTTCAACAGCCCCACCTTTTCAGCAGTCTTCAACAAATCCAGAGACACATGGTGAGCGGTCTCTGCATCAAGCTTGAAGAGGAGGTTGCGTGCAAATTGATACTGGCTAGGCGTCATGCCGCGCACTCTGCTAAATCCCCCTCTCACGGTCAAGGATCGATCGCCTTCGTGACGTATTAACCCTCCCCAAACGTAGCACAAAAAAACACCTACAAAGCATGAGCCTCATAGGTGTTGGTAAGTTGAATTGTGCTGTGCTTATTTCGCCTTCGCCAGCACTGGCTTGAATTGGCTGATCTTGCGCACCACGCTATGGATGTCACCCTCGATCTCCGTGAGCTTAGCCTTGGAGAGAGCTGCTTTGTCAGCCAGGGACTTTTCCACAGTAGCATAGAGGTCACTGATGGTAGAGGCAAAGCCTTCAAGAACTTCCTCAGCGCGCTGACGCGCTGCACAAGCCTCTTGTGGAGCGTCTTGGTTGAGACCCGCATTCTCGCGCTTTTTCTCGATGAGTCGCTGCGCTTCACGCATTTCAGCGAGAAGGATTTTCTCCTGTGGCACACGACGAAGATTCGAAGCCAAGCCCAGCTTGGAGAGGATCCAAATCATCCACTTGGTCGGGTCAAACTGCCATGGTTTCACGCCATTACGGTAGTCATGCTGAAAGGAGTGGTGGTAGTTGTGATACCCTTCACCACAGGTGAACACGGCCATAATCCCAGAGTCGCGTGCCGAGTTATCAGAGTTGTATGGGCGCTTACCAATGGTGTGGCATAGTGAATTGATGAAGAAGGTACAATGCATCACCACCACGATGCGGAGGAACCCGGTAAGGATCAACATGCCGAGTGCTCCTTGGGCACCGAAAAATAGATAACCAACGATCGGCGGAATCACTAGACCTACGATGAGGCCAATAAGATGCACCCACTTATTCTGCCACATCACAAGCTTGTCCTTCTTCAAGTCGTTCACGTTGTTTTGCAATGGCATAGGGTCGAGTTTGAAGAGCAACCAGCCTACGTGTGCGTAGAAGAAACCACGGGAAATATCATAAGGATCGCCGTCGTGGTCGCAGTTCTTGTGGTGATGGCGGTGATCTGATGCCCAGCTGAGACAGGAGTTCTCAAATGAAGCAGCACCAAAGACAAGCGTGGCGAGGCGCACTGGCCACTTCGCCTTGAAAGAAAGGTGAGAGAATAGTCTGTGGTAGCCTAGAGTGATACTCATGATCGTGGCGACACAGAAGAAGAAGAACCAACTGAGCTGGAAGATCAGCTCTTGGGTGGTGAGCTCAAAGGCCAGGAAGTACCATGGGGTACCTACTAATGCAAAAAGCGTGGTGAATATGAGGAAGAGGCTGGTCTTCCAGTTTACGCGGTGGAATGGGAAATTATTGAACATAATGTGTTGTTGTATCCTTTGGATTTGAACCTATCACTGATGGGAAGCCACGCTCCGCAAAAAATGAAGGTTGAATGGCAATAAACGCACAAAACCGAAATTACCAACAAATTCCTGAAAACTTCCGTTCACATTTCTGTCACATCCAGCCAAATGCTGTAACCAATCGTATACCACTCACTGTCTGCAAGCTACGTAAGAAAGTCGCGAAAAAATCACTTCTTCCAGCTTTTATCTTTGAGAGCTTGGTTCGCAGCTGCTGCTTCAGCCTGCTTTTTATTGCGGCCACCGCCCTGTGCCAACACTTTCCCTTGCCAGTGAACTTCGACCACAAAGCTTTTGTCGTGATCTGGACCTTCTTCGCTGACTAATTGGTATACAGGACTCTCCGGGAAAATCGATTGCAAGGCCTCCTGGAGACAGCCCTTAGGGTTCTTCTCCTCAGGCTTCGTCGTTATTTTATCAAGCTCGTCACTCGTCACCTTCAGGACCACATCACGCGCTACCTCAAAGCCACCATCCAGATAAATAGCACCCAATAGCGCTTCAAAGGCATCCGCTAACGTCGATGCTCTAGTACGCCCACCACTTGCTTCCTCACCACGCCCAAGCATCACAAAAGTGCCCAAGTCAATCTGGCCAGCAAAATGAAATAACGCATCCTTAGAAACCAAGCGCGCTCGCAATTTCGTCAAATCTCCCTCGGTAAATCCTGGGAAAAGTTGGTATAGGTGGTCAGTCAGAGCCAATTGCAACACGGCATCCCCCAGAAACTCTAAGCGCTGGTTGTCAAAGTGGGGTCGCTGCGTCTCATACGCTAAACTCGGATGGGTCAAAGCCTCAGCCAGTAGCAATGAATTGCGAAACTTGTATCCAATTTTATCTTCCAGTGACTCCATATTGCTTCCTTAATGACAGACACACATTCAGTCCGAGAACCCCTAATCTATCAAGGTAAAACATGATCGATTCGTTAAATACTCAAGATCGAACCTGAACCCGGTCACCCAACACCTAGACGCGATAAAAAACTCCCACCATTCTGGCGGCTCAAAAGCCACGTCATCTCCGTCCACCCCCATTGCCCCAACCAACACCAATAGTAAAGAGTGGCGGCTCACAGCCGCTCAAAATAAAGCCCTGTCAGAGTTAGAGAAATCAACATTGCAGAATTCCCATGCTAAGTTAGCCTAGAACCATGAAATGGATCATTCTCCTACCCATCGCGGCCTCTTCCTCCCTTCTTTTTAGCTCCTGTGCTCAAAATTCCATCACAGGCGACACTTACCAACGAGGAGAAGCTGGCAGAGCCCAGTCGGTACTTACCGGCACAGTCACTTCTGTTCGCAATGTGAAGATCGAGGGTGACGCAGACACAGGCAAATGGGTCGGAGCCATCGCAGGCGGCATCCTAGGTCATGAACTCGGCGATGACGGATGGTCTCGCGCCGCAGGTTCTGCTGCCGGTGCAGCTGTAGGTTCCGCAGTAGGTTCACACACCTCAAAAGCTCTCGGCTCCGAACAAGGTGTCGAAATCAACGTCCAGCTCGACAACGGCCGAAGCATGTCGGTCGTGCAAGCGTTCAACCCAAATGAACGCTTCAACGTCGGCGACAAGGTGCGCATCCTCGGCGGAGGCGGCCGCACCCGCGTGACCCACTAGCCGAGGCTCATAGAGTCAGCCCCCCACTGTTCAACGCCAAGCGCCCCCTACAAGGTGGGCGCTTTTTTTATTCTAGAGCGCCAGGCATTGAGCCTGCACGTCTTCGAGATAGACGCGCACATCACCACGGCTGCGCTGCACCGTGCCGCTCATCGCCACCCCTCCCGCTTTCAGAGCTTCCGCAAATTGGGTAGAACCCTCAGAGTCGAGATCCTGATGCTTCGCAAGACACGATTTGAGAATATCAATAATCTCAAACTGCACATCCTCCGCCGCCATATCAAGGCACTCAAATAGGTACGGCAAGACCACCAGCGCCGCAGACTGAAGCTCGCCCTTACACAGCATCACCCAGAGCTGATGTGCTGCCTTCATGGCCCGTGACTTCTTGCGCCCAGCAAGGTCCTGTAGCAACTTAGGCAAGGCGCTAGCCTCACCACTTGCCACTTGATAATCCGCCCAGCGCTCATCACGCAATCTCATCCACAATGCCTGTGCCATGACCAAGCCATAGCGGCTGATCCCTCGCTCGCCTAGGATGAATTGCATTGACCTCCGACTCTGGCCAACAGAACGTAAGGTGTATGCGATCTCGAATCCTTTCCCTAATCCCCTGTCTCTCGCTTCTCATCATCCCCATGGTCACCCAAGCAGCCGATGACATCCGCGGCCTCGCCAATGTGCAGGTGATTGGTAGCGCAAGTAAACGCCTCATTCCCAACCAAATGCTCTGGACCATGAAAGTGGAGAATCGCGGAAAAGAGCTCGAAGCTGTTGCCGATGAACACCTAAAAATCACAGCCAGCCTCCTCAAGTTCCTCAACGAACAAGGGCTCGAAAAAAATGCCATCCAGACCAGCCAGATGGAATTTGGAGAGAATATGGTCTACCGCAATCGCGAGCGCATCAAAGAAGGCTATGTCGCCGCCACCACAGTACGCTTCATCCTCAAGGACTTCAGCCTCTACCAACCGCTCTGGAAAGGTGCCGCTAAACTCGGTAAGGTCAGCATCCAAAGCGTGGATTACCAACTCAAGGACAGCAAAGCCGCGCAGGCTGAGCTGCGAGGCTTAGCAGTCAAAGACGCACAACAAAAAGCGAAGTCACTTGCAGAAGCTCTCGGCTCTAGAATCGGACCACCCCTTCAGATCGCCGAACATCAAAGCCACGCAGCGCCTCGCATGCTCAAAGCCGATTCATTTGCAGAAGGTGCGAACTCAAGCTCGACAAGCCCGGGCACACTCGAAGTCTCCAGCACCGTGGAGGTCACATTCAAATTACTCAAATAGCTTTCACAAAGATGCCCTGCTCGTATGCACCATACGCGCAGCAGCCAGGCTAAGCCCACTCCACGGGCACTTCAGCAGGGTTGCCTGCTTTGTCCTCGTAGCGAATCACTCCGTGCTCCAGTCCATACTCGTGGACACATTTGGTCACTTTCACATCAAAACAACAATACTCGGCAATCTTCATCACGAAGCTTTTGTCACCAGTTTTTTTGTATTCATTCCACCAGCGGAGAGCGTCAAGGCCGTCTGCTGTCTTCCCCATACCTAAACTCACCTTTGCCGCTGAGTCGAGTTTCAGACGAAACCCTAGCTTGTCCTCGCGCTCTAGATCTAGCATCATGTCCAGATTCATCGTCTGCGTTTCTAAATCATAAATCGTATACCCCTGCAGCACCGGGTAATCGAATTGGATGTGATTCCAGCCCACCACCAAATCGGCACGGATAAGCTGCTGCACCAAAGCGTCCATGTCATCCTCTCCAAAGACGCGATATTCTTCGGTTTTGGTAGAATACGTCACTGCTACAGACACCCCCATTTTCGCCTTATTTTTCGCACCACCAACGGCTGAAAAGCTCTTCTGGGTCTCCAGGTCAAAATACACAATGTCACGCATAATTGATCTCTAAGATACAGAGAACCACGCGACTGAAAAGGACGACTTTCCTCGAATTCCATCGCCACAGCTCAGCTCTCCCGACTCATCAGGGTAAGGATAAGAGAACCCCTGTACAGCCTAGCTTGTCCTCCTGCGACGACTCAACAGAAAGCCTAGAGATCCCATTAGGAATGTGGTGGTAGAAGGCTCAGGCACGGCTGTGGCATCGAGCACCATTTCATGGTAGATGTCCGGCTCAAGCGTCCTGGCAGCTGGGCCAGTCGTACGGGGCTTCAGCTCAATGATGGAGCACGAGCTCATTGGATCTAGCTGCCATAAGGCAATTGAGTGCAACTCGGACAACGAAGCTCCACTGGAAGTATCAATGAATAGATGGTTTGTTCTCTGAGAATCGGTATGCAGTGTCACAGTCGCGGGAGCGACCGTGCTCATACCGACCACGAGAAGAAATGGGAGGATTCTTTTCATGAGGGTGATGGTGTTTTGTATCACTCATGGAGAGTGAGACATAGCCATAACCAACAAGACAGAACTCAACAAGGCCACAGGCAATACCGCCCTATCAAGATCCGCCTCAGCACCTATTGCCTTAACTCAAAGGCGCCGCTATTGCCTGCCGCAACAAGACATTCCGCCAAGCTAATTGACTAACCTTAATCACCAAGACCTCCAACTATACTTGAACTTCGGTATTCTTATTTCTACGGAGCAAAATGAAACCTCTACCACCATCACGGCAGCAGAGGCTTCGTATAGCCTGAACGCTGTAGCCTTTACTCAGCCTGCTGTAGCTTTTCCACCAGCTCGATGAACTCGGCGCGTTGGCCTTTGCCATCGGCGCCCTGGGCTTTCTTGGCGAGGTCGAGCACCATGGCGAGATCGCCACTGCCTTTGTACTCGCTGTCGCGCAGGGTCATCCCAAAGAGTGCCACGGCGCTGGCGAAGCGATGGTCGTCAGAACCTAGGCTTGCTCCGGCATCCGTGAATGGCACATCGAGGTAGGTGCTCTCATCGTCCATTTTTTGTTCCGGTTGCTTGTAGGCTAGCTTCACGTGGCAGAGCTCTGGGCTTTGCTTCACCTTTGCGGTCGGCTGCTTTTCCACTTTTTCAAAGTAGCGTCCGGCATCGACTCCAGCCTTGAAGGGCTTGCCATCGGCGGGAATGACCTCATACAGCGCAGTCACTGTGTGCCCAGCGCCTATCTCGCCAGCATCCACCTTTTTATCAAGAAATGCCTCGGGCGGCAGCATGCGGTTGGCGTAGCCGATGAGGCGGTAGGCCTTCACCTTGCTAGGGTTCATCTGTACTTGGACTTTCACATCTTTCGCCACCGTGACCATGGTACCCATCATGTCCTCGAGCAAGACCTTGCGGCCTTCCTTAATACTATCAATATAGTGGTAGTTGCCATTGCCGTTGTTGGTGATCGACTCCAACATCGCGTCGTTGATGTTGCCGTGACCAAAACCTAAGACCGAGAGGTAAGTTCCCCCCCTCGCTTTTTCTTTGACCAACTTGGTCAAGGCATCGGTGCCGGAGACACCCACATTGAAGTCGCCATCGGTGGCTAGAATGATGCGATTCACCCCGCCTTTCACGAATTGTTCCTGCGCCACCTTGTAGGCAAGCTTGATGCCCGCACCACCCGCAGTAGAACCACCGGCACTGAGGCTGTCCATTTTCGCCAGCACCGCCTGACGACCGCGGTCGTCCATCTTGGTGGCGGGCAAGGCGAGACCAGAAGAACCGGCGTAGACCACGATGCTCACCGAGTCGTCCGCATCCAATTCTTCCAACAAGTACTGCATCGAACGCTTGAGCAGCGGCAGCTTGTTGTCGCTCGACATCGAGCCCGACACATCGAGCAAGAACACGAGGTTCGCCGCGGGGCGCTCGCTACGAACGATATCCTTAGCCTGTAATCCCACCCGCACCAGCCTGTGCGCAGGGTTCCAAGGCGCCGCTCCAGCATCCACATGCACCGCGAAGGGATGCTTGTCTGTCGGCTGCGCGTATTGGTAGTCAAAATAATTCACCATTTCCTCGATCCGCACCGCGTCCGCTGGGATATTGTACCCATCGCGGATCATGCGTCGGATGTTGGTGTAGCTCGCGGTGTCCACATCCACCGCAAAGGTGGAAAGTGACGAGCGCTCATCCACCGGCGCCTTCCATGGGTTGTCGGTCAAACCACCATACTTCTCAGCAGAACCCAAGGTTCCCCCCGGATGTGGTGGATGAGGGAGCACCCTTCCGCGCGGAACCCCGACAGCCTCGGCGGTAGGCTTTGGTTCTGCTTGGCATTGAGCTATTTTGGCTTTTTTCCCAGCCCAAGAACCAGCAAGCACATCTGATTCATTCCTAGCATCAGCGAATCCATCAGCATTAAAATCGAGCGCCACACCATCCACCGACAATTCAACGGCAGGAACATCCATCGCACCGACAGACCTTGATTGCTTCAGGTCAGAAAGCGCTTGGGGTGATGCTTTTTTATGAGGAACCTCCTGTAACTCCGCCACGGACTCCCGGTGAAGCTCAAGCTGTTCCTCAGCATGAAACGCAACCACAGCGTCATCCCCAATCTGGCTAGATCGGTACGACACACTCACCCCAATGGCCACGCAAGCAGCAATTCCAGTCCCCAGCGCCCAACGCACTCCGGGGGAACCCCAGGTTTTCTTGCGCGTCGGTTGCTCGACTGCTGCGCCCGCAATCTTCTCATCCAGTTCCTTCAAAAATTGTTCGTCATTGCCGGTGCCATGCTTGGCGTGTTCCTTGAGCAATTCATCCATCAATCGATCGTTCTGATCCTTATGCTTATCCATCAAATTTGTTTCCTTTCTGTGTTGTGTTACTTGGCAAGACAATCGCGCAATGCTTGGCGTGCTCGTTCGAGGCGCTTGCGCAGGGTGCCACTGGCTATATCCAAGCTGGCGGCCGCCTCCTCGCTGCTCTTTTCCTCATAATAAAATTGCTGCACTGAGGCCGAGAGCCCCTCCGGCAATTTCTCTAAACATCCCTCTAATTTCACGAACACCCCCGGGCCTCCATCCCGACGCAGTTCCTGCCAGCCCAGCAACCCCGACTCCAATGCCTCCAGACCATCGTCATCCAGCGCCACTTGCCAGCTCGCTTTACGCAACATTTCCTTCCACTTGTTTCTCACAATCCCCCTTAGCCACGGCCCCACATCCTTACTCACGTCGAAGCGATCCATGTGTTGCCAAGCGGCCACAAAGCTCTCCTGCACGAGGTCGCGGCTTTGCTCTTCATTGCGCGTCAATACTCGCGCATAAATGAGCAGCTCCCGATGTTGCTCACGCGCCATCGCTGCAAATGCCTCCTGCCTATCTGGTGTTTCTATCACTCTTACTGCCATCATATTCACAAGCTATTGACCTGAGCGATGCGATTTGTGACATCTTTTTGAGATTTTTTTCTATCACTTTGCATTTGGTGGACGGTAGAACTCTAAAAAACATGTTGATCAGAATACTTTTAATCACCGCGGCATTGTTCGTAACATCATGTTCAAACCGGATTAGCCAGCATACCAGCGGTTACCCTGAAGCTCATACACTCTGGGACAAAATTGATCGGCAGGAAATCATAAAAGCTAGAAGGGAAACCGATGGATTTGCTAGCCCTCTACAAACCACTCGGGCATTCATGGCTGAAGTATTTGCCTCAGACTACAATCGCAATTTTCTCTACGAAGACAGATTTTGCTCAAAATACTTTTCAGCATCTTTACAATTTCAGATCAAGACTGCTGCGCTACAGTATAGCCAAAGAAACAAAGCATTTAAGCACCCTAGTGGCCACCATCACGCAGTTACACCATCTCACAAAACCAGCATGATTGGCGCTTGGGATTTACCGACCTCTTATGTAATTGGAGGTTCCCACGTAAGTTCATACAAGGCGCAAGGTATTAACGACGTTATTATCACAATAGATAAAGCAGTTGTGGATGTCATTTATAAATGGGGCCCTGACACCCAGTACCCAGGTGACCAACGAACTGTTTCTGTAATTTTGCGAAAAGAAAACACTAAATGGTTTATTGAAGACCTTTACACTCAATCAGGATCATACTCCGAACCCCAAAGTTTTCATCTCTCATTGGTGCAATAGATCTAGTGAAGATAGCGTCAGTATTGATCCTGCTATGAGTGATCAAAGTTGTGATGTTTTTTTGAGAGTCTAGCAGGTAGCTAGTATTTTTCCAGCACGCCGAAACCCAGGGTTCCTATTCTCTGAGTGCAGGGAGCTTGCTCCCGCTCTGGGATATGATGAGGCTTCCTTCTTCGCTGAAGCTTCGTAGGACACCATCGTGCTGGTCTGAACACTGCCAACTGAAGACCTCCCCGCCATCAGGCATGCTGCGAAAACGCTTTACCATCGCCCCACATCCGCTACACCACTCTGCAGCAAATCGATAGGGCTCGTCCGAGAGACGCTTCACCTTCTTCACCAACCACTCTTTCCATCAATCCAATGAAACCATTCCCATTCGACGCATTCGAACCAAAGTGGCAACAAATCTGGGACGACAACAAGACCTTCCGCACCGCAAACCCAGGCGATGCGGACTTTGATGCTTCCAAGCCAAAGTACTTCGTCCTCGACATGTTCCCCTACCCGTCTGGCGCCGGCCTCCACGTTGGCCACCCAGAAGGCTACACCGCGACTGACATCCTTGGCCGCTACAAGCGCATGAATGGCTTCAACGTCCTCCACCCGATGGGCTGGGATGCCTTCGGCCTTCCAGCGGAACAATACGCGATCAAAACCGGCCAGCACCCGCGCATCACCACCGAACAAAACGTCAACAACTTCCGCAAGCAGCTCAAGTCGCTCGGCTTCGGCTACGATTGGGACCGTGAAATCAACACCACCGACCCCGGCTACGTCAAGTGGACCCAGTGGCTCTTCATCCAACTCTACAATTCCTACTTCTGCGAGGAAGAAAAGAAAGCCAAACCAATCTCCGAGCTCGAAGCCAAAGGCCTCACTCGCGAAGAGATCGACGAGCAACGCCTCGCCTTCATCTCCGAAGCACCCGTGAATTGGTCGCCTGACCTCGGCACGGTTCTCGCGAACGAGGAAGTGGAAGAATGGAAAGCCAAAGGCCACACCGTCGAGCGCCGCCCGCTCAAGCAATGGATGCTCCGCATCACCAAATTCGCGCAGCGCCTCATCGACGAGCTCGAGCCACTCGACTGGCCAGATTCTATCAAAGCCCTCCAGACCAACTGGATCGGCAAATCCACCGGTGCTGACGTCAACTTCGATATCGAAGGCAACGAAGTGACCGTCTTCACCACCCGCCCCGACACCCTCTTTGGCGCCACTTACATGGTGCTCGCTCCCGAGCACCATCTTGTTGCTAAAATTACCACTGCAGATCAGCAAGATGAGGTCGATGCCTACATCGCAGCCTGTGCTTCCAAGTCCGACCTCGAACGCGGCGACCTCAACAAGGACAAGTCCGGCGTCTTCACTGGCGCGTACGCGACGAACCCGGTCAATGGCGAGCAGATCCCAGTCTGGATCGCCGACTACGTGATGATGGGCTACGGCACGGGCGCCATCATGGCGGTACCAGCACACGACGAGCGCGACTTCGAATTCGCCACCAAGTTTGAACTTCCGATCCTTCAAGTAGTTCAACCGAATGACGAGAAAGTCGACTGGCAGGGATTCACCGGCAATGGCAAGTCCATCAACTCAGGCTTCCTCGATGGCATGAAGACCAAGGACGCCAAGAAGGCGATCATCAAGTGGCTTCTCGACAACAAAAAAGGCACCTTCAAGACCAACTTCAAGCTCCGCGACTGGCTCTTCTCCCGCCAGCGTTACTGGGGCGAGCCCTTCCCAGTGCTCTGGGAAGACGGCCAACACAGGGTGCTCGATGAAAGCGAGCTTCCACTGCTCCAGCCAGAGATGGAAGACTTCAAACCAACCGGCGACCCACGCGGCCCCTTGGTGAAAGCTACCGACTGGATCAAGTATTCCGAGACCGCCGAGCGCGAGACCAATACCATGCCTCAGTGGGCGGGTTCATGTTGGTACTACCTCCGCTACTGCGACCCAAACAACTCCGAGCGATTCATCTCCAAAGAGGCTGAAGAATACTGGATGGGCGGCAATGACAACCCAGGCGGCGTCGACCTCTACGTAGGCGGCACCGAGCACGCCGTACTTCACCTACTCTACGCACGCTTCTGGCACAAGGTCCTCTTCGACCTCGGACACCTCAGCACCAACGAACCATTCCAAAAGCTCGTCAACCAAGGACTCATCCTCGGTGAAGATGGACAGAAGATGTCCAAATCCATCGGCAATGTCGTCAACCCAGACGAAGTCGTCGAACAATACGGAGCCGACTCACTCCGCCTCTACGAGATGTTCATGGGCCCACTCACTCAGGTGAAGCCATGGCAAATGAAAGGCGTGGAAGGCGTCTCCCGCTTCCTCGGCAAAGTCTGGCGCGCCGTCTTCACTCAGAACCAAGCCGGCGAGTGGGAACTCTCCGAAAAAGTGGTGGATGAAGCAGCGACCGACAAGGCGCTCCTCAAGGTGGTGCACGAGACCATCAAGAAAGTCGGCGAAGACATTGAATCCATGTCTTTTAACACCGCGATCTCTCAGATGATGATCTGCACCAATGCCTTCACCAAGGCAGAGAAGATCCCAACGAGCCTCCTCGTCGACTTCCTCAAGGTGCTCAACCCATTCGCTCCACACATCACCGAGGAAATCAACCAACAGCTGCAAAGTGTGTCAGAGTTCAGTGTTCAGTGTTCAGAAAAGAATGCTGACGCAGGCAGCCAGGCTCAGTCTGAAAACTGCCAACTGAAAACTGCCAACTTGCTCTCTGAGCAAACCTGGCCAACATTCAATGAGGAATTCCTCGTAGAATCAGAAATCCAGCTCGTCGTACAAGTCAATGGCAAGGTACGCGCCAAACTCATGGTCTCCAAGGACGCGTCCAAAGAGGATGTCGAAGCCATCGCCCTAGACGACGAAAAGGTGAAATCTTTCACCGACGGCAACACGATCCGCAAGGTCATCGTCGTCCCTGGCCGCCTCGTCAATATCGTGGCAAACTAAGTTGCAGAAGAGGCTTCCAGCCTCTTTCGCTCAGCCCCAGTTTTCACCCACATCTCCATCAGCCGCAGCCTCACAAGCTGCGGCTTTTTTACATCCCTCTCTGCGCACAAAAAAACCACCCCGGTGTCAACCAAGGTGGCCTCAATTAAATCTAATCTGGTAACGACTTAGAAGCGATATGTTAAGCCTAACTCAGCACCATAATAGATATCACGATGCTTCAACTCCCAGTAGTAATCCTGACCCGAACTATCGGTGAACCCGCCATCTTTGTAGTCACCCAGCCAGAAAAGACGACCCGCCACACCAAGCACCCAGTTCTCGGTCAACCAGTACTTAAATCCAAGACCTCCATCCGCACTGAAGGCATTCCCTTGCAGACTATCTACAGGCTGACCATCGATCGCCCAATCATAGTTTCCATAAACACCACCTGCGCTGACATTCAATGTGAATGCCGCCTTTTCACTCACCGGAAAGAGATGCTCATAACCAATCCCATAGGTAATAAAGTCATAGTTCTGGCTAGCTGAACCACCATCAAAAGCAAATGTCTCATCTTTTGTGAAACCAAGCACTTGAAAGTAGAGGTTCCCTTGAGGCCCAACTTCTCCACCCAAACGAATGGAATAATACGGCACATCGAGATTATCGATGTAACCCACAGAGGCCGTCACAAAATGCGTGTCCAAGTAGTCTTTCTTCTCAGAATAATCAACATCTCCAGCCATAGCTATTGAGGTAGAAGCCAATAAAGATAATAGTAGTTTCTTCATATTATTATGTATGTGCTCCACTTACCTAACAAACATAAAACTTCAATCAACACCAATTACTCAACTCATTCATAAATCTAACAAAAACAATCACTTAACACTCGATTATTTTGCTCCATCGATCAAACTCTCAAAGGTTCGTGGACTTATTTTGATGAAGAATAAAAAGTACATACTTGGTTCGAGCATCCTGCTTGGTGGTTTTGTGGTGGCCAACTTTGGCCCAGGTGGGTTGTTGCTAGCCCTTATCCTCTGGGTGATTGGCACCATGGTCATCGGCAGAAACATTCTAAATAAATAGACCAGCCTCCCACATTTCACTTAAGTAAAAGCACCTGTATTTGTATACTTAGCTTCAAGAGACCTTTATCATCTCAAGCTCAACCTTGGCTCGATTCTCCAGTCAACGGGCCATGTGAATATTCCACTACGACAAGCGAAACCCGCCTCATGGATTTAACATCATGATAGTAAACCATTGGAAATGAATGCCGTGCCCCCTATCTAGAGCAACAAACTTCTTCTCTCTATTTGCATAATTAGCTAACCTGAACGTACTTGCTCCAGTAGTTGGTTCGCCACGAGCCAATCCTCCCCTCTGAATCATGCGAGACACTCTAACCATAATCGGCCTCTTTCTCTTGGCCTATGCATTCCGCTCCTGCCAACCAGTCAGGCTTCGCCGACTGGGCACCTTACTCTATGTTGTTGCGACGATCACCATGATCTTGCTGATCACCGACTCATACTTCATCGCAGCGCTAGGAGCTCTAGCCTGGCTGGCTTTCCCTCTCCTTCCCATTGCGCTCCAAACAAAAAACCTGCGCCTCCCGATCAGGAACAAACTGACCGAGGAAGACCTACCATCCATGAAACACTTCCCCGGTGCCGAACTCGCGATCAGACAGCTCGAAGCCTATGAATTCGAGCCGTGTTCCAAACTACACTGGGAAGGCGCCCCCTCCAATCAGCACCTCTTGGTCTTTTGGAACCCACACCTCAGGCTCAGCGCCACGATCACTTTGTGCATCCACAGACACGTGACCTATTCCTACTTTAGCCTGATCAGCCGCACCAACGATGGTCAGACATTCCGCACCACCAACTTCCATCGCCCGACCACACTCATGCTCCCTCCAGAGCAGCATTTGAGTCAACTTAAGTCGCCCTGTTGTGGCATCCGCGACGCCCTAGATCGCCACCGTAAATCACTCCAAGATCACCAGATCACCATTTGCGAACTAAGAATTCCTTGCCCAGAAAGCATCAACAAAGAACTCATTCAGGATAAAGACAACGTCATTGAACACAACCTCAAGCAAGGGATCATCACGGCCGTGGATCACCAACACTCCAAGTACTCGTGGCGAGGCCAACTCTTCCTTTGGAGACAATCACTAAAAGATTTACTTCGCATCTGTTGAAGAATCTGATCTACTCGGCGCGTCCTCTACGATTCATTGGATCCACCGATTATGCCTGAAGAAGCTTCACCGTGTTGCCCACCTGCCAAGAACATCATTCTTGTCGGCTTCATGGGCTCCGGTAAGTCCACAATCGGCCGAGAGCTGGGCCAGCTACTTTCATACCCATTGATCGATACTGATGCCGTCGTAGAAGAAGAACAACAAATTAGCATTTCCGATATTTTCTCACTCAAAGGAGAACCTTACTTCCGCGACTGTGAAACAGCCGCAGTGCAGAAGCTACTTGGCGACTGCCTTGACCACCACATCATTGCCACCGGCGGCGGGCTACCATTGCGCGAAGAAAATCGCAAACTACTGCGCGAGCTCGGCTATGTTGTCTGGCTTGACGCCACCCCAGATTCCATTCTCGAACGCACAGCACGATCCACCAACCGTCCGCTCCTCCAAACTGAGAATCCTCGCGAGACGATTGAGAGCATGCTGCACGAACGCAATGCCATCTACAAAGATGCTGCACACCTCAGACTGCAGACCAGCGGCCTCAGTATTTCCGAGACCGCGCATGGGATTCTTGAAAGTGCGCGATATTTCTTTGGCCAGTCCTAATCTTCACGATTACTGTTGCATCTGACTCATGACTGTGAAGAATCCGCACATACGTCGCTTCTAGCGCAAACTGATAGCATCTGGCTCACTCATGGCTCTTCTTAAACCATTTTCTGATCAAAAAAGCCGCCTGGCTTTCGACCTTGTTCGTAAAGAAATCAAACAGGTCGAAAAACAAATCAGTGAGCAAGTTCGCGCCTTCGACCCTGAAATCGAAGCCTACATCGACTACATTTGCAACACCAGCGGCAAACGCATCCGCCCAGCACTCGCGATTCTCGCAGGCGGTGCACTTGGCTCAATCAACAACGACAATCTCAAGATTGGCGTGATTTTCGAGCTCATCCATATGGCCACACTCGTGCACGATGACGTCATCGACGAAGCCGAAACTCGCCGCAAAATTGCCACACCAAATGCCAAATGGGGCAACGGCATGGCGGTCCTGCTAGGAGACGCGCTATTCTCCCACTCACTCTTGCTTGCCACGGAGTTTGGAAAGATTGAGATCTGTGCCAAAGTAGGCAAGGCGTCCCGAGAAGTCTGCCAAGGTGAGGTTCTGCAGACTCAAAAACGCTTCGACATCTCGCTTTCCGTCGATGAATACTTCCGCATCATCGCGATGAAAACTGGCGCTCTCTTTGCAGCGTCGGCCAGCATCTCTGCCTCACTCTCTGGTGCCGATGAAGCCACTGAAGCAAACATCTACGCATTTGGGCTAAACCTCGGCACAGCATTCCAGATCTACGACGACTGCCTCGACCTTGTAGGATCAGAAGACACCGTCGGAAAAACTCTCAGAACGGATTTAGAGAAAGGCAAACTCACCCTTCCTTTACTCAAACTCCTCGAATCAGCCAGTCCCGAAACCAAGAAGCAGCTGACCAACGACATCAAAGCGGAACGCCCTCTCGATTTCGAATCACTCGTTGGCAACACCGCCTACACAGCCGCGATTCAAGATTCACTTGATACTGCTAGCCAGATGCTAGAAGACGGTAGAGCCAAGCTCCATGGCCTCCCCGACAACAAATACACCGAAGGATTGATTGAAATCACTCAATACCTTGAAGGCCTGATCCGCCAATGCCACAAATCCTGCTGAGCGATTAGCCAGAAGTCAATTTACGCAGTTGTTCCTCAGCAGACTTCTCCACTTGCTGGCACATCAGCCCACACAACTCATAGAGTAAGGGCTCGGCAATCGCGTAAATCACAAAGTTCCCTTGCTTCTCCTTCGACAAAAGAGCGGCCTCACAGAGGATCTTCAGATGCTTCGAAACATTCGATTGCTTCAATCCACTGAGCGTGACCAAAGAAGTCACACTCTGCCCGCCCGCCATCAGGCAAGAGATCAAGCGCAGGCGAGCCGGCTCCGAGAGCACCTTAAACATCGCCGCCACCTGCTCAAGTTGAGCCTCTGTCATTCTTTTTTTTACTCCAAGCTCTTGCATATTCCTAAATCGTGATATAGTTATAATGCAACAACCGCAACAACACAAATGCAAACGATCCCTATTTCAGATTTCACTCAAAGCCCAGAAGACTATTACTTGGTCGACGTTCGCACGCCTTCAGAGTTTGAGGAAGCGCATATCTTGGGAGCTCAGAACCATCCATTAGGTTCCTTGAACCCATCCGAGATCAGTTTCAAGTCACAAGGGAAGCAAGTCGTTTTAACCTGCCTCTCAGGAGCTCGTTGTCAAAAAGCAGCCTCCGAACTGGCGGGCTCTAATCTCAAGCTAGCACAACTCGATGGCTCTCTTATGGGGTGGGAATCAGCTGGCCAGCCGGTGGTACGTAGCACACCTAGCGGCATCCCGCTCATTCGACAAGTCCACCTCTGCGTCAGCACGATCAACCTCACTGCGGCACTTCTAGCCATTTTTGTATCCAGCTCATGGGCCTGGGTACTCGTAGGCACCGGCGCAGGGCTCTTCATTGCGGGAGCCACAGGCTTCTGCGGCATGGGTATCCTCTTAGCAAAAATGCCATGGAACCGACCCGCCAAGCAGAGGCCCGAGGCCTGCGCTTTGGGCTGAGGCGTCTAAGCACATGCTGTGCGTGTCACAGCACTTCATCATGGCGAAGGCGTACCAAATGGTGCGCCTTTTTCATTCATGACGAGCCAATGCGTAGCGCCTCGACAGTCCGCAATGTAGCGCCGTCGTGTGCAGAGAGCACTGCCTGCGCTCGAGACACCATAGCCTCTGACTGCGCGCGGTCTTGGAGAGCAACTGAGACAGTCGAACGAAGGCTCGCAACACTAGCCTGAGCAAGAAAAATCGCTGACCGCTCATGCAGCATACTGACGAGTGGCTCAAAGTTATTCATCGCCGGCCCCACGATGACGGGCACTGATGCCGCGATTGCCTCACAGGGATTCTGCCCTCCCTTACCGATAAAGCTCTTACCAACAATAGCGAGATCAGCCAGCGCAACCCAGTCTCTCATCTCTCCAGTACTATCGATCACCAAACAAGCTGGGCGGGAGCCGCCTACCTGCTCAAGTTCACTCCGCAACACCACCTCATACCCTAGCTGTTCAAGCTCCAGCTTCACTTCCGCACGACGCTCGGCATGCCTCGGCACGACCACATAAAACACCTCTTCCAAGTCGATACAAGCCTCACCAATCAAGGCCTCCTCACCCGCATGGGTGGACAAAGCCATCACCACCCGCTTCCCTGAAGACAGCCCAGAAAGCATCTCTTGGAAGGCTTCATTGATAGCCTCCACTGCATCGGCGCCTTGTTGATCAAACTTCACACTTCCCGTCACCTCAATAGCCTCAGCCGGGACTCCAATGCCACGCCACCGCGCCACGTCGCGGCTTTCCTGCACTGCGAATCTATTGAATAATGCAAAATACCCAGCACTCGCCCAAGCAAACTTGGTGTAACGCGATTCAGAACGCTCAGAAAGGCGGGCATTCGCCACGGAAACGGGAACACCTGCACGCCGCGCCTCTACCAGCAAGTTCGGCCACAACTCCGATTCCATCAGCACGATTTGCTTCGGCTCAAAGCGCTTAAGCACGCGACGAATCACGCAAGGTAAGTCCACAGGACTATAGACCACGGAAACATTCGCAGGCGCCATACGAAGCGCCACATCATATCCAGTGGAAGTCGTTGGCACCAAAAGGAAGCGTTCATTCGGGTAAATACCTTGCCAGGCCCGGATCAGCTTGAGAGCGACCATCACTTCCCCAACGCTAACCGCATGCACATAAACCACACCTCCAAGCGCGAACTCCGCCTCATCATCATAGATCGCCACACGTTCAAGTAGACGCATACTCAGGCCGCCTCGCTTGCTCATTTTCAACAACCACGGCCCCACGCCAAGCAGCAACACCACTGGGAGCAACAAGTTGTACCCAAGATGCAACAAGCGCTGCGGCACAGAAAAACCAAGAGAACAACGCATCATGACTGGGCTCGTAAAATAAGAATCGAACAACCACCGTACTTCCGGCGATCCACTAACTCCCAGCTCTTCGGAATCTCTGGCTCATGCTTCACATCTACCTCCAAAACAAAAAGACCACCCTCGCCCAAGGCTCGAAGCAATTCAGGCATCTCAAAGAGCTCCGATGCAAAGTCGCGGTCACCAGGCACCTTGTAATACGGAGGGTCGGCAAACACAATGTCGTACACGCTCTGGTTGCGCTTCACAAAAGTCAGTACGTCCATGCCAATGACCTGCCCATGAGGCAATTGAAGGCTTGCTAAGTTTTCACGAATCACCTTCTGACACGCTCCCTGTTGCTCCACGAAATCGCAGCTTTGCGCACCTCGGCTGAGCGCCTCCATTCCCAGTGATCCTGCTCCTGCAAAGAGATCAAGCACCTTTGCCTCGGCAGTATGGTGCTGCAACATCGAGAACAAGGCCTCACGCGTTCTATCCGTGGTTGGCCGCACCACAGCCTTCGGCACCTTGATCTCCCTCCGCTTTGCTGTCCCAGCTATGATCCGCATGCCCAATTGCTAGCAGAGCATGAGCAAAATGGGGAATGAAAAATACCTCAATTTGCACTCGATCACACAAGCACCTAACTACTGGGAAAACGCCAGATCACACCTAACACCCCATCACTTCAAAACATTCTAAATAAATCATCTAGATGAAATCCAGACATGTGAAAACTAACAACTTTGCCATCCTTTTATCTTTCCCTGCGAGTACACATCGCATATCTTATACGGTGATGTGCAAGATTGGCTAAGTATCCGAGTTCCTGTTTTGCCACATTACCCCTAACGCAATCTTCAGCATTTCCATGCCTGTCCTTCATCTCACAATTTTCATATCACTGCTTTTAGCGGGGATCTTCATTGTCTGCTTTGCAGCCGAGTCGTGGAGGAAAAAAGGTAATAGTACGGAGCGTTCTGCGCTCCTCCCACTATTGGAAGACGATGAAGATCACCACACAAATACCGAAAACAAGCACCACTGATTCCGACATGAATCAAACTACCATCACCTACAACGACAAGTGCGTCCGCTACTTCATCTGGGCAGCTATCATTTGGGGCCTCGTCGGCATGGCTGCGGGCGTTCTAGCCTCGCTTCAACTCAACATCTCATGGCAATTCATCCGCGACTCGGCTGCATTGCGCCCGATCATTGAGTTCTTCTCTGGCGGCACACTAGAGAGCGAAGGCATCCCCTACATCACCTTTGGCCGCATCCGCCCAGTGCACACCAATGCTGCGATCTTCGCCTTTGTTGGCAACATGATGTTCGCCGGTATTTACTATTCTACCCAGCGCCTCTGTCGCTGCCGTGTCGCCTCAGACACCCTGACTCGCCTGCACTTTTGGCTATGGCAATTGATCATTGTAGCCGCCGCAGTAACCCTCCCGCTCGGCCTCACTCAGGGAAAAGAATATGCTGAACTCATCTGGCCTATCGACTTATTGGTGGCCATCACTTGGTTGATCTTTGGATGGAATTTCTTTTGGACCCTCATCAAACGTAACGAACAATCGCTCTACGTTTCTCTATGGTTCTACATCGCGACCATCATCACTATCACCATGCTCTATGTGGTGAACAACCTACAAATCCCCACCAGTCTAACGCACAGTTACCCAGTCTTTGCCGGGGTCCAGGACGCACTGGTGCAGTGGTGGTACGGGCACAATGCCGTGGCCTTCTTCCTCACCACCCCGATCCTTGGGATCATGTATTACTTCCTGCCGAAGGCTGCGAACCGCCCGGTCTATTCCTATCGCCTATCGATTATTCACTTCTGGGCCCTGGTTTTCATCTACATCTGGGCTGGCCCACACCACCTGCTCAACACCGCTCTCCCTGAGTGGCTGCAAATACTCGGGATGCTTTTCTCGGTCATCCTCTGGGCGCCATCATGGGGCGGCATGCTCAATGGACTACTCACGCTCCGTGGCGCTTGGAACAAATTACAAACCGATCCGGTCATCAAGTTTTTCGCTGCAGCCGTGACCTTCTACGGCATGGCCACCTTCGAGGGGCCACTGCTCTCAATCAAGTCCGTGAATGCTCTCTCGCACTACACCGACTGGACCATCGGCCACGTACACTCAGGCACCCTCGGCTGGAATGGCTTCATGGCCGCCGGTATGTTCTACTGGCTCGTACCGCGCCTCTGGAAGACCGAACTCTACTCCAAGTCATTAGCCAACGCACACTTCTGGATCGGCTTCATCGGCATCCTGCTCTACATCGCCTCCATGTGGGTAGCAGGCATTGGCCAATCACTCGCACTCAATGAAACGCAGAATGGCTATGTGGTGAAGCAATTCGTCGAGACACTCGATGAAGCACAACTCATGCTTGTCACCCGCTCACTCGGCGGCACACTCTACCTTCTCGGCTTCTTCCTTCTCGCCTACAACCTCTTCATGACTTGTAAGCAAGGAAAAGCAGTTGACGCACAAGTCGAAGTCGTGGTGCGCCAGCGCTCCGAAGTAGACCGCGTCACCGTCGGCACGGTAGTCAAGCAAGATCCATTCGCTGCAGTGCTTGGCTTCATCCTCGCCCTCGTCTTCTGGGTCACCAGCCCAGGGAATTGGTTCGCCCTTGCCGGCCTCCTATTCTTCGGAGTCCTGTCGTTTGTCCGCTTCAAGCGCAACGCCAAGACCTGGGCAGATTGGCACGAAACCATCACGGCCAACTACCTACCATTCACCATCGTCACCTTCTTTGCCGCAGCCATTGGTGGCGCAGTGCAGATCATCCCCAACACTCTCACGGCCAAGGCGGAGATTATCGATGATCGCCTTCAAGTGGTCTACACCCCACTTGAACTCGCAGGGCGCGACATCTACGTGGCTGAAGGGTGCTACAACTGCCACTCCCAGATGATTCGCATGCTGGAAACCGATTACGTGCGCTATGGCGACTACTCACGCTTGGGTGAATCGCTCTACGACCACCCATTCCAATGGGGCTCCAAGCGAACCGGTCCAGACCTCGCTCGTGAGGGTGGCGACATCGTCGATGGCTCCAAGGTCATGCGCCAAGGAATTCGCGACAACTTCTGGCACTACCGTCATTTCATGAATCCACGTGATATCGACGTGAAATCCAACATGCCATCCTATTCATCACTGGTGTCAAAAGAAACCGATATCAAAGGGCTCCCGAAAAAGATCAAAGTCCAGGCGATGCTCAATGTTCCCTACCCAACCATGACCGACGATGAGATCGAACAACACGCCTACGATCAAGCACTAGAAATCTCCAAGTCCATCGTCAATCAGAACCCATTCATTCCATGGGCAAGCAACGACATGGACCGCAGCGAAATCGAAGCAAAGCTGGCTGAAAAGGAAATCGTGGCACTCATCGCCTACATGCAGAAGCTAGGCGCTTGGGAAGTGCCACTCGACGAGGACGGCAAGCCAAAGGAACCGGCACCGGCACCCTTCGAGGACCCTGACCGCAAAATGAAAAAAGCAACCGCTCAACGCTAACCCATCAGATCCATGCTCAAACAATACGTTCTAGAGAACCCCGAGCAGCTCGCTCAGATCACCTTCTTCTTGCTCACCCTCGGCCTCTTTGTCTTCAACATGGTCTACGCCATCAAGATGGATAAAGATAAGGCTCAAGAGATCGCCAAAAACGCCATCGAACTCGACGATTAAACTCCAACCATCTTCTCACACATGGACAAAATGGAACCAGACGAAATCACGTCAAATGAAGCAATCAAGCGCGCAGACTATGCTCGCGAAAAAGGTGAAATCGTACTCCGAACCCACGAGTACGACGGCATCCAAGAGTACGATCAAAAGCTCCCAAACTGGTGGCTTTTCACCCTCTGGGCAGCCATCGCTGCGTTCTTCATATACTACACCCTCTACTACACCCTCGACCTACTACCATCATCAAGCAAAGTCATGGATGAGCGTGTCGCCAAAATCGAAGAACAACGCGCATCCGCCCTCCAGCAGCTGCTCAACAATATGGACGACAACACACTGGTCAATCAGTGGGCCACTGACGACAGCGTGGTAGCAGCCGGCAAAGACATCTACTCCAAGATGTGTGCCGCTTGCCACGGCCTTGACCTCGCAGCCAATGGCGGCACCACAGGCCGCCCACTCAACGATGGTGAGTGGTTCTATGGAGGCAAGCCCATGGATGTTTTTAAAATCATCAACGACGGCACTCCAGAGGGCAGCAATGGCCTCAATGGCCTAAAAATGGTGGCTTGGGGGAAATCAGGCCTCAGCGCCGAGCAAGTCGCGCAAGTCACCGCCTACTTGATCGAGCAAAATCCTGACGATTTTGCCACCTACAAGGAATAAACCGATTTCAACCAATTCCTCCCAAACGAGGTGGGGTGTCATACCGTAGCGGGGGCACCTCACCTCAACCACCCTATCAATTTCAAATTCCATCTGTGGATCAGCACCAAAAAGCACCGAACTTAGACAGCCTCTCAACGATCAACAAAGACGGCTCAAAGTTCAACATCCACCCAGCCGATGTGAAGGGTTCCTTCACCATCCGCCGCCGCCTCACCGCTTGGGCTCTCATCGCCGTCTACATCATTCTACCTTGGATTCAAATCAATGGATATCCTGCGGTGTTTATTGACCTCGCCGAACGACGCTTTCACTTCTTTGGACTCACCCTGCTGACACAAGACTTCTGGGTCTTCTTTTTCCTTGTTTCTGGGCTAGCCTTCGCACTCTTCGTTCTCGCCTCATTGGTAGGTCGCGTCTGGTGCGGTTGGTTCTGCCCCTACACTGTCTTTCTCGAACACCTCTACCGCAGAATTGAACGCTTCATCGATGGTGATGCACCCAAACGCCGCAAGCTCGACGCCGCGCCGATGAGCTCAAGCAAAGCCTTCAAACGCATCTCCAAATGGGGGCTCTACATCATCGCCTCCTGCATCCTGGCGCACATTTTCCTGGCCTACTTCATCTCGATTCCCAAGGTCTGGGAGAACATGCGCCAATCACCGGGAGAACACATCTCCCAGTTCCTCTTCATCCTCGCATTCACCGGCATCTTCACCTTCTGCTTCGGCTGGTTCCGCGAGCAATTCTGCATCATCCTTTGCCCCTACGGGCGCTTCCAGTCGGCGCTCACTGATGACCAAACGGTCACAGTATTCTACGACGACCAACGTGGCGAGCCTCGTGGTAAAATCCGCAAGAATGACACATCTGAGAAAGGCGACTGCATCGATTGCCGCCGCTGCGTCCAAGTCTGTCCAACCGGCATCGATATTCGCAATGGCCTGCAACTCGAATGCGTGGCTTGCTCTTCCTGCATCGATGCCTGCAATGACATCATGCGCAAAGTAAAGCGCCCTACCGGGCTGATCCGTTATGACTCCAGCGCCGGCATCAATACTGGCAAGCGCAAGATCATCCGACCGCGCATCCTGCTCTACCTCGTCTTCACCCTCTTCGGCCTAGGAGCCCTTAGTGCCACTTTCGTGAGCAAAGCAAAGCCCTTCTATGCCGGACTCACGCGCATGCGTCAGACCACCTACAGCGCAAGCGCAGAAGGCGTCCGCAACACCTTTGTCATCCACATCACCAACAAGCGCAACCGCAGCGCGACTTATTCCATCGAGCTCTTAGACTCAGAGCACGCGGGCCTCAATGTCGAGAATCGCACACTAGAAGTCAGCGCCCTAGGAAACGATTCGATCACCCTCTCGGTGCTCTCACCTATCGCTGAATACAACGGGCCATTGGACATCGAATTCAAAGTCACAGCAGACGACGATTCCTCTCAGAAGCTTGCCGCTCGCTTCCTTGGGCCCAACCCATCACTTTACAAAGAAGACATCTCACAAAAATGAAGTTACTCGAACTCACCAAAAGCCTCTGGTTCTGGGTTATACTAATGCACCTACTTCTCATCGGAGCATGGTTCACCATCATCCGTATCGCCAATAGCTAAACACACCGTTCCTATGACTGAAATGAGTAGTATCGCTGCCCTGAGCGCGGGAATCGCCACCAGCCTCCATTGCGTGGGGATGTGTGGCCCCCTTGCGTGCTCGGTCACCAGCCGTGCTAAAAACCGCGACCACGCACTTCTAGAGACCTTGCTCTACCACACTGGCCGCATCACCTCCTACACCCTCATTGGAGGGTTGGCAGGCGCCATCGGCCACCAACCACTCAGCTACTTTTTCCACTCACCCGCCGTCATCTTGCCATGGTTGATGATCCCCTTTCTGATCATCACGGCCTTCCCAAACATCATCAAAATCCCGCAATTACGCTTTCTTGCTCGGCCCTACTACAAGGCGAAAATTTGGGCGCAAGACAAGCCACCTGGTGTGGCGGGCGGGTTACTCGGGCTCATTTCACCCTGTCTACCCTGCACCCCACTCTACCTCATCTTTGGGGTCTCGTTACTTTCAGGCTCTGCACTCACCGGTGCGCAACTCGCCTTGTGCTTTAGCTTGGGCACCGTACCCTTACTTTGGGCCGCGCAATCATCCACTCACGTCCTCACCAAGTGGATTCCAGGGCCATGGCGCAACCGCCTGCGCAAAAGCTTTCTAGTCGTCATCACCGTGATGTTAGCCATCCGCCTCCAGGGCACACTCCCATTCATCACAGACGCTCAAGCGGAAAACAAGCCGGCTGCAGAACAGTCCGAGCAGAGCACCACAATCACGCGTGAGATTGATCGCACCAAGCTCCCGTCTTGTTGCCCGGACTCTGGTTCTGCTCGCTAGACGAGCCCATTTTTCACGCCTCACCTTTAATCCACCGCGTCCTTGTCCCACACCTGTAAACATTGCTCCTCTCCAGTACTGCACTCCGATGATGGCTTCTGTTGCCGCGGATGTGAAAGCGTCTTCCAATTGATCCACGAAGGAGGGATGGGACTATTCTACGATCTCAAATCGAACGACACCCTATCCCCTCTTCGTGAACGTCCCTTCCAGCAAAAAGACTGGACTTGGCTCAAGGAAGCCGAACAACAAAAGGTCGATGACGGCCTCGAGCTCATCACTCTAGACCTTGGCCTGAGCGGCATGTCCTGCATGGCCTGTGTCTGGTTGGTTGAAACTGCAGCAAAACAACACGAAGGCGTTATCGAAACACGCGCCAACAATGCCAACGGTTCCTTTGAGCTCAGCTACCAAGCGAATCAAACCGATATCTCCGAGCTTGCCGACGCCCTCTTCAAGCTAGGCTATGAGGTCCTTCCTAAAAAGCTCGGCAAACACCAGGGCGTTACCGAATCACTCGTTGTTCGGCTAGGCATCTGCGGCGCGCTTGCCATGAACACCATGGCCTTCACCCTACCGCGCTACAATGGCATGGAAACAAGTGAAGACCTATCCAGCCTGCTCACCACCATTTCGGTAGCCTCATCGACACTGGCGCTTCTCATTGGTGGCTCATACTTTTTTAAGCGCGCTTGGACAGCCCTGCGCCTGGGCGGCATCCACATGGATCTCCCGATCTCACTGGGTCTCATCATCTCCTACATCGGCTCCATCGTCGGTTGGGCAGCCGACCACGAAAACCTATTCTACTTCGATTTTGTCGCAATATTCACCTTCCTCATGCTCACGGGAAAGCAGGTACAAATCACCTCGTTGAATCGAGCAAATCGCCGCTTTCAAGCAGACACCACAATTCCTGAATTCTACACCTCTCGTGAGGGCCTGCAGATCGACACCGAAGACATTGATGAAGATAGCGTGCTGCAGATACCGCCGGGAACCGTGGTGCCGCTCGAAGCAAGTCTACTCTCGGATAAAGCTGATATCTCTCTCGCCTGGCTTACCGGGGAGCCAAGCTCACAATGCTTCCAGCACGGCGCCATTCTACCAGCCGGCGCGGTCAACCAAAGCTCGAACACGATTGAGATTCAGACCAACGAAGCAAGCAGTAAAGACAGCGCCATCAACACCCTGCTCAGCTCAAAATCACGCCAGGTCGACCAAACGGACAATCAGCCACAACAACGCGCGATCCAAATCTATCTCGGCATCATTCTCCTCGCAGGCCTGCTGGCCAGTGCCGCATGGTGGTACTTCACCCAAGACTGGGTCAAAGCATTACAAGTATTGATTTCCATCTACGTGGTCTCATGCCCGTGTGGTATCGGCTTGGCCCTCCCTTTACTCGACACTAGAAGCTCGGAATTCGCCCACCACTTTGGCATTTTCCCTCTGACTACCCGCTTCTGGGAAAACCTCAATAGAGTCCATAAAGTCGTCTTCGATAAAACTGGCACCCTGACATTAGACAAGCCTGAACTGGTCGATCTCGAGCAGCTACATGCGCTCCCCCACTGCCATCAAGAAGCACTATTCACACTCACAAAGCGCTCCCACCACCCCTTGAGCCGCTCCATCTTCTCCGCCTTGATCAAGGCTGGCATCACCAACACATCGATCCCTGAAGGCGCCGACGAAACCGCAGGCATGGGTACGAGCTTGAAGCTGGCTAATGGAGACCATTACTTCCTCGGTCGCGGGCACCACAGCTCTCATACTGAAGAACTTCACTGCCAGCTACGACTGAATGAGGCAGTCATCTGTGACTTCCATTTCCACGAAGCAGCACGTCAATCGGCTGCCACCGCGGTCACCGCAATCAAGAAACTCCTACCCAACGCGCCCAGCATCCTCTCAGGCGACAGCCCAGAACGCGTCGAGCGCCTCGCCAACAAGCTCGGCATCGCCGAACACCACGGAGGATTAATGCCTCAGGAGAAAGAACTGGCCATTCAGAAGCTCGAAGAGCACCCCAGCCCCGTTCTCTACATTGGCGACGGTGTGAATGACTTGCCCGCGCTTCAGCGCGCCACTCTAAGTGGGGCACCTTTTGCCAATATCAATATGCTCACCAGTGACGTAGACTTCCTGTTCACCGACGAATCAATGGGCTTTCTGGCAAAGCTCTTTGACATCAAATCCCAACGTCGCAGACGCAAGCTGACCCTCGTTGCATACACCATCATATACAACCTAATGGTTCTAGGTATCGCATGCTCGGGTCACATGTCGCCACTCCTTGCAGCGATCCTTATGCCTCTCAGCTCCCTGCTCAGTCTAGCCATCGTCACGCGACGCTACCACTGAACAGGAAAGTAAATGAGAAAACTTGAATTAAGCGTTGCGGCGGCGGCGCATCAAAAGGCCACCAGCGCCAAGCGCAAGCATCACAGCTGAGGATGGTTCTGGTACAGCAGTAGTAAGCTGGAGAACCACATTCTGCGCTCCGTCGATGCTGAGGTTCGCATCATAACCAAAGAGCGTACCGTTGACACCAGTTCCCAATGAACCGGTAACCGTTGTCGCATCAAACAAGGTGTATAACCCCTCAGCCACACCACCTAAGTCGGTGAATGCAAAGCTATCGAGCTGTAAACCATCAATCAACAAGGCATCAATCCCTGTGATCATGTCGCCAGCTCCAGGAGTTCCCAATTCAAACTTCAAGGCTCCAGTATCCACATCTTCGAGGTTGAGGTTACCATCAATGGTCAATGCGGCTGCGATCGAAAGATCTGTGAGATCGAGCTGACCTCCTACATTGACAAGTACATCACCGCCGATAGTTCCTACACCACCTAGTGCACCACCAGTATTTACAGTGGTTAAGCCGGTAACCAAGGAATTGTCGCCATCGATATCCAAAAGCCCACCATTGACAGTCGTGCTGCCAGTGTAGGTGTTGGTTCCAGTGAGGGTGAGGTCACCAGTGCCATCTTTCACAAGGTCACCAGTACCACTGATGATCCCGCTGATGGTTTGATTTGTTGTGCTATTGTGGCTGTAGGTACCACTGTTGGCAATGTTGCCAGCGTAGCTACCACCGTTCAGCGCCGCATTACCAGCAACTTCTAGGGTGCCAGCACCGATGGTGATATTCCCATCCTGGGTATGCGTTCCAGTCACCGCCATCTTACCAGCACCAGTTTTATTGATTGAGCCATTGGCAAAGGTCGCTGAAAGCTCGAGATCCACGTCATCGGTGCCATCAGCCACATTGAAGTTCACAACCCCAGTGCTCTGCATGTTCATGAATCCACCACTGGTGGAAGAAACCGTATTTTTTGCCCCTCCAGTGGTGACGATATTGTGTCCGGTTCCCTGCAATAAGTTGTTACCGCCTTTGAAGTCTAAGGTACCACCGCCAGCACTGCCAAAGGTCACTGTCTTCGCGTTAAACACAGTGCGGTTGTTGCCTCCAATGCTGGACTCCAGCTCTAAAGTACTTCCATTGTTGATCTCAAAATTTGACTGGGATGGTTGAGACAAGTCAGCAATATTTTTAATCTGAAGTGTTCCACCATTCACAATGGTGCTACCACCATGCGCACTGTCAATCTGTATGGTGAGTGTCCCACTACCTTCCTTGACCAAGTCCCCGGTGTTGCTGTTGGCTATGGCTGTGGCAAAGGTCACATTCTGTCCATTGGTGTCGATGTTCAGATCACCAGAACTGTTCACAATGCGCGAGCTGTAGTCAGCTGCAGCGCTGTTTGATGTGAACTTAAGAGTACCACCTTCAAATTCGATGTCGCCACCAACACCCAAAGCATTGACATGGTCAGCTTCCAAGGTACCTGCTGATAGGATGGTTCTGCCAGTGTAGGTGTTGTCTCCGGAGAGTTTCCAGTAACTATCCTCAGTAGAACCATTGGTAGGTGCTTTGTCTCCCACAGTAAGCCTGAGGTCACCAGTGCCATCAGAAATAACCCCAGAAATGGTATTCACCCCAGTGTCCGCTGTACCAGAAAGTTGGAGGTGACCGTTCGTAAGGAGAGACGAGACAGCTCCCGAAATCTCAAGCGCGCCACTCTGGGCAATAATCGTTGCCGCACCCGATGAATTAATGTTGAACGCCCGATCAGTTGATCCGGCAGTCGCGCCGGTGTAGTTGAAGTTTGGAACCTGTCCGCCCCCACCGCCGAGCTGCACCATAGAGCCAGCACCAATCGCCGATGCAACTCCAATGTTGGCGACACTATTGACGTTTGCCTGACCTGTAATCACTTGAAAAGAACCAGTGTACGTATTCAAGCCTGTGAAGGTGATCACACCCGAATTATTGACCGCTCGAGAATAGACAGAGCCACCACCACTAATGACACCATTCGCAGTAATCTGCTCGTTCGCAGTATTCTGGGTACCAAAATTTACTGCCCCACTTGCGATCAAAATGTCATTATTGATCGTGTGACTTCCCAATGCCGTACCTCCTCCAGAGGAGGCTGCAATCGTTTGAAAACCTCCTACGATGGTGAGTTGGTCACCACTCAAGGTGATGTCACCTGAAGCCTTGCCGAAACGTAAATTTGCAACAGTTTGTCCTCCTGAAAGGGTGACTGTGCCAGTTGTCAGACCTACCGTGTCCGTACCAAAAAATACGTCATCGCTAGATGTCGTCGTTACCGAGTTGATCGCAGATCCACCTGTTGTGTCAGTGGACCAACCCTCCGTTGGGCCAGCGGTCGGGTCAGCCCAAGTGCCAGTTGCTGCGCCAAAGCCAGCCGTTGCGCCATTTGTATCCCAATAATAGGATGCAGCATGTGCGGGTACCACGCTCAGCCCTAGTAGAATAGTTAGGAACTGAGCCGAAGATTTAATCGAGGAGTAGTTTTTCATGGGTTCAATTGCAGTGTTTACGCCCCTACATATGCTAGACACAAGAGCGTGATGAAGCATCGTATATAAGTATGATATTGAGTCGATCATTATTTTCAATATCACTTGATGAAAACCCCCATCACCACCCTCACGTAACACAAAGAGCCCTAGGCTTTCACAAGAAAAACCTAGGGCTCCAGAAAGATTTCTATCAAGTATCTAACTTAATCTAAAAACTTAATTTTTTGTGTTGTACCTGGGATTTCTCCACGCGCCATCGCCTCATGTTGTTCATCCGTGCATGCTGAGTCAGTAGGCGAATCAGCCTCTTGATTATTCTGGGCAATGAAACCATTCTCAATCATCCAAGCTTCCACTTCGTCTCCCGAGACGTCCGCTAGCATGGTACCATTCACTTCGACACATGGACTCAGTGGCTGACCGCTTTTCTGCTCCATCTCCCAGCGAAACGCAGGATTCTTGATAATGTCTTTTTCTTCGAACGCGAGGTCATATTTACGCATGATGGCACGCACACCCTCACTCCACCCGCAGTATGTCTTTAAGTACGCTGTAATCTGAATGTCTTGGCTCATAATTTCTATTTGGTAACGGCAAGCCCCTCGCCCAAGGATCGAAGTAATTAAGATCACTTAAAGGGTAGCAGCTTGGTCTTGACTTTTACTGCGGCGACTCTATCCCCTGTAGCTCAATTTAGCAACTCTGGATTCCACCATGAACCCAGACTCCAGCGACTTATCTCATCATCCGCTGGCAATTATTTTACTTCATTCGTAAAAAACCAGTTGCATTCCCCGCGAGATTCCTGTAGCAATCCGCCCCCGCACTCGCCGCTGAAGGCGACACGATCCATTTCAAAGAAGGTAAACCGATGAACATCATTGACAAAATCGAAGCTGAACAGCTCAAGGACGAAGTAGCAGACTTCAACGTAGGCGACACTCTTAAGGTACACACTCGCGTTGTTGAAGGTGGTAAAGAGCGTATCCAGATCTTCCAAGGTCTCTGCATCGGTCGTAAAGGTTCTAGCGTGAATGCTTCATTCACCGTTCGTAAGATTTCCTACGGCGAAGGTGTCGAGCGTGTATTCCCAGTACACACTCCACGTATCGCCAAGGTCGAAGTAGTAAGCCGCGGTAAAGTACGTCGCGCTAAGCTCAACTACCTTCGTGACCGTATCGGTAAGCGCGCTCTTCTCGTGAAGTCCGCAGACCAGAAGTAAGGTTCCATCTCTTTTCTAGAGAAAACGGCACACAGTCACTCGTACTGTGTGCCGTTTTTTGTTTCCTGGGAACTCAGTCTTGATTCCACGGGACATCCTTGTAGTCATTAAGGACTCATGCGCATTCCTTGGTATATCGTCACCTTGCTCGCCCTTGGAGTGATTATCTCCGGCGCGTGGTTGTCGATCCGCGAAGCCGACTTCACCTCGCCCCCCACAGCACAGGCTGTCGACACCTCCGTAGCTGCATGGAAGGAAAACTACCCTCCACTCCCAGATAAACCAAAGGTGGTAAAACACAAACTTGTCGACATACCAAGCATCGACACACCAGTTGCCAAGGAACCTGCTCCCCCAGAGATCCCAATAGGAAGTCTCGCATTCTCTCCTGCTCTCAACCACTTTACCGAGCACGCTTCCTTCTCCTCAGCAAGCTTCATCCAGCTCGCCAAGTCACTCAGCAAGACCCCAGAGCACCGAGTCTTTGCCACCCTCGCATGGGAACGTGCCATCGACACCGGGAAGCCCGACACGCAAGAACTCCACCTCGCTGAAACAAGCCTTCTGCAGCTCGCTCAACACCAGCCAGCTTGGTGGGCAGACACCCACAACTCCTTACTCCTCGATGTCCACATCTCCGTCCCAGAGGAATCACTTACTGACAAAGAGGAGTTCACCAAGCAACTACTCCAGTCGATCCGCGATGGTTCAGGCTACTTAGTCATCCCCAACATCGTATGGCGACACAAAGAACCTAGCCACCAAGTATGGCTCAAAGCCCCTAGCGACAAAGGAAGCACCTCGCATAAAATCAAACTCGTCGACGCCGTACTCATCAAGCCCTCTGAAGAAGACTCGCAGCCCGAAGCAAGCGTGGCCCCAATCGACCAGGCCACACTCTACCAAGCAGTCTTTGATAGCATCGCGAGCACCTTGCGTTTTTCAGCCAGCCCGGAGCCACCACGACCGAGCACCCTGAGCCCCAAAGACAGCCTTTCAACCGCCCTCACGAGACTACACTGGCAAGCATTTGCTCATCTGCTTCACGGTATCAAGCCAGCACCAGAAGCCCACATGATCTCAGAGTAAGAGAGGTGACCGCCTCGCTTTCAACGTTGACAGACCAGATCTCTCTGGCGTCAAATCTCCTCTACCAGCTGGACCTAACTCCTCACTAACTGACTCCAACATGCTATCAATGAAACAACTCGCAGAGATCTGCGGTTACTCACGCGTAACCGTATCTGCTGCACTGAATGGAAAGTCAGGTGTCTCCGATAGAGTCCGTGAAGAAATACTCGCTAAAGCAAAAGAACACAACTACACGCCCAATAAAATGGCTGCTGCCCTCAAAGGGGAACGCTCCTACCTCATTGGAATGCTCGTGCGCGATATCTCCAACCCCTTCTTCTCGCAGATGATCAAGGTCATCGATGAAGTCGTCAGCAGCTCAGGATACAGCCTCCTCCTCCTCAATACCAATGAGGACCCAAAGCGCGAGGACGCCGCCATCAAAACGCTCTTCTCGTATAATATCGACGGACTCCTCCTCTCACCCTTCATCCGCGAGGACAACTCCTACAAGCTGCTCGACTACTTCATCCAAAAGGAGATACCAGTCATCATGCTCGACCGCCTACCAGCCGACCTCAAGCTTGGCTACATCGGCTTCCGCAATAGGCAGGGCGCTCACGATGCCACAGAGCACCTCTACCAAAAAGGCCATCGCAAGATCAGCTACCTTGCAGGCCCCGATATCTCTATTGCCTCCAAAGAACGTGGCGAAGGCTTTCTCCGCTGCCTGCGCGAACACGGTCTTGAAGAAACTGACCAATCGCTCGTCGCCTGCGGCTCCTCCTCAGAGAACGGTTACGCAGCAGGGCTCGAACTCCTGCGTGACGCTCAGACTCGCCCCACTGCGATCCTCTGCTTCAACGACCTCGTTGCCATCGGACTCTACCGTGCCGCCCTCGAGCTCGAACTCAAAATCCCCCAAGACATCTCGATCGTCGGCTTCGATAACATTGACCTCACCGAGATTCTCGCTCCACCACTCACCACCATGAGCCTCGAGATCAACCACGTCTCGGAGCAAGCCGCACGCAAGCTTCTCTCCTGCATTGAAAACCAAGAGAGCCCAGAATCCCTCCAAAAGGTATTCTACCCCAAACTGGTTGAACGCCAGTCAGTGGCCAGCCCCCCCCAGGCATAAAGCTTCCCCCCTATCCCTTGATCCACCCACTGTAATGCTCAGCATTAGAGATTTACTTTACACGTGTAAACCTGAGAGTTATCGTGTGAAGCCATAAGACCCAAACCTAAAAAAATCCATCCATGAATAGCATCACGATCTCCTTCATTTTCTTCACAGCCCTCGTAGGTTTGATCACCTGGCTGATGACGCGTAAGGATGACCACGGTAGTAGCGACGGCTACTTTCTAGGCGGCCGCAGCCTCACCTTCCCTTTCATTGCCGGCTCCCTGCTCCTCACCAACCTTTCAACAGAACAACTCGTGGGCTTGAATGGAGCCGCCTTCCAACACGGCCTCCACGTCATGGTTTGGGAAGTTTTTGCCGTCGTCACGCTCGTGGCTATGGCTCTCTTCTTCCTGCCCAAATTCCTACGTAGTGGTATTGCCACCGTACCGCAGTACTTGGAAGTCCGTTTCGACCGACGCACCCGCACGATTGTGGACATGATCTTCCTCGTCGCCTACGCGGTAATCCTACTTCCCATCGTCCTCTACTCCGGCGCGAAGGGTCTCTCTGCCATGCTCGACGTCCAGGCTCTGACTGGCATTGAAAGCGAGACTGGCGTGCTCTGGTTCATGGTCATTCTCATTGGAGTGATCGGCTCAATCTACGCCCTCTTCGGCGGCCTACGCACGGTCGCCGTGTCAGACACACTGAATGGCGCCGGCCTTTTGATCGGCGGTTTTTTGATCGCCTACTTCGGCCTCTCCGCCGTGGGAGATGGCGAAGGCATGCTTGCAGGCTGGAACAAGCTCACCGCAGAATCTCCTGAGCGCTTTAACTCACTGGGGGCAAAGAAAGACAACGTCCCGGTCGCCACGATCTTCACTGGCGTGATGTTGCTCAACCTTTTCTACTGGTGCACCAACCAGCAAATCATCCAGCGTACCTTTGGTGCCTCCAGCCTACAGGAAGGCCAGAAGGGCGTGCTTCTTACTGGTGGGCTCAAGCTCCTCGGCCCACTTTACTTGGTGATCCCAGGCATGATCGCCTACCACCTCTACGCCAATGGCGTCATGCAAGATGGTAAGCTGGTCGAAGTCGGCAATGACGACGCCTACGGCATGCTCGTCCGCGACGTGCTGCCTCAGCCGCTCACAGGCTTCTTTGCCGCAGTGATGATCGGCGCGATTCTTTCCTCATTCAACTCAGCGCTCAACTCCACCTGCACCCTCTTCAGTCTCGGCTTCTACAAAAACTTCTTCAACAAGGAAGCCTCCGAAGCGGAGTTGGTCAAATCCGGTAAATGGTTTGGTCTCGTGATTGCCATTTCCGCGATGATCATCGCCCCGATGCTTGCCGGTCAAGACAGCCTCTTCGGCTACCTCCAGAAGATGAATGGCATCTACTTCATCCCTTTGCTTGCCGTCATTCTTGTCGGAATGCTCACCAAGCGCGTACCACCACTAGCTGCCAAGGTCGGCCTCGCAGTTGGCTTTACCGTCATCCCATTTGGCTACTTCATCCCGATCGGCACCAAGATGGCCGACGGCGAATCCGTCAGTAAGTTCCTCTCTGGCGATGTGCTCAACGATTTCCATTTTCTCGGCGTCGGCTTTGCACTCGTGGTACTCAGCATGCTCATCGTCACCCTGGTCAAGCCGCGCGATAGCGACTTCATCCAGGAAGACGTGGAAGCCGTGGACATGACCCCTTGGAAACACGCTAAAGCCGTAGGCGCAGCACTCTGTGTGCTCGTCCTTATCATCTACGGAGCATTTGCTGATTTCTCAGCACTAAGCAAAGACCACAACATCCCGCCGGCTCCTGTCCCCGAGGCCAACAGCACCGAATAATTCAACATGATTCAAGAAAACATCATTCAGTTCGAAACAGTCTTCGGCACGGCACCAGACTTCCTCGCTCAGGCGCCAGGACGTCTCGAAATCTTAGGAAATCACACCGACTACAATGAAGGCTTCGTGCTCAGCATGGCCGTCGACCGTCGCACCCAAATTTCCTTCAAGAAGATTGAAGGAAATCGCTGCCAAGTATTCAGCCCAATGATGAGCGACGGCGTGCGCGAATTTGAGCTCGACGCGATCAGCACCCCATTGCCGAGCAAGGACTGGACTAACTACGTGCGCGGCATCGTCACTGAGCTGCAAAAGCGCGATCACAAAGTCGGCGCCTTTCAGGCATTGATCACCTCAGACATCCCCCTCTCAGCAGGAATGAGTAGCTCCGCTTCACTCGAAATGGCTCTCGTCACCGGCATCGACACACTCTTTGGCTTCGACCTCAGCACCCAGGAAAAAGCCCAAGTCGGCCAGGCTTGTGAGAATGACTACATCGGCGCCAACACCGGACTCATGGACCAACTCACTTCACTCTCCGGCAAAGACGGTGAAATGGTGGTTAGCGAGTACCGAAACATCAGTATCAGCCACACCCCATTGCCAAGCGAGCTCAGCTTCGTCGTGATCAACTCCAATGTCGCCCACGACCTCAGCCAAGAATACAACGAGCGTCGCCAACAATGTGAAGACGCCGTGGCAACCATTCAAAAAGAACACCCAGAGGTGCAGGCGCTGCGCGATGTGAACCTTGAGCTGCTAGAAGCAGCCAAGCCAAGCCTAGCAGAATACGACCACAAGCGAGCGCTCCACGTTGTGGGAGAAAACGACCGCGTCCACCAAGCGCAGAGTTTCCTCAGCGCCGCCGACTACGACGCCTTTGGTAAGTTGCTCTTCGCCTCGCACGAAAGCTCGCGCCTCAACTTTGAGAACTCCTGCCCAGAGCTTGACACCCTCGTCGAAATCGCAGCAGCGTCTCCCCTTTGCCTAGGTGCCCGCCTCAGTGGCGGCGGCTTTGGAGGCATCTCCATCCACCTCGTGCGCAGCACAGATGCAGAAGCATATTGTGACCATGCCATCGCAGCCTACACCAAGGCCACAGGCAAAGACACCACCGCATTTATCTGCCGGAGCGCCCAAGGTGCTGGCATCGAATCATACGCCTCTGCATCACTCTAACTTCACGCACGAACAGCATGAACCAACGCATTGGATTTATCGGCTCCGGCTTTGCCCAGGAACACATCAGCGCCCTCGCTGAAGTCCCCGGCAATGAAGTCGTAGCAATCAGCAGCCGCAGCAGTGAGGGCATCCAGCACCTCCTCGCCGACGGCCGCATCACCCACTACCCCTTCGAGAACCACCTCGAGATGTTACGCAAAGAGCAGCTCGACGCCGTCTACATCTGCCTCCCACCCCACCTCCACGGCGATATCGAAATCGCTTGCGCCGAACACGTCAAAGGTCTCTTCATTGAAAAGCCGATCGCTCTCGATCTCGCCACCACCAGCCGCCTCAACGATTGCTTCAAGCAAGCAGGCAATATCGTCAGCGTGGGCTACATGTACCGCTACCGCGAGAACATCCTCAAGGCCAAAGAGCACTTCGCCAGCAACACGTCGATCCTCATCAATGCCGCGTGGAGTGGCGAACTTCCACCCCCGTATTGGTGGAGACGTCGCGAGCAATCCGGCGGCCAGCTCACCGAGCAAGCCACCCACCTCATCGATAGCATCCGCTACCTCAGCGGCGAGATCAGCGAAGTCAGCGCCTACGCCACTCGCGGGTTCATCACCGAGGTCGATGACTTCAATGTCGACGACGCTATGGTCATGAACTTCCACCTCGCCTCCGGAGCCATTGGCACCGTGCAGACCTCCTGCTTCAGCCACGCCCACGGCGGCGGCGAACTCGGCATCTACCTCGAGATGGCCTCGCGCGAGAAAACCTTCCGCTTCCGCAACCATTGCATGGACCTCGAAATCCAGCATAACGCGCAACATCGCGAGAAACTCCTCTCAGCCGACAACCCGCTCATCGCAGAAAACACCGCCTTCCTCCAGGCACTGCGTAATGGCAACCACAATGGTATCCACTCCACCTTCGACGACGCCACGGAGAGCCTCAAGGTCAGCCTAGCAGCAGACCTCTCGATCCGCGAAAAACGCTGCGTCGCCATCGACTCACTCTAATTGAACCCGCAACAACCCCCGACAAGCTGTTATCCCCCATAACCTTACCCTCCCTCGGTTTGAGCTCTTTTCAAACCGAGGGAGAATGGGTGATCTTACTAACAAGTCCCCATTTTATACCAGCCACGCGCTATGTTCTTTCCGTAGCGGGGATAAGAAAATACAACTTGCATCATGCAATGTTTCATGAAGTCACTCACCGTGATGCTCGCCACTGTGATGCTCGCTAGTCCCTTGGCAATCGCCGATGAGCTTCCCTCCCCGGTGCCCGGCGCGGCACATTTCTTGAAGAGATACCCGGACTCTGACCTCAATAAAGACGGAATTCTAACCTCTAAGGAAAAAGAAGAATTCTCAATCGGCCACGCCATCGAGCTACTCGGCGGCAACTACACCTACGAGCAAGTGATGGTGCCGATGCGCGACGGCGTAAAGCTGGCCACTGGTATCTTCAGACCCAACAAGCCGGGTAAGTTCAACACGATGATTTGCCGCACTGCTTACGGCATCTGGGCTGCAGCTTTCTTCGATACCCACAAGTACGCCAAGCGCGACTACGTCTACATCTGCCAAGACCTCCGCGGCGATGGCGAATCCGAGGGAGCTGGCACCGTTGACCTCATGAGTTTCGACAACGAGATTCAAGACGGTTACGACACCTTCGATTGGATTATTAAACAACCGTGGTCCAACCAAAAGATCGGCATCTTTGGGCAGAGCGGCCATGGGTTTTCCGCCTACATGGCCTACCTCGCAAACCACCCAAACCTCGTCGTTTCCGACACCAACGTGAGTGGTGGCAATGCCCACCTCTACTGGACTTTCCATAATGGCGTTCGCCGTGAAATGCACTACCGCTGGATGTCTCAGCGCGGCGTCCCAGTCCCGAACTGGCCAAAGCCCGTCACGGAGTCATTTGACCGCGCCGGCTATGCTCAAAC
This sequence comes from Rubritalea marina DSM 17716, assembly GCF_000378105.1. Taxonomy (GTDB): domain Bacteria; phylum Verrucomicrobiota; class Verrucomicrobiia; order Verrucomicrobiales; family Akkermansiaceae; genus Rubritalea; species Rubritalea marina. The sequence continues at coordinate 68,586 of NZ_KB899254.1, read as the reverse complement.
AGTCGAAAAAGCCAACGACAACAATCCTGCTGTCTTTGTCGCCAAGACTGGCTGGTACGACATCTTCGCCGAATCAGCACTCGATTACTTTGAAGACTTTGCCCAAGACGGCCACGTCTACATCCAGGTCGATGCCTCCGGCCACGGTAACATGAAAGGCAAGCCCTTCCCTGGTAAAGCCGTGCCAGCCGAATGGACGCTTCCAACAGCCAACGACGTGATGGCCGATCCAGATTCATACCGCGACAGCAAATCCCGCATGGTCTACTACCTCATGGGCGCCAGTGGCGAACCAGGTGCTCCAGGCAACGAGTACAAGATGACCGATGTATGGCCGGTACCGCACGACGATATTTCATTTTACGTTCACCAAGACGGCAGCCTGAGCAAGGACGCACCTAAAGAGGATGCGGCATCGCTCAGCTTTAAGTACGACCCTCGCGACCCTGTACCCTCAGTAGGAGGCGACGTCTTCATCCATGAAGGGGTGGGCCCGCGTGACCAGCGTGAGCTCAAGGACCGCAAGGACATCCTGCACTTCAGCTCAGCCCCACTCAGCGAAGCGATGGAAATCACCGGTAAGGTAACGGCTGAGCTCTACGTCAGCTCCGACGTCGAGGACACAACCTTCACCGCCAAACTCGTCGACATCTACCCAGACGGCTACGAAGCCATCATCCGCGACTCCATCGTCATGGGACGCTTCCACCAAGGCCTCGATAACGAAGTGCCAATGGAGAAGGGCAAGGTCTACAAACTGGACATGGACCTCTGGAGCACCGCCTACGTGATCAATAAAGGTCACAAGATTGGTGTCCAAATCTCCAGCAGCAACAGCATCAAGTACGACGTGCACCCGAACACCTTCCAGCAGGTAAACAACTTCAACGACTCCCCCGTCGCCACCAACACGATCCACCTCAGCAAAGAGCACCCGACCCACATCAACATTCCTGTGGTGAAAGCCAAAGAGTAACATCGAGCAGGCAGACTAAAGGAGTTAGCGATAAAGATGGAAAACCAATTTTCTTGCATCTTCTGATTCGCGTACTAGCGTCCCTCATTATGCTCCAAGCAGGAATTGTAGGTCTACCTAACGTCGGAAAATCCACCCTCTTCAACGCGCTCACCCGCACGCGCAAAGCCGAGGCTGCGAACTACCCCTTCTGTACCATCGATCCTAACGTCGGTGTCGTCACCGTACCAGACGAGCGCATCGCCGTTCTGAGCGAGCTTTCTGGTTCGAAAAAACAAATCCCTACAGCAATCGAGTTCGTAGACATTGCAGGCTTGGTAGAAGGTGCCTCAGAAGGAGCAGGCCTCGGTAATAAGTTCCTCGCGAACATCCGTGAAGTCGACGCCATCGTCCAAGTGATCCGTTGCTTCGAGAACGACGACATCATCCACGAGCTCGGCTCCGTCGACCCGATTCGCGACATCGAAATCATCAACGGCGAACTCATCCTCGCCGACATGGCCGCCATGGAGAAGCGCCGTGCATCGCGCGCCAAAAAAGCCAAAGGCGGCGACAAAGAATCTAAGGCAGAAGTCGAACTCATCGACAAACTCATGCCACACCTCGAAGATGGCAATCCAGCCATCACCCTCGAACTCACCCCCGAAGAACGCCTCCTCCTTCGCGACTTCTTCCTCCTCTCCAACAAACGCTCCATCTTTGCTTGTAATGTCTCAGAAGACGACCTCGCTACAGCCACTGAGGATCCATCCTCACACCCGCTCGTTGCCAAGGTAGTCGAATACGCTCAGAACAACCACGGCGCAGAAGCCATCGTGATTTCCGCGCAAATCGAGGAAGAACTCATCGACCTCGACAGTGAAGAAGCAGCAGAATTTCTCTCTGACATGGGCGTGTCCGACTCTGGTGTCTCAACCCTGATTAAGGGCGTGTACCACCTCCTCGGCCTCCGCACTTACCTCACCACTGGCGAACAAGAAACCCGCGCATGGACTATCATCGCAGGGGATAAAGCACCAGTCGCAGCCGGCGTCATCCACACCGACTTCGAGAAGCAATTCATTCGTGCCGAAGTCATCGCATACACCGACTATGTCACGCACAAGACAGTGTCCGCCGCTCGCGATGCTGGAGCGCTACGAGCAGAAGGTAAGGAATACGTTGTCCAGGACGGCGACGTCATCAACTTCCTAACCGGCGCCTAAACAGACCCTATACATCTTCGAAAACCAACCCACCCAGCCTTCGCAAGAAGTGCTGGGTGTTTTTTTTTGCAACTTCTACCAAGGTGCAGAGTTTCAGTTCGTGAATCCGATACGAACTTATGAAGAAGACATCCATTATTTTAACACTCGCCGCGATCGCAATGCCTTGGGCCGCTCACGCCCAAGATGAAAACAATCAAAAACAACGCAACGGCAAAAAAATGCGCGCCAAGCTCATTGAACAATTTGATGCCGACGGCGACGGCAAACTCGATGAAACCGAGAGAGCTGCTGCAAAATCCGCCATGAAGGAACGCCGTGCAGAGTTCATCGCACGCCATGACACCGACGGTGATGGCAAACTCAGCGATGAAGAAAAACAGGCCGCCAAAGAGGCCTTCCTCGCCAAATACGATACCGACGGCGACGGCAAACTCAGCGCAGACGAACGACAACTCGCGCGCGACGCCGGAGAAAAATTTCCCATGCACCGAAAAAAGAAGTGCAACAACAAAGGCGGCGGCGACACAGCTTCCGAATAACACTTTCTAGCTGGTGGGTACCCACGGTGGGGCCAGCCAGATAGCGCAATGTGTGGTTGCGCTACTAGATACTCGACTGGCTCATGCATTCCGGTGCATGAGCCAGTCATTTTTTGGCCACATCCCACACAAACTCAAAAAAGCGCATAATGTTTTGACTAATAGCAATTCTTCCGCAGCATGGGCGCGCTTGAAGCAATCAAGCAGAAATTTTTTTTAATTATCATCATTATGGCTACGCATCACATTGGTATCGGCATGGCTGGTTTTGGAACCGTTGGCACAGGCGTCTGGGAAGCACTCGAACGCAATAGCCAACTCATCTCCAACAGAGCCAAAGACGCATTCTCGCTCAGCATCAAAAAAGCTGCGGTGCGCGACATTACCAAAAAGCGTGTGCCCAATGCGCCAGATTCGCTTTTCACCACGGACTGGATGGAAGTCGTCCATGCCCCAGATGTAGACATCGTCGTAGAACTCATCGGTGGCACCACCACAGCATTCGACATCGTTGCCGAAGCAATCAAACTCAAGAAGCCAGTCGTCACCGGCAACAAGGCACTCCTCGCTGAGCGCGGCGAAGAGCTCTTCAAACTCTCCAGTGAGTACGACACCCCGATCCACTTCGAAGCTGCAGTGGCAGGCGGTATTCCAGTCATCAAAGCGGTGCAGGATTCCTATGTGGGTAACCGCATCGAAACCATGTCTGGCATCATCAATGGCACATCCAACTACATCCTAGAACGCATGACCTGCGGCGGCCTCGACTACCTTACCGCCCTCAAGGAAGCTCAAGAACTCGGTTACGCAGAGGCAGACCCTGCGCTCGACGTCAACGGCTGGGATGCGGCACACAAAGCAATCCTTCTCGCCACACTCGCCTATGGATTCACCATTCCCTCAGAGCAAGTCTACGTTCGCGGGATCGAGCGCGTGCGCACCATCGACATCGATTTTGCCACCCAGCTAGGCTACGTGGTCAAACTTCTCTCCGTGGTTCGCGAGCATGAAGACGGCGCCATCGAGCTACGCACCCAGCCTTCCTTCATTGCCAAATCCCACATCCTTTCCTCTGTCAATGGAGTCTTCAATGCGGTAGCTGTCCGCGGCGACGCATCTGGAGAAGCTCTCTTCTACGGCAGAGGCGCCGGCAAGGAACCAACCGCCTCTTCAGTGGTCGGCGACCTTGTAGAAGCCGCCTACACTTTCGTTCACACTGCAGGTCACCGTGGATTCCTTCCATACACAGACGCAGGTAAACTCCTTCCGATTGAAGAAACCGAAACCTCATACTACGTGCGCTTTGAAGTTGACGATCGCCCTGGCGTGATCGCCCAGATCGCCAACACCTTAGCAGACGACGGCATCGGAATCTCCGGAACACATTCACCGGTCGACCCAGAGAATCCGGACAAAGAATTCCGCGATATGGTCTTCCTCCTCCACACTTGCCCATTCGGGAAACTCACCGAGACCCTCGCCAAGTGCGAAGCTCTCGACTGCGTGAAGGACGAGCCCGTGGTCTTCCGCATCGAGCAATTGGCCACCAGCTAATCGCTTCTCTGGCACTCAACCAACTCACTTTTAAAAGCACCGCACTCACCTCGAGGCGGTGCTTTTTCATTTACAGCCCCCACCCTAACAAATAAATATTGGAACACGAGAGTTTGAAACTGACGCTAACTTAAATCCCTGACATGAAAACTGATACTCAGAAACAGCAGATACTATTAGTATTCGTGACCATCTGCTATGGACTCATCGCAGTTCTCTACGACTTGAAGCTCGGGGTTGTCTATTGCGGCACCCTCGTAGTTGGGGCAACAGCGTTAGACCTTGTTAGACGGAAGCTCAAAGAACAACAAAATGAAATTGAGAACTTAAGGTTAGAAATGGACCGGCTCAAAAAATCGATCGATGCTGAAAAAGGTCATAATCAGTGACATTGCACCACCAAACATACATTTTGCTCACCCCACCCCTAGCGCCTGCCTCTTGAAAGCTCTCTAAATTCTTGCTGCAATCGTCGCCTTGCTCATCGCAGCCCTTGGAACTCTTCTCTTTTTCCCCACGCAACCCAGCGTTTCTAGCACCAAGGAGCTCAGGCTCTCTCTGGAAAATGCTCACTCTCTGATCATCTATGAAGGGCCCCCTCACCAAATGTTTGAAACGGAGCTCTTGGCAGTAGAGCTTCAAAGAGAAGAAATCACACGGTTTGCAGGATTCCCTTTCTACACATCCGCTAGAGAAAGGACCTTAGATTGACACGTAGCTCATTTGTGCTACATTCAGTTCATGCAAGATACAGTAGTTAGAGCGCGAGTGAGTTCAGCACTGAAAGAAGACACCGAAAAAGTCTTCGATGCCTTGGGGCTCACAACCACCGAAGCGATCCGCATGTTCCTTGCGCAAGTGAGGCTCAGAGGCGGCTTACCCTTCGATGTGGTTCTACCAAGTGACAATCAGGATATTTTACGTTCATCAGACAAGCGACAAGCAGCATTAGATTCCTTGTACGATGACTAAACCCGGGGAAGTGTAATGGGTCGACTTAGGATTGGGCGCGAAGGTGCGCATGATGGTTATTGTTTCACGACATGATCCTGACGCCCCCAGAGCACTCTCTCTTTGGGTTCCCGTTACCTCTGCCTATCGTGGGTCTGGATACGAAATCGAACTACCTAGCTCACACTTCCTCAGAGTAAAGAGCTATGCCAATGTACAGGGTCTATGGCGATTCAAGATCATGAACTAGGCGACAAAGTGGGGGTGATTTTTGGCGAACCCTTTGAACAAATCAAAGCCGCGCTGAGATGGACTCTCGATTTATAGAGTCATCGCTCTCCCCTGCATGTTCAATATGCTAGTCACGCGGCCCAACTCTCCCCTTGGCAAGGATACTCTGCTTGCTAGCTTGTGGACATGTCAGTAACCTTTGACCTCGACGGTGAGCACCGCACCAATGCCTACCAAATTCTTTCCAGCCTGATCACGCCGCGTCCGATCGCCTGGGTGAGCACGCTGAATGAAGACGGGAGTGTCAATGCTGCACCTTTTTCCTTCTTCAATGTCTTTGGCTCGCGCCCGCCGATGATTGTCTTTGCGCCGGGCAACAAAGGGCCTGGTGAGCTCAAGGACACCGCACGTAACATCAAGCGGCAGAAGCAGTTTGTGGTGCACATGGTCGATCAGCCGATGCTCGAGCTAATGAATCACAGCGCCGCCACACTGCCCTACGAGATACCAGAGCTCAGTGCTGAACACTTCACCGCTTCAGACACCATCGATGTGCCGCGCATCGCGGCCGCCCCAGTAGCCATGGAATGCTCCGAGCACAGCTGCCTCGAAATCGGACAAAACCGACTCATCATCGGCCTCGTTCACACCGTGCATGTCCAAGATGGCATCGCCAACCCAGACGACGCCAAAATCAACCAAGCACAATACGCACCCATCGGCCGCATGGCCTCGCCAAATTGGTATTGCGAAACCACCTCGATTTTCCAGCTCGATCGTCCAGACTAGCGCCACTTAGCTTTCTTGCTCAAGCGAGCGCAGCACTGCATCCAGCTCCGCCAACTGGCGCGACGGGATACTCGAGTCAGCCTTCCACAGGATCACTCCATCGCGTACCAAAAAACTACGGCGCGAGGCAAACTGGCCAAAGACACGCTTCACCCCAAAGACCTCCATCGCCTTCCCCTCGGGATCTGAAAGTAAGGGGTAATCAAAACCATGGCGCTGGGCAAAACCCGCCAGCCTATGAGGGGAGTCGGCACTCACACCGACCACGCGAAGGCCGCGTGTTTTAAAATCTGCTAGTTCATCGCGCACACCGCATGCCTGGGCAGTACACACTGGCGTCTCAGCCCTTGGGTAAAAGAAAACGTAAGTCAGCCCCTCCGCCATCATTGCATCCAAGGCTACGAGCTCGCCCGCTTGGTCGCAAAGCTCAATCGAGGGCAAGCTCTTTCCTGCTTCGAACCCATCCGAACCAGAACCAAATATATCTTGGAATAAACCTCTTAGCATCATCGTCACACTCGGTGTGATTGACCACACTTGTACTCGAAAAATGATGCATTTGCAAACCCCGACAATTCAGCACTGCTCTCCTCTTTTTTCCGCCTCATTTTCAAACATCCTTTTAAATTCAATCAACGTAAAATCAAGGGATTCACAATCAAACAAAGTATAAATCTAACTTTTTAAATAACTTTTTTAATTTTTTAAACAAGTCTCCGCAACTGAGACGCTTAGTGAGTAAGAACCGAGGAAGATACCCGACCTCATCGAAAACTCCAAACTACCCAAAATCATGAACACAAAGGAAAGTGACACTTCATTACGTCTCTACTTGAATGAAATCGGCAAAACCGATCTTTTGACACCAGAGCAGGAAGTTGAATTAGCTGGCAAAATCAAGCAAGGCGACAAGGATGCTCGCACGCTGATGATCAAGGCAAACCTCCGCTTGGTAGTTAAAATCGCACAAGATTATTCCAACTACGGACTCTCTCTGCAGGACCTCATTTCTGAGGGCAACATCGGTCTCATGAAGGCTGTCGAACGATTCGACCCAGAACTTGGCGGCAAGCTTAGCACCTACGCTTCCTGGTGGATCAAACAATCCATCAAACGCGCTCTTGCTAATCAAAGCAAAACCATCCGCCTTCCGATTCATATGATCGATAAGATCTCTAGAATGCGCCGCATCGCTGCGATGATGGCTGAAGAGCTGGGCCGCGAACCAAGCGATGCTGAACTTGCTACCGAGCTAGGCATTCCACGCAAGAAGCTCGCTCTGTTGAAGCAATCAGCTCAGCGCCCGACTTCGCTCAATGCTCCCATCTTAGAAGGAGAAGCTGGCGAATACGGAGACATCATCAGCGACGAAAAGATGGTCGACCCAGCAATGAACTTGGTAAACAAGAACATGCACTCCGAGGTTGATGAACTCTTCGGCCAACTGGATGAACGCGAACAACGCATCATCGATGCTCGCTTCGGCCTCACCGGTCAAACTCCGAAAACCCTCGAGGAAATCGGACTAGAATTCGGCGTGACACGCGAACGCATCCGTCAGCTTCAGAATGCTGCGCTCACCAAGATGCGCAAAAGCCTGCAAAAGATGGATCAACCGAGCCAAGCAGCTCTCGCTGAACAACTCGCATCCTAAGCGGAACCATTTTACTAGCATCCCCTCAGTTAGATAAAAACCAAGAGTCGTGAGCTCAGCCTATGGCACCGAAGTCACGACTCCATAATCAACAAAGAACGAGAAATTCCGGTTTCTCGTTCTTTTTTTGTGCCCAGCCATCCGCTCTAGTATATGCTCACGCCAAGCAAGCGCTATGGAAGCAAGCATCAACCTAGAGCAAATCCAAGACCACCTCCAATCCAGTGATTGGGAATCGAGCTTCAGCGCAGCGGATACCGTATCTGCAAAGCGTATCGCACACCGCCAGCTCCTTCACTCAGTCAAAGGTGAATTCCTCGATACCGGTGACGCGGAAATCGTGGCCACAGTGACCCCCGAGCAAGGCGACCCTGTCGTCACCACGGTTGCCCTGTGGCTAGAAGACCTCGACGTGGTGGCCGATTGCTCCTGCTCCTGTGCGGTTCAGAGCGACTGCGAGCACGCTGCCGCTTTACTCTTCTACCTACGCAAAGGCGAGCGCCTCGCGATCAGCTTTGGAGAAGGATCTCTGGAAGCTGAACCCCAGGAGATGGTCGTCACCGAGACACCCGCTGTCCCACCAGCCAGCAGCCCTGAGAACCCTGAAATTTCCTTCTTCATGGAACTCCGAAGGGTCACAGGCCAGCAGAGCCACGACACCCTGCGCTCTGTGCACGCACTTTGCTATGTCGAGTACCAAGGCGAGCGCTTTCCTCTCGATCCCTCAGGGAACACCCCAGCCATTAGTCGGGACGGTACGCAGATCAAACGCGACCGTGAGGCAGAAATGACGGCGCTCCAGACACTCTACGCCTACAAGCTCGAACCCAGAAAAGCTTCAGAATTCGCGCGCGCTCTGGCTCGTATTGAGAATCCTGAGCAGATTCAATGGCGTCCCAACACCAAGCAGTGGCCACACCCAGACCTCTACTGGCAACGCTTCCGCTTTCAAGGGATCCTTCCACTAGAGCGCCGTGGCTGGCGGGTAGATATCGCCCCCGATGTCGGACACGAGCCACTCATCTTTAAATCAGAAAATTGGAAAGCCGAAATGGTTGAGGAAGCGCAAGGGTGGTTCAACCTCAGCGCAGGCTTTTCCATTGATGGTGAAGACTTTGAAATCCAGCCTATCCTCGCCACCCTCCTCAAGCATCAGTTCCTTGAGGCCACAGAAGGAATGCAGCCCCTGCAGGAATTCATGGTCTACCTTCCTGATGGCCGCGGCCTCGTCCTACCAGTCGGGCGCTTCCGCACGATGCTCACCAACTTGGGCGAAATCCTCTCATTCAAATTCACGGACGGCCCCATCAAAATGAGCAAGCTCGAAGCGGCCCAACTCAGCCGCGAAGAAGACCTCGCAATAGAAGGTTCCGAAGAACTCGCAGACCTCGCCATCACCCTACAGAATGGCGAAGCTCAGGCGGATGTCGCCGTGCCAGCCACTCTCCGCGCCACGCTACGCGACTACCAGCTCGAGGGCTTCCGTTGGATGCAATTCCTCGCTAGCAATCAGCTCAGCGGCGTGCTTGCCGATGACATGGGCTTGGGCAAGACATTACAAACACTCACCCATCTTTTAAAAGAAATCGAATCTGGCCGCAGCGCGGGCAAGCCCAGCTTGATCCTAGCGCCGACTTCGGTGGTGGTCAATTGGCAGCGCGAAGCGGCAAAGTTTGCCCCTAGCCTCAAGATTCTCATCCTCCAAGGGGGAAAACGCCATGCGAACTTCGCTAGCATAGCAGAATACGACCTCGTGCTCAGCTCCTACGCCTTGATCCACCGCGATCTCGAGCAGCACCAGAAGCACGCCTACCACCTCCTCGTGCTCGACGAAGCCCAACACATCAAAAACCCTGGAGCACAGGTCTCAGCTGCCGTGCGCCAACTCGATGCCTCGCTCAAGATCTGCCTCTCAGGCACACCAATCGAGAACAACCTAGGCGAACTCTGGGCCCAGTTCGACTTCCTCATGCCTGGCTTCCTCGGCAGCCGCGAGACCTTCAATGAAAGCTTCCGCCACCCGATTGAAAAAGACCACAATGAGGACAAACGCCAACGCTTACAGAACAAGCTCGCTCCATTGATTCTGCGCCGCACCAAACATGATGTTGCCAAAGAACTCCCACCAAAGACCGAGATCCCACACAGCATCCAGCTCAACGAAGCGCAAAGCGACCTCTACGAAACCGTGCGTGCAGCCATGGACAAGCAAGTCCGCCAGGCAATGGCGGCTAGAGGCCAAGAAGCCCAGATTGTCTTCCTCGACGCCCTACTCAAGTTACGCCAAGTTTGTTGCCACCCAGCACTCGTGAACCTCAGCCAGGTGCCCGAGCGCGCTCAGCACAACACCCCAGAATCTGCCAAACTCGACTACCTCAGCGGCATGTTGAACACCCTGAAGGCCGAGGGCCATAAGGTCCTCATCTTTTCACAATTCACCTCAATGCTCGACCTCATCGAAGCCGTCCTCATCGAGAAACAACTCAGCTACCTCAAGCTCACCGGCGCCAGCAAGAACCGCCAAGAAATGGTGGAAGAATTCCAATCTGGCGGCATCGACGTCTTCCTGATCTCACTCAAAGCTGGCGGCACCGGTCTCACCCTCACTGAGGCCGACACCATCATCCACTACGATCCATGGTGGAATCCTGCCGTGGAAAACCAAGCGACCGACCGCGCCTACCGTATCGGCCAAACAAAGCCGGTCATGGTGCACAAGCTGATCTGCGCGGGCACCGTGGAAGAAAGGATTCAGAAAATGCAGGATAAAAAACACGGCATTGCCAATAGCATCCTAGACACCCGTAACATGCAGCCCGAGCTAGATGACTCGCTGATGCAAGATCTGCTCGGCAAATAACCCGCCGCTGGCTACGGACGCGGCAATGCCACTGACTTCGTGAAGTAGGAACTATTTTCCTTGAGAGCAGCGGCGAAGGCTTCGTTGTCTTTGAAGCGCTTGTTGTTGAAGACCTGCATCGCAGAATCACTCACCACAAGGGCCCCGAGCTCGATCGAGGTCAGGCGCGCGTCGTCGGGCAGGATCTGAGGCTCAATCGAGTCACCACGCACGCTCACTTCGTTGAACTGTGAGCCACTCTGCATCACGGGAATGCGTTTTTGAGTGAGGTTGCCATTCAGTGTGTATTCAAAGATGAACGTTACAGTGAGATTGTAGATATTCTCCGCTAGGAAGTTGTTGGTATCATTCACCACGTCCGCTCCGTTCACCAGTGATTGGATCGATGACTGCGCGAGATAGGTGTCGAAAGTCTCATCAGGGTTCACCAAGTTGCGATAGAGTGAGTAGACAGGAAAGGACTTACCCGCTGGATCTAGCTGATCGCGGTAGGCCAGGCGGTAAGTAACCAGAGAAACATCTCCGCCCTTGTCTTGGTTGGTGCCGATTTGGCCATCATAGCGATCTGTCGCTGCTGTGAAAAAGCTGAACTCTAGCGGGTTTTTGATCTCAGCATTCTGCGATGGCCCCAGCTCGCCACTCCCGTCCATCTTAGCGTACATCCATTCATACGTGTTGCCTGAGCGGATGATCATGCTTTCGAGGTCGTGCGCCATCAGCTCAAGACTCTCTTTAGCAAGTCGGCCAGCACGCGTCTTATCGCGGCTTTCCTTCCAGGAATCCATGGAGATACGTGTCATGCCTACCAACACCGCGATGATCACCGTGGTGATCGTCATGGCAGTCATCACTTCAACCAAGGTGAAGCCTTTTCTGAGTTTCTGATTTTTCATCATGGTCTTATCGGCGGATGGCAATGTTCTGAGACACGACAGGTGCTCCTAATTTATCAAAGTCCCAGGTTCCCCCGGTCACGTAACTGTATAGATTATTATTGAGTTCAAAAAACTCGGCGCGGAATGCGATGAACGCTTCATCATAATCGCCGGTGCTTGATGCTTCCGTTCCAGTACCACTTCCGCTGTTGGATTGATTGAGGATGCGGCCGGCGTCGCCAAGCCCCATGGCTCCATTTTGGCGCACGAGTTGTGTCATCCGCACCACGTAGACTCTTCCTTCCACTACCCCGGGCACGAGTTCATCCTGAAGCGTGCCGCTGGGTGCTTTATCAATGCGCCGGGCGATCGTCTGGGTGATGTAGTCCACGCCTGGAAGTGAGGAATCATCGGCCACCATCTGATTGGCAGCCGCCTTGAGCGTGCCGTCGTTGTTTTCAGAATCAGGCTGTGCCTGATATTGGTAGACTAGGATAGCTGAGCTTGGGCTGTGGCTATCTTTGATCCACTGGAATGCTTTCTCAAAGGCAGATGCGCCAGTGCCAGATGCTACGTAGTCGCTTTGCTCAGTAGGGCGCAAAGTCGCCATCTCCCCCTCTAGGGTCGAGACCAAGCGGTTTGCATCCGCAATCGATAGTGCCTTACCAATCTTCTGTTGTGCCGGACCAAAGACCGACATGAATGTGGTCAGGAGGATCGCTACAATTCCTATAGCGATCACCACTTCCACTAGTGAGAATCCCGAATGTGGCTTGAATTTCTGTAATTTCATCAGTGTCAAATGCGTGCTTTAAATTAGAACATCGGATCGCGATCGCCGAGCGTCGGGATTTGATCGGGATTCCTGAAGAGGCTCGTGTTGCCGCGCTTCCAGATCGCGAAGCCTGAGACGTCGCGACTACCTTTCTTCGCTTCCCGAGGTTGGTCGTCATTCGGGTAGAGTACGCCTGCCTGCACCACGAAAGAGGCTGGCGTGGTGCCACTATTGTTCACCAATAAGCCCTCAGAGTTGAACTCAAAGTAATAGCATCGCTGCGGTGTCTTAAAGCCGGGAATCTTCACGCTCATTTCTGGAGGGTTGCCGCTGAGACGCGCATTGAAAAACACATTCTGAGGCAGACTAACACCTCGCGCAATCAGCTGATCGTTCCATTGATATGATTGCTGGCCAGAGTTACTCGAGTTCGTAGGAATCTGGCGCACAATGCCCATATAGCGCAGGTGCTTCTCACGCTCGTCCCCCTTGCCGCCCGCCTTGTAAATCACCACTCGCGTTCCCGCACCACTAGACTGCGCCAAACTACGAGCCTCAGAAAAGAGGTTCTCCGCCATGGTGGCACCGGTGTCAGAGCCTTGGGCCGATGAGGCTTTTTTCATCACGCTTGCGCCGACGCCAATCAAGGTGGAAACAATCACAAGAACGACCAGCATTTCTACCAAAGTAAAGCCAGAAGGTGATGTAGCATTTCGCTTTCTCAATGAGTTTTTCATGTGGTGTTAGGAAATCTATGGATTTGATGTCAGTGTGGAAATACTTTTTTCGTATTTTGCGTCATCGACGCACCGACACATGCCGAGGATTTTGTATTTACAATGTAGTGAGCCAATTCGTGACTTGTCAACACCACAGAAATTCCAAGCTGCAGTAACGGTTGATGATCCCCGTAGCACAGCAGCAATCGTTTGATTCCATGCTTGAGCCAAAATATTCATTGGAATCTCGGTGGCTGAGTGCATAGTCTCTCGCACTACATATTATGAAAACCTATCGTTCATTCTTACCATCTCAACAACGCAGGGCATTCTCACTCGTGGAGGTGCTTGTCGTCATCGCCATCATTGCCGTATTGGCCGCCGTTTCCTTTCCAGTCGCGGGTAAAGTCATGAAATCTGCCGACATCGAAAAGAACCGTGTCATCGTCAAAGCGCTCGATAGCGCCATCACTGAATTTTACAGCGATTACAACTACCTCCCCAGCGAAGCCAATTCAGACACCAAACTTAGTAATATCGAAACCATCAACATGCTGCGCGAGCTCGCAGGTCAACGCAAAGAACGTAACACCAAAGGCAAGAACTACCTCAAAGGAATCCCAACCGCCAAGAATGACCGCAATGGTATCCGCTACGGCTCCGGCGATGACATCGATGGCTTCTTCTGTAGCTTCGGCGGCGACGTCTACGTCATCCTCGATGGCGACTACGACGGCGAAATCCGTAAGCCAGCTGGAGTGCCTAGCTCAGCTAAAGACATCCGCGGCCGCAAGGCATTGATCTGGACCCTCGGTGAAGAAGAGGATGATGACTCCGCCGTGGTCATGTCTTGGAAGTAATTTTCTAGACACCAAGCACTTCTCTACCCTTGACCTCTTGCAGCGAACTGCTTCACTGCCCGCCGAACAAGCAACCAATTCATTACCGTGAACGCATACGAGATTTACCAAAACATCAAGCCATCCATCATTGTTGACCTCTTCCAGTGGATGCGCGATGAAGAACGCGACTTGTACAAAACCACACTCTCCACTTTGGCGAACGAGCGCAAGCTGCGCCCAGTCTTCATCCAAAAGAAATCCGTGGCAGAACAAATCGCATGGCTACACAAGACCCTCAAACTCAAGTCCAGCGACATGGTCGGCGAGCACATCTTCCAAGTCTACTTCATGCAGGGCCAACAAGACCTTCTCGTGAAGTTCTGTGACGCCATGGACATCGAGCACGACGGCAAAGGCTCCGTGGAAGGCGCACTCCCTGAAACACTCGACGCGGACAAACTTTCCGCTGCAGTAGACACGCTTCTTGAATCCTTCGACGCTCAGCTCGTCAGTCTCTACCTTAACGTATTCAACATCCAAACAGATGACGGATGGGATTCTATCTCCGACCTTCTAGCATCAGATGAGCGTCTCAAGCTCTCTGCTGAATAAGGAATCCAAACGCTCACAACAACCATGTCTGACATCATCAAATTTGGACTTCGTGGCGATAAGAAGGCTCTGGAAGAAGGCTTTGAGCTCGCACCAAAATTCGACGAAAATGGCCTCATGCCATGCGTCGCGATCGACCACATCACCAAAAAGCCGCTCATGCTAGCCTACATGAATGAGCAATCACTCAAGATGACCATCGAGATTGGTGAAGTCGTCTACTACTCACGTAGCCGCCAAGAAATCTGGCACAAAGGCGCCACCTCCGGCCACACGCAAAAAGTCATCGAAATGTACACCGATTGCGACCAAGACGCCATCATCGTCTACGTCGACCAACAAGGTGCGGGAGCCTGTCACACTGGCCGTAATTCCTGCTTCTATCGAAAGATCGACATGGAGGCAGACAAAAAGCCAGTGACCCTCAAAATCACCGAGGCTCACACCTACGACGCCGACGCAGTCTACAAGAAAAAGTAAGCTCAAGCAGCACCAAACTATCTATCCACTAAGCCACTCAGAAAGCACCTGAGTGGCTTTTTTGTAGCCAGCGCCCTTGATCTAGCCTGTCACCATACGTGTTAATCATGCGTGTTAAAGCCTAGTTGATGGACAATAAAAAAATGCGCGACGGCGAACCGTTGCGCATTTTTATTGAGTATTGCTTGTTAGCGTTTGCTAGATGAGGCCGTGGTATGCCTGGATCGGCTTCACTTCGAACTTCTCGTTCTGAAGGGAGCGAATCGCGCGAACGGATGCTTCTGCTGCAGCGAGGTTGGTGCAGTGTGAGATCTTGTTCGCCACAGCGCCGGAGCGGATGCGAATTTCATCTTCACGCGCTTCGTGACCACTTGGTGTGTTGATAACGAAGGAGATCTCTCCGTTCTTCATCATGTCGATCACGTTCGGGCGTCTCTGCTCGGCGAGTTTGTAGACTCGTTCAACCTTGATACCATTGTCTTGGAAGAACTTGTAGGTTCCGCCAGTGGAGTAGATGGTGAAGCCTAGCTCGACGAGCTCCTTGGCGACTCCTACTGCCTGTGGCTTGTCGCGATCATTCACGGAGAAGAACACGTTGCCGCTGGTTGGGAGTGGGTTGAACGCGGAGATCTGAGACTTCGCATAGGCGAGGCCTAGGTCGGCATCGATGCCCATCACCTCACCGGTGGATTTCATCTCAGGGCCGAGCACGATGTCGATCCCAGGGAATTTTGGCCATGGGAATACGGCTTCTTTGACGCAGTAATGATCAGGAAGCACTTCCTCAGTGAAGCCAAGTTCCTTCAGCGACTTACCCGCCATTACCTTAGCGGCTAGCTTCGCGAGTGGGATACCGATCGCCTTTGAGACGAATGGCACGGTGCGGGATGCACGTGGGTTGACCTCGATCACGTAGAGCTCTCCATCTTTTACGGCGAACTGGATATTCATGAGGCCGCGTACGTCGAGCTCGCGAGCGAGGTCTTTGGCACCCTTCATGATTTGTTCGGTGATGGACTCGGAGAGTGATGGCGCAGGGATCACACAGGCGGAGTCGCCCGAGTGGATACCAGCCGCTTCAATGTGCTGCATGATCGCACCCACGACTGATGTTTCACCGTCAGAGATACAGTCAACGTCTACCTCAACCGCACCTTCGAGGAAGCGATCCACGAGGATAGGGCGGTCTGGTGATACGTCTGCGGCTTCGGAGATGTAGCGGCGAAGTTCGTCGTCATTGTACACGATCATCATACCGCGCCCCCCGAGGACGAAGGATGGGCGAACGAGTACTGGGTAGCCGATACGGTCTGCGATTTCTACCGCCTCATCCGGGGTGACTGCAGTGCCGGCTTCCGCTTGCTTGAGGCCAATATTATCGAGGAGTGCGGAGAAGTGCTTGCGGTCTTCTGCTAGTTCGATGGACTCAGGTGATGTTCCGATGACTGGCACACCATGGCGCTTGAGGTCTGCTGCGAGATTGAGTGGGGTCTGGCCGCCGAACTGGACTATGACGCCGTCTGGCTTCTCTTGGTCGCAGATGTTGAGCACGTCTTCAAGGGTGAGTGGCTCAAAGTAAAGCTTATCTGAGGTGTCGTAATCGGTGGAAACTGTCTCTGGGTTGGAGTTGACCATCACTGTCTCGTAACCGAGCTCCTTGAGCGCGAAGGCAGCGTGCACACAGCAGTAATCGAATTCGATTCCTTGGCCGATACGGTTGGGGCCGCCACCGAGAATGATGATTTTCTTCTGATCTGTCTCGCGTGCTTCATTCTCATCACCATAGCTTGAGTAGTAGTATGGCGTGTAGGCTTCAAACTCGGCCGCACAGGTATCAACCAGGCGGTAGGTTGGAATCACGCTGTGCTTCTTACGAGCCGCACGGACGTCGTCCTGATGGCAGCCCTGCAGGTGTGCGATTTGGTAATCGGAGAAGCCGTACTTCTTTGCCTTACGCAGTTGGTATGCATCCTCTAGGATGTCTTCCTGCTTGGCGATCGCGAGCCCTTCATCAACGATTTGTTTGAGGTTCTCGAGGAACCAGCGGTCGATGGAGGTGGCTTCGAAGACATCTTCTACGGACCAGCCGTTGTCAAAGGCAGTCTTGAGCCAGAAGATACGCTCTGCGTTAGGAACGTGGAGTTTACGCTCGATGTCTTCGCGTGATGGTTGTTTGGCGCCTTTACCATCGAAGCCAAAGCCGAAGCGGCCAGTTTCTAGAGAACGCAGTGCTTTCTGCATCGATTCTTTGAAGGTCTTTCCGATAGACATGGCCTCGCCCACTGCCTTCATCTGGGTGGTGAGCACGGAGTCTGCCGTGGTGAACTTCTCAAAGGTGAAGCGTGGGAGCTTCGTCACACAGTAGTCGATGGTAGGTTCGAATGAGGCTGGGGTCTCACGCGTGATGTCGTTGCGCAGCTCGTCGAGCGTGTAGCCGACTGCGAGCTTAGCTGCGATCTTGGCGATTGGGAAACCGGTTGCCTTGGATGCAAGTGCTGAGGAACGCGACACACGTGGGTTCATCTCAATCACGATGCAGCGGCCGTCCTCTGGGTTCACTGAGAACTGGATATTGGAACCGCCAGTCTCGACACCGATTTCACGGATACAAGCGAAGGAGGCATCACGCATGATCTGGTACTCGCGGTCGGTGAGGGTCTGCGCTGGAGCCACGGTGATGGAGTCTCCGGTGTGCACACCCATTGGATCGAAGTTCTCAATAGCACAGATCACCACGCAGTTGTCGGCGCAGTCACGCATGACTTCCATCTCGTACTCTTTCCAGCCGAGAAGCGATTCTTCCACAAGGATCTCGCTGACCGGTGAGAGGTCGATGCCACGTGCACAAATTTCTTCAAATTCATCCACGTTGTAGGCGATTCCGCCGCCAGTGCCACCGAGGGTGAATGCTGGACGGATAATCAATGGCATGGAGCCAATTTCTTTGGCGATCTCGCGGGCTTCTTCCATGGTGTGCGCCACGCCTGATTGAGGAAGGTCGAGCCCGATCTTAAGCATGGCTTCCTTGAAGCGCAGGCGATCTTCCCCTTTATCAATGGCGTCGGCCTTGGCTCCGATCATGCGCACCTTGTGCTTGTCGAGTGTGCCAGACTTGAAGAGATCCATGGAGCAGTTCAATGCTGTCTGTCCCCCGAGTGTAGGGAGAAGTGCGTCTGGCTGTTCCTTGATAATGATTTTTTCTACAACCTCAGGAGTGATCGGCTCGATGTACGTGCGGTAGGCAAACTCAGGGTCGGTCATGATGGTGGCCGGGTTGGAGTTCACGAGAATCACCTCGTACCCCTCTTCCTTGAGCGCTTTACAGGCCTGAACGCCTGAGTAGTCAAATTCGCATCCTTGTCCAATAACGATTGGACCTGAGCCAATCACGAGAATTTTTTTAATCGAGGTATCCTTAGGCATGAAACTGGTTCGTAAATTGAGGTGTTCATGCCTACTCCCAATGCTTTTGTAAAGGATTCTTGCACCTGAAATTGAAGATTTTGTCACTCGCCACAAGAACGCCGATTTCACGCCCTAGCTAGGAGGCATAGAATCGTCGAAAATTCAATGAGCTGGAGTCCTTTAGTTAAGAACTCCAAAGTACCCTGTTCACGAAAAACAGACAAAAAAAGGGCGCACAAGGATGAAGCCTGTGCGCCGCTGTTGCATGGATGGTTGGGCCTTTTAGCCCTTGCCGATACCAGAAGCTTCGTAGCCCAATTCGCGCAAGGCTTCAATATCGAGAATATTACGACCATCGAAGAGGCGGGCGGGTTTGACCATGGTTTCATACATGGCCTTGTAATCGAGAGTCTTGAACTCGTCCCACTCGGTCAGCACGAGAATCGCGTGTGCTCCAGCTACCGCTTCTTCAGCAGAGCTACAAACTTCCACTTTATCACTGGTGAGCCCGTGAATTTCATCGGCGGAGACTTGT
Organism: Rubritalea marina DSM 17716; assembly: GCF_000378105.1. GTDB lineage: Bacteria > Verrucomicrobiota > Verrucomicrobiia > Verrucomicrobiales > Akkermansiaceae > Rubritalea > Rubritalea marina. Next base: position 49,581 of record NZ_KB899254.1, on the reverse strand, counting down.
GGATCGTAGACTGCAATGTTGGCCCCTTCTTCGAGGAGATCGCGGCAGATGTATATGGCGGCTGACTCCCGCGTGTCATTGGTGTCTTTCTTGAAGGCGAAGCCTAGGATGGCAACCCGCTTGCGCTGCACCGTGTTGTAGAGACTATGGATGACGTTGCGCGTGAAACGTTGGCGTTGGTAATCATTCATGTCGAGCACCTGGCGCCAATATGTGGCCACATCAGGAAGCCCAAAGTGCTCACAGAGGTAGACCAAATTCAAAATATCTTTCTGGAAACAAGAACCACCAAAGCCAACAGAGGCCTTGAGAAACTTGGAACCAATTCGGCTATCCATGCCGATGGCATTGGCCACCTCATCGACGTTTGCTCCAGTGGCCTCACAGACGGCAGAAATGGAATTGATCGAGGAGACGCGCTGAGCAAGGAAGGCATTGGCCACCAATTTAGAAAGCTCTGAGGACCAAACATTGGTGGTGATGATGCGCTCGCGGGGTACCCAACGATTGTAGACGCTGACCACGGTCTCCATCGCTTCTTTACCAGCTTCGGACATTTCGCCACCGATGAGCACACGGTCAGGGGACTCTAAGTCGGAGATCGCCGTACCTTCTGCCAAGAACTCAGGGTTTGAAAGAATCTGGAACAAGTGCCCTTTGTCATAACCATTGAACACATCTTGCACGAGCTCTGCGGTACGCACGGGAACGGTAGACTTCTCCACGATAATCTTAGGACCCTCGCAAACCTCGGCAATCATGCGTGCACATCCTTCTACAAAGCCCATATCCGCTGCGCTACCAGCGCCAACACCATAACTCTTGGTCGGTGTGCCAACTGAAATGAAAATCACATCGGCATCCTTAATAGTAGGCTTCACCTCGGTGCTGAAGAAAAGGTTTTTGTTGATACGTCGCTCTACAATCTCTGAGAGCCCGGGCTCATAGACTGGCAGGGTATCGCTATTCCATGCAGCAATACGATCGGCATTCAAATCTACCACATGCACCTCGATATCATGACACTTCTCAGCAATCATGGCCATCGTCGGACCACCCACATAGCCAGCTCCAATACAACAAATCTTCATAGTTATTACTTAAGGTTTCGCGCAAAAAGAACGCTCCACTTAGATCAGCAGATATCGTGGTATAGTCAAACAATTCTATTGAATGTGACAAAGCTGACCAAGCCAGACGTAAGGCCATGAGGCTGGGAAACGCTGGCGAATTCCTCCGCTCAACAAGGATAAAATGCGGGCGAGGTCACCTACCTCGCTTCAAACTACGCAGAAAAAACGCCCACACTCATTGAACATGAGCCATGGGCGTGGCAATCTAAATACCCTCCTGAGTTAGCCCCAGAAGCGCACTCACTCTACATTAAAATTGGTACTTCGCACCGAGCAAGAAGCCCTCGGTATCCACATCAAACAAGAAGCCGCCTTCAGAGTAATCGATCGACTGGATTCGGTAACCTGCGAGCAACTTCCACTTGGGATTCAGGTCATAGGCTACAATCCCCATGAGCTGCCAGAGTTCGTCTGAACTCACACCGAATCCCCCCACATCCCCTAGAAAACCAAGCGACCATTTCGGGTGGAAACGATAATCGTACTTCATCCCAATGAATGGATCTACCCATCCTTTGCTAGACTTTAACCCACCTAAGGGGCCAGGGCCGTTGAAGGTCACCTCAGAATTCACATAAGAATATTGTGCGCCCACATGCGCTCTCAAGAAATGCGCTTCGTCCTCATACAACACATATCCAAGTGCCATCGCCACTTTCACTTGCTCTGACAATAGGTCTACCGAAGCTCCCAGCCCGCCATGGGTCAGATCGTTGCTCAAGCTATTCTTCACATACTGGAAGTCGCCGAGAACAATCCAGTTTCCCTTGCGTGCCTCACCCGCTAAAAAACCGGCAAAGTCGAGTGACTTGAACACCTTGGAAAACGGCACATCCGCCTCACTGACAAATCCATTGATCCCAATCTTGCCGTTAATGCCAGCAGCCCAGAGGTAAGGAGCCACGGTAAATTGCCATTTATCTTCCGGCTCCACGGCAACACTCACATGCTTAGAATCAGCCCAATCTCCCTGATTTTGCGCCAGGGTAGTTTGCGACACCATCACACTCATCATCATCGCGCAGAGCGATCCAACTTTGTTTTTATTCATTTTCATAGTTTAGGGTTTTGCTTGGTAAATTATTTGATGCTTCTGCCAACATTCCATGCTGGGTCCACCGCAATCACTCCATAGTCTTCTGCATACTTCTCATAGGCTGCCATCATCACTCGAAATCTCTTCGGTTCTTCCCCCTCCAATGGCGTCGTCTCACAGGGGTCTATTGTTAGATTGTACATGTGCCATTGATTATCACCACCATTTCCTTCAGAGGTTCTGATGATTTTATAGTTTCCCATGAACAACACGCCACTTCCGAAAAGCTCGAAAGCTATCGCTTCATCATCAGGGTGCACTTGCGAGGATTCGCCACGTAAATGAGACAACAAACTCGTGCCCTTGGCGGTGGCAACCGAGCGTCCTTTGTATTCGCCCTGAGGGGCTGGCACATTGGCCAAGTCTAAAATAGTGTTGGCGATGTCTCTGACTTGAGTCAGGCCAGCCTCTTTGCCACCTAACAAACTAGCAACTTTCACCTGATTATGCGGCTTCACAATCAGGGGCACCCTGATCCCACCTTCTCCATTCCAGAGCTTGTACCAGGACAATCCTCCAACCCCTGCGGAAGCCCAGCCTTGTCCCAAGGAAACATTGGAGTCCGGGTTGCCCAAGTTCTCATAACTGTTGTCATAGTGGTGCTTAATCCATTGCGTAAGGGCTTCTGAACTGTTGTCACCCAGGACGTCAAGGGCGTCGGCACCGTTGTCTGACAGATAGATGATGAACGTGTTATCGTACTGACCACTGGCTTTGAGGTACTCGACAAGTTTCGCAATATTGTCGTCCGTCTTTTCGAGCATGGCCGCCACAATGGACTGCTTTTTGGCATTCCAGAGTTGTTGTTCTTTCGTGAGCGTGTCCCATGCTTGGACATAACGATTTCTTGTCGACAATCGGGCGGCAGAATCTATCACGCCGAGTTGCTTCATGCGCTCGAACCTTCTCTGGCGCAGCACATCCCAGCCCTCGGAATACGTTGCCGCATACTTCTCGATTTTTTGCTTGGGTGCTTGCAGAGGAAAATGTGGCGCTGTCAGTGCCAGATAGGCGAAAAACGGCTTACCGTCAGACTCATGCTTCTGCATCATCTCGATGATTTGCTGCGTGTACACATCATCGGAGAAGGTACCTACAAACGCGTCCTCTACTTGAACACCATTGCGGTAGGTTGGCTCTATCGTCTTTGGTGGCATCCCCTCTTCCACTGGCAAAGGCATCATCCTTTCTCGGGTGTAATGGTGTGAGCCCCCACTAAGCACTCCGTAGCTTTCCATAAAGCCTCGAGCAGGCGGGTACATCTTTTTCTCTTTCTTGCCCAAGTGCCACTTGCCGGCCATCATTGTATTGTACCCAGCATCTCGCAACAATGTCGCCACCGTCACGGCTCGGTCATTCAAATACCCCTCATAGCCGGGCTTCCCCACAGCATCTGGATACACAGCGTAGTCGAATGTCCCCATCCCAACTTCGTGAGAATAAGCACCAGTTAACAACATCGAACGAGTCACCGAACAACTCGGAGCTGCGTGAAAGTTTGTGTACATCACCCCCTCAGCGGCCAGTTGCTGCAAGGCTGGCATCTTCGCCTCCCCGCCAAATGGCTGCGTATCAGAAAAGCCCACATCATCACTCACAACTAGCAGAATATTCGGGCGCTTCGTAGGTTCCGCAATTCCAGTAGCCGCGATGCCAAAACAACAGATAACAAAATATAAATAACGCATTCCAGTAGTAGATAATCTTTAACCTTCGTGTTCCTCTATCCATGACTCCACCATGCCAACAAACTCTTCATGGCAGTCTTGGTAGGCAAAATGCCCACAATCTTCAAAAACCTTGAGGCGGCTATTCGGCAGCCTTTCATGCAATCGCTCGCCATTGTCGACATAGAGGATGGCATCATCGCTCCCCCAAAAAATTAACGCTGGCACCGAAACCTGATGCAACAGTGGATCCAGAACGGCCAAGCTCTCAGGGTACCCTCTGAACCACTCTAACACAGTGGCCACCCTGCCTTGATAAGACCTCTTGTAGTCAGAGAGCTCATACACATTCGGTGTGTACCTCACGTTACAAATACGTGTGCCAGCTTCGATCAAAGCTCCAGAGCCCGCGACACGAAATACCATTCTCCAGAATGCCGAGTCCACCATCTTGCGAATCACACTGGCATTCGACGAGGGCGCAATCCCCGGCCCATCACCGATCATCACACTCTTCACCCGGTGCTCGTGCACCGCCACATAGTAGAGAGCGGTCGGCATCCCAACGTCTGGGCCTAGCAAATGGACATCTTTGAGTTCAAAGTGGTCTAGCACCTTGGGCAGGAAATCCCCTTGAGCTTTAAAATTCATAAACGGCACCCCTCCCTCACTCATCCCAAAGCCGGGCAAGTCGTACGCCAAGACATCATAGCGCTGAGTCAATGCTGTCCAAATAGTGGCAAAGCCGACAATACTCTGCGGGAACGGGCTCAGTAGGACGAGTTTGGGCTTACCAGGATTCTCCACGCGGCTGTATCGGATCTTCACGCCATCAATCTGCACCACCTTGAGCTGCATATCCACCAGGTCGGGCATCGTGGGGGAATCGCTGTAAGCATTTTTTGCGCGCAGCTGATTTAATTTGGGCATTTCCGAAGTCACCCACCCCAAAACGGTGGCGTTGACCTTATCGTAGAGATTGATGCGTGATAGGGGGGTATTTTCCATAATTCTAGTATTAATCGCTTATCTATTCACCTTCTGTGATCTCTGGGCGTGTGGGCGAGAGTTTATAATGTACTTGATGAATCTTTCCGCTGAATGCGAAGGGAGCTTGATCCTCATAGCGCTTGGAGACTGAAGCTCCTAGGTCTCGGCCGATATCCAATGTCTCGGTGAGAGCGTATCGAGCAAAAACCATCTTATCCGTCTTGCCAGTGGCCACTAGAGTATCGTCGATAAACAATTTCACGGTCCCGCCTGTGGTATCAACAAAGGGTCTGAAGGGCTCTTGTTCATATTCCATCCGAATCGTGTGCTTGCCTGGACTGATCTTTTCTTTGGCCTGCGTGAGGTAATATTCGCGGGTGTAGTAGTTGTATTCATAGCACAGGAGGCCATCTTTGATGTAGAGGCTGTACCCTGCAGTACTCCCTCCCATGCAAGCTATGACACCGTCTGTCATCCCATCCTTTACTTCGATATCTGCAGTGATCGAGTGTGAGCGCTGAAACAGGAGCGGAGCACTGCCTTCCGTGATCCTCTTCGTGTCTTGGGTGTAGGTGAATTCATAAACGCCTGCAGTCAGTGCCGGACGCTGTGGATTGATTGCCCGCTGAGCCCATCGGTCATCCAGTGGATACACATTGAATTTTTCAGCTTCTTGCGCGAACACTTGCTTCAGCTCCTCTAGCTTCTGAGGGTGCTTCTGCGCTAAGTTGTTCGCTTGAGAAAAGTCTTCTGCAACATGGTAGAGCTCCCAGGTATCGTTCTCGAAATCCCCTGTGGCATTGACCAATTCCCAGGGCAAGCTGTGCCTCGCGGCCGCGACCCAGCCTTCATGGTAAATGGCCCTCCTGCCTTCGACTTCAAAATACTGCGTGGTTCGCTGGTCCTTTGCGTCTGGTTCCTCAAAGCTGTATGCCATACTGACGCCAGCGAGGGGGATCTGTGGAGCCCCCTCCACCTCCTTCGGTGCAGGAATACCTGCCAACTCGTACACTGTCGGTGCCACATCAACCACATGATGAAACTGAGGGCGAACCGACCCGGTTTGCTCCAGCTTCCCAGGATAATGGACCACCATACTATTGCATGTACCGCCATAGTGGCTTGCCACCCTTTTCATCCACTGAAAGGGAGTAGAAAATGCCCACGCCCACGGTACCCCGTAGTGGTTTTCGTGCTTATACCCCCCCAGTTCATCGACAATCTCTAACTGGTCTTTGATGTCCACCTTCATCCCATTCTGAGTCATCATGTTGTTGTCAGTTCCAGTCATCGACCCTTCAGGACTCGCACCGTTGTCACCTGTAATATAAAAGATCAGTGTATTCTCCCCCCCGGGCAACTCATGTGCATGGTCGATGAGGCGACCAATATGGTGATCTGCATGGGCTAAGTAACCTGCAACAGCTTCCGCCTGGCGGGCATAGACCATTTTATGATCTTCTGGGATACTATCCCATGACGGGATTTCTTCAGGACGTGGGGTGAGTTTCGCGTCTTTGGGTATGACTCCAAGCTCCAGTTGGCGCTTGAATGTTTTCTCACGGAACGCATCCCAGCCGTCATCAAATTGCCCCTTAAATTTTGCAATCCATTCCTCTGGGGCATGGATCGGCGAGTGCACCGCGCCCGGACAGAAAAACATGAAGTACGGTTTATCGGGAGCCATTGCCTTCTGTTGATCCATCCAGCTCATGGCTTTTTCTACGAGATCTTCAGTCAGGTGATACCCTTCTTGATGCGTCTTTTTGGGTTCAATCGCTGTGGTGTTAAGGAATAACTGCGGCTGATACTGACTAGTCTCCCCGCCAAGGAATCCATAAAAATGCTCAAATCCAAAGCCTGTGGGCCACAGGTCAAAGGGCCCCATCTCGGTCACCACCCAATCTGGCGTGTTGTGCCATTTCCCAAACAACGAGGTGCTATACCCGTTGTACTTTAAAACCTTTGGTAGTAACGCAGCTTCTGGCGGAATGATGCTGTTGTATCCAGGGTAGCCCGTAGACATCTCAGTGATCGTACCAAAGCCTAACTGATGGTGATTGCGTCCAGCCAACAATGAGGCGCGAGTCGGAGAACAGATACTCGTGGTGTGGAAACGATTGTAGAGCACCCCGCTGTCTCTCAACTTATCCAACTCAGGTGTGGGTATGGGACTCCCATTGACGCCAATCTGCCCAAACCCAACGTCGTCTAGCAAGATGATGATCACATTCGGAGCGCCCTCAGGAGCCGACACTGTCCGAGGGAAATCTTGCTTAGAATCTTTATACGTTTTCCCAATTTCCCCCTGAAACTCATGAGCCTTGATAGGCAGGACCGTTCGATCAAATGCGGAAGATACAGAAACCAATGAGCAGATGAGGGCCGAGAAGATGGGTAGCGAGTAGTTTTTCAAAATAAGGGAGGGTTCATTAAATATAACGATTACTAACAACTTAACAACATCACCTAACACGGTCAATAAAATCCTCTACTTAAGCCACATACACCTAATAAATGCACCAGACTAAAAATCATAAAACCCCAGAAAATCAGGGGAGAACCGTCACTTAGTAAACATCATTAAATGATGGGAATAAAACATTTAGATATCTAAATGAACACGATGCACAACCAATCAACGATTATAAATAGAATAGCCTCCAGTGAGAGAATCATCGACCACCATCAAAAATGTTCTGGTCACTGGCGCGGCTTTGTCATTGGCTGCGGCATCCCCATAGCAAGCAATAGTAAACATGTTCGAAAGTATTGAATTGAGTGAAGAAGTCGAAGAGCTGGTAGATCAGCTTGAGGAAGCATCTAATGACAGAGCTCTAAGCCGCGAGGAACGCGCCGTGATTGATGTGGTCGACACCGTGAAGCTCATCGCGGAGGGCGAGGGCCTGAATGAATTCTGGTTGAGTGGCACCGACCACAGCCGGGCCATCAACTCCTTTGAATTGATTGGAGCAAGCACCATCGTGGACACCTTAAACGCCAGCCAATGGTGCCAAGCTGCGATCGAAGATCGTAGCCAATACTCGAGCACTGAAGCCGAATACATCAGTGGGATTGAGGAAGAGTACTTTGAGGCCCTTCAAGACCTCACAGAGCTGCTAAACGACTTCATCGAAGAGGAGCTCTAAACTCGCACTGATCCGCTAAGCCCCCCAAACCCAGCCCCAGAGTTTTCTGAGGAAGCCGCGGGTATCGCGTTGCTCGGCATCACGGTACTGAGCGTAACGAATCAAGCCCAGCGCTGTCGAGTAACGTGGGTCTTTGTAATACTCGTGAATCTCGCTGAACTGAGGCTCTTCAAGTCGATAGACCTCAAGATCGAACACCTTGTTAGCCAATTCACCAAAGCCCTTCATCAAGCTGGTACCACCGGTGAGGTAGACCCCATGGCCGACATCCTGCAAGGCATCAGCAGGTAGCTTTGCTTTTACCAACTTCAGCACCTCATGAAGGCGTGCATGGATCGCGCTATTCAAGAGATCTCGTGAGATTTGAATCTCTTGAAACCCTTTTTCGTCGGGAATCGTCGCCATGCCAACAGACTTCGCCGGATCCCCTGAAGCATCGCCCTCCAGGCACTTGATCTTCTCCGCCTTCGACAACGGGATTTCGCATAGGATGTGAATGTCATTGGTAACGTGGTCTCCGCCGACTGGAATGCACCCAGACGCCACCACGCCACCGTTTTGGTAGAGCACGTAATCGGTGGTGCCACCACCAATATCAATCACCAAAGCACCAGCTTCCTTGGCCTGCATCGGCAGCGCGATTAAGGCCGATGCAATGGGTGAAAACACCACCTGCTCCACATTCAAATTGTCTTCGCGAGCGCACTTGATGCTATTTTGGATGCGCGTCTTGATGGCGTGCACAATGTGGTAATCCGCCTCAAGCGTCTCTGCCATCAAGCCCAGCGGCGTCATCAAGTTGTCGTGCTCGTCAATCCGGAACTGGCGCAAAATATCCATAATGCAAACATGATCAGCGGGGATCGCCACATCGCGGGCGCGCTCTACCACTTCATCGATGTCATCATAAGTCACCGCTCTACCTTCATTTTCGAGGCGTAACTTGCCGGAAAAGTTTTCACCAATGATGTGCTTGCCTGTAACCGCGAGCAGAATGTTATCAATGCTGACATTACTCACGTCTTCAGCCTTGAGGTGAGCCTCACGCACGCAGATACGCACATTCTGCATGTCAGTGATTTCACCTTTGCGCACGCCAGTCGTCGGCGTCTCACCGACACCTAAAATCTTCACCGTATGGTCAGACTTTACTTCGCCCACCACCATACAGGTCTTACTCGTGCCAATCTCTAGGCCAACATAGATCTTCGATTTTGCCATTTACTTCGTCACCAATTCTTAGTCGTTTTCCTCACTCACTCCATCCACTGGCACGGCCTTTGGCACCTTGAAACCACCTGGGATGTTGTGTTCGGGGAGAAGATTGATCCAATCCAACTTTCTACCTGTTTCCCTAGCATGCCGTCGCGCCGCTAACAAGTCCTCAAGTTGACGTTCATGTTCATACATGCCAAAGGTGGCTTCCACACCATCATCGCTGGTCGCCTTGAGGCTATAAAAGTTGAGTACCTCCACGCGATCAAGTGCCCAGTCTTTCTCGGGAACTTGCTGCACGCGGTTCACCAAATCGAGCGCGCGCTTGCCATCTTTGTGCAACATCTCAGCACCTAGAGGGAATTCATCAGGGTCAGCCTTCTTCACCACAATCACAGGCAGAGCTTCCGCCACCTTCCACAGGCTTGCACCACAGAGAAACAGCCCACCCTTTTCATCCACCAAAAGCCCTTCCTGCTGGGACCTCCCTCTCACTTTGAGAAGCGAACTCTCAATCCAGGCCACAGGCACGCGCTCCACCACACGCACCTTGATCGTGTCATAGAGACGACGCTCCACCTCGGCCGACACCACTTCAGGGAGCTCACGAAGCCGTTGTTCAGCCACGTCAATGTCCACCTTAAAGATCGACTCTGTGAGGCTGATACCTGCAATCTGAGCAGCCTCCTCCGCAGTCATGTGGCCATTCGATTCAAAATCAAGATGGCGCAGGGTGAACTTCTCGTTGGTATTCAGATGCTTCGTGATCGAGTCGGTGAGGTAGTAGACTAAGCCCCCAATGACACCCAGCACCAAAAGCAGCTTGAAAAGCCGCTTGAAGATCGCGGCACATTGATAAAAGACGATACGCGGAGAGGTGACACGCAAGTACAACTTGCGCTCATCCGTTAGAAAACGATCCCCATCGCGCTTGTCTTTTTTTCTAGCCATTCCTATCAACTTGGGCTGACAGCTCAGCAATTTTCAAGCAAAGCTCAGGGAAAGAATAACCAGCTTGCTCAGCCGCTTTGGGCAACAAACTACTCGCCGTCATGCCGGGAATTGTATTCACCTCGAGCACATAAGGTTCACCGTCTGTCCCCAGCAAAACATCCACCCGTGAGTAGACCTCGATACCCAACGAACGATGCGCCTCAAGAGCGGCCTTCTGCACTTTAGCAGTCGTTGTTTCATCCAGATCTGCAGGGCAGTAATAATCCGTGCCACCATCGCCAGTCATCCAAGGGTACTTATTGGCCATGTCGTAAAAGCCACTGCGCGGAGCAATATGCACCACTGGCAAAACTTCATCCCCAAGCACACCGACAGTGAGCTCTTTGCCCTCGACAAATTGCTCCACCAATATCTGCTCGCCAAATGTTGCCGCGTCTTTGAGTGCAGGCTCCACGTCCTCCTCTGACTGCACGATGTGCACCCCCACGCTTGAGCCTTCACATGGAGGCTTCACCACATAGGGGAGGTCAAAGCTTGGCTTCCTCACCTCTTGGCTGCTATCGAGAATCTCTGACTTCGGCGTTGGCACTCCAGCAGCGATAAAGCGCTCCTTGCTAGCCACCTTATCAAAGGCCAGCTTACTAGCAGCAGAGCCAGCTCCTGTGTAGGCGATACCAGCCTCTTCGAGCAAAGACTGAAATTGTCCATCCTCGCCAAAGGTACCATGGATCGTATTCACCACCAGATCCACATGCTCCGGCAGTGTCACATCGTGGGTCTCCACCACCAATTCTTCCACCTTACAGCCAGCTTCACGCAGGGCGCCAGCCACAGCCTGCCCGGTCGCCATCGAAACTTCTTTTTCTGATCCCGGGCCACCCATGGCCACCACCAAATTACATTCCTTCACATTCATAGTCGTTCTCTCTCTTCTTTTCTAGAATTGGGCTTCATCTTCACCGATGATTTGCACCTCGGTATCTAGCTGGATCCCCATCTCCTCATGAGCTTTCTTTCGAATTGTTTTAATCAAATCCAACACCTCTGTAGCAGTGGCTTTGCCAGTATTGATGATAAAATTGCCATGTTCCGTAGAAACCATGGCATTGCCAATGGAGGATTCTTTCAAACCCAATCGGTCCACTAACATACCGGCCGGCATCTCCTCTGGATTCTTGAAAATACAACCAGCGCTAGCGGCGAGGGGCTGGCTTCGACGACGCTTCTGCATGGACTCCTCCATCTTCTCAGCAATCTCTTCAGCTGGGGCTGGCACCCCTTTAAAGCAAACAGAAAGGACATAGTTGAGGCGTAGAGTTGGCACATTGCGGTAGTGTGATTCGATCTCATCGCCGCGCAGCTCACGCACCTCGCCATCTTCCATCAGCAACTTCATGGTCACCACCTGATCAAAGGTCTCTGTACCCATGGCACCAGCATTCATCCGCATGCCACCACCCACATTCCCGGGAATGCCCTCCATCCACTCAAAACCTGATAGGCCGGCCTTCTGCGCAGCCATGGCCAATTTCTTGAAGCGCACTCCAGCTCCAGCGTGAATCACATCTCCCTCCACGCGGACCTCTCCAAATTCCCCACGAGTAGGATGCATCACCACACCGCGAATGCCCCCATCGCGGACTAACAAGTTAGAGCCTCTGCCGACCACTCGCAGCGGGATCCCGCGCTCACGACAAAAGCTAACCACATGGGCAAAGACCTCCGTCGTCCCAGGCTCTAGCCAAATCTGAGCCGGCCCACCCACCAACATCGTGCTGTGTTTACGCATCGGTTCGTAGAGGCGGGCCACCAGAGAATCCGCCGAAAACCCCAGATTAAATGATTCTAGCAGTGTCAGATCTCTCGCGATTTTCGTACCCGCTTCGTGGACATTGCCAGCTCCCAGAGTGATCAACACATCACCTTCTTTAAGCGCATTGCCCACCACGTAATGCGCCTGTGGCACAGCGCCAACAAATTCTGCTTTGGTTGCGCCAGCGGCATGCACAGCATCGACAATTGTCTGTCCGCCCACGCCCTCGATTGGGGACTCAGACGCCGCGTAAACATCAGTCACAAAAACTCGATCCGCCAGTTGCAAAGCATCCCCAAATTCAGCAGCAAGCTTTTGCGTGCGGCTGAATCGATGCGGCTGAAATAACACCAACAGACGCTTAGGCTGCAGAGAGCGCGCGGTCTGCAAAGTAGCCGCCAATTCAGTCGGGTGGTGGCCATAGTCATCGATGATGCGGAATTGATCACTGACGTATTTGGTCTCAAAGCGACGTTTCGCTCCTGCAAAGGTCGCCAAGGCCCGAGTGATACCATCCATATTCACACCACAAGCACGCGCCAGCGCGATCGCGGCCATGGCATTCAGCACATTATGCCTACCTGGCACCCCAAGCTCCACACGGCCCAGGAATTCCCCCTGCACCACGACATTAAAACTCACGCGCCCGCCTTGCTCCACCACCTCTTCAGCGACGTAGTCGGCATCATTCCAACCATACGAGATCGCTCCCCTGCGTGACGCACAAAGCTCCGTAGCAGTAGGGCACTCACCACAGTAAATGATTGAACCAGATGTCTTATCCAGCAAGGTGGTAAACACCTCTTTGATTTGCTCGATGCCTGAGTAAAAATCTAGGTGCTCCTCTTCCACATTGAGGACGATACTGTGCTCTGGAGCATAGAGAACGAGTGTGCCATCACTCTCATCACCCTCCGCAACCATGACCGTTCCAGACTCATCCCAGTGTGCATTGCAACCCAGCACTGGAATCTCAGCCCCCACATAATGTGAAGGTTGTTCAATCCCCTGACGCAACAAGTGCGCACTCATTGCAGAGGTCGTTGTCTTTCCGTGCGTACCAGAAATGACCACGCCATCCTTGGTCGCCAAAATCGCCGCAAGGCACTCAGCGCGACGAATCGTAGGAATGCCCAACTCTCTGGCAGCAGCTAGAGCCACATTTTCAGAACGAATCGCTGAAGAATAGACCACCACTTCCGCATCCTGTACCGACAGGGCATTGTGCGGGCTAGAAAACTGCAAACCCGCACGCTGAAGGCGTTCGGTCTCGGAACTCGTCACGCGATCACATCCACTCACCGCATGCCCCATCTCCAAAAGCAACGTGGCAAGCCCACTCATTCCAGAACCAGCCACACCAATCAAGTGCACCCTGGCCGGCGTGTTGCGCTGCATCAATCTCTTACTAAATTCAGTCATCTTATCCTGCCTCTATCACATTACACACCTGAGCAGTCGCATCTTGCACCCCAGCAGCATGGCTCATCTTTTTCATCTTCTCCAGGCGCTCCTCATCACTGAGAAGAGCATTCAACTCTGCAAGTAAAACGCCACCGTCCATCTCCGACTCCTGCAGCATACTAGCCGCCCCAGCCTTCACAAACACCTCCGCGTTCTTCGTCTGGTGGTCATCGGCAGCATAGGGATATGGCACCAACAATGAAGCGATACCTAAGTATGAAATTTCACTCAAGCTGGAGGCTCCTGAACGGATCACCGCAAGATCTGCCACAGCGTAGAGATCTGCCATTTGCTCACAGAATGCCATCACCTTGTGGTTGCTTGTCTGCTCAGAGATCAAACCGCACACCCGCTCGTAATCAAAATTCCCGGTGACGTGCACGAATTGGATGCTCGGCATCCCACTCGCCGCTTCCACCACCAATGAATTGAGCTGCTTGGCTCCCTGGCTGCCACCCATCACCATCACCGTTTGCTTCTCAGGATCGATGTCTAATCTAGCAGCCGCTTCAGCCCTGCTAGGAAGTTGCTGCATCTCTTCACGCACTGGTGTACCGGTCACTTCTACTTCGGAATTCGGAAAGAATGACTTGGCTTCCCCCATCCCCAGAAGCACCTTATCACACCACTTTGCAGTCATGCGGTTTGCTCTACCTGGCACGGCGTTAGAATCGTGCACGTAGGCTCTCAAACCTAACTGTTTGGCCGCCATCACAGGAGGCAACGAGGTGAAGCCCCCCATACCAATCACCGCATCCGCACCAAATTGTTTGAGAATATTCCGGCACTGTACTTTGGTTTTCCAAAGCTTCCATAGAAAGGGAATCATCTTCGGAGAAAGAGTCGCGGGCTTCGCCACTGCTGGCACAGAATCAAAGTCGAGATCACCATACTTTGATGACGCCTGAGCATCGACCTTCTTCTCAGAAATAAGCAAGCGCACTTGATGCCCTCTACGCTTCAATTCCTGAGCCACAGCCACCCCGGGGAACAAATGTCCACCCGTCCCACCACAGGCCACCACCAGCTTCATTTCTCTCGCATTCATGAACGCTAACCAGCATCCTCATGACTCAAACAAACTCAAGGAAAATTCTAGCTCTTGCCTTTCTTCCTAAACATTTATTGATTATTGGTTCATCATCATGCGCAAGCATCAACCACCTCACCCCATCATGCAGCTACCTATTCGCAAGCTATACTTCTGCCTCGGAGCCACGCTCCTAGCTCTCACCGCACCACTGAAGGCTCAGGAAAGCCAAGCGAAACTCCTCAGCCCAGGCGCCCTCCAAGCACTAGAAGCAAAAGATTGGATGCGCGCTGCCGAGACGCTGCAACGTGAAGTGCTCGCATTCGATGACGCCACCCCCGCAGAAAAAAAAGCCACCACCTACTTTGCCCTCGCCTCGTGCCTGGTAGAATTAGATTTAGGAGACAAAGCCACGGCCAACTTCCAACAAGCACTAAAACACACCAACAATGGCAGCCTCCGTCTCAGAGCTCAGTTTCAGCTCGCCAAAAACCTGCTGGAACAAAAACAAGCGGAACAAGCGCTGAGCACATTCCAACAATACTTCCGCGAGCACAATCCATTGCTGAGCTCCCGCCCACTGCGAGAAAGCTTTTTCCTAGCCGCAAGCGCAGCCATTGAAGCCAAACAAACAAGTCTAGCTCTAGAATACCTGGGCAAGCTACTCAGCACCCCAGTACTCATCAGCGCATCCCCCCCCACAGCCAAACAGTTCGCCGCACTCGCACGACAACTCCCAGCTGACGCCCAAAGCGAACTGCTAGAAACAGCCCTACTCAAATCCAAAGAAGTCCCTAGCGCCCTCGGCTTCACCTTTGAGCTCCTCAGCCACTACCTCAAAGACCCCGCGCGCAACATGAGTGACGCACTAGCAGAATTACTCAACGCCGCCCAACAATCGCAGAACCTTGCCAGCTATCAGAGTCTCGCACTCGATTACTACATTAGCAAACAAGAGCTCCCCAAGGCCGAGCTCCTGGCCGAATCCATCCTAGCCACCCCACAGCCCAGCCCCGCGCAGCAACAGGCCGCATGGAAGGCCCAGACCACACTCCAGTTCCTGAATGAAAACTACCGCCAGGCCGTCACCATCGCTGAACGCTATTTACAACAATGGCCAGACGCAAGCGATGCAGACCAACTACGCTACCTAGCAGCCAGAAGCCAAGTCGCGCTATTGGAAACAAGCGAGGCCCTCACACTCCTCCAGGCGATCAGCACGCCAGAACTGCTAGAGTCCACCGAATACCAAATGGCCTACATCTACTATCTCACCGATCGCTATGACGAGGCCCTAGATACACTCCTTGAGCTAAGCAGCAACCCCGCATGTAAGGCCCTAAAAATCAAATGCCTCATCCTCCTCGGACAAACCTATTCCGTTCTTGAGCAAAACGACAAGGCGCAAGCCAAGCTCCAAAAAGCCATCTTCCTGGCCAAAGAAGCAGGCAAAAGCACACTCCACCAAGAGGCGTACTTTGAACTCCTGCTCCACTTCAGCCACGCCATCGAGACGCAAGAACTCGACAACCCAGCTAGCTACCATCAAAAAATCACAGAGAACTACCAAGCATTCCGCGAAGCCTTCCCCAAGTCTGAGTATGGCTGCCAAATCATCAGCATCGCCTACGACAGCCTCGTCATCTCTGACAAGCAAGCAGAAGCTTCCAAAGATCTACAAGCACGCATCGACTATGCGATCGAGCAACAATTCGAAGCCGGCCTGGACCTCGCCTTCCGCCACCGCACTTGGGAACACCTTAGCGAAGCATCCCCCAACGCCCTACTCACAGAACTCAGCAAGAACCTCAGCACCACAGCCGCTAGCTGCACATTGCATGCCCTACTGGAATATTACACCATCAACCTAGAGAAGCAGAAAACGAGCTGGGGCGCCAAACTCGCCTACCTTGCCAGCATCCGTCAAATACACGCCACTCTCCAACACCAGTTGAGCTCGGAATGGCTACCAAGCTACTTGCTCAATGACCTCGCCGGCGAACTCAACCGCTCCACCCGCGGAGCCACCCAGAGCCTACCAGTTCTAGCAAAAGTCAAAAGCAACGGCACCCTAGAACAACGCGCCCTAACTCAAATGCTCACCATCCAGAGCAAGCGCCTCCAAGACATGCCCCTCAAGCCGGGCAACCTCAAGCAACTGGGACAAAACAGCCAAGCCTACTTCCACAACCCTCGATTCACCGAAGCCCTGGAGCTCGAATTCATCGAAGCGCAACGCCACCTCAAGCAACACCAGCCACTCACGCAAGCTGCAGCCTCCTTCCTTGAAACATTCCCTCAATCCAAACACAAAGGGCGCGTGCGCCTACTCATGGGCCAAAGCTACCAGCAGAACCAACTCGTCGACGGAGCTATCGAGCAATACACCCACATCTTCACCAACCACACCACCCAATTAGAAGTCTCAGCCCCAGCCATGGTCGAGCTCTGCAAGATCACCTGGGAACGCAATCTTCCAGCTACCGAGAACTCACCCAGCGACCGCCAAATTGCCTACCAGCTTGGCCATCGCTACCTCAACCTCATCCTAGACACCCCTCGATGGAAGAAAGAACTCCCCGCAGTAAAACACTCACTCACCGCACTCCAAGACCAGGTGAAAACCTGGGAACAAAGTGGCGAGGTCACCCCAGTGGAGCAACTCCTCAAAGAACTCTACGAGAGCCGCTTCGAACGCTAGCCCCCGCGCATCCTCCCCGCACTATTGGAGCTCGCGCTCCCACTCTAAAGCTGAGGCCTAGGCACAAAAAAACCCTCTCGCCAAATAGGCAAGAGGGCTTACAAATTCACTTAATGTGTAGTGATTAGAGGGAACCTTTGAGGGATGAAGATGCCTTAAAGCCAACAGTCTTGGAGGCTTTGATCTGCATTTCTTCACCAGTCTTAGGGTTGCGACCCTTACGCGCAGCGCGAGTCTTTACTTCGAAAGTACCAAAGCCAATAAGTTGGACTTTGCCGTCTTTCTTTACACCTTCCGTGATGGAGGTGAGCACAGCAGAAAGTGCGTCTTCAGCGAGGCGCTTGGTTGCATCTTTCCCGAGGTTGTTTTGGATTGCTTCTACAAGTTCAGCTTTATTCATAGCGCTACATTCTTCACGGATATCCACGACCTTGTAAAGGTAAAAAAAGCGAAAAACTCTATATTCCTCAAGGGATTCACGGGAATTGCCATCAATGCGCTAACATTTCATGTTCCTAAAACGTTAGATTAGGAGTCCAAACTAACAAATTTACGCACTAACACTTGGGCCACAAGCACCTCAGCTATCATACAGATCTCACCAAGAGATTAAGCCCCTCAATTTTACTACGGAACAGTTAAATTCTAACGATATACAGACATCGCTGAGAAAGCCGGAAACAGAGGGTGACAAACTCCTCCTGAGCAAGTTACACCGAAGGGGTAGATAGTTTGTGAAAATTTTCACAAATAGGCTTGCTCGATAGTTGCTTGGAGGTTATTGCACATGGCGCTAGCCGAACCGGCAACCTAATCTCATGACTAACAAATCATTTTTCAGCACCCTCGCTATCCTCGGCACCAGCCTTGGTCTCGCTTCCCTAGCAGGCGCAGCGGGCGGAGAAGCTCCAGTTCTCCCAAAGACAGCCATTGAGCTTCGTGACTCAGGGTTCATCTCTAACTCCACCGTGAGTGTCTGGATTGCGGTTGCTCTCATCACCCTCTTTTGCCGCATCGCTGCCAAGAAAATCACCGTGGTCCCTGCTGGAGTACAAAACTTCGCTGAATTTGTGATCGAGTCCCTTTACAACTTCTTTGGCGGCATCCTTGGTGACCACCTTGTGAAGAAGACCTTCTGGTTCTTCGGCTCTACTTTCCTTCTCATCATCCTCACCAACTACCTCGGACTCCTTCCAGGTGTAGGCACCCTAGGTTGGGGAATGGATTCACATGGTCACTTTGCAGAACCATTGATGCGCGGCGGAAACGCAGACGTCAACATGACCGCAGCCATGGCATTCACATTCGCCGTACTTTGGTTCGTTTGGGCCATCCAAGAGAACGGACTCAAGGGATTCCTCGCTCACATCTTCGCCCCCAAAGGCAAATTTAATGGCCTCATGGCTGTATTGATGATCTTCATCTTCGGCGTGGTAGGCGTGCTTGAAATCGTCTCCATTGCGATCCGCCCAGTAGCACTTTCCTTCCGACTCTTCGGCAACATCTACGGTGGTGAGCAAACACTTGAAGTCTTGATGTTCATCGGTGGAAGCTGGTTCGGCTGGCTCACCTCTCTTCCATTCTACTTCATGGAGCTTCTTGTGGGTGGCGTTCAAGCTCTCGTATTCACCCTCCTTTGCTCGGTATTCCTCAAGCTCATCTGTGAGCACGACGACCACGACGACGAGCACGCACACTAATTCTTAAACACTCTCAGGCCTCGGATCCATAGCATAGCGACCGTGGAGGAGGCCATGAACACAACAACAAAACAAAAATAGAATACATAATATTATGGCAACTAAATTCGCATCCATCGCACTTGCAGCAATCGGCGCAGCACTCGGCATCGGCCTCATCGGATTCAAGGCAACAGAAGCAACTGGTCGCAACCCAGGCGCAGCTGGCCCAATCCTTACTCTTTCCATCATTCTTGCAGCACTTTGTGAAGGTATCTTCATCCTCACATTGTTCCTTGCTAAGTAATCAGTAACGGAAACACTTTATTCATCCGCTGCCGCACGATGAGCGGCAGCGGATTTCTACCCAACACTTCATCACCAAAACTTTTACGATAATGATCACAATTCTTGCAGCAGCAGGTGCAGACGTTGCAGCCGACGCTAACCTACTCGACACTTTCGGCGTAAACTGGAAGCTTTTCACGTTCCAGCTTATCAACTTCGCTATCGTGATCTTTGTTCTTAAGAAGTTTGCCTTTGGCCCAATCACCGCAATGCTTGAACAGCGCAAAAAGCGTATTGCAGAAGGTGAAGAAAAGCTAAAGCGCATCGAGACCCAATTGGCCGACTCCGAAGAGCGCACCGCAGCTGCTCTTGAGAAAGCCAATGCTGATGCACAACGCCTCATCGAAGAAGCTAAAGAAAGCGCTGCTGCCCTCTCAGAAGAGAAGACACAGGAAGCAATCAACAAAGCACAGGACATCCTCGCTAAAGCTGAAGCTAACGCAAAAGCTGAGCGCGAACA
The DNA here is from genome assembly GCF_000378105.1 of Rubritalea marina DSM 17716. GTDB lineage: Bacteria > Verrucomicrobiota > Verrucomicrobiia > Verrucomicrobiales > Akkermansiaceae > Rubritalea > Rubritalea marina. Next base: position 29,882 of record NZ_KB899254.1, on the reverse strand, counting down.
AATGGTCACTGAGCTCAAGCAGGACTTCGGCAAGCTCGTTGCTTCAACCACCGCTGCTGTCACAGGCAAGGTGCTCACTGAAGAAGACAACAAGCGCATCAACCAGGAAGCACTCGCAAGCGTCGAGGGCTAATCTCACCAAACACTTTTTGAACGTCGATCGCCAACCTATCAAACCATGAAAGTATCTAAAGACGCCGCAGCAGCTGCACGCCGACTTTACAACCTCTGCAAAGCAGACGGCAAAGTGGACGAAGCCAAGTTCAGCAAAGTTGTTAAAACAATTGCAGAACGTAAGCCGCGCAACTTCCGTGGAATCTTGGTCACTCTCAAGCGCTTGCTTGAAATCGACCTCGCAGCCAAACACGTCACCGTGGATAGCGCTGCAGAACTCGATACCACCACCAAACAAGGCATCGTGACCAAACTCACAGCCAAGTTCGGCGACGACCTCACATTCGAATACCGAGTCAACTCTGCCCTCTTGGGTGGAATTCGCATCCGCAAGGGTGATGACGTTTGGGACGGCACCATCAAGAGCCGCCTCGAAAACATCGCCAATGCGTTTTAACCAAATCCAAATAAACGAATCCCACACTAGGGTAATTTAACCAATCTAACCAATAAGTAAGCCATGAGCAGCATTCTTCAGGAACTCGAACAAGAGCTCGCAAACGTATCGACATCCGTCGGTAAAAGCAATGTAGGTACCATCCGTGAAATCGGTGACGGTGTCGCAAAAGTAGAAGGTCTCAGCGACGTTCAACTCAACGAAATGATCTCATTCCCAGGCGGAATTACCGGTCTCGCACTCAACCTTGAAGAAGGTGAAGTCGGTGTGGTTCTCCTCGGTGACTACCGCGACCTCAAAGCTGGTGATGAGTGTAAGTGCACAGGTGAACTCCTTTCTGTACCAGTTGGTGAAAACCTTCTTGGTCGCGTGATCGACACCCTCGGTGCACCGATCGACGGCAAAGGCGAAGTCGCAGACACAGTCGACTACCCAGTTGAGAAAATCGCTCCTGGTATCATTAAGCGTAAGTCCGTTTCTGTCCCAGTGCAGACTGGTATTATGGCCATCGACGCCATGGTGCCCATCGGCCGTGGCCAACGTGAGCTTATCATTGGTGACCGCGCGACAGGTAAGACTACCATCGCCATCGACACCATCATCTCTCAGTCCAACCAGAACAAAGCTGCAGAAGCTGGTAAACTTCCTGGCTACAAGCCAATGTACTGTATCTACGTCGCAATCGGCCAGAAGCAGTCCAACGTAGCTCGTACCATCGCCACTCTCGAAGAGGCTGGCGCCATGGAGTACACGACCATCGTTTCCGCATCCGCATCTGACTCCGCAGCCAACCAGTTCCTCGCACCGTACACCGGTTGTGCAGTAGCTGAATACCACATGGACAAAGGCCGCGACTGTATCATCGTATTTGATGACCTTTCCAAGCACGCTGTAGCATACCGTCAGGTTTCCCTCATTCTTAAGCGTCCTTCTGGTCGTGAGGCATACCCTGGTGACGTTTTCTACCTTCACAGCCGTCTTCTTGAGCGTTCTGCACGTCTCTCTGAGAACGCAGGTGGCGGTTCACTCACAGCACTTCCAATCATTGAAACGCAGGCTGGTGACGTATCCGCATACATCCCAACCAACGTGATCTCCATCACTGATGGTCAGATCTTCCTTGAAACTGACCTCTTCAACCAAGGTATCCGCCCAGCGATCTCCGTGGGTCTTTCCGTATCTCGTGTGGGTTCATCCGCTCAGACAAAGGCCACCAAGAAAGTTGCTGGTACCACCAAGCTTGACCTTGCTCAGTTCCGCGAACTCCAGGCATTCGCCCAGTTCGGTTCTGACCTCGATGACGCGACAAAGTCGAAAATCGAACGTGGTCAGCGCATTGTTGAGCTCTTCAAGCAAAACCAATACTCACCAATGTCCATGCAGCTCCAGGTTGCTGTTCTCTTCGCAATGCAGAACGGCTACTTCGACGATGTGGACGTGGAGCGTATGGGCGAATGCCAAGCAGCACTTGAGGAATTCCTCAACACGCGCAAAGCAGACGTTCTTCAGCTCATCGCTGACGACAAAGCGATCACTGACGCAGTCAAGTCTGGCCTCACTCAGGCTATCGAAGACTTCAAAGGATCTTGGAAGTAATTTCCAATTAAGGAGGACGCCGCAAGCGCGGCGTCCGTCTTTCTAACTACTCGCTAATAGCTACTCGCTAGACGCTACTTAAGAAAAACAATGGCAAATCTGAGAGACATTCGTCGCCGAATCAAATCGGTAAAAAACACAGCGCAGATCACACGCGCGATGGAGCTTGTTGCTGCAGCCAAAATGAAAAAGGCTCAGAACCAAGCAATCGCTGGTCGTGCCTACGCAGATGAGCTCAACAAGGTCCTCGTAAACCTCAAAGAAAATGTGGATGAAAATGCTCACCCACTTCTTGAGAAGCGCGATGGCAAGAAGACACTCACACTCGTCATCTCAGCAGACAAAGGTCTCTGTGGTGGTTTCAACGGCAATCTCTTGAAAGAGGTTGTTAAGGAACATACAAATGAGACTGAATACGTCACTGTTGGCCGTAAACTGCGTATCAGCTTGGCTAAGTCTGGCAATGACACCAAGGCCGACTTCGTAGTGAAGGACCCTGTGCCATTTGCAGAGGCCCGCCCAATCTCCAAATTTCTCACTGAGAAATTCCTCAGTGGTGATTACGATTGTGTGAAGGTTGCATTCAACGACTTCAAGTCGACCATGCTCCAGGTTCCTACAGTGGTTCAGCTGCTCCCTATCGAGTCCACAAGCCTCGGCGAAAAGCAAGACTACGAAGGCGTCGGTAAAGGAGCCGTCGGTGAAACCGATAAAAATAAGGCTCTTGAAAAAGAATACACCTTCGAGCCATCACCGGCCAAGGTGCTCGACACCCTCCTGCCACAGTACGTCAACTTCCAAGTCTATCAGATGCTCGTAGAATCACGCGCATCCGAGCACTCAGCTCGTATGGTATCCATGAAAGCGGCTACCGACAACGCGAAGGACATGCAAGACGCACTCACACTAGAATTCAACAAGCTTCGTCAGGCAGCCATTACCGCCGAGCTTCTCGAAATCACCACTGCCATGAAGGCAATGGAATAATCCAGATCACTTCTCTGATCACTTTTACTAAATTTACTAACTGATAATACAACAAAACCATGAGTAACGTAGGAACAATCGTTCAGATCATCGGTGCGGTCATCGACGCCGACTTCTCGGACGCAGCAAACATTCCAGACATCTTTAGCGCTCTCGAAGTCACATACGACTTCGCTGGTACAGAAACCAAGCTCGTACTCGAGGTGCAGTCGCACCTTGGTGACGGATGGGTTCGTGCTGTTGCAATGAGCACATCTGACGGCCTCAAGCGCGGCATGAAGATCACTGATACTGGCGCACCAATCACAGTACCAGTGGGCGAGCAAGTTCTCGGCCGCATCTTCAATGTCACCGGTGAGCTCGTTGATGAAAACGTGCCACTTGCAGACGCATCCAAGCGCACAGGCATCCACCGCCCAGCACCTAAGCTTGTAGACCAAGCATCCTCCACTGAAATCCTCGAGACAGGGATCAAGGTAATCGACCTTGTTTGCCCATTCCTCAAGGGTGGTAAAGTTGGCGCCTTCGGTGGTGCTGGTGTTGGTAAGACCGTGGTAATCATGGAGCTCATCAACAACATCGCTCTCGGACACGGTGGTTACTCCGTATTCGCAGGTGTGGGTGAGCGTACCCGTGAGGGTAACGACCTTTACTGGGAAATGATCGAATCTGGCGTGATCGCAGTCGAAAAAGACGCAGACGGCGAGCCAATCATCAATGCTGACGGCACACCAGTTCTCAAGCCAGAAGGCTCCAAGGTTGCTCTCGTATACGGTCAGATGAACGAGCCTCCAGGAGCACGTCTCCGTGTGGCACTCTCAGCTCTCTCCATGGCTGAGTACTTCCGTGACCAAGAAGGTCAGGACGTTCTTCTCTTCGTTGACAACATCTTCCGATTCTCTCAGGCAGGATCTGAGGTGTCCGCGCTTCTCGGCCGTACACCATCTGCTGTGGGTTACCAGCCAACTCTCTCTGAGGAAATGGCAGGACTCCAGGAGCGAATCACTTCTACGAAAAAGGGTTCCATCACATCCCTCCAGGCGGTTTACGTTCCTGCGGATGACTTGACTGACCCAGCTCCTGCAAACACCTTCGCTCACCTTGATGCAACAGTGGTACTTGAGCGTTCCCTCGCAGAACAAGCTCTCTTCCCTGCGGTTGACCCACTTGCTTCTACCTCTAAGGCACTTGCTCCTGACACAGTAGGCGAGCGTCACTACAACGTAGCTCGTGGCGTACAAGGCGTGCTTCAGCGCTACAAAGATCTTCAAGACATCATCGCGATTCTCGGTATGGACGAACTATCTGACGAAGATAAAATGTCTGTATACCGCGCACGTAAGATCCAGCGTTTCCTCACTCAGCCATTCTTCGTGGGTGAAGTATTCACCAACGTTCCTGGTGTCTACGTATCCATCGAAGAAACGATCGAAGGCTTCGAACAGATCCTCGACGGCAAGTGGGATGACGTACCTGAGTCCAACTTCTACATGAAGGGCTCCATCGACAAGGTATCCCGCGACTAATTTGAGCACAGCTGGCGATCACTGGTCGTCAGCTCATCTCAAATCACAAATTACAAATCACAAATTAAATCATGCTTCATCTCGAAATCGTAACTCCTGAGAAAAAAGTGCTCTCTGAAAAGGTATCCGACGTTTATCTTCCGGCAGCAGAAGGAGAGATCGGTGTGCTTGATTTGCACGCTGCGCTCGTCACTGCTCTCGCACCAGGTGAACTCCGTTACCAAAAAGACGGTGCTTCTCACGAACTTGCGATCGGCTCCGGCTTCGCTGAAGTTTCTGACGACAAGATCACCATCCTCACAGACATGGCTCTTGGCGAAGCAGAAATTGATGAAGCCACTGCCCAAGCCGCTGTAGAGCGCGCTGAAGAGGCACTCAAAGGTCTCGATCACAGCAAGGACCTCGAAGAGCTTGCTCACCTCCAAGGTGTCATCGCTCAAAACCTTGCGAAGATCAACCTCAAGCGCAAGCGCCGCGTCTAGACGTAGCTCGCGCTTTCAAACACGTATTATCAGAATCTATACCCTGAGTGGCATTGCCCGCTCAGGGTATTTTTTTAATCTCGATCGATCATGTAACCTCGCCCACGGAAGGTCAGAATAAAGTCCTTCCCAAGCTTTTTACGCAAACTACACAGGTGCACTTCGAGCAAGTTTGACATCGAGTGCTCGTATTCACTTTCAATCGCGTCATACACCAAGGACTTGGGCACCACTGTGCCGAGATGCATTAAGAGCACCTTCAAAATTTTAAACTCACGCCCAGTGAGCAACACCTCCTCGCCACCCTTCATCACTCGGCCCGAATTCTGATCAAACTCCACATCCGAAACTTTGATCAATGAATTCCCCTCAAGACTTTGCCTGCGCACCATCACGCGCACACGTGCTTTTAGCTCTTCGAGGTTAGGCGGTTTGACCATGTAGTCATCAGCCCCACTATCCAAGCCCTGAACACGCACCGCTGGGCTCTTTGTCGCGCCCAGCATCATAATACAACTGCGCACCTTGGCAGCGCGTGCTTGCTTCAAGACATCTAAAGCACCCTCCCCCCTTAAATCATCTGCGAGAAGCACCACCAGATAGGGATAGTTCTTCATCATGTACAACGCTTCCTCGCCGTCGCCTACCACATCTACCACATACTTGGCTTGCCTTAGGCTGCTTACGAGTTGCTCGCGCATTTGCCTATCACTCTCCGCTATCAATACTTTCATCCTATCCTCGTTCAGCTCAAAACACTCAAAAATCACCTACGTGGACTGATCACACGATCCTCAAATCTACCATAATAAACAGAGATGGCACAAGGATCAGATCCTTGTGCCATCGCATTTATCAATCTGGCTAGACTTCCTCCCAGAGTCGATGCTCAGATTTTCAAAGGGGTATTTTTGATTGTTTATTATACTTCATGCAATCATCGCCATGAATAGAAAGTTCGGGGGTGGGGTGTCTACTTGTGTTGAATGATTGTGCCTCCAAAAGGAACTCCTGAAGACGCCCTCAATATAGCTAAAAAACATTAAGAAAAAATTAAGTTTTGTGTGTTTTCGTTAAACACCGACCATAATAACTAGTATTAGAATCACTACTCGAACGATTTATGACACACAAAAAAATGACAAGCCACCGTGAAAGGTATCACACTAAAAAATTAGACAGTCCTGAGAAAAAATTAGACAAGGACCATAAAGCCAAATCACAATTCCACAACATAAGGCACAATCAAACACATAACAAAAGACCACATCTCTCCATCAAACACCCTAAACTAAGGTTTCAGACTGATCCAAAAGGCTCAACTCACGCTGACAAGCTGTCGAAAGTACTATGCATATCTAGATAGTCATCGTGAACTTACACTCAATCTAGCAGTGGATAGTTTTTAGGATGAAAATAAACAATAAGCACAACATGTGACGCGTTATGACTATTTTCAAACAAAGTTTCAAACCGAGTGCAATAATGACATTTCCATTGAGTTTTACAATGCGATCCATGATTTTCCATTTAGAATAGCAATGCACTCAGCCATTGCTCACCCAACACAACACGATGCACCGCTTACACATTGTATGTGGCCTTCCCGCCTCAGGAAAAACCACCTTTGCTAAAAAATTAGCAAAGCAAATCCACGCTGCCTATTTTGATAGTGACTCAGCCACGGACTTGATGATCCAAGCAGCTCACCGCGCTGCTGGACTCGACCCACACGATCGTGACTCAGCCCTCTATAAGACCACGTATCGAGAGCCCGTCTACGAGACATTGTTTCAGCTCGCCGACGACAACCTAGCTCACACCGACGTCATCCTAGCAGGCCCGTTCACCACTGAGCTTCGCGACAAAGCAAAATGGCAGGCCCTACTTGCTGAACGCTTTGACGGGTGCCAGATTGAGATCCACCACCTTGAGATAGATGAATCACTACGCCTAGAGCGCATGCATGCACGCGGAGCACTAAGGGATCAGGCCAAACTCTCGTGAGCATGCTGCAACGACTGATTGACATTCATCTAGACTAACGAGTGATCAATAGGTTATATTCACCGTGATTCACCCTCAATCACCATGAATAAATACCCTCATCTTCTCACGCTAGGCGCACTAGCTTGCCTCAGTTCCCTCTCCCATTCAGCTGTCCTATTCACCTCTTCCGGTGGCTACCTGACAGGCATCACTCTCACAGCCCCTCTTTCCTTCACCGTCGCTGACGGAAGCTCCTCAACCATCGGCACGAACGGCTACAAACTGGTATTCCAAGACGCCTACACCGGATTAGGCGGCAGCGAATTCACTGGAGCCTCAGGCCCAACCATTTCTGTAAATGCTGAACGGGTGGGTGGTTTAACTCAGGATTGGGACTTCGAAACATCTCAAGTGCAGCGTGGTTTCTCCGGCGGTGACATCGATGGTCCAGACCTCCACGTGCGCTTCGTGATTAATAATGTGAGTGACTTTAATGCCACGCTCTTCACTACCATCAACATCCCAAGCAGCCCTATAGTCACTCTCGACAGTTTGACCACACTAGAGGAAGTCAACAACGTGTCCCCAGGCGGGCAAGTCAACGTCTTCATCGCCACGGCCGCAGGAGATCAGATTACCAACGTAATGGCTGTCGACGTGATCCCAGAGCCGAGCAGTACGGTAATGCTCGGACTTGGCCTGGCCGCAGTCACTCTGCGCAGAAAGCGTTGAATCAAGCCCCCCTCAATGCCTGAATAGCCACGGCAAAACTGTGGCTATTTTTGTGCCATTCCATACAATTTTTTACAGTTCCGATGGAATAAAACTAACTAATGATAGCTCGCACACGCACAAGCTAACACTAATAGCTAAATCACCCCAAACCTGCACCTAGACCCCACCCAATGGCTATCAATTTAACCACTTCGCAACTTTCAGCCCTCGAAGCATTAGCAGAATTTCGCCACTTCACCAACGCAGCCGACAAACTAGGCATCACCCAATCCGCTCTAAGCCAGCAAATCAAAAGCCTCGAGCATTCCGTTGGTCTCCCGCTCATCAACCGAGACACCCGCCCGCTCACCATGACAGATATCGGTGAAAGATTGCTAGGCAGAGCCAAGCTCATTTTACAACAGACACGCAGTATTGAAGCGGAATTGCTTGAAACCGAATTGCTAAAACAAGGAAATCTCTCTTTCGGCATCATTCCCACCATTGCTCCCTTTTTAACCAGCAAAATCCTCCCCCCCTTCATCGCGGCACACCCAGAGATCAAACTAAAAATCCACGAGGACACCACCAAGGAACTCGCCCGTAAGGTACACCAAGGTCACCTCGATCTCGCGATCACAAGCGACCTCAACACCCTAGATAAATCCGTAGCTTCCCACTTCGAAGAAATCCCTCTCTTCAATGAAAAACTCTACACCGTGAGCCCCACCATGCAGGATAGCGGTGAGGAAAACTACATGCTCACCCTCAAAGACGGACATTGCCTCAGAGATCAAACCCTCGCCTACTGTGACCCGACGATCGAACACCGAATCGTCTGCGATCAGATCGCCACCTTATTGTCCTTGATAGAATCCGGTGTCGGCTCCGCCATCATCCCCTCCATGGCTGTGCCACGTCCCATCCCCCCCAGCATCAGCGTGGAAGAAATTACAGACGCCTCGCGTAGCGTGCAGCTCATCACACGCCCGAGCACGCACCCCAATCCCGCCGCCAAAGTCTTTATCGAATCAATCTCCAACACACTCGAAAGCCTCAAGTAATTCGGCGCTTTTCACCCCCATTATTGACGCCAAGAAGCCTCCCAATTTCCTTGAATCCTCGGGCATCTTCAGTATGACTGTGACTATGCAGCGTCCAGACAGCAGAGCCAACAATGCCCTTCGCCCGATCAGCTTCCAAGCCAACGTGGCGCCCCATGCCAACGGATCGGTGCTCGTCTCTTTCGGTGACACACGCGTGATCTGCGCCTGCACCATCGAAGAGGATGTGCCGCGCTGGATGAAATACCAAAAAGTCAAAGGTGGCTGGCTCACTGCCGAGTACAACATGCTCCCATACTCAACCCTGGACCGCAAAGCACGCGACATCACGCGGGGTAAGCTCGATGGACGTTCCTCTGAAATCCAACGCCTCATTGGCCGATCCATCCGCTCGGTGGTCGACCTCAAAGCACTTGGCCACCGCACTCTCTGGATCGACTGCGATGTGCTCCAAGCCGACGGCGGCACACGCACTGCGTCCATCACCGGAGGCTGTGTCGCAGTGGCGATTGCCCTCAATAAGCTAGTAGCCGAAGGGAAGTTGAAGAAATCCCCACTCAAGCAATTGGTAGCAGGGATTTCCTCCGGAATCTACAAAGACACCGCGGTGCTCGACCTGAACTACCCTGAAGACCGAGATGCCAGCGTCGACTTCAATGTCGTCATGACTGAGGACCTCAACTTTGTGGAACTCCAAGGATCCGGCGAAGAAGCCACCTTCAGCGCCCAACAAATGGCACAAATGATTGAGCTCGCTACCGAGGGTGTTCAACAAATCACCGAGCTACAGAAAAAAGCCATCGCCGATGCTGACAAGCCAGACGGCGACTCCCTCGCTGACTTAGCTGCTGCATTTAGTTAAGCTAAATCGGCCAAGCCGAAGTCACGCCACTTCGTGGGCTGGTTCCCATCAAGTGGCACACCATAGAGGATTTCCTGACGCCTCTTTTGGTCTATAATGCATGCAAACGGATGATTGCTCATCAAACGCGCCACCTCATCCCATTCAGCGACTAAATTGGCATGCATCCATTGTCGCCTGGCACCGCCAGACCCGCTTCCATTGAACGGTGTAAAATTTCATGATGGTGAATGTCTGCCGCCAGAATCGCCTGCGAGCCAAATACGTAAATCTCTCGAGAATTCGTAATTTTTCCAGCAGCTCTCAGCAGATGAACTAAATCTTGTTTTTCCATAGGACTCAACAATTGAGCCTAACATACTAGCCTGTAAAATTTGGAAAATCTATCAGGAAGCAAAAGCGCGCTCGTTGATCAACAGGGGATCAATGGGCATCTTTTCGCCGCAAACACGATCGACCAACTTATCCCAGACCTCCTGCCCACTGAGGATATCCACCTCGATGCGTAGGAAGTAGACCTCCACATCCATTTCCTCAGGACGCGGAAAACGCACAGCATCCTTTTCCGTGGTCACGATGATATCGGCATCTCGTCTGACACAGCGGCGCATGAAGCGATCAATATCTTTCTGGCTAAAGGAATGGTGGTCAGCGTAGGTGCGATGGAATAGCACGTTCGCCCCATAGTCGGTGAGCTTTTCTTCAAAGCTCTGCGGCACCGCAATCCCGCTGATTGCAGCAACATACTTGCCCTTCAAAAAATCCAAAGGCAGCACCTCGCCGGTAAACACATTCTCAATGTACTGCGGCCCGTGAGTGCACTCGATAATCTCAGCGACTGGATTGTACTTACGGATCTTTTCTATCAACTCAGTATTCCCCGCCTTGTAGCACTTCGTGATGAACACGTAATCCGCCCGGCAAAGATTGCGCGGCGGCTCGCGTAAGGTACCACGCGGCAGGATTGCACCCGTCCCGAATGGAGCATTAAAATCAACAAGCACCACATCAATCGTATGGCCTAGCTTCAGAAATTGCATACCGTCATCCAGCAACAACAAATCAGACTCCAACTCTGAAATCGCAAAGCGCCCGCCTTTCACACGATCTTTGTCCACCACCACTGCCACGCCATCGAGATTCTTGGCCAGCATGTATGGTTCGTCTCCAGCATATTGCACGTCCAACTCTAGGCCCCGACCGGCACTCACCACTCTAGGCATATCTTCCTCAGGAATTTCCTCGCCAGTCTCACGGCTGCGCCAGGTCTGCGGGCTATCTAGCTTCTTTGATTTGTACCCACGTGAAAGGATCGCCACATCGCGCCCTCGGTCACGCAGTGTTTTGGCAAACAACTCCACCACAGGCGTCTTGCCGGTACCTCCCACCGTAATATTGCCAATGCTAATCACAGTAGTGCCAAGTTGTACTGGCTGGTTCCAATGCGAACGATATAGGCGAAGGCGCTGCTTCACCCCAAAGCGGTACACCCAAGACAACACACGCAAAAAGCAACGCATGAGAGAGGCGCGAAAGCCCTTCACACGCCCAAAAATGACGTCTTCTCCCCACTGTTCGAGATCTTCTAAATTGTCACTCATTGCTCGCTGCAGACAGCATCTATCATCGCCCCGCAGACAACAAGCATCATTTACATTACGCATTCCATCTTCAGCAGCACTGGGGTATCGTCACGCCATGCCGAGTCACGCGCCAGCACCCTGCCCTTTGCTACCCGAGATTTCCAGCCCAGTTCCCGTCACACACACGCGTGTGCATCGAGAAGAATGTGGCCCTCATTTTTACTTTAGCTGCCTCGAGCTAGCCCAATCGCAATGGCTCCATGAAAAGCCCGCTCAAGCCATCCTCCAGCTAGACAAAGCAATGATGGCTGTACTCCCAGACAACCACTCCATACTCGATAGCCACCCGATCCCCTACGATGCGATCCTTTGGATGATCAAGCATGCTCGTGATGAGCACTTCCTTGGCGACCCAGTGCGGCATTTCCAGCACCTCGCCACGCGCATGAACCCCAAGCAAGCACAACCAGAACTACGGATTGCCCGCGCCTGGGCCTGCCTCCACCTCACCGAACAAGAATTTCCTGAGCGAGGCTTCTCCAGAGACCTCCTTCAGATTCAGAGAGAGCAGATTGAGATTCCCACGGCGAGAGAAACCCTGAAGAGCATCAGCGCGTTCAGCCCCCACTTGTCAGAAATCACCTACCTCCAGAATCATCTCCACAGCTAAAAGCCTCCCAAAAACAAAGAAAACCGCTCCGGAGATCGCTCTCCGAAACGGCTTTGTATCCTACACAATGAAAACATGAAGAAGCGCATTGCCTCTTACATGTGATTTAATACGCAAGCGTACTCATCACTTCTTTCAAAAAAAGAACACTTTGCATTTTCCTGATGAGAAGCTCTTAAACAAATCGTTTTAAAAGCCCCAAATAAGTTCGTTTCACGACAAAAAAAGACCCCCAGCTGGAACATCCAGAGGGGGTGAAAAATATTTTGTAGGCTGAGCAACCCCAGCAGCTAGGACTTAGGCACTGAGGGCGCGCACGTCGCTCACCTTGCCATTCACAGCCGCAGCCACCACCATCGCAGGGCTCATGAGAATCGTGCGCCCTGTGGGTGACCCCTGACGGCCTTTGTAGTTGCGGTTCGAGGAACTCGCACAAATTTGATCTCCTACCAACTTGTCTGGGTTCATCGCAAGACACATAGAGCAACCTGCATGACGCCATTCAAAACCAGCCTCGCGGAACACCTCAGCAATTCCTTCTTGCTCGCATTGGTGCGCCGTGATCTGCGAACCGGGAACGGCAATTGCCTTCACCCCATCTGCGACTTTGTGCCCCTTGAGCAGCTTTGCTGCCTCACGGAAATCTGAAAGGCGGCCATTCGTGCAGGAACCAATGAAGGCCACATCCACCGGAATCTCACTCACGGGAGTGCCCGCTGGCAGCTTCATGTACGCAAGCGCCTCATCGATACTAGCCTTCTCTTCCGGCGTCTTAGCCTTGGCTGGATCTGGAATGAGCTCAGAGACACCCACCCCGTGATCAGGTGAAATCCCCCAAGTCACGGTTGGTTCAATGTCTTCTGCGTTAAAGTCTACCACGTCGTCGTAATCAGCATCGGCATCGGAGGCAAAGCCCTTCCAACGCTCCACCGCAGCATCCCATTCATCTTCCTTAGGAGCGTACGGGCGCCCCTTAAGGTATTCAAATGTGCTTGCATCCGGATTCACGTATCCACAGCGAGCACCACCTTCAATCGCCATGTTACAGACCGTCATGCGCTCCTCCATGGTGAAATTATCAAAGACATCGCCGCCGTATTCGTAGGCGAATCCAATCCCCCCCTTGGCACCAAGGTGACGAATGATATGCAAAGACACATCTTTCGCATACACTCCAGGCTTCAACTTGCCATTCACATTGACGCGGCGCACCTTAAGCTTGGCCATCGCCAGCGTCTGAGTCGCAAGCACATCACGCACCTGAGTGGTACCGATACCGAAGGCAATCGCCCCAAAGGCCCCGTGGGTCGCCGTGTGTGAGTCTCCACACACAATCGTAGTACCTGGCTGGGTGATCCCTTGCTCGGGCCCCACCATGTGGACGATACCCTGCATCCCTGTACTCAATGAGAAATACTTGATGCCATACTCTTCCACATTCTTCTTCAGCTCGTTGATCATCGCCTCAGCCAGGTTGTCTTGGAAGGGCTGCTGCTGATTGTCAGTGGGCACAATGTGATCCACCGTCGCGAAGGTGCGATTCGGAAATTTCACACTCATTCCTAGGTCTCGGATCATACCGAAGGCCTGCGGCGAGGTCACCTCGTGAATCAAATGTGAACCAATGAACAACTGTGTGCGTCCATCCTCCAAGATTCCCACGCTATGCGCGTCCCAGGTCTTATCGTAAAGTGTCTTTCCCATATCGTCTGTGTGTGTACGGCGCCGCAAACTTGCACCGATTTCCCTCTAAAGGCAACCCCTAAGACTACCCATTCACACTCCAAAAACTTAAGACCCTAAAACGATATAAGCCCGCCCCGATTGCTCAGGACGAGCTTATTACCTACACATGAAAAATTAGTTTGGACTGTGGGGCTCTCACCCCCGCTATCCTCGCTATGAATAACTACAACAAAGAAGCGCCCATGATTTGTTTCTTTGTCTAATTTGTGAGAAAAAATGTGATCTTTTTTTTAGATCACTCTGAATCCCTTATTCCATCAACGATTGAGGGCAATTAATTTTCTTCTAAAGATTGCATCAACGCGGCTTCCATCGCTTTTTCGACTAAAATAGCAGCCATTTGTTCTGTGGCCTTATCGAGCACTTGAACCGCAGCCTTCAAACGATTTGCTTCTCCAGCCACCATCGCCTGTCGCACCTCTTCTACCGAAGCGTGAATCTCCACCACGTCTTGTTCCGATAATTCCTCCTGAAGCTGCTGCATCGCCACATCCACTGCAGGGAGGAGCTCCTCAGCTTTCAGCTTTGCCTCGGTGAACACACGCTCCGCCATGTCGTCAAAGGCATAATCGACGCTCTCGCTGACCATATCTTCTACCGCTTGATCATCCACATCGACTGCGGCGCTATCAATCTGCAGCAACGTGTCTTTGCCGGTTTGAGTGTCGCGCGCGAGCACCTCAAGGATGCCATTTTCATCGATGGCGAACTGGACGCCAACCCGGGCCTGACCTTTCCTCGCTGGCTCAAACAGCACATTCACTTGGCCCAGCTCCCAGTTATCCCGTGCCATCTCACGCTCACCCTGCAGCACGCGAACACACATTTCCTTCTGGTTCGCCACCGCATTGGTAAACATCTCACCCGCCTTGCATGGGATTGTGGTATTCCGTGGAATCAACACATTCATCAATCCTCCAAACGTTTCAATCCCCAGACTCAAGGGAGTCACATCGAGCAGGACGATGTCGCGCAAAGCCCCAGAAAGCACACCTCCTTGAATCACCGCTCCCAAAGCCACCGCCTCGTCAGGATGCTGACTCAGATCCGGCTTCATGCCAAAGACTCGCTCCACCAAGCGGCGTACAGCAGGAATACGGGTACTCCCCCCCACGAGCACCACCGCATCGAGATCTACAGACTCCACTCCTGCGTCATTCAAGACTCGGCGGCAATGTGACTCCGTACGCTGGATCACCCCAGCCACCACGCGCTCAAATTGCTCTTGAGTGACCGCCAGCTCTAGATGGAGGTTTTCTCTAAAAAATGGGATTTGTAAGCTATGCGTCTCCTCCTTCGAAAGACTTTCCTTCACTTTGCGGGCCTCGCCCTGCAATCGATCGAGCTCATAAGCTTGCAGTTCTGATGCATCACCAGCCTGCTGCCAGATCCATTGCGCCAAGGCGTGATCAATGTCATCGCCACCCAGCTGAGTGTCTCCATCTGTCGCCAGAACCTGAAAGACTCCGTCTCGCATCTCCAAAACAGAAACGTCAAAGGTGCCTCCACCAAAATCATACACCGCCACCTTGGAGGAATCCCCCAACTTATCCAAACCGTATGCCAACGCTGCAGCAGTGGGCTCACTCACAATGCGCATCACCTCAAGACCTGCAAGCTCACCAGCCAGCTTGGTAGCTTGGCGCTGAGCATCATTGAAGTACGCCGGCACCGTGATCACAGCCTGCTTCACCTCGCGGCCGAGCTGTGCCTCAGCAAGGCGTTTCAATGTCGCGATGATTTCGGCACTATGCTCCTCTGGTTTGCGCCCTAAAATCAAAATACCACCATCCGCTGCCTGCTCGACCTTCAAATGAGAATCCTCGTCAGCCACTTCACTATAACGCTTTCCCATGAAGCGCTTCACACTCGTCACCACCTGCCTAGAAATCCCGCGCTGGCGCAGCGCATCAGCCCCCACCACCACATCATCTCCATCATAATGAATCGCACTTGGCGTGATGCGACTACCATTGGCGTCAGCTAGTAAAATAGGAAACCCGCTCTCCACCACCCCAATCACTGAGTTGGTAGTCCCCAGATCAATACCTACGATGTCATGTGCCTCGGATGCCATGCCCCTTTGCTATACCGCTTCCGCTACGGATCAAAGCAAATATAGGGAAAAACCACAGCATCTGTACCAACCGCTAGCAGGACCGAAAAAGCTGAGACCTGAGCCTCAGCAAGAATGCTTAAACCGTCACCATCAAGAGGCTGCGCCTACCCCCAAGTGAGGGAACCCTGGGATTGTAAGCGCAGCATTATCGAGGACGAACCTAGATGATAGGGGGGAATTAGGGAGGATTTTTCAAACGTTAGTATAAACACACCTTCCCAACACCTCAACAAGTTACTAACATTGAATAATTTACAATGAAACAAACACCCGCGCACACCATCGAATCCTCCGACCTCTTTAATAGCCCAAGAAGTCTAATAACTTGGAATTAAGTTGTCGATTCGTCCCAAGGTGTGGGTAACAGTGGATATGAATCGCTGGATTGAAATTCATCTCAATGATCGAATAATTCATGCCATTAGCAGCCGCCGCATGATCGTGTACCATCATATCCACACCGGCAATGGCAACCCCCATCACCTCCGCAGCTTGCGCCGCGAGCGCTAGGTATGTGGGATGCATCTCATCCGTGTAGTCGATGCTGTCTCCACCAGTAGAGATGTTAGAATTTTCACGAAGAAAGACCTGCTGCCCCTTCCCCGGGATGCTCTCAAAATCCATCCCTTGTTGCGCGAGAAAGATCTCTTCCTCACGCCCCTGAGCAATTTTCTCCAGCGGTCGAGTGTAGCCCACCCCACGCATGGGATCGAGATTCTTTCGCTCGACTAAGTGCCCGATGCTGGCGACCCCGTCGCCGATGACATTGGCCGGCACGCGATGCAAGACCCCGTGCACTTTCCCATCGATCACAAAAAATCGATATTCTTTCCCTTCGACAAAATGCTCTACCAAGACCTCGGAATCTTCCGCAAAGGCACACCGCAGCGCCTCTTCATATTGCTGGCTATTCGCGCCCTCTGGATAAATGGTGATACCGAGCCCGAAGTTCGTAGTCTTTGGCTTCACCACGATAGGGATTCCCGAAAAGCTCCCAAAACCAGACAAGGCATGCATCAAATCAGCATAGACCTCCCCCTGTGGCACTAGCATCCCAGCAGCAGCAAGCACCCGCTTCGTCACCAACTTATTCTCCATCATCAAGATCGCGCTGTAGCGATCGCGCGAGGTCTTGGTCGCTTGTTGCACATACTCCTCATGCCCCCCCTGTGACAATCGGACAAAGTTCTCAGCACGATCCATCCACTCGAAGCGCACCCCGCGCCGCACCGCATCGCGTAACAACAACTGAGTGGAAAGCTCTACCGCCCCCATCCCCTTGAAGCCAAAACCATGCTCAAGACTCTCGCGCCGATATTCCATGGCCAAATCTCGGTGGTAAGCGATGAATCCCTGAGCGTGCGACTGATCGCGGACATGCTCACGTAGCGGGTGACGTTCCATCTCCAACCATGATTGATAAAGCTCCAGAGACTCACGGTAGGCATATCCCTGAGTGGGGTTTAGCTGCGTTAATTCCAGCAAGCGCTGCAGCATGGCAACTAGCTCAGCCTGAGCCTCACCCTCGCCGTACTCACGCCCATCAACATCTTTGAGTCCCCCATGCAATCCACAGCAAGCACAGGCGTATTGATTCGCCGTAGCTCGTAATTGAGCCTCGACACTCAAGTCAGCACCTTCCTCAGAAAAGACCCCCTGAATCATCCAAGCGTGGAGCAAGTGAAGGCTTGATTCTCGAACCCCCACCTTCACCGATGGATCTAAATCTAGCATGCGGAATTCGAGATGAGTGATCCTCCCAGTCTCTGGAGACTTCTTCAAACGCACCGGACTGTAGAGCTCCTTCGCTGAATGTAATCTACCGTGATCAACCAACTCACCAAGTGTTTGTTCCAGCGATGCCACGCTACTATAATCGAGTACAAATTCCTCGTTGTTGCGGTAACCACACAGGCTGGCTCGGATCGACACGCTGCGGTCGTTGCCACAAAGCTCCGCCCCAAGCACCGGAAAGTCACCACAGACCTCCGCATAACTGAGATGCATCACCGGGCTATTTCCCAAAAGCGCCAACATCATCCAACGCTGCTTGAGCATCGTGCGAAGCGCCCTCAAGTACACCCGCTCACGAAACCCCTCATAATCCTCATCAAGGCCAGCGAAATCATCAAACCAAGCGCGTAACAAGGGCTCAGAAAAACTCATATTCACATGCACCCCAGCAATCATCTGCCGCTTGCGCCCATAAGCATCAGCCAAAAAATCCCGATAAGCACTGAGATCCTTGCCCTCATCTCCAAAGTCCGCAATCTGTATCTCCTCCGCGGACTCCGGGAGCTCCGGCGGCATGCTTTGTGGCCACAGTAACTCACCATCGAGATGCTCGACCACCACATCCTGCAAAGTCTCCAGAAACCCCAACGCCTCATGAGTCGACTCCAGAGGCGGAGTGATCAGCTCCAGCTGGCTCTCCGCAAAATCAACCGTGATGTATGGATTGTCCAGCTTGTCACCAAACGCTGCCGGGTGCGCCGTGCGCGCCAGCTTCCCATCCATATCCACACGCACATGTTCTTTTTCCAAACCGAACATCGCGTCAAACAACAATTGCTTACTGGACTCACTGAGTCGGCTGAGCTGCATCGACATACCACCATTATGTCCCCAGATTAAAATTTATCTAGCGGTTTCAGCCAAGCGACCCCAAAAAGTCTACCGTTCTCTCAAATGAGGGAGCCAAAGCTCACTCTCCGCAGCTAGCGAGGCGACGGAAAAGCATCAAACGTTCTCGGCCCTCTCTACCAGGGTAACTAGTCGCGGCTTCCTCATCCCACTCGAGCACAAAGTGGCTGGAAAATGCCGCCATCACCTCATCGCGCTGCAACAAAAACGGCGGGCCATCAAAGCCCCGATTCGGATCCACAAAGAACACCCCCAGCACCATCCCCATCGGCTTCAATAACTGCCACATCGACTCCACGTATTGCTGGCGCATCTCCGGAGCAATCGCGCAAAAACAGGTGTGCTCCCACACCATCTCATAGCTTCCATGCATCGACCCAGGCAGGTCAAAAATATCCAATTGATCAAACGCCACATTCTCTGGCGCTTCCTTGCGTGCACGCGCAACAGCAAACTCCGATATGTCAGCCCCTTGTACAAAACCACTCACCTTAGCGAGCTCTCGCACATCGTGCCCAAAACCACAGCCAGGCGCAAAAACACGCGCATCATCGCCAAATAATACCGGCTTCGACTGAATCAAATCCTTCAACCCCGGAGAGCACATCCCCTTATCCCAAGGTGTGTCGCCCGCTACATAGCGTTGTTGCCAGTCCATCGAATCGCTTAACAAATCTGGCGACCCTGGCTATCTTCCAGAATCAACATCTCTTCCGTAGTGAAACCAGCGCAAAAACGTGACGCCATCTGCATCGCTTCCTCAATCGTCGCCGACTGAGCAATCACTTGCTCGTCTCCATCATCAGGCTTGAGCTTAACCGTGAACGGCCCCTCCATCAGCTGCCATTGATCTTCCTCAAGCTCCACATACTTGGAAAAATCCACGTCTGGGAAGGTCAAATCAAGGAAATCTAAGATGCTCTTGTAAAACCAATACGGGTTGAGCTTGTGGTATTCCACATTGCGTTCTTCCACATTGCCGGTGCAGTCCAGTGTCTGCAGCGTGAATTCAAAACGATAGGGATCACCGGTGTAAACGATCGCTCGGTCCACTCCTGCTACCCGCACGTGCAATCCAGCACCACACACAAAAAGATCCTCAGACACATGAGAATCCGTATCAAACACCACCAACTCCAGAGCGTAGCCAGCATCGTAGAGGATCTCTCCCACTTTCTCAAACTCTGGCACAATCACTTCCTCAACGATACGCTCCATCTCCACAAAACCGATTCGCACGGCTTGCTTATACCGCGCCTCTTCATCGCGGAGCGACTGGTCGTCGCCACCTAGATAAAGATCTTCGAAATTAGGAACTTGTTCTGCAGTAGACATATTGAGGCTCAGAGGGTGATGTGCATCTGGGCACCACATACGACGAGAATACCCATAATTGCAACTGCAATATGCAGTGTCAAACGGGCGAGTCCCCGCGACACCATACACAATCAGGCTTTATTCAACGATAGACAATCAAATAATACCGCTGCCACCCCGAATAAGACAAACGGATGTTCAAATGTGGCAACCAACTAAGCGAGATCAAATTTTAATGATTTCGTTCTAGATTTTTTGTGCTAAATTATATATTCGATAACTTAATTCGAGACACACAGGTTCGAAACTTTCTCACCAATGGCAACCACAGACAACACAGCTGAAGACCCCCAGCTCACTCAAAAAGAAATCGATGCACAGATTGTGTTGCGTCAAAATTTCGTTGTTGGTTGCTCTGAGATGGAACGCATCACCGATGATATCATCATTCCTGTGTTCTCCGAATTCACCAAGTGCGCCCTCGGCTGCGATATTGGCATGGATGTCACATTGCTCGATTTCGAGTCCCCGTTAGACTTCCAACTCTACAATGTGGGCGTGCGCCTCGACTTCGAATATGAAGGCAAGGAAATCAGCATCAGCTTGATTGCCGACCCATCGGACTTCAGTTACGCCTTCGATGTCGTCGGTAGTGACCAAGAAATCACCGAGGTCATGCCATTCCACTCAGTGGTCCCGCATGAACTCCATGCAGCCTTGCAACAGCTTTGCGACGCGCACTTCCCGCAGATCAAGTACGTCTCAGAAATGCTCGTACCCGATGCCTTCAGCGAACGATTCGTCCCGCCATTCCGCGTCCAATACGACGACAACGGCAATGTCTCCGACGTCGCCACCACCCAAACGCTCACCGAAGCGGCCAACATGGGCAGCACCTTCGCCAAGATGTTCAAGAAGGAAGAGGCAATCACGATCATTGATTCACGCGACACCGTCGCCTGTTAGTAAGCGCTTGATTGCTCACTAACATCAGTGCATAAGATGTGTAGCTAAGTTCTAGCGACATATCACATATGAGCACTGAATACCCGTCCACCTTCCAAAAGCGTACCCTCTGGCGCGCCCTCACTGGCCTGAGCATCTGCACCCTCGGAGCCATCCTCTGCGGATTCATTTGGCTTATCGGCGATGTGCTCACCTACCTCCAGCCAGTCCTTCTGCCCGTAGCGGTATCTGGCGTGATCGCCTACTTGCTCGACCCCGTAGTCAGCTGGCTGCAGCGCAAAGGCATGAGCCGCCTCACCTCCGTGATCACCGTATTTAGCTCCTTCACTGTGTTCATCGTCATCATGCTGCTGATCACCGTGCCTCCAATCGTTAACCAAGCGAAAGACCTCTTCGAAAAATCAGAAGGAGAATCCAGCATGGGCCAAAACGTGACTCAGACGATCACCGAGTTGAGCCAAATCTCCTGGATCAAGCCAGCGGCGGACTGGGCACTAGCACCCTATGACTCCGAACTTACTCAGTCGCCCCCAAGCACAACCATCCCTTCTTCCGAGCCAGCCCAAGCGACCGAACTCGATGTCCCATTCAGTGAGACCAACATCGCCTACCACCTCACCTCACATGCCCAAGAAATCACTGAGTACCTCAACCGCTTCATCCTAGCAGGCACCCGCTCGATCCTCACCACCTTCGGATTTGTCGTTGGTGTCGTCATGGTGCCAATCTATCTATATTACTTCCTCAAAGAGTCATCCGCGATCAAGGCCCACTGGCACGAGTACGTCCCACTGCGCGCCTCAGAATTCAAAAATGAAGTGGTCGACACCCTCCAGGAGATCAATGGCTACCTCATTTCTTTCTTCCGAGGGCAGATCCTGGTCTCTCTGATCGATGGCTTGTTGGTTGGCATTTCTCTCTTCTTCTTTGGTCTCCCCTACGCTCTCGTCATCGGTGTGGCGATGGCCATCCTCGGCGTCATCCCCTTCATTGGAAACATCCTCTGCCTCATCCCATCCTGCCTGATCGCCTACGTCCACTTCAACCAAGAGGCCAACCGTGAGTCCCTGAGCTGGTTGCTCGGGCACAATCCCTGGATCTACGTCGTCGCCGTCGTCGCCATCTTCCTCATTGTCCAACAAATCAACTCGATGGTCACAGCACCGAAAATCGTGGGTGACTCCGTGGGCCTGCACCCGATGACCGTTATCTTTTCCATGCTTTTCTGGTCGCTGATCCTAGGCGGCTTCATCGGAGCACTGCTTGCCGTCCCTCTGACCGCAGCGCTCAAAGTGCTCTTTCGCCGCTTCATTTGGGAAGCACGCATTGTCTCAGCAGCACCCAGCCCCGAGCAAGGCACCTAAATACAAGCTGGGTCTCTGGCACAAAAAAGCCCTCCGTCTGCGACTGGAGGGCGTGAGCATCGGCAACTTGCCTCTAGACTTGGCGAGCCTTACGACCTTCGTCGATCAACTTCCAAAAGTGCTTCGAGTTTACCACTGCTTCATCCTCACTCAGCGGCATCTTCGAACGGAACAAGAAATCGCTCAGCGTGTTCTTGCTGAGCACACGGTACACAATCACACTCTCATCCTTCACCCCAAAGTAAATACGATGCTCGTCGGCGCGGAAGCGATACAGCGAAACCCCATCGCGCTCAAGCTTTGCAAACTCACCACCATCTAGGTTGGTCAGCTTTTCCTCAGTCACCTGGAAAGAACTCAATAAGTCCAATTGATCCAAAGTATCCAACTGCGACATCTCCGCAGCACTAATTTCATTAAAGACAATCTGAAGCACGCCGACACCATAAGCAGATGCTCGATCAGGATGAAGCTTTTTCCGCATTTTTCGAACGCCCCTCAAACTGCGTCGCGCATCATCAAGTAAGCATTTGACAATGCGATGGGGAGCTCCTGCGCAGTTTCATCTAGTGCGATGATGCCATGCTGCTCTAGCTGCTTGAGCAACGCCGCACGCTCATCAAGGTACAGCTGCGTGGCTCCTACGGCGAGCGCATCATCCAAGCCCCGCACTTCCTCATCCAGCCGCTGCATCACTTCAGCCTCACGCAGGTTTGCCAAGAGCGTCACATGCTTCATCCGCACCTGACGCAGCGGATCAATCAAGTCGGCACCGTCTTCACCACGCACATTACTCAGGAAAACTACCATCGAGCGTCGCTGCTGACGCATCAATAGACGCTCAGCCGCTTCGGCATAGTCACTGGGTGCAGTCGTCGTTTGGTAATCATACAGGTGGTTGAGAATCGCCGTCATCGAATGAATCCCCTTCACTGGAGCCAACCAGCGATCTTCGCCACCAAAGTTCAAAATCCCAACTTTGTCGCCCTGCTTCAGCGCCACATAGGCCAGCAACAGCATCGCATTCAAACAATGGTCAAATTGAGGGATATCACCATCCATCGCCCGCATCCTCCGGCCGCAATCAACAGCGAGAATCAAAGTCTGATCGCGTTGCTCTTGGAACTCACGGCTAATCAACTGGAGCTTCTTAGAGCTAGCCTTCCAATCCACACTCGAAAGCGTATCACCCAGCTGGTAATCCCTTAATTGATGGAACTCCTTGCTCATGCCAGCCCGGTCTTTCATCACAATTCCCATTTGCTCCGGCTTATTCTCCATCGCTAACAGTGAAAACTGAATCACCGGCTCGTAATTAGGATACACACGAGTCGATTGCACCTCACCCGCTCGAATTTGTCGGCTCCAAAAACCCAAGGCGCCAGAATGCTCAATGTGCGCAGCATCCACTTGCCACTCACCACGCTTTCGAAACAGCCCATTGTAGCTGATCTCTGCGTAAGCGCGAGCATCCACTTTGCCAAGCCAAGGCAGCCCCTGCGCCTCAGCCACCTCTGGCAACCCATCGTACACGCGAAGGCGCAGCGGAAGGCGCGATGCATTGATCAGCTTCAACGTGATTTCAGCCTCTTGATTGATGGCAAAACGGCCGGGCAGTACCCGTTCAACCGAGAGTGGAGCCATCCGTAATAAAACCAACAAATCAATCACCATCAAGCCAGCCCATAGCGCCAATGCAATCCACCAAAGCAGCTCCAGCCCTGGCACAATCGACACCAACACCCCCAACAGAAACCATCCCCCCCCGACAGCCACAGACAGAGCCGTTGGCTTGCAGCTGTATCGTCTCCACAAGACGAGAACACACAACAATGGCCCCACGTAGGTAATCACCCCGATCAGGAAGGAGCTCAAGCCGCTCATGGCAAGCACGTGGATAGGGTCGCTCATCGATTACTGACGTGGAGCTTCCACAGCGGCCACAATCTTATTGAGCACATCATCTACTTTTTGCCCGCTGATCACCAGCTCAGCAGCCAATTGCACCCGGTGACGCAATACCGGTAGGGCCGCTTGTTTGACATCATCAGGCACCACATAATCACGCCCCTCCATGTAAGCGTAGGACTTTGCAATGCGCACCAAGCTAATCGCACCACGGGTGCCCGCCCCCAGGCTGATGCCCTGAGTACCACGCGTCGCACGCACGATATTCACCGCATACTCCACCACCTCATCCACACACTTGATGTGTGCCACAGTTTTCTGAATCGCCAGAATGTCGGCGGGAGAACAAAGCTGCGCCACCGCACCCGGCCGAAGCCCAGCACCACTGGTGACGTCTTGCACCACCCGAGCCTCGTCTTCAGGGCTCGGGTAATCCATCACCACCTTCATCAAGAAACGATCCAGCTGCGCTTCAGGTAGCGGGTAGGTCCCTTCTTGTTCAATCGGGTTCTGAGTTGCCAGAGTCATGAATGGAGGCTCCAAAGACAAGGTCTCACCATCAATCGTCACCTGACGCTCCTGCATCACCTCCAGCAAAGCCGCCTGAGTCTTGGCTGGAGATCGGTTGATCTCATCCGCCAGCAAAAGATTGGTAAAGATTGGGCCCTTTCGCACCTGAAACACCTGGCTCTTCATATCAAACAATGTGAAGCCAGTCACGTCTGCCGGCATCAAATCCGGGGTGAACTGAACCCGCCCAAAACTCCCACCAAAGGTGTGCGCTAAGGCCACCACCAAGTGGGTTTTCCCCAAGCCAGGCTTCCCCTCCAACAGCACGTGACCACCAGCTAAAAACGTGGCAATCACCTGATCGATGATCAAGTCTTGGCCAAACACAACCTTGCGCAGCTCAGACTTTAGTTGCTGCACCAAGCCCAACAAGCCTAGCTCTTGCACATCGTTCGCAGGCTGCGCCACAGCAGCCTGAACTTCTTCGGAATCATTCATCATTGTTTCAATAGGTTTTGTAGAATTTTCGTAATCCGCACCATGTCATTGGCGTCTTTGATCTGCTCAGCATGCAGCGCTTCATGAAGCAAGTCCCGCTCCACCCCCGCCTTCTCAGCAAGTCGTTCTGCTAGCACATCGGAGTCCATTTCTTCGATGTGAGATTGGCCCGCACCACGCAACGCGGCGCCGCGTAGACTCTTCAGTAAAATGTCTGCACGTTGGTGGCGCCAGAAGAATCTCCCGACCTGACTCACATGCTCCAAGTAGCTCCTCGAATGACCAGCCTGCACATCCAGCATAGGGCCAAAGCGCGGCAAATTCTTCCACAGCCACAACACCAGCAAGACCAACAAAGACCATAGCGCCTTAGAGGCATGCTCGCCCAACATCGAAGTAAAGCTTCGCACCGTGCCTAAGGAAAAAACCACCGACCCATCGCCATCGGCAAGCACATCCAACAACTCAGCATGCTGCCCCATCACCAAATAAGGATTGCGGAAAAGTCGCGCGTCACTCACGAAGGTCATCCGCCCCAGATCCACACCTTCATCTTCAATATATCCATACAAACGGCTCAAAAAACGGTGTTCTTGCTGCCCACTATCAAACCAATCACCATCATAATACCCATCCTTCACCTGCATTCCCATGCTGCCTCCTAACAACGCTTGATACTCGGCCTCCAGCCCCACCTCAATCATGACCGTCTGCGCATTGGGCAGCTTCGTGCCCATAGCAATTTCGCGCAACTCTGCTTCCTCTGCTTCCTCTGCTTCCTCTGCTTCCTCTGCTTCCTCTGCTTCCTCTGCTTCCTCGTTCAAGGCCACACACTCAATATCCACCTCCGCAAAAAGCCTCACCAATCCCAGAGACAGCGCTCTATCGTCTTCCCCCACATCGTCTTTCCAAGTGCTGGGATCGTGATCCGTGTACTCACCCAGATCACTCCAATAATCCTCGGCCCGCTCCAAGAAGCACACAAAATGCCCCCCTTCAGCCACCCATTCCAGAATCCTCTCAGCATCCGCCACCGAGCGGACACTCGACGCTGGAGCAAACACGGTAGCCTCGGCGGCATCCAACTTTAGCACCCCAGTGCTACTTGTCACCATGTGACCATCCGATTGCAAATAACGCTCGGCAGCAAGGAAGGGATTCTTGCGCGCTAGTCCCATGTAGCCCAACACATTTTCGTGTTCCTCAGTCTCGCGACTACATGAACACAACAACAAGAGCGGCAACAAAAGGAACACCACACACTTCATGATCCTTGCTCCTTCCCAAATGGCCAGGCCCCAATCATCTCATCCGCCGCTGAGTCACTCGGCAGCATATTGCCATACGCCAGCCGCATCCATGCCTGTGTGAGTCTAGAAAAATACTGCCCACGTGCATCCGCCACATGACCCAGCACCGCGCGCAAACAATCAGACTCAGTATCACTACTCTCGATCACCACCTCATCCTGATGAATCAAGGCAGAGATCGAACCGCGGTAGAGAAGGCTCATCGCCAGGTGGTGCTCACCAGTATCCCAGGCCTCTCTAGCAGCCTTAGCAATATCGTCCGGCAGGCTCTCAGGAGAAACCACCATGCCCATCACACTACGAACCCTGGCACTGCTTCTCCCCCCATCTTGCGCAATCGCAGCTCCTGAAAAAATGTGCCGATTCGAATGAATAAGCCAGATCAACCCCGCCACTAGTGAGGCCACAATAAGGTAAAATATCACATTAGCAATCGCCCCCAACCCTTCGAGCTGCCAACCATCGCCGATATCCCACCATGACCATCGCTCACGGTCCACAGGCACCTCAATCACCTCAGTATGCACCTCAAAGTCACCATCTGCCATCACCCGCTCCAAGCGCTCATTTGAGGCACAAGCCTCGCCAATACAAAGCCCCGCAGCAATCACCAGAGTAAGCACCTTACCCGCAGTCTGCATCATCCCGTTCACACGCTCACTCATGCGCTTGAACGCCAGCTCGATATCCCAACCCTCGGTCACCGTCCTGCTATTGATATAGATGGCAAATCCCGCACCCACGCAGAAGGGTTCGATCACCGTGATCGCTGAGAGCATCAACCCCACCAAAATCCATACATACGGTGCAGGCATAAACACCGCATCACTCCCCAAGACATGGTCTACCCAAAACTCTTCAATCAAAATCTCATCCCCAAACAAGCCCACCGTGGTGAAGAATACAAAGAGCATCGAAAACATCGTGGCCAAAACCAAGACCAGCCCAATCATCGAGGCCTGGCTCGCCCCCTCGCCACCATTGCGAGCCAGCACTCGCACGCGATGCTTGTAAGCTTTACCCTTCAAGCCCTCGAGCTGCATCACCGGCTGAGATAAACCACGCCCCAGATCCAATGGCCCACACAACACAGTCAACAACAACCGCTTTGACCACAATCCTGGCAGCGACTTCAACACATCCATGCAACTCGGATCATCACCAAATAAACGGCGGCTTAGCACCCACAATGGAATGCGATCACAAAAAGGCACAACCCAAAGACACAACACACCCGCCAACCAAGCCCCCACTTCAGCATTCGAGATCAACTGACACAGGGATACGATGATAAACCATAAAGGCACTGCAGTGAGCAGCCAAGCACTCATGACCTTACCGTAGTTTGCACGCACCAGCGCACACCCTAGATCGATCGATTCCCAGCGGCCTCGCGGGCGAATCTCAGCAGTCACCTTCTCAAGCTGCACCTGACCTCCTTCCTGCAAAACCAAAGTACAAGGCCAACGCCACCCACCCAGCGATCCCCACTGAATACTTCACCGATGGAGCAAAGTCATGAGCCGACCAAAATCCTTCCACCACCGCCGCTAATAAAGTCAGCAAGAACGCACCGTACACCAAGGGTAAGCCCTTTTTCCCGCTCTCTAGCAATGCCCTTCCACGTGTCATGCGCCCAGGGTTGAGCAAGCCAAGACCAATCCGCATTCCCGCCATTCCTGCAACCACCATCCCCACAAGCTCATACGATGAATGTCCAGACACAAAGCTGAAGAACTTCACCGGGTCACCATACTCAATCACATACGCCATCGCCCCGCCGATGCCTAAGCCATTCATCAATAAAATAAACAAACTACCAACACCCGCTAGGATACCGCCAGCAATGATCTGAAAGTCGATCCCGATGTTATTGTTCACATAAAAGCTAAACATCATGAAGTTCGCTCCAACCTCATCGCGACCGTCTAAATTCGCCTCGTCACCTTTCCCATACATCGCATCCATGTTCGCCATCCCATCACTGCCTAAAATGCTGCGCACCCAATTCAAATCATGGTAAATCGAAATCCACATGCCGATGAGAGGCACCAAAAAAAACACCCAACACAGAAGATGTAGCCGCCACTCACGGCGTACCACCTGAGGGAATTCCACAGCCACAAACTTGAGCGACTTCTCTACAAAGCTCCCAGGGTTCGACGCCAGCAACTTATGCCCTCGGATCACCTGTTCATTGAGATACTCACAGACCGTCTCGCCGTACATGCGATAACGCGCAAGCGTCAGCTCGTGGCAACGCTCGCGAATCATCTTAGGCACCTCATCCACATCCTGCAACTTGCGGTCTCTAGCTGACTCTATAGCCTGCATTTTGAGATCATAGGCGCGCCACTTCTCCGCCCGTTGCTCTTCGAAATCTTGCACCTTCATCTCATCACTTCCCTTCATCTAACCAATGCGCCATCCCCAAAAGCTTCGTGAAGCCTGCACGCCCATTCTCACCTGTCACCGTCGATGCGTGATTGGCCAACTCAATACGGCGCTCTTCCGACCACAAGCCAGCACGATTCTTGAATGCAGCGATCGCCGCCTGCTCTTCTCGGTTCAATGCCACAGGCGGAGCCACCGACTCCAACGCGGGAGGCAACAAGGACTGCCCGTGCTTCACCGGCTTGTCATAGACCACCACGGTATTCGCTACCAGATCCCCAAGACGCTGAAACTTCTTAGATAAAAAACACGTCATCAAACCCGCACCATACCCCCCTATGAAAATCCCCATCGACCCAGAAGGCAAGCCGGGCAACATATCCACATAACGCAAAATATTCCGCACCAATACTTGCCCCCCACTAGCCCGATTCCCCGAGCGATCCACCACCCGAATCCCCATCGTACGCTTGCCAGGGGTCGCCGCCTTCTTGCCAATTTCAAACAAACTAAAATACCCCCATGAAAGCACAAATAAGGCCAGCAACATCAATCCTGTCGCAATATTCCCATTGGCCCCAATCGCCACGATTGAAGTCACAATCCCCAGCACAATCAACACCCCAGAAATGATCAGGTAATCGATCACCAAAGCCATCGCCCGAGCAAATGGCCCCGCCACTCGTAAAGTAATTTCTACCCCATCGCCGAGTTCCACAGCCTGCAGGGTATCAATCTTTTTCTCTACTAGTGCCATCCCTTCAAAAATACCCAAGCACCCTAACAAGCCCCCCTATCACGTAAAGCAAAAGATCATAGGATACACAAACAAAACCCATCTGTATCATCTCATCAATAGTTAAGTAAAAGCACACTACCCACCAACACCATCACCCCAGAAACTTCATCAAGGTGGGATTTCACACGCAGCTCCGACATCTAGAAAATGCCCTCCCTTATATTAGACAGACTAAATACAGAGGATCGTTGATTCCATGCACTCTCCCGTGCTACAATCCTTTCTATGTCCTCCCCCAGAACACTCGCTCCTTGGCTTGGCAAG
>NZ_KB899253.1 GCF_000378105.1 Rubritalea marina DSM 17716 | reverse complement strand
TTGCGGAGCCGTGCTCCGGATCAACTTAGCGAGTTTCTCCTGCGCTCCCCTTGGCGGGTGAGGCGGGGCGCAATCTACATATTCCTCAGAGTCACGCAAGTCATTTCGGCACCTTTTTTCACTTTTTATTCAAGACCATCCATAAACCACTGCATTTTCAACAAATTCACTTTTAGGGGAAACCCATCTAATCCACATCACGGAATAGCTCGAACTGGAAATTCACTACTCTTTTGGCATAAGACTGGAGTGTCATGGCTCTAGACCAGCCAAGCTGAACACTGAGCACCTGTGCTAGCCTTCACTTTGACAGTCGTTCCACCGCTTGATGAGCAGGGAGGTATATGGGATCCTTCACCGTAGCGGCTCGGTATGCTTCAAGTGCAGCCTCCGAATCACCTTGGGCTTCAAAAAACTCGCCCAATCTATACTGCATCGGATAGATCACCTCTAATGGCTGAATACGCGATGGAATATTTGGTGTCTCTGCGGCTAGTTGCAGCCAATACAACTTGGCATGATCTTGCGACACGAGTCTCGATTTTAGCTCTTTGGAATAAATCAATAAGCCGTCGAGACTGCGGATATACTCTAGGTAGGCTGGATGCTTATGATACTTCCCTTCTTTTTTCACCAACTGATCAAGGTGGCGATTGAAGTTTGTATAATACGAATCCGCTTTTTGTGTGGCGCCCTCACTCACTGCGAGGTGGCAGTCGAGTAATGCACGATAGGCATTGAGTATATCCAGAAGTGGCTCATCTTTGGAATCGTCAGCAAACAAATGCATTGGCATACGCTTCTTCGCCAAAGCATACTCTCTATTCGCAATGGCAGCTTTCATTGGCAATGTTTGAAGCCCCCACATATAAAGAACTCGTGCAGATGATTCCTCGCGAAACAACATCAGAGGGGTTTTGGTCAAAACATCTAAAACCTCCATGGCTTCTTCATCACGACCTTGCTTGAGCATGAGTTCAGCAAGCTTCATCCCCACACGTAAGATCACATCTGAATCAGCTGCGGTTACCTTGTTCTTACTCTTCCAATCCCGGAACTGAGAGTACGCTTTGCGGTATGAGGACTCTGCCACTTTTGCCATTCCTGCGCGCATCGCAATGTAGCCATGCAATTCATGCCACGTCGGCACCCCAGCTTTAGACAGATCCACCAACTTTTTCACTAATGGCTCGAGATCAGTTCCAAAATCAACAGCAGTTTGAGGCGCCTCCGCTTGCAACATAATCAAAAAATTTAACGCCAAGGAGTCATCTGGCTCTTGCTCAACAATACTCTGGATATTGTCGATACTTCGCTGTTGCCTCACCGTAGGGCGCTGAAGATCCCCATAACCACCGCGCGATAGGTAATTCGCGAGCAATCTACCCATCGTGTCGTTCGGGTAGGTTTTAGCAAGGTGATGGAAAACGCGTGCACTCTTCCCCACGCCACCGACAATCAATTCAGCAATTGCCACCGCATACATCCTCTCATTCTCAGGGTAAAAGAATTCACCTTCTTCTTTATACTCCGCCAAGGTGAGCATTCGGTTATAGGCAACAGCACGTTGCTCATGAAACTCATGCTGTGGGCTAGTCAGGGCCAATACGATACCGCAATAAGCCATCAAACACTGTCGATCAGCTTCCACTGCTGCGCAGAAGTGGCGGTAAGCTTCAAAATCCCATGACGCACTGATCCAGGCAAAACCTTGGCGAACGTGCTCTTGAGCCTCCATACTCGGAGAAAACACCAACAACATCGGCTCGGCCAATGAAGGATTCGACGATGGCACAGCCAATGATTTCACAGGATTTGCGATCAATCGTTGTGGATCAAAACGGACCGATTCTTCCTCCTTCGGCTCAGCCGAGATCATGGGGAAACATAAATACAAAGAAAGCGCGCACGTCATCCACTTCATGCTCAATAGCATTAGGGCAGTCTCAGATGCAGATCAACTTGAATTCTCCAATAGATTTCATCCAAGCAATACTGGACACTAGAACCAAGAAGTTCTAGCCTAGAGGACATGAAATTAGGACTAATTGGTTGCGGCAAGATGGGCCGAGCCCTTCTGGAAGGCGCGCTCACTGCAGGCATCGTTGAGGCTCAAGATGTATACATCACTTCTCGTACCGAAAAAACAAGGCAATCCGTAGCGAAAGAACTCGGAGTGAATCCACTGGCATCGAACACCGAGCTCGCTTCAATCGTCGATGTCGCCTACCTCTGCACCAAA
This sequence comes from Rubritalea marina DSM 17716, assembly GCF_000378105.1. Lineage (GTDB taxonomy): Bacteria > Verrucomicrobiota > Verrucomicrobiia > Verrucomicrobiales > Akkermansiaceae > Rubritalea > Rubritalea marina. Next base: position 171,808 of record NZ_KB899253.1, on the reverse strand, counting down.
CCAAACGTCAGCAAAATTGTTCTACTCGAATTAGCTGAAACACCCGAGAGCCTCGACAACACCCTGATTATCTCTGCTGTAGCAGGCCTCAAACTGGAAGCGATGGAAAGCATCCTTCCCGATTCTGCACGGGTCGTGCGTTGTATGCCAAACACCCCTTCCTTGATCGGAAAGGGGGCGGCAGCCTATTCAACAGGCTCCAACACCTCCGACCTAGACGCCTCTACTACTGGCAAGCTCTTGGGATCTGTCGGTTCGGTGATCGAAGTCGATGAATCCTTGATGGACTCGGTGACTGGAGTGTCGGGCAGTGGACCAGCCTATGTCTATACCTTTATCGAATCCCTCGCCGACGCCGGTGTGCTCAAAGGCCTCCCTAGAGCTCAGGCCCTAGAGTTGGCCACCCAAACAGTACTCGGAGCAGCCAGCATGGTCGCAGAGACTGGACTCCACCCCGCCTTACTTCGAGACATGGTAACTTCACCAGGTGGCACCACCATCACTGCACTCAAAGCATTGGAAGATCATGGATTCCGATCTGCCACAATCGCCGCGGTGGAGGCCGCCACTGAAAAATCGAAAGAACTCGGACGTAACTAAGCGTATCTAATCCCAATACAAAAGTTTTGCTATTGTCCATTTATCATCTAAGATTATTTCCATGAACGCATTTTTGTCATTCGTAACTCTCCCACAAGGTGGTGAGATGATCATGATTTTCATTATCATCCTCCTGCTTTTTGGGGCGAAGAAGCTTCCGCAACTTGCACGCGGAATCGGTAAAAGCATGGGTGAATTCAAGAAAGCCAGAGAGGAATTTGAGCACGAAATCACACGGGCAGAACATGAGGAAATACACACACCAGCTCCCAAAAAACCAGTAGAGAATGCAAGCCCTGCTGCTAAACCATCTGAAGAGGCATAGCCTCAACAGACAATGACTTTACAAAAAACTCCACAGGCCTTGTGCTGTGGAGTTTTTTGCTTTCTGGCCCTCTGCTTTAGCTCCTGCGAAAAAAAAGCTAGAGAAACCGCAAATTGGCCGACCGGCCAGAGCACCCCTGACCATCAAGCCCTCACTGAGCCCTCCATAAATAAAGAGCGCAACAGAACGCAAACTCCTATTGGCAAGGAAACCACTCTACTTGCCTACAATGTTTACAATTACCTCTGGATGCAACGCGGGTCCAAGTCTGATGGCCTCCAAGCAAAGCCTGAGCGAGAGATCCGTGACCTCATCAAGCACATCACTAAAATCAAACCCGACATCCTGGGTATGTGCGAAATTGGGACACAAGCCGACCTCGACGACCTCAGCCGCCGGTTGTCCGCAAAGCAACTCGACTATCCCTACCAGTATTTACACCACGGCGTCGACCCATACCGCAGATTAGCACTTCTATCCAAGCACCCCTTTACCGTCCACTCTAACACACTGACCTCATTCAAGATGGACGGTAGAAAATACGAAATGCTGCGTGGCATGCTGGACGTGACCATGAACATCAATGGCTCTCCAGTCAGGCTCATTGGGATCCATCTAAAATCCCAACGAAAGTCAAAACACTATGACCAAGAACGCTTCAGACGCCACGAAGCACACATGGTCCGCGAGCACGTGCTCATGGCTTTAAAAACAAACAAAGATCTTATCCTGTATGGGGACTTCAACGATCATCTGAACTCAGCAAGTATTCGAGCAATCGCCGGAAAAGCCCACTCACAACACTATCTTAAAGCTCTAGAACTCTCAGATGATGATGGCAACAGGTGGACGCACTATTGGCGACACCAAGATCTCTACTCGAGGCTCGACTACGCCCTCGCTTCCCCATCCATGCTGCAGCGTATCAACAAGACTGATTCTAAAATTGAGAGACCGCATCAATGGAGTAGGGCCAGCGACCACCACCCACTGTTGATCAAGTTCCGCTAACTTGATAGATTTTTGCAGTAGGCTAGAGAGTTACGGCCACTGCTCACTAGTGACTCTCTGCGCTCAACTGGAAGCGACTCAAGAGCAATCGGCTGAAAACCGAGACGTTCTTCAAAGAATTTCGATGCTGTATTCGTGAGGGCAAAGATGGATTCCATCCCCAAGTCGCGCGCTCGTTGCTCCATAAAGTCTACTAAGTCTTTTCCATAGCCCGTACCTTCATGGTTCTGCTTCACAAACAAACAAGCAATCTCGCCCACTCGTTCATAACAATAGAGAGCCACACAACCCAAAACATTGCCATCCACCTCGATCACCGCATAGTCCTCAAGCGATTCGGCCACCTCTTCGTATGTTCTAGGCACCAAATGCGTGCGTTTGACCGATCGTCCAATCAAGCCTAACAACTCAGAGATATCCTCCTCCTTAAGTGTGCGAATCTGACGGTAGACTCCAGCATACACCATAGTGCCTACACCTTCATTTGAAAACAGCTCCTTCAAAATCACACCAGGCTCGCCTCCATCCAAAAGGTGCACACGATCCACTCCCCCACGGCAAATGGCTACAGCATGATCCAATAGACTTTGGTGTTCTGCTGTAAGGTTGCTTGGCAATTGCTCAGCCTCCTTCACCGTCAGGAAACGAACGACGTCACCACGGGACGCTTTCAATACAAAATCAGCAACAGCGATAACCTTAGCAGCATCCAAATCCGTCGAGAGCTTCAGCAGCCCTGCGGATAGGAGACTCCCCTGTCGCGGCATCATCGCTGCTTGACCACGCTCCAAAACCTTGGCCACATCACTGCCGCTATAACTACCCGTTAAGACCGAACTTCGGAATTCATGCTCAACAGCCCAATCAAGTACTCGATCTAACTCATCTTCTGATGAGACGATCACAAGCTTCACCCCGATGGATTGAAGCGCACAAATATCGAGAACAAACTCAGCTTGGCCAGCTGTTGTTAGTAAATCCCAACGAACATCAACCACGAAGGTCTTCCCTCTAAAAATAGGCACATAATGAAGTAGGCCTCTGAGGTCTGCGGTAGTCGACATTGTTCTAATCATTCAAGCTAACGAAATCTTCTAGCGGTTGCTTGGGCTGCTTTAGGAATATAATCAAGCCATTCTTCATTTCCCGAACGAATCATCTCTTTGAGCTGAACACCTGAATAATTAAGAAGCTTGGTATCACTCGACTCGATTGCCTCTACCAAATCATTATCGATGATATATTGCAAAAGCCCTGCAGCCTTGGGGTCTACCTTAATATTGCTCGTAGTCACCACTTCAGAATCTTTCGATTCCTTCCATGGATAGGCAAACATTTTGATCTTGTGCTTAAACAAGCGACCGAATGATTCAAGCACACCACCGTCGAGATCAGATGACCACTTTTCATTAAAGAGCTCGACCAACAAGCCAACACTCAAAATGAAAGCAATGGGCTCACGCGTGTACATGCTAAGATAGTTCGCCACACGATAGAATTGAGAGTAGTTGGATATCAAAACGGTCTGCCCCTCGGCTTGAAGAGCATCTGCTCTGTTAAGGAAATCCAAATGATCTAACTTATCTGCACCTTCCTCTAGCAGGTTATTCATCGAAATTTCACAGAGGCTCATGAATTCTCTTTCTTTGCTGTTGTCTAGGTGTCTCTGTAAGGCTCTTTTCCCTTGCTCAAGCATGTCTAGGTGAAGGTTACTTACTGGATCAAAGCTACCGCGCAGCAGTGCCACAGGCTTAGCGTACAGCACCTCAGCGGGCTGCACCACCTCCCCTTGAGGAGTGAACATTGCAGCCGGAGTGAGTCCACTTTTCACCAATTGCAAAGAGCACAGGCGGTTGTCGACATAGCGAAACTCTTCCCCTAAAAATTTGAGCATATCGACTTCAATGCGCTCCACGCTCAGATTATCGAGGAGAGATTCCACAAAATGCTCCAGGCTGTCTCGGTGATAGAATGACGCATAGATGAGATTCAGGCCAATGACACCAAGAGCCTCCATTTGGTCAGTATTCGTTTGGTCCAGCAAACGTACGTGACAGAGTATCTGACAAGGCTCCGCTTCTGGAGTAAGCTGAAGTCTCACACCCATCCATCCATGACACTCATCATTGTCCTGGTAGCCTCTGGCCCTCACAGTATTACAATACGCAAAAAAGGTGGTATCACTACCGCGCTTGGCTGCCAAACGTTCAATCAACAGGTCATATTCATGATCAAGCATTGATTTGACACGCTCTCGAGAGACATACCTCTGCGCTTTGCCGTAGATTTCATCGCTCATCGTCATGTCGTATGCCGAGATCGACTTCGCAACAGTCCCGGCTGTACCAGAAGTCTTAAAAAACCAATTAACGACCTCTTGGCCTGCTCCGATCTCAGCAAAGGCACCGTACTTTTCCTTATCGAGGTTGATCTGGAGTGCCTTATCTAGGGAACTTAGCGGCTGATGTTTCTTTTTCATGGGCTTATTTCAGGATCCATCCGTTGCTTGCGACCGAATCAATTTCAACCAATCGAGCATCGCTCAATTCAATCGCTGGGTATTTTAAATAGAGAGTATAGGGTCGATCGACAATTTTCACGCCAAAAGGCTCCAGTTGATGCACTAGGAAACCTCTCCTAGACGCATAGGCAATGAGGTATTCATCAGAACCTTCAAAGCTTAAACTGTACGATTGCCAATGAGTCGAATCGTAACCGTTGTTATAATATTCAGTTTTGGTCACCATCGCTCGCATCAAAACTGGAATCTTTGCTTTTTCTGCACGGAATGTATCAAAAGTCACTTCTCCTATACCGTAGCTCGCTTGCCAGTCCATCACGATTGATTTGTCGGCCAATTGTTTCACCACGAGGGCTCTACTATTACCGCCTTGGTCAAAGTATCGCACTACAAAATAGCCTGAAAGATCGGTGTACTCTGTGTGGATATATTCCTTGTAGCTGGACATCAACTCCAAGCTCTCAGGGTGTAACGATAGATATTCCACGTCATCCTCTCGCACCAAGGGGCTGACCTCATCAAGTGACTTAGCCTTGAAGAGCTTCTCTAGAAAAGCTGTCATCACCTCATTGCTCGGAAGCACCTCAGTGGCATCCAAGCCACTCTCAAATGAAGCCATACCACCCTTCAAGTTCAGCCCATCAGAGAACTGATTACTTGATTGATTCTGCAGCACCATGATGAGAATCACAAATCCAGCGAGGCCTGATAACACCGCTGGACCAATCACCGCCCATGGAAAAAATGATGCTTCCCATTGGTTTTGTTCCACTGCTAGCTCTTTATCCCACACCTGAGCACGTTTGCTTTCACCTGAGGCAACTTGAGCACTTGCATACTTTTGTAGGGTGCTAGAATCGCCCCCTGCTCTCACGGATTCCTCACACCCTGGACATTCAACCACGATAGATTCATTGCCATGACGCACCGAGAAAAGAATACGACAAGACGGGCATACGTATGCTTTTTTCTCCAACTCTAGAACCATTAAACCGACTCTAACGAGCGCTATATCATTACGCAAGTCGACAATGTTCCAATTCGCAGATCGAAGATGTCTAGTCCTCTAAGATTTCTAACTTTTTGGGTTCCCCAACAGAAATGAGTGATTGGCTGTCTAGTTCAGGCAATTGATCAACCCGCACTTTTGCCCCTGTAGCATCAGAGCCTACAGCCCCCTCAGAAGCAGTAATCAATGTATTCTGCTCTGCTCCATATGGGTCATCACCCAATAAGGTTTGAGCTTGAGCTGTGACTGGCTGGACATCATCAAGCCCCATGTCCCCAGAGACAATTAAAGCCCGCGAAGCAATAAGACCTCGGCTGTGGATATGGCAATGGTGCTCAGGACGATTCTTGGTATAAAAAATCTCCTTCATACTCGTGCGCACAGTTTCCATTTTTCCAGTCTTGGGGTTGCGAACGTAGTCTTCGCAATCCAGGGTGAGTTTTTCGCCAGATTCACGGCACACATCAAGCTCCACAATTCCAGGTGGTCGCACGATTGACTCAGGCTGGTAGGTCTTTTGGTAAATTTCCATCCCCTCTCTCCAAATTGGCATGACGGTGTCGACACTGAATGCCTCTGGATAAATTTCTTTACGTGAACCATCCCAAAACCCAGACCATACAGCACAACTCACTTCACTGTTGTAGCCAGCAAACCAATTGTCAGCAAAATCGCTCGTCGTCCCAGGCTTACCAGCCACTGAGCTCTCAAGCAATGCTGAGCCTTCTAGCCCGCGCTTCCCACTGCCTTCTTTCAACGCGGATTCCAAACTTGAGTGAATCAAGTAGGCTGTTGCGGGATGGATGACTTGCTTGTGTGCCACTGACTTTTTCGGGTGCGCGTAGATTGCCTGTCCCTCACTATTCTCGATGCGTGTCACCCAAGTTAAGTCACTGGCTACTTTCCCGTGATTAGCAAAAGAAGCGTAGGCACTGGCGACCTCCATCAATGAAGCAGATTCTGTTCCCAGCAGTTCACGAGGCAACAACTTCTCCGAATTCGAGGTAACCAAACCATAACGTTTCGCAACCTTGCGGACTTTATCAATTCCGACCTCACGCCCTAGACGAACCGTTGCAGCGATTTTCGACTTTGCCAGGCCTTCGCGTAGCATGATCTTCCCTTGATAGCTTGGATCATCAATTTCATGACCCCACTCGCCGAGTATCCCCTCGACTCCATCAACCATGACTTGGCGGTTGTCCATCGCCTCATCCAGCATTGGATGGGTCATCAGATAGCCTGACTCCACTGCAGCAGTGTAAACAAAAGGGAAAAACCCCGTGCCTAGTGGCTTCTTTCCAGATGCAATAAAATCGTACTGTGAGTGGGAAAAGCTACGACCTCCAATGTAGGCAATCACTTCACCATTATGGTAATTGTACATCAAGGCGGCACCTTGTAGATACTTAGGACGCTTCCCCTCGCGGCGATCAAAGTCTTGATGCAGCGGGTGATTGTAACCTTCTTGCTTTTCTGCCAGCGCCAATTGCTCACGCATTTTGCGCTCCATCGACTCCTGAATGTCTCGATCAATGGATGTGAAAACTCTCAGCCCCCCTACAGCCAGCTGCTCAGTCGAAACATACTCACGGACAGTAGCTGCAATGCGATCGTAGATGTGAGATGTCTGGCGCTCGATCGGATTGGGATTCACCTCCACCGGCATGGACTGCAAGGCATCACGTTCTTTGTTTGAAATCCTTCCTTCAATCGCCATACGCGTGAGCACGTGATCGCGCGCCTTTTTGTTGTTCTTTTTGCTGCGCAATGGAGAAAAGGTGGAGGGGTTTTTAATACAGCCCACCAAAGAAGCACATTCTTGGATTTCCAGATCTCTTGGCTCCTTGCCAAAATAACCGAGCGAGGCCGAGCGCACGCCGAAGTAACCACTACCAAATGCCACACGGTTCAGGTAAAACCCAAGGATTTCCTGCTTGGTATAGTATTGCTCGATTCGCTGAGCCAAAAAGATTTCAACAATCTTGCGCTCATAGCTACTTTCATCACGTTTGAGTGCCTCACCTTTCAGGTCGTAGGCATTCCGTGCGAGCTGCATAGTAATCGTCGATGCACCTGAGTCTTCGTTGCCAGATTTATAGTTCAGAATAGCTGCTCGCAATATCCCCATGTAATCAACCCCATCGTGCTCCCAGAATCTCGAATCTTCGCCAGAAACCAGAGCGTCAATCATCTTGATGGGGATTTCTTCCACATTGATCGGGCTGCGATTTTCCACAAACATCCGGCCGATCTCACGCTCCTTACGGTCGTAGATCACGCTGGGCACCTCGATCTGGTTAATCAAGGTCATGTCGTAGCTGGCCGCGCGTTCGCGGTAGACATCGGTGACATAACTATACACCCAATACGCAGCACCTGCTCCGATCACCAAACAGAAGAACATCGCAAGAAACCAAAGTCTTAGGAAGATTGCTTTCTTGCGCACTTTGCGCCGGGAGTTAAACTTCTTGCGTATCATGTTGCCAATTCATTCATCTGCCAATGAGGCCGAGCAGACTTCTTTGTTCTACTCCGACGCCAGCGATCCTGCAACCCTGAGCTGGCTAGAATCACAACTAAAGGATAAAATTTCCAAGAACGGCTCCATGAGCTTCTATGATTGGATGAGTTCAGCCCTCTACCACCCTCAAGCCGGGTACTACGCGAGGGGGGCCTCACGCGTGGGAAAAAGCGGAGATTTCTTCACCTCTGTCAGTGTCGGCTCAGTCTTTGGCACCCTTCTAGCCGAACGTATAGCCAAACTGCATCAAGAGCACAGCGCTGGGTCACCGCTCAACATCCTCGAACTTGGAGCCAACACAGGCCACCTTGCACTCGATGTACTCAATGCTATTCAAGCCCAGCACCCAGAGCTCTACCACAAGGTTCAATACATTATCAGTGAGCCACTAGAATCAATGCGACAGGAACAAACACGCATACTCGCAGCACACGCAGACAAACTACTCCATGTAGCGCTGGATGCGCTCCCTTCATTGCCCGATTACACTATTTTTCTGAGCAATGAACTATTGGACGCCTTCCCTGTTCGCTTGATCCAATACAAACAAAGCAAGTGGTGCGAGCGTGTGGTCAACTGGATAGAGGATAGCTTTCAATGGGACACCCGTGAAATCCGTTGCACGGAAACACTGGCCTTCACGGACACCCTAGGACAAAACTTCAGCGATGGCTACACGACTGAGTTCCGCCCAGAACTAGAGAAACTTTCTCAGACTCTGGCGCAAGCCATTGAACATGGAGCCATCCTCTGTATCGATTACGGCTATGCTCATTCAGAACTTTACGCTCCACATCGCGTGGAAGGAACCCTGCGCTGTTTCAACCGCCACCAAGCTAACGACAATCCACTAACACAAGTTGGCGAGCAGGACATCACGGCCCACGTCGATTTTACAAACTGGGCAAAGGTGATGAATCGTCACGGCTTTACCCCTAGTTGCTTTGAAAGGCAATCGAGCTACTTCAGTAGGCTAGGAGCTGCGTACTTCAATCAAAAGTCATCTGAAGGACAGCCCATCGATCCATCGGAAATCAGGCAGTTTCAAACACTGACTCACCCAAGCATGTTGGGCTCACAATTTTTTGTACTCGAGGCCTGCAAAGGCGCCAGCCCATCGACAACTGCCATGCAGCGACTCGAGCTAGATTCCTAACTCACCTTTATCCTCTAAATTCTTTGCCGTCGTGTCAGGTGTGGCCCGGAAGCCAGGGCTCACCTTGCGAATCAACTTTTTAAGTCCTGACTCGGAGGCTACGTAATCATCTTCAGCTTCACGCAGCGCCTTCTCCCAGGCACCAGCAAACCCAGGCGCTTGCTCACGTAGCACACTCACCGCTGTCTCGATCACTTCCAACTTCCGCAGCTCGAGTTTACCTGGTTTTTGCTGAATTGCTTGGATATTCACCCGCAGGTTCTCATTCTGCTCGCGCAACTCTTCTAGTTCCTTCTGCTGCTTTTCATTCCCCTCGGCATTGATCTTTAATTGTGTGCTGAGGTGGGTCTGCATGCTAGCTAGCTCCTCTTGCACGCGCTTCACTTCTAACCTGAGATGCTTCTTATCTTTTGCTCCTGAGCGCCACACAAAAAATGTGAGTGCCAGGCCGATGAGCAAGCCCCAGGTAAAAGGCTCAGAGAGGATGTTAATCAAAATTTCCATTAGATTCATCATGGCTCATAATTTCGTATCTGCAAAGTGGGAATATCCTTCTAATTTCAATGATATCGAAATCTCTGATTCGTGAGTTGCATTCGCTAAATTTTTCACTACGTTCGCAGAAATTACTCAACGCAGATAACAAACGATAATGAGCGACACGCAACAAATTTGGCTAGATGGCGAACTCGTAGCAAAAGAGGACGCGAAACTTTCCGTCTTCGACCATGGCCTCCTCTACGGTGATGGTATCTTTGAGGGTATTCGCTTCTACAGTGGTCGCGTCTTCCGATTGGAGGAGCACATCGAGCGTCTCATCCTATCTGCAAAAGCAATCCACCTTGAGCTGCCATGGAGCCTTGAAGAGATTTGTAAAGCAACCGTCGAGACCGTCAAAGCCAATGGTCTCACCGACGGCTACATCCGTTTAGTAATCACCCGCGGTGCCGGCGGTTTGGGTCTCAATCCCTACCTCTGCCCAACACCTTCGATGTTTATCATTGCTGCGGCGATCCAACTCTACCCTGAAGAAAACTACACCAAAGGCCTCGAGCTCATCACCTGTGCCACACGACGCCCGACTCCAGCTTCGCTCAGCCCTCAGGTAAAGTCTCTTAACTACCTCAACAATGTCATGGCTAAGATCGAATGCATCCAAGCCGGCGTAATGGAAGGCGTGATGCTCAACGAACAAGGTTACATTGCCGAGTGCACAGGGGACAACATCTTCGTCATCAAGAACGGTAAACTCACGACGCCTCCGGTTTCTGACGGTTCACTCGACGGCATCACACGCCAAGTCATCTTCGAACTGTGCGAAAAGGCTGGCCTTGAGCTTGAAGAAAAATCCATGACGCGTTACGACCTCTACACAGCTGATGAAATCTTCCTCACTGGTACTGCAGCGGAAGTGATCCCATGTGTGAAGTACGATCAACGTAGTATTGGGGACGGCATGCCAGGCCCGATTAGTAAGCGTCTCGTTGAAGATTTTCGAGCTCTTGCCAACAGCGAAGGCACTCCCTGCACCTAATCGCAGCGGACACCACCCAGACACATTGCAAAGGGCACCCACGGTGTCCTTTTTTGCACCCTTAAAGCTCACTCTCAATCGGAATCCATCGCGCAAAACTATCCCACACACGCTGTGAAAATTTGCGCGCTGGTTGATTCAGTAATACAGCGCCTCCAACACCCCGCCACTGCAAAGCCCCTGTTTCCGACAATGAAACCCTCCAAGCATTCTCTGGCTGCACCATCATATCGATTTGACCACACAAGGCCCCCGAAAGCCCAACAGAGTCAATAATCAAGCCTGACTCGGCATTGATCATGAGTGCCCGAGGGTCCATATTCAATGAGCCAATGTAACAAAAGCGCCGATCCACCACGATCGCCTTCTTGTGCAAACAAAGGAACGGTGCGCGATTCCCCCCTGCATCACTGATGGCGCGCTGCTGCTCGCTCGGGTCGTGGCGGTACTCATAAAGTTCACAACCTAACGACAGAAGGCGCCGGCGGTACTTACGGTAATGGCTATGTGTGATGAGGTGATTATTTGCCCCCATCGATGGCACCACAAACTTGACCCGCACCCCACGCCCAATCATCTCTTCCAACTCATCAAAGCTCGCCTTGTATGGAATCAAATAAGGTGTAACGATCACCACCTCACGCTGAGCCTCATAGAGGTATTGAGATAAGTACTCATCGAGCACACGTTCTTCCCCCCCAGGAGTATCAGCAATAAATGTCGCACGCCCCGGAAAGAATGAGGCTTGAGCATCTCGATAAAGTTGAGCCCATGACCGTGAGCTTAGAATCAGATGCGGTAACTGCGTTTGCTTCATATCCTCCACCCCTTTGCGCATCTTCTTTGTTTCACCCAACAATACTTCGTTCTCGACTGCGTCTCCCAAGTAGCGCGCTGGATAGACGATGTTACTATTCCAAAAGACATCAAACTCATGACGCATTTCAGGGACAACAGCACCGACACTCAACACATCGAGATCACGAAAGTTATATTCACCCGATAGCCCAAAGTACTTGTCGCCAATGTTTCGACCGCCACTGAGCGCCCACACCCCATCAGCAAGCAATACTTTACTATGCATGCGGTGCGTCGCCTCTGCATAATGTGTGAGAAAATAAAGCCCCCGACCTATGCTAGGTTTTCGCACCTTCATGGGATTGTAGAGACGAATCGATAAGTTCGGATGATGCTCGTAACTAGCCAACAAAGATTCATTACTCTTGAGCCAGATGTCGTCAATCAACACCCGCACCTTCACCCCGCGCTCTGCAGCGCGCAACACACGATCAAATAACAACCAACCTGATTGGTCAGCCTCCCAGATGAATGTCTGCAAATCAATCGACGTCTCAGCCGCATCGATCAAAGCAAGACGCCATTGCAAAGATTCATTCGCATCCTCAATCAGATGGAAATAGGATCGATCGCCTTGTTGCGGGTAAATTGATGATTGTTGGACTAAATAATCACTCGGCGACACTTCTGCCGCAGCCTCAGGCTCCTGAATATCGATAGGGGCCAAGTACGTACACCCAACTAAGCAGCATAACCATGAAGCACTCAACCACTTCATCAGGCACTGGCGCATCATCTCCTTCATGCAGTTCTCAATCGTCGCTCTAATCAATTATTTACTCTCGTCGTGCTTCTCCCCATGGCTGGGTGCTCATGCGAGTGAACAAGGCAATAACGCCACGCCACACTCGCCCTATCACTCACGTTCTCACACTCTACGGAGAACACAAATACCACGTGATGCTCCAGGCAAGCTATCATCCACGAGCAGAGCGCACGCGATCACGAAGTAAGGTAGCTACGAGCGCAGTCCATCCGGTTTGGTGCTTGGCTCCCAATCCGTGGCCAGTTTCACCATTAAAGTACTCATAAAACAACAACAAGTCCTCCCAAGGTTCACCAACTTTATACTTCTCAGATCCACGCATCGCTGGGCGCACACCATCTTCTTGATGCAAAAACATCCCAATCAAACGGTCCCCAACCTTATCCGCGACCTCTCCCAATGTGTGCATTTCTTTGGAGCCACTCGGGAACTCCACCTTGAAATTATCACCATAAAAATGCTGATAACGACGTAGAGACGACAACACGATATAATTCACAGGAAACCAGATAGGACCACGCCAGTTAGAATTGCCTCCGAACATGTACCCGTCTGACTCTCCAGGAACGTAGCCCACCTCGTGCTTTTCACCTTTCCAAACAATGCTATATGGATGTTCTTTGTGCTCCTTAGATAGCGAACGTAAACCATACTCTGATAGAAATTCGTCTGTATCGAGCATGCGTGTGAGTAGTTTTTCAAAACGATCTCTGAGCGGTAACATGAGCAAACGTGACTCCTTGTTATCACGGTCCGCGTCTCGATAACTCGTGTACTCAGCCAAGTCTGGGCGGTTCTCAATGAACCAATGCAATCGCTTCATAAAACCGGGCATCTTACGCACCTTCTTCATGTCAATTTCAGCCACACCCATCATCGTGAGTAAGCCCACCATAGAACGGACCTTTAACGGGATTTTCTTACCGCTCTGAAGCACCAGTTGGTCATAATAAAAACCGTCTTCTTCACACCACAATCCGTCGCCATCCTCCTCATTCAGTGCGCGCGCAATGCGTACAAAGTGCTCAAAGTACTTGGAAGCCATGTCCTCGTATGCTGGGCGCGTCTCAGCTAGCTTGAGACACATCTCAAGCATTTGAGCACAGAAGCCCCCCATCCATGCGGTACCATCCGACTGCAGCAAGCGAGCGCCGTCTCCTAACTCTTGGGATCGGTCGAACACACCGATATTGTCAAGCCCTAGGAAGCCGCCGGAGAACAAGTGATTCCCATCCACGTCCTTGCGGTTGACCCACCACTGGAATACCAATGATAGCTTTTGAACAGCCTTCTCTAACCATTCAAGATCCTCCACTCCATTGCGTTCAAGAATTTGATAGATTTGCCAAATACCCCAGGCATGCACCGGTGGGTTCACATCAGAGAAGCTCCATTCATACGCAGGGATCTGCCCGTTCGGGTGCAGGTACCACTCGCGAAGGAAAAGCAACATCTGCTTCTTCGCAAAGTCTGGATCGATACGAGCAAATGCAACCATGTGAAAGGCACTATCCCAACAAGCAAACCACGGGTACTCCCACTTATCCGGCATGGATAGAACATCTCGTGCAAACAAATGGTGCCAATCCTTATTGCGCCCGACCACTCGAGAATGCGTCGCGTTTTCGCGACCGTTATCGCCATAAAGCCAGGCTTTGACGGTGTAGTAATAAAATTGTTTCGACCACAGCAACCCAGCATAAGCTTGGTGCGACACTTGATCCTCAGCCTCACTCTGACCTTCAGGTAGAAGAGCATCATAGAACTCCTGTTCCTCAGATGCGCGCAATGCCAGCACCTCATCAAAATCTTCAAAACGCTGACCGCGGTCATCTTCTTCTGCGATCAATCGACAACGAATCTTGTGGTTGCCTCCAGCTGGAACCGTGACCTTGATCCAGGCTGCCACCTTGGTCCCTTCCTGCTTTGGATTTACCACCCCCGCTTCACCATCAACCACATGTCTGTGAAACGCATCTTTCAAATATTCAGACTTATTAGGTTGCCCGAAAAGCTCTTCTTGATTGGTATCATTCTCAGTAAACAGCCATTCCTGAACTTCGCTTCCCTCTTCATCGAGATAGAAATGGAAGATTCCCATATCACAATGCTCCATAACCAAGCGATCACCTTGCTTAACGATACTAGGCTTACTCCAATCGGATTCAAAATGCTCTTCGCCCCAAGCCCAAGAATTGCGCATCCACACAGTAGGCAAGACATGAATCGTCTCCTCATGGCTACTCTTGTTCGTGATTGATAATTCCCAACACAAATCACTTGGACCAGCCTTCGCCACCTTGGTTTCTACATCCCAGTACTCATAATTATCAAATATCCCTGTATCCTCTATATCGTACTCAGGATCCGCAGGACCACGTGATTGGTTTTCATCCACCAATTGCGAGTACGGATATTCAGCGATTGGATACTTGTAGAGAGCACGGGTATACGAATGTGTTGGCGTGCTATTAAGGTAATAATAACATTCCTTCACGTCTTCCCCGTGATTCCCCTGTGATCCAGTGAGACCAAAAAGACGCTCTTTTAAAATCGGATCCTTCCCATTCCAAAGAGCTGGTGCAAAATTGATCCTAGACTTTCTATCACACCAACCTAACAAACCATCTTCTCCCCAACGGTATGCTCGCTTCCTCGCCTGATCATGGGTGAAGTAATCCCACGCATTTCCACCCTCTGAGTAATCCTCCCTAACAGTACCCCACTGACGTTCGGCCAGGTATGGCCCCCAGCGCTTCCAGTTCCTCTCAAATGAGGCCTCTTCTGCTAGTCTGATACGCTCGGCAGTCTCGTGCTCAGCTCTAAGTTCCATGCCTCAATGGTCTATCAAATAAGCTTCTAACGGTAAACCACTCATTTAACTTACCCCCCCCCTAGATAATCATACTGAACCCGCAATCCGTTTCATAAACAATGAGATCTATCAAAACACATTGTATGCAGGTCAGTTAGAACAAATCATTCAGCACCTCTAGTCGGCTTATTTTTTTCAAACATTGGGAATCCCCCACGGCGTGGCTTCGCCCCGCCTTGCTTATTCTGTTTACGAAGCTGAATTAATAAGCGCATCGGGTCATTCTCCAACATATCTTCAAAGGCTGCTTTGCGCTCTTCAGCACTCAATTCACCATCACCATCTGTATCATATTGATCGATCATCGCCTGCTTCTCAGCGGCGTGGGCAGATCGTTTCTCATCCGCTGTTAATTTGCCGTCGCCATTAGTATCGTACTTGTCTAGCAAATCACGCCTTGCCTGTTGGTCGAATGCTTTAAGCTTCCTCTGCACAGCTTTAGCTTCATCGGGTGAAATTTTACCGTCACCGTCACTATCAAATTTCAGCATCACGCGCTTGCGGGCGGAATCCGCTTCTTTCCGACGCTTCTGCATCCACTCACGAGCTACTTGACGTTCAGATTCCGAGAGTTTCCCGTCACCATCTTTATCAAAGCGCATGAGGAATTTCTTGCGTCGTTCCTGGTGTTTGGCTCCGCCTTTTCCACCACGCGGAGCTCTGTTCTCCACACCGTCAGCGCGAGCCCCTTGAGCTCTCTTTTTTTGCATCTCTTGGCGAAACACGCTTCTCTCTTCATCAGAAAGAACGCCATCACCATCTGCATCAAATCGCTTCAACACCCTCTGATGCATCTCACCATCTCGAGCAAATTTTCCAGGCTTGCCCCCCTCACGCGCTCCCCCTTCCTCCTGCTCTGCCGCCATCGCACTACCGCTCATTAGCACACAGGCAATGAGTAATTGAAGAGTCAATGGTTTGAGATTAGAGGTCATGGTACTAGGCTCAGAAAAGCACAGAAATCATCTATAAAACCCAGCATAATCAGAATCGTTGCAAAGATAATAAAAAAATCGGCCTACCCCAAAAAAGGTAGGCCGATTGGAAAACTGACACACGAAGAACACTCCGTGTGTGAATGAGGTGTTAGCCAAGAAGCTCTTTAGCAGCAGCAGTAACGTGGGATGCAGTCATACCGAGCTCCTCCATCACTACGTTGCCAGGCGCGGAGATACCAAAACGATCAATACCGAGTACCTTGCCGTCGAAGCCTGTGTACTTGTGCCAGAGTCCAGTCACACCCGCTTCAATCGCAAGACGCTTAGTACAGGATCTTGGAAGAACGCTTTCTTGGTAGTCAGCGGACTGACGATCGAAGCGCTCAAAACAAGGCATTGATACCACACGAACTCCATCACCAAGCTCCTTCGCAGCTTCTACAATGTGTCCAACTTCAGAACCTGAAGCCATGAGGATGAGCTTAAGCTCGCCCACTTCTTCCTTGAGCACGTAGCCACCCTTGAGGGCGCCCTGACGACGCACTTCAACTGGTACATCAGAATGATGAGGAATACCTTGGCGGGTGAAAATCAACGCTGTTGGACCGTCTGTGCGAGCGAGAGAGCCCGCGTATGCAGCAGCCACTTCTTCAGGATCACCTGGGCGTACCACGTCGAGGTTAGGAATCACGCGAAGGCCGGACACTGTCTCAACCGGCTGGTGAGTTGGGCCGTCTTCACCCACACCCACAGAATCGTGCGTGAAGATGTAAGTTACAGGAAGCTTTGCAAGACCTGCAATACGGATTGATGGACGAAGGTAATCAGCAAAGACACAGAATGTAGCACCAGAGGCACGGAACAAGCCGTCGTATGCGATGCCATTCATAATCGCTCCCATTGCGTGCTCACGGATACCGTACCAAAGATTACGGCCAGAAGCGTCTTCTGCAGAGAAGTCACCACCGCCTTTGATGTAGTTCTTCGTAGAGCCGTATAGGTCAGCTGAGCCAGTAATCACTTGAGGCACTTCTGCAGCCACTTTGTTGATCACCACACCACCCGTACCACGAGTGGCATCTTTATAATCAGCTTCAAATGCCGGGATTCGCTCCAGAAGATCTGTTGGAATTGCTTTAGCAACTCCGTTATTGAGTTCCTCTGCGAGTTCTGGATTCGCTCCAGCCCAGGCTTCGTATGTCTTCTGCCATTCAGCAAACTTCACTGCTGACTCCTCTGCCTTAGCGGCAAAGAATGCGCGAACGTCATCAGACACATAAAAGAGTTCTTCAGGGAGGCCAAGTCCAGCACGCGCTTCTGCAGCGAAGCCTGCACCACCTTCACCGTGTGCCTTTTGAGTTCCAGCCACTTGTGGAATACCACGACCGATCTCAGTTTTTGCAATGATCACCGATGGCTTACCATTGCTATTTGCTTTGGCTGCGTCCACAGCTGCTTTCACAGCCGCTAGATCGTGACCATCAATGGTCACGGCATTCCAATTTTGTGACTCAAAGTAGTCCTGAGCTTTATCGCCCTGTGACACATCAGCCATCGCGTCCAATGTCACGTCGTTGCTATCGTAGATCAGCACCAAGTTATCGAGTCCGCTATGCCCAGCAAATTCGATTGCTTCACGAGCCACACCTTCTTGAATACAACCATCACCAGCAAGAGCTACGATGTTGTGGTTGAAAATGCTGTGATCCGCTGTGTTGTAGCGTGCTGAAGCGTGCTTGCCAGATACTGCATAACCAACCGCATTGGCAATTCCCTGACCAAGTGGGCCAGTAGTTGCTTCCACACCTGGAGTTTCATCAAACTCTGGGTGACCTGGTGTGATACTGTGAAGCTGGCGGAAATTCTTTACCTCTTCAAGTGATAGGTCGTGACCGCTCAGGTGGAGCCACGTGTAAATAAACATAGAACCGTGACCTGCTGAAAGAATGAAGCGATCGCGGTTAAGCCACTTTGGCGCTTTTGGATTGTAATCCAAACACTCACCGAAAAGTACTGATCCGATCTCTGCACAACCAAGTGGAAGGCCTAAGTGACCGGAAGAACATGCATGCACTGCGTCAATTGCTAGACCACGCGCCTGCGCAGCTGCTGACTTTAATATACTCTCATTCATAGATGAGGCAAACCATTGACCAAGTCGTCAACTCAGACAAGCCACAATTTTAACGCACACATGAATTTATGACATTTCTATTCAAATATCTGCTCATCACTTAGCAATTGTCAGCGATGATAGATTCGGTGACTTTATCGTGACAAATCTCCTTGGTACAGAATCTTAAATCCCGCGCGATTTAGCACATCAATTCCAAAGGAATAATCATCAAGATGCAATGCTAACAGGCTATGTCTGTCCGGGTGCGCCATCATACTATAGGCAAACTCGACATTCGTTTCGGCCGCCACCAAGGCTTCGAGGCACGCTCCTATGCCCACACCAGATTCCCGCAACGCCACCACCACCATCTCACAGGTCGTGTGTGGAATCCCCTTTTCCGCAAAAAGACAAAAAACCGTATCAGGATCCGTGACAATGATGCGTACGATTGTAGCGTCTTTAGAATCCTGCACACTGATACCAAGAAGCTCGACATTGGCAGAACGAACCAAGCGCACCAGAGAACTCAGGGACCCTGTACGATTCTGCAGCATCACTGAAAATTGCTTCACTGGCTCGCCTTCTTTTTTCACTATCGTTCCGTCCATCACACTGCGTCTAGGGCTTATATCAAATCACCACTTAAAATACTAACGAAAAGTGCCACACTCGTTGAGGGTGGCACTTCTTAAATTAAATCAACACTAATACTTAGTGTTGGATGTTATCGGCGGTTAGGCTCAGCGAGAATCACACGATCTCCCGGGCGGATGCGCGAGCCTGGAGGCATGGACTTGAGGTCAACGTTAGCAACAATGCGTCCTGACTCAATAGAATCCACGGTGAGTCTACCCAGCGGCTGAGTACCACGCACTGCGATGAGTCCAGAGCTTTGATCGAT
This sequence comes from Rubritalea marina DSM 17716, assembly GCF_000378105.1. Taxonomy (GTDB): domain Bacteria; phylum Verrucomicrobiota; class Verrucomicrobiia; order Verrucomicrobiales; family Akkermansiaceae; genus Rubritalea; species Rubritalea marina. The sequence goes on along the minus strand of NZ_KB899253.1, from coordinate 152,671 downwards.
GACAGCACGAGGATGTGGTTTGATCACCACAAAGCCCCACTCGCCATCAACGGCTGTGATGAGGGAAGAAATGCTGTTCTGGCTCAAGCTTGCATTTCGCTTGCGATCTTTTTCCAACAAACCTTGGTACTTGGTATTCTTCTCTTCGTAAGCCACTTGAGCTTCTTCGAGAGCTACCACAACAGCCTCATGATCTTCTTCGAGCGTCTTTGCCTTTGCTTCCATGGTCGAAACAAAATCAGCGGCTTCAGTAATCTCGACACCCTCCGCTTCAAATGCCTCAATATTCGCCGCGATCTCTTCCTGGTATTGCTTAATCTCGTCCTCCTGGCGCTCCACCTTCATGGTCAAGCTACGAGGTGACTTGAGGTCGCCAGCCTTCGCTTTGCGGTCGTCTAGCAGAGCCAAGTATTCGTTGTATTCAGTACGGATATCTTCGATTTTAGAGTCAATCTCTTCAAACTGCTTTTGTGTGTCAGCACGCTCATTGTCACTGAGGCGCATCTCCTTTTCCATCGAAGAGGTCTCTTCAACGAGCTTCTTCATTTGAGCTGTCTGGGTCACGGAGTAGACACCTGCTGCAGCAACACCAACACAGGCAGCTCCTAATAAAATTGTTTTCATGTTTTTAGTCTTTAGGGGTATTGAATTAAGATTACTGACCCATCTGTTCGGCCACTACCTTGTCACCGGCACGCACCACCACCTCATCGGCGTCCACGTCTGTAATGATATCTGCAGTAGCGCGGTATTGCTCGACTGCTGTCACCTTGAGCTTGGCGATCACCTCACCACTGCGAAGCACGTCTAAATTAGAGCCAGCCACTACCCCCTGAGCATTACCTGCCTTCAGCGTCACAAAGCCCCACTTGCTAAACACACTCTGAATGCGCGTACTCAAATCAGGCGAAGACACTCCGTTAGCCAATCCTTCAAGTTTTGTTTCAAGGTAGGTCAGCTTGCTAGAAACTTGTTCGGTAGATTTAGTAACTTCTGCTAGATCAGCCTTATCAATTGCCAAGGCTTCTTCATGTTCTGCTACATTACTTTTTGCTACTCGGATTTGAGGCACGAGCTCTTCGGCATCAGGCTGGCCTTCTAACTCAACTTTCAACTCATCAATGAGTTCCTGATTTTCTTCGAATTGCTTCTTTTTGACCACAGCATTCTCAGCCATTGCTTTCGCTTGCTCTTCAAACTCAGTTAAGTTTGCTTTCTCTTGTGCAGCTTTCGCAGTGAGTTCTTTTTGCTCTGCTTTGATGTCGTCAAGCTTCTGCTTAATACTTGCTAGATCCTCCGCGGCAGCGTCACGGTTGCGCTCTGCACGGGCGCGCTTATCAGCTTGTTCTTCGCGAACAGAGCTATTTTTCATGCCAATGTAGGCGGAAAGAAGCAAGGCAAGTACTGTCAGTCCTCCTAATATTTTAGTAGCCATTGTGGTTTTCAGTGTGGTTTTATGTGTAGGTAATGAGTGAAACGAACTCTAAGAGTTTCAAATGCCACTCGACAACCCTAAAATCAGAAGTTTTTTCACTTCTCTTTACTATTATCCTCTTTTCTGCTTCTCGTCGTACCGCACATGAAGACAATCATTCGCATTTTTTCCTACTACAATCGGTATCCTAAATTAGCCTCAGCGCAATTGCTCTGCGCTGTGCTGATGACTGTCATGCTCTTGGTTTTCCCTGAGATGACTAGCAGAGTCTACACCGAGGTTTTAAAGGAGTTTGAAACCTCATCTAGCACAGCTGACTCTAGGGTTCACCTACCTGAATTTAAATACGAAAGCATCATGAACGTGGTGACTTTCGCTCTAATCGCCCTGAGCGCATTTTTCCTCCGTGAGCTCTTCAATTGCCTTCGCATCATCATCAACAACATCTTTGAGCAACGTGCGGTCTACGACTTACGCTCGGAACTCTATGATAAGCTTCAGCGCCTACCGGTGAAGTGGTTCGACTCCCGGAGAACTGGCGATATCATGACACGTGTGGCTGAGGACGTTCCCTCCATGGAACGCTTACTCATCGATGGAATCGAACAAGGTCTCATCGCGGTGCTCCAAATATCAATCGTTGGAGGCTACCTCATTTGGAAAGACACCGTGTTAGGACTAACGGCCTTGACGCCGCTGCCTCTGCTATTCATCGGTGCAGTCCTCTACACGCGCAATGCCAAGGACAGGCACCGCGAAGTGAAGCGCTACACTGGCGAAATGAATTCGGTACTCAGTGACAACATCGCCGGCATCACCCAAATCAAATCCTACGCAGCCGAGGAAGACGAACTCAATCGATTCAACTCACTCTCAGCTAAAGTCAAGGCTGCCACACTCAAGGTAATGAAGTATTGGGCATTCTATTCACCTAGCATGAGTTTTGTTAACAATATCGGTTATGTGTTAGTTCTACTTGTTGGAGCTATCCGCATTATTAACAACCCCGAGATTGGAACCGAAATTTATCTCTACTTCTACACCATCCTCTGGGCTTTGTATGAACCTATTGGCAAACTTCATGGGCTCAATCAAATGGCTCTATCTTCAAGGGCTGCAGCCGATCGCGTGTTCGAGATCCTCGACACCGAAGATGAAATTCACGCCTCAGCAGGCGTGCCGATCAAGCAAGAACTTCACGGCCATATCCGGATGCAAAACGTATCGTTTAGTTACGACGAACTCCCCACCTTGAATGATATCAGCCTCGAAGCAAAGCCTGGTCAAACCATCGCCTTGGTAGGATCTACTGGAGCGGGCAAGTCTACCTTGGTCAATCTGCTCACGCGTTTCTACGAGTACGACAGCGGTTCTATCTCGGTCGACGGCCAAGAACTCAACACCCTCAACAAGGCAGAGCTTAGAGCAAACATAGCCTACGTCACCCAGGACTCCTTCCTCTTTAATGGTAGCGTTAAAGAGAATCTCCTACTCGGTAAGCGCGACGCCACCGATGAGGAACTATGGGCTGCCTTGGAGGCTGCGAATGCGCGAGCCTTTACCGAAGCCCTACCGAATTTACTAGACACAAATGTTGGCGAGCGGGGAGTCAAGCTCTCGGGTGGAGAGAAGCAACGACTATCCATTGCCAGAGCATTACTCAAAAACCGCCCAATTCTGATCCTCGATGAAGCGACTGCGAGCGTGGACAGCCAAACTGAAAAACTCATTCAAGCGGCGCTAGACAAACTCATGTCCAACCGCACCGCCTTCGTCATCGCTCACAGACTTTCAACCATCCAAAATGCCGATATCATCCACGTGCTAGATAAAGGCAAGATCATTGAATCAGGGAATCACCAAAGCTTACTCGCTCAAGGAGGGCGATACACCGAGCTCTGTAGGCAGGCTCTGATCGAACCTAGCAATTAGGTAATGGGGCTGATACAAATGCCTAGACTTCTATCAGAGATAGACATAAACAAGAATGCAATCAACACACTGATCGGATGGCTCACCCCACACGCAAAGCATTCATTCTAGGTGCTGGACTCGGCACACGCCTCAGACCACTCACAGAAAAACTCCCCAAGCCCTTGGTCCCCTTCGCCAACCGGCCAATGGTCGAGCACGTACTGGATCATTGTATTGCAGCTGGCATTGAGGCATTTGCCATCAATACCCACCATTGTGCTGAAGCATGGCTCGAGCACTTCCCTGAGCAAAGCTATCGTGGCTGCCCGATCACATTCTATCACGAGCCAGTCCTACTTGAGACTGGCGGTGGGATCAAAAACATTGCCGACTGGATAGATGGAGAACCCTTACTGGTCTACAATGGTGATATTCTGACCGACATCGACATTGCCGCCTTGATCTCGCAGCATAGCAGGACTGAAGACCATGCCACACTCGCCCTCCTGGCTGGGGGAGCTAATTGTAATGTCGGCATCGCAGGTGACCGCGTCACTGATATCCGTTACCTGCGCAAGATTGACCCAGGGACTCACCAATTTTCGGGCATCTATATCATACAGCCCGATCTTCTCGACCTCATTCCAGCAGACACAAAAGTCTCCATTATCCCTGCTTTTATTGTTCTAGCAGAACGGCAACAGCTTGGAGCTCATTTCTGTGAGCAAGCAAGCTGGCAAGACCTCGGCACCATCGAGGAATACCTGCGCGCACACCACGCATTAGCCCAAGAGACTGGAGTAGAAGCGACTAGCTGCAGTACAGCAAACATCCATCCAGACGCCCAGGTCGATACTAAGACTTGCTTTCTAGGCGCAAATTGTGTGATTGAACAAGGAAGCAAATTGAGTAACTCCATCGTTTGGCCCAATGCGCACGTCCACGCAGGTGCTGAGCTCTATCAGTGCATTGTCCGCTACCAAGCAGAGGGATCACATCGCATGGAGACACTCTAAGCCTGCCGCATTGCTTCATTCAAACTGCCTAACTCACTCACACCATGCCAACCGACACCTTGCTCACCGCTACTCGCACTCACCTCGAGCTCGAGCCCACTCACTCGGTCGTCATCGAACCCATTGTCAAAGGTGGTTCCGGACGTACCATTGTGAGAATCAAGCCAGAGGGTTACCCAACGTACATTGGCATCTATTACACCCTAGAGCGAGCCGACAATGCCAATTACCTTCCTGTTTCCAAGTTCCTGAAAAAAGCCAAACTCAATGTTCCAGAGGTTCTCTATGATAACATTGGTCGCCGCTGTGCATTGATCGAGGATCTAGGGGAAATTGATCTACACTCGCTCAAAGGGCAGGGCTGGGAGCTACGCGAGCCAATCTATCGCTCTGCTCTCGAACAACTCGATCGCTTATTCTACACGCGCGCTCCAAAGGACCTAGAATTCCAACCACCCTTCGACCCAGAACTCTACAAGTGGGAACAAGATTACTTCTTTGATAACTTCGCCGAAATCTATCTCGGCATGAGCCACAATGAGGTGCAGGTGCTACGCGAACATCCGTCACTCAAGAAGGTGGCCGAGTCGCTCGGTGCCTCAGCACGCCACCTCGTCCACCGCGACTTCCAATCTCAAAACATCATCGTACGAGACGGCAAAGCATTCCTCATCGACTTCCAAGGCATGCGCCGTGGACGCCAAGAATACGACATCGCATCCTTGATTTTTGACCCATACATGAATCACTCAGCAGAAGAGCGAGAGAAGCTCCTCGATATCTGGGAAGACATTTCGGAAGAACGCCCGCTTGATGACATCTTCTTCAAATGCGCCACCCAGCGCCTAATGCAAGCGCTAGGAGCCTATGGCAACCTCGTCTCCAATAAAGGAGAGAAATGGTTTGAACAGCACATCCCAACAGCATGCTCCCTGCTCGCTGATGTCATCCGCGGAACCGACTATGAGGAAGCCATTACTCCGGTACTTGAAGTCGCAAAAAATCACCAACCCACGCAAGACTAGCTTCGTGAGATTGCGTCGCTCGATCACCGCATTCCTGTTACTAGTCAGCCTACTCGGTGGGCTCTACGTGCAGCTCAGCAGCTCACAGCATGGCTGGGTCTCAGCAATCGATCGCGCCTTAGCCCCAGTCCAACAGGAAAAATTTCAAGTCGGAGCCAAAGTTGCCGACCCACCATCCCCCGGCCAACGCGGCATCACGATCCGCAAAGTGCTAGGCCCCACCCCGGTTAAGTTAGACTACCTGCTCTGCAGCATCGATGATGACCCCGAACAAATCAATGCCTTCGGCCTCTACCATCCGGCCGACTTGGCCATCACCTGCCTCAATCTACAAAACCTGGGGATCCAGCGTAGTTTCATCGCCACCCACCTGCATTGGCCAGATCTAGACATCGCCAGCAATGGCACGCTCAGCACCGCTATTGGCCAGTTTAAGCAAGCCGTCATTGCGACACCACTGCGTCGACAATTCACCGCCAGCCCGATCAGCCCTGCCTTCTTCCGCTCTTCGGTTCCACTCTCTAGTATCGATGGAGACGTCAGCTTATTCCCAATAGTCAATCACCAGAGCCACCCTCCCACGATAGAGGTTCCTGAGAATACTTGGATTGGCTTCAGTAAGTTAGAATCTGAAACTGACGTCGAATCGCTCCCCTTGCTCGCTCGGTGGGATCAACGTATTGTGTTCTACGCGCCTCTCCTACATCTCATCCAAGAGGCAGGCGCCACGCTGAACGAGGTGCGGGTCGAGCCCGGCTCCTTCATCCGCTTGGGCAATGCTGGACACTTCATCCCCATTGACGCATTCGGGCGTTTTCACCCGAATTCCGCCCTCACCACCCCACAAGCAGCTCGCCAAATCTCAAGTGCCATGAGCGCCAATACCAGCATCATTGGAGCAAGACAAGAAGCAGCTATCATCACAGCCAGAGGCATGGACACGGATCGATTTGCGGCGGTGGAGGCCCCACTCGATCAGCTAACCCAACTCCTCCATACTCCTCGAGCAGGCAATCCTGAAACGGTCAAACGTCTGCCAGTTTGGGCAGAGATCACGCTGCTCTTTCTCCTCTCGCTTCTTGGTGTTCGCTGCTCTGGTTACAGCTTCCTTCGTAGTAGCACCTCCTACCTCACGATCATCATCCTGCTCTGGGTCGTGCTGCTCATACTCTATCACTCCGTACACCTCTGGACTCCTATGAGCAGCTACTTGAGCGCACTATTGATATGCTGGACACTAAGCACGATTCTAGCTAAACCACTCGCTCGGTCCTGACTTGATTCCTACCAGCAGCAATCACGCAATTTTTCTATTCCGCACACGCACACCATCATGAGCATCGAAGCCTACACCCAAAAAGCAGCCACCCTCATCGAGGCACTTCCATACCTCCAAGCATTCCGTGGCCAAACCTTCCTCATCAAAATGGGAGGCTCAGCCATGGAAAACCCAGAACTCGTAAAGCAAGTCATGCGTGACATCGTCTTTCTCGAAGTCGTCGGAGTAAACCCAGTCGTTGTCCATGGCGGCGGCAAAGCAATCTCCGCTGCGATGAAAGAAGCAGGACTCGAAGCTAAATTTGTTGGCGGATTCCGCGTCACCACACCAGAAGCAATTTCCATCGTTGAAAAAACCCTCAGCGACACCCTCAACCCCGGCCTCGTAGAAATGCTTCGCGAATTCGGAGGCAAGGCGGTCGGCGTTCCTGGTACCGACGTGTTTATTGGCGAAAGAATCAAAGGCACCAATGACGATGGAGATAAAGTCGACATCGGCCGCGTCGGCCAGGTGGTTGGTTCCCAAAAAGAAAAGATGCAAGAAGCATTGAACGCTAACATCGTTCCAGTGATCTCACCACTCGCTTCGGAGCTCGGCACAGGCAAGCCGCTCAATGTCAATGCAGACCTTGCAGCAGCAGCCCTCGCTAAAGACCTGCGAGCCTCAAAGCTTATCTACCTCTCTGACGTCCCAGGCCTCATGCGTGATCCATCACGCCCAGACACCCTCATCCCGTCAATCAATCCTGATGAAGCCTCTGCCCTCATGGCCGATGGTACCATCTCGGGTGGCATGATTCCAAAAATCAATTCCGCCCTCGATGCCCTCAACAATGGTGTGGGCAAGGTGCACTTTATCGATGGCCGCCAAGCCCATTCACTGCTTTTGGAGATCTTCACCACCTCTGGAATCGGTACCGAGGTCACTCAATAGCATACCCAAACCCAACACAAACCCTCGATCTAACAAATTCTAACATTTTTCTTGTGAGGAAGAGAAAGCGACATTAAATGAACGTCGTTAGCGACCGTGCTCATTCTTCAATAGCATCCACTGAGAGTATTCTCATCCTTGTTATTGCTGGATTCGTACATGAGCTATCAAGAACCTCACAAAGAAAAAATATATGATTAAATCAACCCTCTTGGCAGCAACGGCTGCTACTGGAGCTCTGTGCGCACAGGGCATTCCTTCTCTTGAATTGAACTACGATTTCCCGGACTTCGGGGCGATGCTTTCAGCGGATGATTACCATGGTCCAGTCTTCAAGCTCAGCCATGACTACCCAAAGGAATTACCGAAGCTTGATCCCGAAGTTGACAAGATTCTCAACATCGACTTCAAGACCAAGTGGAAGGAATACGCGATCGCAGTTCGTGACTACACCTTCAAGGACAACATCAACCTCAAGGACAACGAGCTTTCCTTCACCTTCAGTGGTGAACAGGCGCAAAAGTGGTTCCACGTACCATGGCAGCACTGGGGCGCCAACGGCCGCGAAGGCTTTCACGGTCTCACCAAGGAAGGTCCACTCAATGAAAAGCAGATCGCTCCGACTCAGACCTTCGCCACATCTGCCTACGCCGTAGGTTTCTATAATGCTCAAGGCGGCTACACCATTGGCCAGACATGGCAGAACCCAAGCAGCCCAGACCTCAGCTACGTGAGCGAAAATGGCTTCCCAGAGGGCACCGTGGTTGCCAAGTTCCTCTTCACCACACTCGGAGAAGATCAGGTTCCACAATTGGCCAATCCAGTCTCATGGAACGCCTACGTCTACAAAAAGGACATCCCAGGTAGCGACGCCAACTCTAACGAGCGCGTGCAGACAAAAGTGCAATTGCTTCAAATGGACATCATGGTCAAAGACTCTCGTGCTACAGAAGCGAACGGCTGGGTCTTCGGTACCTTTGCCTACAATGGCGCTCTCAAGCATGAGAACCCATGGAAGAACCTTCAGCCAGTGGGATTAATGTGGGGCAACGACCCTGAGATCACTCTTAGCAACTCCAACCCAGAGCCAACCAAGACCATCATCAACGACAAGCTCAAAGAGACAGTGATCAATGATGACGCGAGCCTACCGGCACAGCACTTGGGCTGGAACAGCCGCCTCAATGGTCCAGCGGACAATCCAAGCTCCAGCTGTATGTCCTGCCACAGCACAGCTCAGTTTCCAGCCATCTCTGGTATCATGCCCTTCCTCAACAATCCACCAGTTGAGATTCCAGCGGATGGTACAGACGCTGGAGCTGATTGGATGCGTTGGTTCCGCAACTTCGATGATTCCAACACAGCGTTCGATCCAGGTAGAGCTCTAACCACTGACTTCAGCCTTCAGCTGAGCAAGAGTATCCAGAACTTCCTCGATTACAGCGCCTCCATCCAACAGGGCAACTACGCCATCGAATACTGGATCGACGGCAAAGCAGTTCACAGTATTTCACGTGGTGCGCCACAGGAATAACGAACTCCAACAATGAGAGTCACCGACTTCTCAGCACCATCAAAAAACCCAGAGGGCGCATCGCTCTCTGGGTTTTTCTTTAAATGTTAGCGTCTGATCCGCTTACTTGTGATACTCACCCCTCCAGGCGAAGGGTGCCACCATGTGTTTCACCGAGCAGTAGCGCTTTTCTGAAAAAATTGCTTAGGCCTTGAGTGCTTCCACAGCCGCATCGAGAGACGCCACGTCTTCCACTGAAATCATGGTCACGGACTTGTCGATTCGCCCCATGAGGCCGGCTAGCACCTTACCAGGGCCGAGCTCGATAAAGGTAGTGTGACCATCGGCAATAAGACCTTGAATACTTTCGGTCCAACGTACTGAGCCAGTCACTTGCTTCTCTAGTGTCTCACGGATCTCAGCAAGATCCGCCACAGCAGTCGCCTTAAAGTTCGAGTACACTGGCACATCTGGCATCGTGATTTCAGTGTCCGCGAGCACTGGAGCTAACTTATCCTGAGCCGACTGCATTAAGCGCGAATGGTATGCTCCTGCCACTTTCAACTTCTTTGCCATGCGGATGCCTGCTGGTTTAGCGCCAGCCACTGCCTTATCCACACCCTCAACTGAGCCGGATACCACAATCTGCCCCGGAGCATTGAAGTTCGCCACATCCACATCTGATTCTTCAGCGAGAGCGGACACAGTCGCTTCGTCGCCACCAATCATCGCCGCCATCGCACCTTCCGTAGAGTTGCATGCCTCTTCCATGAAGGCACCGCGCTGCTCTACCACCTTGAGCCCATCTTCAAATGAGAACGTGCCAGCTGCGGCATGCGCAGTGAATTCACCAAGCGAGAGGCCAGCGGCAGCTACGATCTCAAGATCGGCTACTTTTTCCTTAAGCACCTCGAGACACGCAAGACCATGCAGGTAGAGAGCCGGCTGGCAGTTTCCTGTGCGTGTGAGTTCCTCATCAGGCCCCTCAAACACCACTTCGCTCAGACCACGGCCCAATGCCGCATCAGCTTGCTCGTAGAGCGCCTTTGCTGCAGGATACGCATCTACTAAATCTTTACCCATGCCCACCTTCTGAGCACCCTGACCGGAAAACAATACTACGACTTGCTTTGACATGTGAATCTTCTAGCCCCCGAAACAGCCCATGGCAACCCCCAATGTTGGGCTGACTTGCCGACTTCCAATCGCGGATTCTCCTAGACTCCTCACATTTTTCTATCACATAACAGGGTGTTCGTTTATGTCTTACTGAAGCGACTCTTTAATGATGAATGCCTCCGATAGCAAACGACTCTTCCTCAAACTTTTCATTGGTTTTTTGAGCCTAAGCGCCCTGATTGCCATTGCTTCGGTATTGAATGGTGACTTTGGTGAGATCCAGCTAAAGATCTTAGCAACCTGCTTCATCATCTCTGCAGCAAGCATCTGTTCGATGTCATGCGCAGCCTTTATCGAAAAAAGGAAACAACGCGGACTGGGCACCGCAGGAATGCTATTCTCGGCACTTTCTGCCGCGCTTCTCACGCTCGGAATCTGGGCCGAGATTTCAGATGAAATCTATTGGAAACTCACCATCACTTCCATCGTGATCACCGTCGCCACGGCACACGCATTTCTTCTCAAGCTCCCCACACTAACAAGCCAACACCGATGGGTACAGAAAACTGCGGATGCACTCATCGCAATCCTAGCAGCCCAAATCATAGTCGCAGCATGGGGAGAGATTGACAATGAGGGATACTATCGACTGGTCGCAGTGCTTGCGATCCTTCTAGTTTTACTCACTTTGCTGATCCCGATACTACTCAAAATTGGCACATCTCAAAGGGACCGACAGCTGGTACTCACCGAACTTGAGAACGGAGAGTTTCGCGACACTCACGGCTCGCTCTACCATGTTGAAAAGCTCTCGGATACTCCAGAAGCTTAAGGTTCTAATTTAGGGGCGCGTAACTCAGCTAGAAAATCGCGACCAGCAAGCTCCCCCAACATCTTAAGCTCCTCCTCCAGCACCAGATGCGCTGGCTGACCTCCCGCCTCAGGGCGGCCACAATGGGTGCATGAGGCAAAGCCTGGGTATCCAGCCTCCTTCTGCGGATCCTTGTCTGGAGGCACCATCGTGATGAGACTGCGCGATCCTCCTCTCTTAGGGGATTGAATGGCAATGGGGTGGATCCAACAAGTCAGTGGTTTATCGAGCCACGGATGCACCGCGTCCTCCATATTCATACGCTGAATTCCACAACGTCCGATCGAGTCGAGAAACACACAGCGAGTCTTTGGGAAATGCTCCGGATAGTCCTCTGCCAGTTCTCCTGGCTTAGCCTCGCGCGTCGCGGTCTTCTGAGCACGCCCACCACGCGCCATCACCACAGCCTCATCAGGGAGATCAAGCCCATACGCTTGCAAGCGCTCGCGCTGCTCCGACACCAAGACCCTGAGCCCATCTGCCTCTTCGGCAGACAAGTAGACTCCGTCGTAACAACAGGTGGCCTTGCAGCGCTCCAGCGTGCAGGGTCTCAACTTCATCTCGAAGGCTTCATGGTCGAGTAAAGCGTGCCGCAATTGCTCAGCCAATCCTTTGGCCGTCTCAGGATAACGCGTCTCCATCACTCCACCACACTCGAGACCTCACCATCGATCAATTTTGTCTTCAGCGACTCACCTGGTCTGGCTTGATCCGCACTGCGAAGCAAAGAACCATCCTCTCGCACCGTTATCGAAAAGCCGCGTTCGAACGCAGACTCGGGCCCCAAAGCACGTAGCAAACTCTTCAGGCTCTCCAGCTCACGCTGTTCATCATCCAGTCGTTGCTGCACAATCTGCTGTAGGCGGTCTTTTCGTTGCTGCAACTTCTCGAGTCGCTCACGAAGAATAATTTCAGGATGCACGCGGTGGTAGCGATGCTGAAGGACCTCGAACCCCTGAGTGGCTGAGTCTAACCCACGCTGAAGCTGATACTCCATTCCCTGGCCAAGTTGATCGAGCCGCTGCATCGGCTCACGAAGCACACGCTCCACATTTAAGGAAAGTGCCCCGCGCTGCATCGCTGACAACTTCAGATGGTATTGCTCCAGCGTGTGACGCATAGCACGCTTCATCGTGCGATCCGCTCGCGCAAGCCTCGCGATCAGCTCGGCACGATCAGGCACCACCAATTCAGCAGCGGCACTAGGCGTCGGGGCTCGCATGTCTGCCACAAAGTCAGCAATAGTAAAGTCAATCTCATGCCCAACCGCCGAGACCACAGGAAGCGGGCACTTCGCAATAGCACGAGCCACCACCTCCTCATTAAAATTCCACAAATCCTCGAGCGAGCCGCCACCGCGCCCCACGATCAACACATCCACTTGAGGCAAGCCTTCGGCCTCCCCATTCCCCCAACGCTCGATTGCTCGGGCGATTCCACGTTCAGCACCCTGGCCTTGAACTTGCACGGGATAAAGAACCGCTTGCACCCAGGGTGCGCGGCGTTCCATCACTTGCAGCATGTCTTGCAGCGCCGCGCCTGATCCAGAGGTCACCAGCCCGACTCGCATCGGAAAGCGTGGCAAAGCCTTCTTACTCTCCTGAGCAAAGAGTCCCTCGGCCTCAAGCTTGCGCTTCAATGCCTCAAACTTCGCCTGCAGATCACCCACACCTGCGGCCTCTACTTCCCGTACCACGAGCTGCACCGAACCGCGCGCTTCATACACAGAAATTTCACCAAACACCCGCACCTGCATGCCGTGATCAATTGACACCTTCGCTCGCGCCGCATTCCCTCGGAACATCACACAGCTAATCTGCGCTCCTTCATCTTTGAGACTAAAGTACACATGACCACTCGCTTGACGCCTCAAGTTAGAAATTTCGCCCTCCACCCACATCGAGCCTAACTCCAGCTCTAGCAGGTTACGCATTCTCCGCACCACGCGGGTCACACTCAGTACCTTATTCTCACTCATCCCCACTATCATCTACACAAGTTACCGATGTCGCCAACCACCAACTTTGCAGGCACTCGCATCATCCCACCTAGCTTAAAACTCTCCGGTCAGCAACGAAATCGTGCGCAAGCCTAACTTAGACAAGCTCGCTTGGCGCCCACTACCCAACAGAAACCCCTTGCTGTGATATCGATGGTTCGAACTAGGCGATGCCAAGTAGCTCAAGGTTGGCTTCGCCACACGCCGCATGCTTGGCTTGATAGCCAAGGGAAAACCCGACTGAGCAAAACTGATCTCCCACGATGGTGAGCGCATCGAATGATCGCCCACACAGATCCAAGGCGAACGCTTGGCAATATCCAAGGTACCTTTACGTGGCACCGTGACCTTGTACGCCACCGGAACTGAGCGAAGGTACTGACTCATGGTGAGACGTGGGTTGTTGTTACTACGAATCAACACCTCTGCCACATTCATGCCTATCATATTCAAGCCACTATGCAGCCCGTGCTTATTTTTGCTACTGAAGTGCCTGTCATACCATCGCTGAAAATCGCGATTCATCATCACACCTAACTCCAGATGCAGGTGAGCGCGTTCACGGTTGATACCTGCACCAGTATAGCCCATCTTCCCAAGCGGAGCCCCCTGAGTCACTGATTCACCCTTACTGCAACTCACCGTCGCCAAATGCGCATAGAGACTAAAAAACTCACCCATACCCCAGTCGTGACGCAGCACCACATACTTACCGTAATTGGAATTCCCAGCGTAGGGATTGACATACACCACCTCACCCGGAGCAATCGCCATCACAATGTCTAGGGGACGCGAGTACTTGTCGCGCTTCACCGGCTTGATATCGATTCCCTCATGGAACTTCGTTCCAATAATCCCCTCGGGTGTGCGCCTCAGTGTGCGCACATATCCATAAGCACCAGATGTCCAAGGGCGCGACTCCACACCTTCAAACTTTCGATAGGTGTACATGTAAAACTTTTCAGGTTCCTCACTAAACAAGTGACGATTCTCCGTAGGAAGCTTCACCTCCATCGGGCGTTCAGCTGCCGTCACTGGGAACATCAGCAACGCCGCTAGAAAGCCCCATCTAACACTAGATAGAATTTCTAAGATTCGACACATCATCATAAACTTCCGCAGAGTTCTTATTCTTTACGCTGCTTGTTCTCGTACTTGAGGCGTGTTTTCCAAGCTTTCTGAGACTCTCCTATTTTAGGAATTAGCTGATTGCAGGCTTCCAGCATGGTAGAATCCACCCCGCGCCAAATGGTGATCACACGGCCATCCACTTGCCGATCGATGTAGAGCATATCCACCACCTTACCATTGATGGCACACATGACCCACTTCCCAGCGTGCTGACCTGAAGTCATACTCAAACGGCTAGCACCACCACGACTCAACTGAAAACTCACCCCATACAAGTCAGGGTTGTGCGGGGAAACAAAAGCGAAATAGGCGGTGATATCACTGGTAGTAATGAAAGGGCTCTTGCTCATCCAGTGCTTCCCCTTCGGCGTATCGATCTCGTAAGCCAACTTCTTTGACTCAATATCAGTGGCCTCAGTGTGGAAGGTGACTGTCACTGGCGGCTGCTTCTTGCCATTGGCAAAAGCTAGCTGAGTGAGAACGAGGGTGAGAATGAAGCTAACGAATATGCGCATCGTGCTCACACCCTGCGCTATCAGCTGAGTTCTGTGAAGAAAAATTTCCAGCTCTCCATCACGCGCTACTTTTCGACTTGTGATCACCGTCGGGGCTGTCACCCTAGCAGCAACTAACAATTTTCCCAAGCTATGCTGCACCGCCTCTATCACAAATCCCTCGCCACTCTCATCACCATCCTTGCTCTCAGCTCAGGGGCCCACGCCAATGAAACAAAAAGCGTGGATCAAGCCATCAACACAGCACTCGATGACGTGGCGACATTCTTGGAAAACATCGTCTTCTACGCCGTTCCAGTAGGTGGCAGCACCTCACTACCGATCGTACTTGCCATTCTCGGAGGCACAGCGGTATTCCTCACCATCTACTTCAAGTTTTTGAACATCCGCGGCCTTGGTTTAGCAATACGTACTGTCAAAGGGAAATACACACCGGATGATGCTCCGGGACAAATCACGCACTTCCAAGCACTAACAGCAGCACTCTCCGCAACGGTTGGATTAGGAAACATCGCAGGTGTGGCCGTGGCCGTCGGCCTTGGTGGCCCCGGCGCCACCTTCTGGATGATTCTGATGGGGCTCTGTGGCATGACCACCAAATTCGCAGAATGTACCCTCGGGGTGAAGTACCGCCAATTCGACAAAGAAGGGAAAACCCACGGTGGTGCCATGTACTACCTGCGTGACGGGCTCGCTGAGCGAGGCCTGGGCACACTGGGTAAAGCACTCGCCATCTTCTTTGCAGTGATGTGTATCGGTGGGGCTATTGGCGCGGGAAACATGTTCCAAGTCAACCAGGCAGCCAACCAGTTTTCCTCCACTTTCGGGCTCTTACAGGGTGATAAAACCATTTATTTTGGTGTGATTTTCGCAGTACTTGTTGGTTTGGTCCTTCTTGGTGGGATCAAGTCCATCGCTCGTGTCACCTCTTTTCTCGTGCCCTTCATGTGCGGCATCTACCTCCTTGCCGCCTTTTTCATCCTTCTCACCAATGCCTCATCCATTCCTGGAGCTTTCGAACAAATCATCCAGGGAGCCTTCTCTCCCATGGCTGTAGGTGGCGGCATCATTGGCGTCCTCATTCAAGGCATCAAACGTGCCGCATTCTCTAATGAGGCTGGCATCGGCTCAGCACCCATTGCCCACTCAGCGGTGAAGACTGAAAAGCCTGCCAGCGAGGGCCTCGTCGCCCTGCTTGAGCCATTTACTGACACAGTCGTGGTCTGCACCATGACCGCCCTAGTCCTCGTCATTTCGGGAACATGGAAGATCGATGGAATCACCAAAAAAGATGAAGTCGCCCTCTACAGCAGCCCCGATGCGATCGAGCACATTGTCACCACTCTCCCTAAGGATCATGAAGTTCGTTTCATCAGCACTCAAAAAGTAGGCGAAGCCACCTACGGTGAAGTCTACGAAGAAGGTGAAGCTGACTCCCCTCTTTGGATGAACCTTAATGATGTCAACTCGGTAGCAGGCATCCAGAAAACCTCCCTAGCCTTCAGTCGCTCTGTAGCTTGGTTCCCCCAAGTACTCTCAGTGGCTGTGATCCTCTTCGCATTCTCGACCATGATCTCCTGGGCATACTATGGAGAACAAGCAGTCAACTACCTCTTTGGTCACGATAACAAAGTCGCCGACATTCTCTACAAGTTAGGCTTCTGCATCTTCACCGTGATTGGTTCCGTAGCGTCGATCGGCAATGTGGTCCGAGTCTCAGACGCCATGCTCTTCGCGATGGTTCTACCCAACATGGTGGGTATCTACTTCCTGCTCCCCGTCATCCGCAAAGAACTCGAAGACTACCGGGCCCACGCCAAGAAAGTGGATGAAGAAGGCACAAGATAAAGCACCATGGTACAGCGATTAGCGCCATAGAAAGTGCCTCTGAAACACTCTAGCTCATAGAGTCGCCAACTTCGCAACAGCTCGATGACGTAAACTCATCAGTAGCGATCCACAATGCCCATATAGAGGGTACCTTTTCAGCATACTCTTGGCTAGCTAGAGCCCCATCACCAGTTGACTAAGTCACCGCGGGGCGAGGCGCACACTATGGTTTGTGCGCCTTTCTTTTATTTGGATTTGACTCCAACACCTTGGCTAAACGAGCGGCAATCTCTGGATATTCATCAATCACATTCTTACTCTCGCCGGCGTCATGCTTTAAGTTGTAAAGTGTTGGCCCAGTGTGATCTCGGGCGCTGTGCTTGACCTTAAAGACCTCACGCGAGTGATACTTCCAGTCACCGTGCCGCACAGCGTGCTGCCCATAGAAAAAATATTCATGTGGCGAGGTCGCCCCTTCTTTACCAGTCAGCAGCTCCAGAATACTCTTACCATCTAGAGGCAGCACCGTCGGCAATGCAGCCCCTGTGACATGGGCAAAGGTCGGCAGTAAATCCATCGAGAGGGCGAGTGCATCGCATGTCGATCCAGCAGGAATACGCCCGGGCCACTGCATCACACATGGCACGCGCTGACCACCTTCGAAGTAAGTCATCTTCCCCTCAAAAAATGGCAGCGCACTGCCTCCTTCCTCTTCCTTCACTAGCCAAGGGCCGTTATCGGATGTCACAATCACGATAGTGTTATCTTCGATACCCAAATCCTGGAGTTTGCTGAGGAGACGCCCAACATTGTGGTCCATTTCCTCAATCACATCGCCATAGAGGCCCCGCTCGCTTTTGCCCAAAAAGTCTTCAGAAGCAAATAAGGGGGTGTGGGGCATCGAGTTCGCGAGATAAAGAAAGAATGGCTTCCCTTCCTTCACGCTCTCTGAGATGAACGCCACGCTCTCGTCGGCAAAACGTCGGGTAATCGTAGCCTGATCAGCAGGAAACTCGACACACTCCTCGCCACGCATCAGCGGCACTTTGTCTTTCATCACGCGCCCCTTACCGCCTCGATCATTGGCAAAAGCTTCATGGATTGCTTCGAGACTGATTCCCTCTCGAAAATGACAATCCTCGGCATATTTCATGTTCCTAGCAGGAAACATATCGTTGCTGTATGGGATACCGTAGTATGAATCAAAACCTTGATTCGTTGGCAGATATTCTGGTTCATCACCCAGGTGCCACTTCCCAACAGCCTTAGTTTTGTATCCAACAGTCTTCAGCACTTCGGCGATCGTCACATGCTCGGGCGACAAACCACCCCACCCACGGCTAGGAAACAACACACTCCGGATTCCTAAGCGGTTGGGGTAGCAACCAGTTAGAAATGACGCACGTGAAGCTGTGCATACAGGCGAAGACACCATGAAACTTGTAAACTTCATCCCCTTATCCGCCATACCATCGATGTGCGGCGTCTTGATATCTGGTGATCCATAACAACCTAAATCTTGGTACCCTTGATCGTCATTTAGGACGATGATGATATTGGGGCGCTCAACTGCCTCAGCAAAGAGACTGCATGCGCTGAGCAACATTGCTCCGATGACCTTGTTTATACTACTCATGCTATTCTTTTTCTTTTGTTTTCTAAATCTGCTAGAAGTTCACTACTTAGGCCATCCATCCGCAGGAACCCATACCTTTTGCCATGCTTTTTTCAAACGATGCCTCCCTCGGCATGATGGAAGTAACGGCTCTTCAGACCTGCATCATCAAGCCCGCTAAAACATTCCAATCTCATCATGAGTCATACCTACGCAGGGACCTGATCACTTGTATCAAGTATTTAGCCAACTAACCTAACAACAAGAGATCCTGTATCTATCTATTCAAACAACACTATGTGCTGCCAGTTGTTAACAACCTAGCACATAGGACCCAGCTCTATAATCTCCCTTCCCTCTCGGCGCGCGCGTTCATCTAGAGCCTCAGCAGCAGCACGCAGGCAGGCCGCAAGCCCCTCGCTGCGATCGTGCAAAAAACGCACCTTAACTTCACGTTCGAGACCTACCGCACTTTTGTTAATATAGAGACTGTAGAGGTGCTTACCATCGGCATCCATGCCACCATTTACTATTTCAATCATGCACCCACCTAACAAAAATGAAAGCTCTAGGGAAATTCATTCAACATGAATAAAACAGATCGAGGATCCATTCCTCAAAAACACCACGATCGAGCCCTCGCTATCTGCCCTCAATCCCCCAGCGGATGAGTGTTAAAATCAGCACACTAAGATGACGCTAAAAAGTCGCAAACAATTCCTTGCCAAAAGCAGCCTCGACTGTTAATAACCGCGCGCTTCGTTTCACGCCGCCGCACAACAACGAGAGACTCGAATGAAGCATCACCTCCGCGGCGGAGTCACTCAACACAGAGCTTCCCTGATTCAAGGGCAGACACAACACACAATTATGGTTAACGAACTCATCCAAGAAATGGTAGACGCTGGAGTCCATTATGGTCACCAGACACGCAAGTGGAATCCAAAAATGAAGCCTTTCCTCATGAAGGACAAGGCAGGCATCTACATCATCGACCTCGAAAAGACAGTACAGAACCTCGATAAGGCATCTGGCTTCCTCACAGAACTCGCTGGTAAAGGCAAAAAGATCCTCTTCGTAGGTTGTAAGCGCCAGGCACAAGACGCAGTGAAAGAAGCTGCCGAAGCTGCTGGCCAGTTCTACGTAAACCATCGTTGGTTGGGTGGCACACTCACCAACCTTTCTACTATCCGTCGCTCTGTTGAGCGTCTTAAGTACCTCGAAGACATCGAAAAGCAGCCTGAGTACAAGGCAATGTCCAAGAAGGAACTCGCTGCTCTTGCCCGTGAGCGTGGTAAACTCTTCCGCAACCTTTGTGGTGTGCGCGACATGGAGAAGCTTCCTGACGCAATCGTTATCGTTGACTCAGCTCGCGAAACAATCGCAGTAGCTGAAGCTCGTCGCCTCAACATCCCTGTGATCGCGATCGTCGACTCCAATGCGGATCCATCAGTAGTTGACTACCCAATCCCAGGCAACGACGACGCAATCCGCTCAATCCGCGTCCTCCTTCAGAACCTCGTTGACTCCATCGTAGTCGGCTCCAAGGGCTAATTCTGGACGAAACCGTCACACAGAAACATTTCTAATTTTTAATTCCTAATTTCAAATTAATCTTATGGCAATCACAGCATCCGCAGTAAAAGAACTTCGTGAGCTCACATCCGCAGGGATGATGGCTTGTAAGAAAGCTCTCACTGAAACCAACGGCGACTTCGAAGCAGCAGCAAAGCTTCTTCGCGAAAAGGGCGAAGCTAAGCGCTCCGACCGTGCAGACCGTGAAACTTCTGAAGGTATCGTAGCCGCATTCGTTTCTTCCTGTGCGAAAACTGGCGTCCTTGCAGAAATTAACTGTGAGACTGACTTCGTTGCTAAGAACGAAGCTTTCCAAGCTTTCGTTGGTGAACTTGTTGAAGCAATTGCAAACAGCGACGCAGCTGACGCAGATGCAGCCCTCTCCGTAACTTTCGGCGAAGGTACTGTTGAAAATGCTCTCGGTGCTAAGTTCGCGGAACTCGGCGAAGTAATCAAGATTTCTCGCCTCTCACGCTTTGCTGTTCCTGCTGGTGCCGCAGCATCCTACATCCACATGGGTGGCAAGGTTGGTGTACTCATCGAAGTAGCTACTGAGAAGCCAGAGACCACTTCCGAAGCATCCTTCCAGGAGCTAGTGAAGGACATCACACTCCACGTTGCAGCAGCTAACCCTGCTGGCCTCACACGTGATGACATCGACGCATCCACTGTTGAGGAAGAAAACGAAATCAACCGCAAGCAGCTCGAAGCAGCTGGCAAGCCTGCAAACATCATCGACAACATCCTCAAGGGTAAGATCAATAAGTTCTACTCTGAGCAAGTTCTCCTTGAGCAGTCCTTTGTTAAGGACCCAGACCTCTCCATCACTCAGCTTATCGAAGCTAAGAGCAAGGAGCTCGGTGACACACTCAAGCTTGTTCGCTACGAACGCTTCAGCATCGGTGCCTAAGCACATTTTTTCAATGCCCTGCCTCGACATCGAGCGCAGGGCATTGTTTTATCGAGAAACCACTTACCCACAGTTCTAGCATTATGATGGCGAAAAAGACAATCCAGGCAGTTATTCTCACATTTTTCCTACTCCCACTTATCGGAATGGCAATCACCTACGTGTACAAGGTACTCAATATGATGGGTGCTGCTTAAGTAACACATCGTTAACATACTGAGTGAGTTTTCACTCAGTCGAATTTGGTCCGGCTCGGTTCTTCCAGCCGGACTTTTTTGTGCCCATTACTTTCACAAATAGAATGCATGATTCATACTCATAAAACATCAAAGGCTATGCATTTATTGAAACTAACAATCGATCATTAATCAGCAGAGCCCCTCCCATCACCTGTGTGACAGATGCGACACAACACCTAACAAATACCCTCAATCTGTAGGACACCTCTCACATTCCCACCTATTGTCATTTTTCACTATATTCACCACAATTTGAAAACAGCCAAAGATATTTTCACGTGTACATCACACTCTAGCAATGATCCACTGGACGACCTAATCCACACATTGTTAGAATATTATGAAAAAAGACCCTGCACAAAATCTTGGACATTTTTCTACCTCCCCCCTCAGAAAAAACAAGCTCCTCCATCTAGGAAAACTCAGTATTCTCCTAGGATTCACCACGCTCATCGACGCCATCGGAGCTGATCAAAACCTCAACTATTCCTACCTCTATTTTGAGAATGGATATCCATCGCGTTATTCGAGTAGGCGCCCTCAAAGCGAAGCCAATAATCAGGCTCGCCAGAACCCTGACCTAGTATTTCAGACAGGCTATTACAGCATGATGTTAGACTGTGATGACATGACTCTGAAGGGTTATGACAGCCTAGCAGGAAGCGACTACCTTACAGCGCTAGACCAAGATATTAGTACCCACACACCTGCTAGCACCTTCCTTCTCCGTGTGTACCGCGATGGCATAGCCTATGACTGCAAGCGCGCCATCGTTAACGGCCAAGGCTTTGACAATCTACGCATGATTGAAAGTGGCCAGTACCTCAAGCGTGTTGACCACCTTGGTCTCGAATTTGAGGATGCCAATGGCAATATCCTCAGCGTTGACGACGAATGTCGTCTGGAAATAAGTGCCTGGCCAGACCGCGTCACCTTCAGCCTAGACTTCACCTCAGAGACCAGCAACCCGATCACACGTGCGACGATCATGGTCGTCTCACCAGACGGCCAAGCACACCTCGCAGACAGTTTGGACAACATCGTGAACCTCACGATCAAGCCACAAGACGACCTCAAACTCGCCGATCTCAACCCGGTGACATACATCACGGACACCAAGAACCTCCAAGACAATAGCAGCCTCGACACCACCTACAACCCTGACACCGGAGCAATCCAAATCGAAGTCCCCAGCGCTCACATCAACCACGCCGCCGAGAAGGAGCGTGTCGATGAATTTGTCATCGAAGTCACCAACCCCAATAGCACCACCGAGAACATCCCACTCGTCTTTGATCAAGTGATCCCGCGTGCCATCACAGGCACCACCATGGTGCTTTGTGATGAAGTAGATGGGCGACCAATCGGCATTCCGGTACAGGTTTCAAAGAACTGGCACCGCGACTTGGTCGACGGGGTCTACACGCCCATCGTGCATGATGGCTCGTGGCTGCGCGGTTCAACAATGGTGACTCTGGCACCGAATGAGACCCGCCGCTTCAAGCTTCGTGTGGCCTTTGGCTACTGGGGAAATGCTGGTACGATTTCACATTCCCAACTCTCACTCATCGGCTATGGAGGCAATTGGCAATGGGACGAGAGCGCTATGGGCGCTTGGGGTGAGTCGTTTTGTTACGATCCCACCCAGCACCTCGGTGGAGCCTTCCTCGATGATGTCCGCCCAACATTCACCAACTCCTACAATACCAATAGCGCCGGCGTCACACACAACTGGACCGAAAACGTGGGTGGAGGCGACTTCCTCATCTACCGAGATAGCAACGACACATACCGCTGGGGCAAACGCATGAAAACCTGCTACCACTGGACAGGACCAAACATGTCAGAGGTCTTCTACACTGGCGTGACAGATGACGACAAAATCCGTTTCACCTATCGCGCCAGCGCCGCCAGCACCAACGACTACCACCGCAGATTCCACGACTACAAGTACGAGTTTCTTCAGGATGTCATCAATCCTGAGCGCCTCGTTTTCTACCAAATGGAAAGCGATTACTACAACTCCGCCACCTACACCAACTACTACATAGGTGGTGAAGAAGGAGCTGTGAACACAGGTACCATCGACACAGGTGGCGACACCTACAAAGGCTCACCAATCCTCATGGATGGAAAGTGGCTGAGCATCGATGATGAACTCGGTGGCTTTGAAACAGCGCATGCACTGCGAGGCATCATCCCACTATCTTCAAACCTCAATGGCAGCCCGATGCCACTCTACGTCCACACCTATGGAGTCAACAATGACATGGTATTCGACTTTAGCTCCTCCTCAGTTCAGAACTCCTATAGCGCTGGCGACATCGTCACCGGTGAGATCGAGTTCGTCATGCCTCCAAAACAATCTAGCAGCTACTGGGGCGATGATACTGAATTAGTCAACCGCCTCGACGACTACGGCACCTCCGCCTGGGAAATGGTGAGAGATGAATACAAACACAACGTCTTGATGGATGTGATTGCCGAAAAAGGCAGTATCCTACGCAGCTATCCACTTGAGATTTTGGCTGAAAATACCGGTGAAGTAATCGCCGACTTCACCATCCAAGGCGGAGGCATCGGCCACGTTCCCCTTACCTTGAAGCAAGCACATGCAGGTCAGGAGCTCACCGTGCAACGCTGGAACGACGGCCAGTGGACTGAGCTCGAGAATGTACCACTCGAGACCAACAAGTACTACCAAGCGGTGGACAACCCCGATGGCACCAGCGATTACGTCTTCAACATTCCACGCCCCAACCACGATCTCGATGCCGCATGGCGGGTGCGTGTCCTATCCCGCGAAAGCATCCTTGAGGGAAGCGCCATCGCTAGCCTCACCAATGGTGGATTGAACCGCGATGACTTTGGCTTCCGCAAGTCCAGCGCCAGTGCTTGGACTCTACAAGACGGAGTTTTAAGCAACACAAGCACCAGCAACGACAATGTAGGCGAAGGCCCAGTGGCACTGAGCATCGACCTCAGCACACTCCCCCATGATGCGCAGCAATTCGAGCTGAGCTTCGACTACGACACCGCAGATGCAGCTGAATTCCTCTACGTCCATATCTGGGGGTTGGAGGATGTGAACTCCACTGCCAGCACCTGGGTCATGAACCTCGGCGCCCCGAATGGAAACGCTTGGTACACCACCACCAGCACCATGGTGCCCTACAACCTAGGACAGCCCAATGGCGTCTTCCCCAACACAGCCGGCTATCGCGATGAAGCCGCAGTCATTCTAAGCGGCACAACCGGTGCTCAACGCTACAAAGGCACATTCGATCTTTCGAGTTTCACCACCGCACCCAATGCCCTCAGCGGCTACCGTAATCTTGTGATTGCTTTCGCCCGCGAAATCGGAACCGCTACCACACCTGCAGTCAGCATCTCCAATGTGGCACTCTCGATCACCCCCAGAGCCGGGACAGCACCTACTGGGCTCGTGGCCAGCACGGGAACCGGACAGCTTAGCCTCGACTGGGCCGACAGCATCGACCCAGATTGGGCTAGCTACACCGTCTACAGAAGTTCTCAACCGGGATCAGGCTACCAAGCGATAGCCACTGGACTCACCACGAGCCAGTTCCTTGATGACCAAAGTACCAATACCCACAACTACTACGTCATCACTAGTTGGGACAACGCAGGGATAGAGTCAAACTTCAGCAATGAGGTCTACGGCTTGATCAATCAGCCGCCCACATTCCCACAATTCTTGCTCAGCTCGAACACCGGAACCGAAGGGGCACCATACGCAGGCACCATTGCCGGAACTGCCAATGACCCAGAATCCGACCCCATCACCTACTCGAAAGCCTCCGGTCCCGCATGGCTAAACATCGCTGCCGATGGCACACTCTCCGGGGTACCTGGCATCGGGGATGGTGGCATCAATTCCTTCACCGTCCAAGCCAACTCAAATGGAGGCAGCGACACCACCACACTTGAACTGAATGTCTACCCGATCACCCACACCTTGCTCTCGCCAGCAGATGTGGTGCTCAACCCCAGCCCCTATGTACGCCTACAACGCAATGACGTAGGATTCCGCCACACCGTAGGCAGCGATTGGCAGGTGAACAACCAGACCCTCTCCAATAGCAGCAATGATGTCTCAAAATTTGGTACAGGAGCGATTGGAGCCATGATTGATCTGAGTAGTCACGACAGCGGGCCACAAAACGTCATCACCCTAAGCTTCGACTACACCACCGCTGACCCCGCCGAAGAACTCGTGGTTCACTTCTGGGGCTACACCGATGTGAGCTCCAGCTCGAACACCAACACCATGAATACCGAATCCACTTACGGTCACGTATGGGAATCTTCAGGTGGAGCTCTCACGCCCTACAGTTTTGGCAATGTTGATGGAGCCTTTGGTAACGGCAGCCGTGATGACGCGATTGCCATCCTCTCGGGAAGTACCGGCGCGCAAAGCTACAGCGCCACCATCGACCTCACCAATTACTCCACCGCCCCCAATGCTGTGAACCAATACGACTACATGGCAATCGGCTTCGCCCGCAATGTGGCCGGCGCTACCAATGCCTCGGTCACCATCTCAAACTTGAGTATCACCGCGAGCATCAAAGCTCCAAACACACCCAGCGGCCTCACCGCCACATCAGGCGTCGGCGCAGTACAACTCGACTGGGCAGATAGTAATGACCCTGACTTTGCTACGTACTCAGTCTACCGTGACTCAGGCTCCGGCTTTGTGCTCTTGGCAGATGGGCTGAGCTCCAGCAACTATTCAGACACCAGCGCCAACGGCAGCACCGTCTATGCCTACCAGGTCACCAGCTGGAATACCAACAACGTAGAATCCGCAGTCACTGCGGCAGTCGCCTCCGCGGTCAATCAAGCACCGAGCTTCGATTACTACGACCCAATCATCAGCACCAACGCCAAGGTTGGGAACTACTTTAGTAGCGACCTCCTCGATGGCGCAGCATCAGATCCTGAAGACGATACCATCAGCTACTCAAAACTAACGGGCCCTAGCTGGCTCGACATCGCCACAGATGGCACCCTCACGGGCACTCCTGAAACCAGCGATGTCGGCAATAACGCCTTCACCATCCAAGTCAGTGCCCTTGGTGGGACGGACTCCATCACCTTGGAAATCCCAGTACAGCCAGCCGACTACATCCTGCTAAGCTCTGCCGATATGGTCAGCATGAGCACGGACACCCGCCTCCTACGCGATGATGTGGATCTCAAAAAACACTCCCAGAGCGCTTGGAGCCTCAGCAATGGCGTGCTTGAAAACACCAGCACAGCCACCAATCGACCTGCAGAAGGGGCCGTGGCTGCCATCATCAACCTCACCGGTCTGCCAAATGAACCGCACAACGAAATCCAGCTCAGCTTTGACTACAACCAAGGTGATAGCGCCGAAGAACTCTACGTGCACCTCTGGGGCTATGTGGAAAATGCCACCCCTTCCGCAGCAGGCACCCTAACCATGAACCTCGCGTCTACCAATGGCAACGTCTGGGAAAACTCAGATGGAAGTTCCTCTATCGGCAACACGGGCACCTTCGACGATTACAACCTCGGCGGAATCGATGGTGCTTGGGACGCCAATGGAGCAAGCAATGAAGGACACAACAAAGCAGCGGCGGTCAAGCTGACTGGAAGCACGGGAGCGCAAAGCTACAGCGGCAGCTTCGACCTCTCCAGCTTCGTCAACGCTCCCAGCCTACTATCGGACTACGATTACATTGCGATCGGCTTTGCTCGGAAAACCAACAATGCTAGCACCCCATACCTGAGTATCTCCAATGTCTCGCTCACCGCGACCATCAAGGAAGTTCAATACGCGATCGCCACCACGGGCAACGCGACGCTAGGATCACCAAGTGGCAACCTTGGAGATGCTGACATCAGCGATGATGCCTACTTTAGCATCAGCGAAGCGATCGACAATAATAGCTCCGCCGCAGAATACACTTGGACATTCACCGACATCCCGCTCGGCCAAGTGAGCTTCCACCTCGAAGCCTTCCATAGCTCTAACTCCGAGGGCGATAGCTTCAACTTCGCCTACTCGATCGATGGCAGCAACTTCATCTCGATGTTCAGCGTCAGTAAAACTAGCGATGACAATACCGAGCAAACATTCAGCCTACCCACAGGCCTCAGTGGCACCATCCACATCCGTGCCACCGACAATAACCGCGACAGCAACAACACCCAGCTGGACTCCCTCTTCATCGACTCGATGCATATCCAGAGCCAATAACGCAGCTGCCATTCAGACACGCAAACGCCCCAGCCATCTCATCCGTGGCTGGGGCGCTTTTCTTGATTGGAATAGATCTAGCTATAAATCCTAGAACCCTTCTGGCAGGGGCTGCGGCTTGCCATTCCCCACCTCTGAGCTTGGGCGAGCATCTGCTGCGAGATCGCCCATCGCAAATTGGATACCATTGAGGAAATGCTGCAGCGCCATCACGCTGTGGAACGTGGCCTTGTTGTGACCCAGAGTTGAGTAAAACACGCGAGATCCTTGGTACTTACGAATCCAAGAAACTGGGTAGTCATTGTCCTTACGCTTCATCCCAGGCTTCTTCATGTTCTTGCCTGAAAGGTCGAGGCTCAACAAGATACGCAAGTTGTCGCGAGAGAAGTATTGGTCGTCGCGGTATTGGTAGATTTCATCGCGGAAAGTATCGCCCGTCTTGATATGTTCACAGATCGGGTGATCCGGCTCTTCATTATAAAAAGTCACCACATCATGAGCATTCCATGGGTGCCCATCAAAGAGCCCCCCCATGGCAGTGAGGTATTGGTCCCAATCACGGTGACAGTCGGTGGCCGCGTGGATACCTACCAAACCACGCTTCTGTGCCAAAAATTTCTGGAATGCCTCGCGTGCTGGCCCTTTGGGGATAACATCATTCCCAGTCGTGCTGAGCATCAAAACGGCATCGTACTCCATGAAGTCAGGCTGGAGGAAAACATTCGGATCTTCGCTAGATACCGCATCGTAGGCGCCGGTACGCTTTCCCAGCTCAGTGAGAGTGTAGACTCCATAAGGAATCGAGTCGTGTCTGAAGCCACGGGTGCGTGAGTAGATGAGCAACTTTCGCTTCTTCTTTGGCTTCTGCACTTTCATCGCAGAAACCGCCTGATCGAATGCCGCTTGGTTCTGAATGATCGTGATCTGAGCCTCGATCTTGTGCCGCTTCTTTTCCAGCTCAAGTCGTTGCTGATTCAATTGTTGTTCTTGCTGGCGGACCTTCTGTACAGACTTTTGCAGGTCTTGTACCGAAAGTTGCGCAAGCCCTGTCGCAGAAATGCCAAACCAGAGTGAGGCGCCAAAAAGTAATGTGTGTAGTTTCATC
The DNA here is from genome assembly GCF_000378105.1 of Rubritalea marina DSM 17716. Taxonomy (GTDB): domain Bacteria; phylum Verrucomicrobiota; class Verrucomicrobiia; order Verrucomicrobiales; family Akkermansiaceae; genus Rubritalea; species Rubritalea marina. The sequence goes on along the minus strand of NZ_KB899253.1, from coordinate 124,397 downwards.
ATCGGGTGGTGGTTCACAAATTCATTTGTAGTGATATGGTTGTAGAAAATGATACGCATAGGAAAAGACAAATCTGACAAGAAAGATTCAATTTGAACGCGCACATGCAGCACAGCTCTAGCAAATCATTCATCCCACATGGACATCACAGAAATCGACCGCGAAGACTTTCGCAACCTCCTTGCCAGCATCAGCAATGCGCACATGCCCTTCGGCAAGTTTGGACCAAACCACTACCCACCTCACGGCATCCCGCTCACCGACCTACCACCAGAATACCTCGCTTGGTTCGCCGAACGTGGCTTCCCTAAAGGACAACTCGGGGAACTCATGCAAGCCGTACACGCGATCAAAGAATGCGGCATGGACCCCGTCTTCGACCCGATCCGCCAAGCTCGCGGCGGCAGAATCAGCACCAGAAAGCCCAAACCAACAAGCGATTTCTAACTCAAAAACGCTCCCATCTATCAGCAACTAACATGATCTACATAGCGCAAACAAGCGTTCTTCGGGTGTTTGCATTCTTTGAAATACCAGCCAATACTGCAGCGTAGCCATCACTTCCCACACACCCTAAATATTTATGAGTACTGACACCAACAAGGCATCCGCCACGCTTGAAACTATCCGTGAGGGCATCAGTAAAGTCGTCGTTGGACAAGAATCTCTGATAGATCGCTTATTGCTTGCCTTGCTCTGCAATGGTCACGTCCTGCTAGAAGGTGTCCCAGGAGTGGCCAAGACACTCACGGTGAACAGCCTTGCAAAGTCGATCCACGCCCAATTCAGCCGCATCCAATTCACCCCCGACCTCCTCCCTGGAGACCTCACCGGCACCTTAGTCTACGACCCACGTGATCATAGTTTCAACGCCGATAAAGGCCCGATTTTCACCAACATCTTGCTGGCAGACGAAATCAACCGAGCCCCAGCCAAGGTGCAGTCTGCTCTGCTGGAAGCCATGGCGGAAAAACAGGTAACCTTGGGTAAAAAGACCTATGAACTGCCCCGCCCCTTCCTCGTACTTGCCACGCAGAACCCAGTCGAACAGGAAGGCACCTACTCCCTGCCAGAAGCGCAAGTGGATCGTTTTATGTTCAAACTCAAGGTCGACTACCCAAGCATGGAGGATGAACTTTTGGTGATCCAACGCATGGCCAAGGCCGAGCCCATGCTAGAGGTAGAAGCTGTGCTGACCATGGATGAACTCATGAGTTTGCGCCAGGACCTCGAGTCCGTCTTTATTGATGAAAAAATCGAGCGCTACCTGCTCTGCATTGTCGATGCCACCCGCCACCCAGCCAACTACGGCCTAGACCTCAGCCCCTACATCCGCTTTGGAGCCTCACCACGCGCCTCGATCTACTTGTCGCTCGCCGCGAGAGGGAGGGCCCTCTTGCAAGGGCGCGACTTCACCCTCCCCCAAGATGTCAAAGATGTCGCTCATGACATCCTACGACACCGCATTGCCATCACCTACCGCGCCGAAGCTGAATCGCTCAGCTCCGACGCGCTTATCGACCAAATTCTCAGTCAAGTACCCGTGCCGAAACACTAAGTGAATGATTTCATCGAACATCAGCTCAACTTGCTAGAGCTCAAGTGCCGCCGCCCAGTCGAACACCTACTGGCTGGGGAATATCGCTCGATTTTCAAAGGTTCAGGGATCGAATTTGAAGACGTGCGCCTCTACCAAGCTGGAGACGACGTACGAGCCATGGATTGGAAGGTCACTGCCCGCACCGGCGAAGCCCACATCAAACGCTACATCGAAGAACGTGAACAATTTTTCTATCTTCTCGTCGACCTCTCCGCCTCGATGTCACACGACGAACAAGGGCGCAAACGACGCACCATGACCGAGCTGGGCGCCATGCTCACCATGGCGGCTATCCAAAACCAAGACCGTGTCGGCTTGATTGCCTTCACCGACCAGGTCGAACTCGTCATCCCACCTGCCAAAGGCCGCAGCCAGGCACTCCGTATCATGGATGCTCTCAGCAACTTTCAACCCCAGGGGCGCGGCACCAATCTCGTCGAAACGCTTCAGCAATTTGGCCACATCACCAAGAAGCGTTCGATCGTCTTCGTCATCTCCGACTTTCTCACCGACGCATACAGCCAGGAGTTGCAGTCGCTCTCTCTGCGTCACGATGTCAATGCCATCCATATCGCCGACACCAATCCCGCAACGGCCAAAAACGCACGGGGGTTGATGCGTATTGAAGATGCCGAAACTGGCGAACAACGGGTAGTCGACAGCGCCGCCAGCTCAGGACACCAACAACATAGCACAGCTCTCAAACACAGCATGCTCAGCTCAGGAATCGACCTCCTTGAAGTCAACGTAGGCGACAACACAGCCGAAGCGCTCGCAGGCTATTTTCATGCCAGACACCGCCGAGAAGCTGACGAAACAGGAGGCTAAACCGATCATGCGTACCTTACTCATCATCTGGACAGCGCTCCTCAGTATCACTGCTAGCGCCCAAGAACTCCAAGTCAGCATTTCCAGCGAACGCTGCACCGTGGGTGAGCCATTGATTCTCACTGCCACACTGCGAAGCCCCACACTCATGGAGACTGCATTCTTCATCGAAGAGATGCCTGATATCTACCTCAGCAATAGCACCAAGAACCCCGTTCAGATGCTCGGGGGGCACTTTTGCCAATCCCACGCATGGACGCTGCAGGCTACCCGCAGCGGCGAGATCGCCATCGATGGCATCTTCGCCACACTCACCCGCGGCCCACAGACACGAACAATCACAGCCCCCCCCATCACAGTCACCGTTGCCTCACCAACTACAGAGCAGCTCAGCACAGAGCTCCTCACTCTACCCCAAGATGCATCACCTAACACCTCCCTCCCCTTATGGATCAGTCTCTGCGTCGGAGGCATCGCCTTGCTTGGTGTGCTTCTCTTCAAGTATCAACGACAGCGCGTGACACCTATCCCCACAGCTACCGCTCCCCCGACACTCAGCGTGTTAATCGAGGCACTTAAAACCGGAGTCATCCCTCGGGGCACCATCCAGTCGCTTCTCCAGGGCAACTCACTCACAGCCACCCAGAGAGCCGTTCTCGAATCCGCACTCTACGCCCGTGATCCACAGGCATACGCGCTACTGCAACAATTACAGAAGGAGGCCCAAGGATGAGCATCAGCGCGCCATGGTTCCTCATCTTGACCCCCCTCTTTTGGTTCCTCTTACGCCGCAAGCGCAAGCGCAGCGCTCTCACGGTCGCCTCCACGCAACAATGGGGCCACGCCGACCACGGCAAAGCCAAATACCTCTGGATCCCCGTGGCCATGCGCCACGCGTCCATCTTCCTTTTCATCATCGCTTTGAGCCGTCCTCAAACGCAATCCAACTTCAGCCAAGACGTCAACGAAGGGATTGCTATCCAGTTGTTGGTCGATGTTTCGAGCAGCATGGACATGAGAGCCTACCGCCACGACGGCACCACGATCACTCGCATGGAGCTTGCTAAAGAAATGGTAGAGACCTTCATCGAAGGTGATGGCGAGGAGCTCGCTGGGCGCCCGAATGACCTGATCGGCCTGATCACCTTCGCCCGCTACGCCGACACCCGTAGCCCACTCACCTTTGGCCACCAAGCCTTGCTACAAATCGTTCGCAGCCTGGACATCCAAGAACGCCCGAACGAGGACGGCACTGCCTACGGAGACGCCCTTGCGATTGCCGCAGCACGACTACAGAAACTCGAAGAGCTCAAACATCAACAATCCGATGATGAACTCAATGCCATCACGAGCAAGGTCATCATCCTGCTCACCGACGGAGAAAACAACTCAGGCGCCCACCTCCCACTCGAGGCGGCTGGACTCGCAAAATCCTGGGCTTGCAAGATCTACTGCATCAGCCTAGGCGATCACCAAGAAACCACTCCCACACTCAACGCCGCCGAACAGACACTCGAACACATCAGTACTGCGACTGGCGGCATCTTTCGCCAAGCCCACGACCTCGCCTCATTGCGCGCTGTCTACGCTGAAATCGATCAACTTGAAACCGCGCAGATGACCACCCGCGATCACGAGCGAATCAGCGAACTATTTTGGATTCCTCTCTCCCTCGGTCTCCTTTCTCTCACCCTAGCTTTGGTCTTGGAAGCCACCATCCTCCGCGTCGTGCCATGAACCAGTTCACCTTTCAAGAGCCCGTCTACTTGCTGCTTTTGCTGCTGATTTTTCCGCTGGTGGCATTGCTCACCCACGCACGCAAAAGGCGCATCACCTTACTGCGCTCGATGGGCGGCAACACACCAACCCACCGCAAGCTACGTGATGTGCTCCGCGTGCTGGCAGTCGCCCTATTGTGCCTAGCCCTAGCGCGCCCAGGCTACGACCCGCAAGTGGAGTCCCTCAACAAGCCGGGCCGTGACTTAGTCTTTGCCCTCGACGTCTCCCGTAGCATGCTCGCAAACGACCTCAGCCCCTCGCGTCTGGAGCTTGCCAAGCAAGCGATACGCGACACCCTACCCAGCATTCCTAACCAACGCGTCGGCCTCGTCGTCTACGCTGGCAGCTCCTCCATCCTCTGCCCACTGACCTACGATCACGACTTCCTGCGCTACATGCTGGACCAAGCACACCCCCGCAGTGTCGATTTCGGAGGCACCACAATACAATCCGCCGTAGAGAAAGTGATCGACCAAGTCTACCTAGATGGTCGCAAAGGCGTGCAAGACCTCATCGTACTCACCGACGGTGGAGACCATGGATCCGTCATGGACCGTGTCGCTCAGGCCCTCAATCGCGATGAAGTCGATGTCTTGCTCGTCGGACTTGGCGACCCGTCTGTAGGCTCACCGATCCCGATCCAACGAGATGGTCAAGACTCTGAGCTCACACAAAATGGCAAACCTGTCTTAACCAAGCTCGATGACCTAGCACTCAAACAATTTGCCTCAATAACACCTCGCGCCGAGTACCACCCCGCTGGCACCCAACCATTCAATCTCGGCCATCTCTACCACGACTTCATCAAAGACAAATCAAGCCAGTCCAGCGACATGGCAGAAGGAGCTGTCGTCTACCAGGAAGCCGCGCTCTGGTTGATCCTTCCAGCGATCCTCCTTCTCCTGGTCTCCGAGCTCTGGGGCAAGCGCGGGCTTCAGATCGGTCACGCCACCATGCTAGCGCTTTGCATCACCCCCTGCATGCAAACCCTCGATGCCCGTGAACTCAACACAGAAAATCGCCCTCCTAGCTTCGAGCAAGCCGCCACATTCTATCAAAACCACAGCTACGAAGAAGCCGCTACCGAGTTCCAATTACTCTATGTTAGGATGATAGAGGCCAACCAAAGCCCAGCAACACTCGCGGCCGTCCAGATGAACCTAGGTCTCAGCCTCCGCGCTTTGGCTAAATCAGCCGACACGCCAAAAACCGCCTACCAGCTTGCTCAACAGGCACGCCACGCCTTCCTCAGCAGTGCACGTCACAACCCTCAGCAACGCCGCCATAGTGCCGCCATCGCACATTGCTCACAGTGGATGGACTCTCTAAAAACCCAAATTCAAGAACTCGAAGAACAAGAAAAAGAACTCGAGGAGGAACTTGCCAAAATCATCGCCCTCCTCGAGCAAGCTCTCGATGCACAAGTCAAACTCAGAGACAAGGTGCTCCAACACCGCCTCAGCGAGCCAGCACAAGCACAACAGCAACTAACGGTTCTCAATACCAGTCAGCAAGCCATAGAGATGATAGAGGAGCTGCATCAGCAGCTGCTAGAACAACTCCCACCTGCCGCGCCTCCCATCACCTTCATGAGCCAAGCACTCGAACATGGTCAGAAGCTTATCCCCACGCTCACTCAAGCCCACACCTACTTGCTCCAAGCTGAACAATGGTTCCCAGCCTCGCAAAGGCAGACGGCCGCCATTGAAACCATAGAATTGATCCTCAAGTCCCTTTCAGGCGACTCACAGAAAGCCAGTGAAGAGGGAGATGAATCCGATCTACCCGGTGAGGATTCAGAACAATTTGATGAGATGAATGATCATGCGCAATCGACATTGAGCGACGATGCAAAACAGGGCGACCTCGCTGCCAGTGCCGCAATGCAAGGGCTGCCAACCCCCAATTACTCTGCAGAAGAAATCCTTCAGGAAGAACAAGGAAACCTCCAGTTCAGACAACAAAAACGCGCCAGTAAAAATGCCGCAAACATTGAAAACGACTACTGATGCGCACCTTACTTCCCATACTGAGCCTCGCGATCGCCATGTGCGCAGCATGCGTGCACGCTGAGACGCCGCGCCCAGAGCTGCTCCAGAAGTCTCTCTTCATCCACCAGCCCGTACGCGCCACGTTAAGCTTCAACAAGATCATCGATGAACCCACCAATCTCACCAACTTGGGCGATCACCTGCAGCTCCTGGATTACCAGCTTGAAACGAAGCCAAAGGCCCCACAGATCAAGTCCATACTCCACCTGCGCTTCATCCCCCACAAGGCAGGGAACCTCACCTTCCCCGCGCTCCAATTCCGCTCGGGCCAATCCACCCTGACATCACAAGCGTCGACATTCAATGTCGATGCCCCTCAACAAGTCGATAAGATGGCGCTCAACATTGTGCCAAGCAAAACCAAGGTCTACGTAGGTGAACCGCTGCGCGTCGACCTTACTTGGATGAGCAGCGTCCATGCCGGAGCATTCCAGAATCTACGCCTCAACCCCAGCTTCTTCCACGATGAAGGCATCAAAGTGGCCATCCCACGCAACACCGCTGAGGAAGATCAGCAGATTGGACTACCAATCGGCGGGCGCCGTGTGATCGCCACCCGCCAGAAGATCGCGGGCAATGAAAAGGCATTAGGTACGGTGAGCCTACCGCTCTACCTGAAATTCGAAAGAGCCGGCACACACACACTCCCCAGAACCCGACTAGAAGTCGCCAAGCTAGCAAAACCCAAAGCTATGTTTGGCCACTACGCCGCTCATTTTAACAACAGCTTCTTTACCACACCGCCCGATGAAGCACAGTTCCAAGAATGGTGGATCGAATCGCAAGCCCTAGAAATTGAGGTTCTTCCACTCCCTGAGCTCCCTGCCGATCAAACCTTCAGTGGTTTGTTCCTCCCCCTTGAAGTCTCCCAAAACATCGAGCCTAAACAATCAAAGATTGGCGACTTGCTCACCCACACCACACAACTCAACACTCCCGTTCCTCAGAGTTTGATAGACATGCCTTCGCTCAGACAATCTGCAGACTTCGATGAACGCTTTATCATCGACTCCACACGCTCGAGCACATGGAACCCTCAGCACACAACATACCAAAATCGCATGAGGATTCTCACCCCCTCAGTGCAACAAATACCACCAATCCAACTAATCGTATTCGATTCCGATGCGGGGGCTTACGCCACACTAAGCTCAGCATCAATCTCGCTCAATGTTAGCCCACTCGAAGACGCCTCTACTCTACCACTTAGCCAATTCCAATCACCCACCACACTCCAGACTCAGCCAGATGGAATCTGGAGTAACCACCAAGCCAATACCATGCAGGACTTCATCCAATCATTGATCGTCTGCCTCTCAGAAAATCTTAGCAGCATGCTTCTCATCGGAGCCATCGCCATGATCTCTCTATGGCCAGTGGTGCAACTGAGACGCCGCCTCAAGCTAGACCCAGCCTTCCAAGCATCGCGCAAGGCCATGCTCTCACTCAAGCGATCCAAGCCAGGAACCCCCGAACAAGCCGCAGCCTTTATCCAATGGATTGCCGTCCAACACCACGCCAAACCAGGCGCCTGGACCAGCGCCGATTCAATAAAATGCCTACAGCATGCTAAGGTCAATCAGCAGGATATTGATCAAGTCATCGCCACGCACAAGACTCTAGATCAACAAGCCTATGCGTCTGCTAAATCACCCGCACAGCTCCCCAATTTGTTGCCAATCGCCAAGCGTATCAGCAAGGCCATGGCTGGAGTTACCACCTTGTGCATCATAATCACTGCCATCATCTTCTCGCCACGAGCCAACGCCTCGTCCCCTTGGTCCAAAGCTGAGCAACGCTTCGCTCAAGCTCAACAACTAAGTCCCGAATCAAAGCAACAATTTGCCGAAGCGGCCCTGTGCTACGAAGCTGCTGCAGATCTTGGACACCTCCCAGGAAAGTCCTACTACAATGCTGGAAATGCTTGGTTTCACGCTGGCGAACTTGGGCGTTCGATTGCAGCCTTCCGCTCTGCTAGCTACTACCTGCCCCTCGATTCTCAAGTGACGGACAACCTAGCGTCAGCCCGCTCACTCGTGGCCATCCACACAGGAGCTCACAGCGGGCAGGCCTTACTCAAGATCCCGCGTATCTGGCTGCGCAGCGCCCTCAGCCTATGTTCTACTTTTCTGTGGATTAGCCTGCTCACCTACCTCTACCTACGTTCACCCCGAAGCCGCAAAATCTGTGTGATGACTTTATGCATCTTTGCAGTACTGGCTGGATTGACCATCCATTCAGAAACCAAGCACCAAAACGCCGCCGTCGTCATCGTCGATCATGCGATTGCCAAAAAAGGCCCCAGCCATCGCTTTGCCAATGCCTTCCAGGTGCCGCTCAGTGATGGAGTAGAGTGCGCCATCCTCGAAACAAACAATGCTTGGACGCACATCCAACTCCCCAACAACAAACATGCCTGGGTTCCGACCGCACAACTCCAACAAATTGACCGCTAGTAGCTAAGATTCAATATTGTGCGATGAGCTAGATTCGTCCTATGATGTCACTAGCTATGGATAACTCATCTAACTCGAGACCCACACTCGTCATCGACATTGGCGGTTCTAACATCAAGCTCTTAGCCACGGGTCAAGAGAAGCGTATCAAGATCCCATCAGATCCAGACTTGCATCCCCAACAACTCGTCGATCAAGTCAAAGAAGCTACCCATGAATGGACTTACGAGGTGATTTCCATCGGTTGCCCATGTGTCTGTGACAACAACAGCCCACAGCTTGACCCGGTAAACTTAGGCACCGGCTGGATTGGATTTGATTTCGAAGAAGCCTTTGGCATGCCTTGTAAAGTCATCAACGACGCTGCCATGCAAGCAGTCGGTTGCTACCAAGGCGGCACCATGCTATTCCTCGGCTTTGGCACAGGGCTCGGCACCACGCTAATCAAAGATTACACCCCTGTCCCGATGGAAGCTGGTCACCTTCCCTACCGCGACGGCAAAAGCTTTGAAGACTTCGTCGGTAAAAATGGTTTCTCCGATATGGGCTTCGATGCCTGGCAACACGAAGCTCTCGAGGTCGTTAAGATCCTGCGCGCCGCCTTTACCGCCAATGAAGTCGTGCTAGGTGGCGGCAATGCCAAACTCATCGAACAGCTACCGGAAAACACCCGATGCGTCGATAACAACGCAGCCTTCACCGGAGGCTTCAGACTCTGGGAAGAACCATGGTAAATCACCCCAAGACCGGCTGCGCCACGTAATCAAGCACCACCGCTTTCTCCAAAATTGGTCGCAACTGCTCGCCGAATGCCTGGTGCGCAGGATGCGGGAGGTACTGCTCAAGTCCTTCCTTCGACGCAAAGGTTAGAGAAAAAGCATGGCTAAGCCCATCATTCAATCCCTCCGGGCTCACATTCTGCCCCCATTCCATTGACTCGATGACTTCAATCTTTGACTTGAGCGCCATGAATGCCTGCTCAATGTCTGCTATCTGCTCAGCTCCCGCGCTTGCCTTAAATTGAAATAATACTATGTGCCGGTACGGGCAGCGTGGTTCTGGATGGGACATCGATGATCGTGGTGGTATAAAGTGAATATTCTAACAAGATCACCTAAGTCACTTGCTTTGAACGATTGCATTCATAACAACAAATAACTCATTAACGGTAGCAAATAGTTGACAATTCCTTACAAAATTAACTAACTGGGTGCATGAAATTACGCCTATTTCTTGGGAGCTCATTGATCTTACTCGGTGTTTGGCTGGCGTCCGCCTTCAACCACAGTGGGGATATCAAGACCTATGCACCGCAGAAGGCCGACTACGCCAAGCTGCCAATCACGGACCAATAAGTCCGTTCTGAGCCCACCACCTAAGCAGGACGAACTCTTTCATCCCTGCAACACATTCCCCTCCCCTAACTTCAGCCTACCATTGCTGAAGTGCCGCTGTCCCTCCCCTTTTCTCTCCTTGTTTTCATGGCGAATACAAGCTGCCGCCCTACTGGCAATGTCTCAGGCGAACAAATTCGCAATTATCACTTCACAGCTCCGCCTTTCTCTCCTATGACCTAGCACATGTGGAAAGGAAGATTTTCAAAAGCTACCGCTGATCTCGTACAACAATATGGAGAATCCATCTCCTACGATTGGCGCCTCTACAAGCACGACATCGCCGGCTCCATCGCCCACGCCCGTGCTCAAGTCAAAGCTGGTATCCTCACCAACGAGGAATTCCAACAGATCGAGGCTGGACTCCGTGAGATCGAAAAAGACATCGACGCCGGTAACTTCGACTTCTCCATCGAACTCGAAGACATCCACATGAACATCGAGTCCGCTCTCACCAAGCGCATTGGCGCTGCTGGCGGAAAACTTCATACCGCGCGCTCTCGCAACGACCAGGTCGCTACCGATACCCGCCTCTATTGTCGCGAAGAAATCGACACACTCAGCACCCAAATCAAAGAACTGCAAGGCGCATTGCTCAAGCAGGCCGAGCAATACGCAGATGCAGTCATTCCAGGCTACACCCACCTCCAGCGTGGCCAGCCAGTGACTGTTGGGCACCACCTGCTCGCCTACGTAGAAATGTTTGCTCGCGACATCGACCGCCTTGCAAATGCCCGCAAGCGCGTCAACGTTTCACCACTTGGCTCAGGGGCTCTAGCAGGTTCTACCATCAACCTAGATCGCCAGCAAATTGCTGAAGAGTTAGGATTTGATAGAGTCACAACTAACTCCATGGATGCTATCTCAGATCGCGACTACATCATGGAGCTGCTCTTTGACTTTGCACTTGTAGGCACTCACCTATCACGCATCTCCGAAGACCTCATTCTCTGGTGTTCCAGCGAGTTTGGCTTCGCCACACTCTCCGACGCTCACACCACTGGTTCTTCACTCATGCCACAGAAGAAGAACCCAGACGTCTGTGAAATCACCCGCGGTAAGACAGGCCGCCTCTACGGAAACCTCGTCTCCCTCCTCACTGCCGCCAAAGGGCTTCCTCTAACCTACAACCGCGACCTACAGGAAGATAAAGAACCACTCTTCGACTCTATTGACACCCTCAAGATGGCGCTCGCAGTGAACACTGAGATGATCGCAGAAATGACCGTGAATGTCGAAGAATGCAAAGCCGCAGCCTCAGACCCCATGCTGCTCGCTACCGATCTTGCCGATTACTTGGTCAAGAATGGCGTGCCCTTCCGCTCCGCTCATGAACTCGTAGGGCAGGCGGTCGCCGTCGCTGTCGAGTCGAAGACCCCACTCGACCAAATCGACCTCACTAAAATCTCCGAACACTACGGCACCGATGCCAAGGATGTGTTTTCGCTTGAGACCGCGCTCAAAGCGCGCACCAACCCAGGTGCTCCAAGTGTCGAAAATGTGAAAAGTGAAGTAGCGCGCTGGAAGTCGACTCTCTAGTAAAAAGCGACTGAGTACGCATTATTTTCAAAGCCTGAGTCACATGATGCACTCAGGCTTTTTTGTAGTGATACAAGAACACCCTACAAGACAAAATCCTGTAGGGTGTTGTGTTCGGGAGGAATGTTTTAAATTTTTTTAGAACCTGTCGTAAGAGACCACTTTATCGTCAGCAAGACGGGCGCCACGGTCCCAAGCTTCTTCAGCTTTCTTACCCACCGGAAGCATAAAGCTCAACGCATAGCCATCAGGTAGGTTAATCAACTTAGAAACAGCATCCGGGTCAAAGCCGACCATCGGGCAAGAATCGTAGCCGAGGTCGCGAGCCGCTAACATCAGCGTCATGCCAGCAAGTGCTGAAGAACGCATCGCTTCGTCACGAATCAATTGATCCTTGCCATCATAAAACGGCTTGATCATTGGTCCCAGAATATCCTGCACTGCCTGCGGTGCGTGCCCCCAGTAGTCTGAAGGGTCTGCTTGGTGCGCCTTGAGATCTGCACACAGGATGAAGAGCACAGAGGCATCTGTCACTTGTGCTTGGTCCCATGCCACTTCGCGAAGCTGCTGGCGCAGCTCAGGATTACGAACCACCAAGATGCGGTAGTTCTGCATGTTGAAGGATGATGGTGCGAGTTTGGTCAGACGGAGAAGCTCCTGGAGATCTGCCTCGGGCATGACGTGCTCAGGATCGTAATGTTTGATCGAACGACGGCTTTCAATATTTTCTGATGTATTCATAGTGCTACGTATCTGTGAGGGTTTTCTGTTGGATCTATTCCAAAGTAATCACAGAAGATCAGTTTATCCTTGCTTGAAGACATGAACATCCTGTTGTGGGAATGGGATAGAAACGCCTGCTGCGTCGAAGGCTTTCTTCACCTTCTCATTGGTAGAGAAGAACACATCCCAATAGTCTGCTGACTTCACCCAAACTCGCACAGTGAAGTTCACCGAGCTGTCTGCTAGCTCACCTACTACGATCATTGGCTCACGCCCAGGTTCGTCAGTGATGACGGCAGTATTTTCACCTATCACCTGCTCAATCACACCGCGGGCCTGATCGATGTCATCGCCGTAGCCGATGCCAAATACAAAGTCGACGCGACGCTCAGGCATCGCTGAGTAGTTGACCATTGAGTCGTTCGCAACCTTGCCATTCGGCACCATGATCAACTTGTTATCAGGTGTTGTTAGAAATGTCTGGAAAATTTGAATTTCTTTCACGCATCCAGTGTACCCTTGCGTCTCAATCACGTCTCCAATCTTGAATGGTCGGAACACGAGCAGCAACACGCCACCAGCAAAGTTCTGTAAGGTGCCACTCAGCGCCATACCGACAGCCAAACCCATCGAAGCAAAGATCGCTGCGAAAGAGGTGGCCTCTACCCCTAGGGTGCCAATTGCAGAAACAACAACTGCTACCTTAATGAGAGTGGCCGCCAGGCCGCATAAAAACGGTTTCACCGTTGGATCAACCCCTTTCTGATCAAGGCGTTTTCCTAAGAGCACCCCCACCCAGTTCGCAATATAAAAACCGATAATGAGGGTAAGGAGCGCGAGTAAAATTTTACCGCCCCATTGGGACACGAGGTTTATGATCGTGCTTGTATCTAATTCAGCTAGAATTGTATTCATCACAGTAGCATTTATGCTCGATTCGATTTGATAGATCTAGCAAATTCGTATGAATGTTTGAATTAATGGGAATGGAGGACCATTCAATCCTCACCGTTTTGGATCGATTCCAACAATGCGGTTGCATCCTCTAAATTATCCCAGAGTTCCTTCACAAAGTACATAGGCGCTCCGCATCGCACTGCGAGGGCAATGGCGTCACTGGGTCTAGAATCAATCTCTAAAACCTTGCGCTGCATCACCTCGTTCTGAGCTTCGATGATCAATCTAGCATAATAGACTTCTTGATCATCCACTTCCACAATCACACAACGCCTGATCCTAGCACCCATGCCATTGAGGCTATTGATAAATAGGTCATGAGTCATGGGCCGCGGTGTGTTCTGATACCCCAGAGCTAGGTTGATCGCATTCCCTACATGCGGGTCAATGTGCATGACCATCGTTTTATGCTCCCCTTTAATGAACAACATGCAGCTTGTCTCTGACTGAATCAGAGCCACAGGTTCCACACGTACCACCTCAGCTTGCATCACAATTTAACAATTAGAATATCCCACTATACCACGCCACCATTGCTTCGCGCCATATATAAACGCGACTGTTTTACATACTTCTCAGCCCAATGCCTCACCTTGGATTGAGCATCAAGATCTAGGCTCTTCACCACCCTCGCAGGGGAACCCATCACGAGAGAACCCGGTGGGATGATCATGCCTCCAGTCACTAATGAATTGGCTCCAATAATCGAACGTTCACCAACAACTGCACCATCTAACACACAGGCACCCATACCAACTAACACCTCATCTTTAATTGTTGCTGCATGAACAATCGCACCATGCCCTACAGTCACCAACTCACCGAGGTAGGTTCCATAATCATCTGCCAAGTGAATCACGGCATTATCTTGCACATTAGAACGCGGACCAATCACGATCTCGTTGATGTCGCCACGTAAGGTCGCATTGTACCAAATACTTGCTTCCTCCTCCACACGCACGCGCCCGATCACATCCGCACTCGCAGTGATGAACGCCGAGTCATGGACTTCAGGAGCAAACGATTCATAGGTCTCAATAGCCATACCCTAACCATAGCCATGATAGAGCGAGTGAAAAGTGCTAAGTGCAACCTCAGCGTATCGAAAGCATTAGACAAATTCTCATAACCTCGGATCAAAGCGGAAATCTAACGGAGGTTCGATCATTAATTCTGAAAAGCGTGGGTGCTTTGGATTGAGGAGGAGGTTGTATTCTTCAGGAATCAGAGCCGAAGGGACCATGAGGGCGAGCTGAGCAGCGGCATCGACCCAATCATTGCCAATGGCTTGAGTCGGTTCCATCGACGGCTCAGCATTCCAGTGTGCAGGCAAGATCTCTGATGGATAGACAGCAAGGTCTTCCCTAGGAATCCCAACACGTATGAGCTGGTAGGTCTTTTTACGAGAACTTGGGGTGGTGAGATGCACCAGCATTTCCAAGGCCGTCAGAGCACGAGAGCCTCCCAAATAAACAACATGCCTACCTGGGGCATTCCATCGGCCACCATACTTGTGAGCCCCTTCTCCACTAAATGCAGACTCCACCCAACGAGGGGCCACGATACGATAGGCGTAGAGCATCCCTTCATCCTCCGCAGCAGCACTGAGCTCCGACAGCTTCGACTTAACAGAATACTCCATGATCGAGCCTACCGATGAGGTTCTCTACTTCTCGAGCGCCGAATTCGGTATCCATATGCGCCAATGGTGATTCATTGAGGAGGCTAGGGTGTTCGCACTTGAGCCACTCACGCGTGGCAATCTCCGTTTCAAAGACTTCCATACTCATGCCGAAGAGGCGTGCCACACGCACGACACGTTCACTTTCCGGTGTGTCTAGGCGGCCCAGCTTCTTGCGACGATGCAAGGTAGCCTGCGAGATACCAATCAGGCGCCCCAATTCCTCTTCAGGCACTTGAAGTAAGTCCTGGAGGCAATGGAACTCCGCCATCGGAAAGCCCTCTCTGAGCAGCTGCACGAGAGTCTTCTCTGCTCCATATGAGTCCTCAGCCTCTGCAAGTTTTAGAGACTTCTCTTCTTTTTTCGGGAGGAAACTATGCACCACACCACTTCTCATATGAGAGAATGTATCACATCAGATGAACACCTTCAAATGAAAACTTGCAACACATCACATGATAACTTCATTTCAATAAAAAAAGCTCAGACACCTTGGCGCCTGAGCTTTTGAATAAATGATCAATGATTGCTATGACTACGCTTGGCCAGTGAGCTCAGCGGTCGCTTTTTCCAGACCTTTTTCCTCGATTGCATCCTCGGTGAAGCCGTTGTCTTCTGCGTACTTGCGGACGTCTGCTGTGATTTTCATCGAGCAGAATGTGGGTCCGCACATCGAACAGAAGTGAGCAGTCTTGGCTCCTTCAGCTGGCAATGTCTCATCGTGGAAGTCGATCGCGCGTGCAGGATCGAGGCCTAGGGCGAATTGATCGCGCCAGCGGAACTCGAAACGAGCCTTGGAGATCGCGTTATCGCGTTCCTGCGCCGCTGGGTGTCCTTTGGCAAGGTCGCCAGCGTGGGCTGCGAGCTTGTAGGTGATCACGCCTTCGCGCACGTCGTCGCGGTTCGGAAGGCCGAGGTGCTCTTTGGGAGTCACGTAGCAGAGCATGGCACAGCCGTACCAACCGATGTTTGCAGCACCGATACCTGAAGTGATGTGATCGTAACCAGGAGCGATGTCGGTGGTGAGTGGGCCGAGAGTGTAGAATGGAGCCTCGTGGCACCACTCGATTTGCTTCTCCATATTTTCTTTGATGAGGTGAAGTGGCACGTGGCCTGGTCCTTCATTCATCACCTGACAGCCTTTTGCCCAGGCGCGTGTGGTGAGTTCCCCTTGGATTTCGAGCTCAGCGAGCTGCGCGTAGTCGTTGGCGTCAGCAATGGAGCCCGGACGGAGGCCATCACCGATCGAGAAAGAAACATCGTAAGCGGCACAGATGTCGCAGATGTCATCCCAGTGGGTGTAGAGGAAGTTTTCCTTTTGGTGCGCGAGCGTCCACTTCGCCATGATGGAGCCACCGCGGGAGACGATGCCAGTCATGCGGCGAGCTGTGTGTGGTACAAAGCGTAGAAGCACCGCAGCGTGGATGGTGAAGTAATCCACCCCTTGCTCGGCTTGCTCGATAAGTGTGTCGCGGAAGAGCTCCCAGGTAAGATCCTCGATCTTACCATTCACTTTCTCGAGTGCCTGATAGATTGGAACGGTGCCGATCGGCACTGGAGAGTTGCGTAAGATCCACTCGCGGGTGGCGTGGATGTTCTTGCCGGTAGAAAGATCCATCACAGTGTCAGCACCCCACTTGGTGGCCCAGCGCATTTTCTCGACTTCTTCATCGATGGTAGATGCAACAGCTGAATTACCGATGTTCGCATTGATTTTGATGAGGAAATTACGCCCAATGATCATTGGCTCGATTTCTGGGTGATTGATGTTCGCTGGGATAATCGCACGGCCTCTCGCCACTTCAGAACGCACAAACTCTGGGGTGATGAGCTTCGGGATTTCAGCACCAAACGATTGACCTGGGTGTTGGTGATCCATGCGGTTGCGAGACACCTGCTTGAACGGATCAATGTCTGATGGACGCGGCATGTTGTAGCCATCGGGGGTGTGCGACTTGCTCTTGATAAGCTCTTTGATCGCATCAGATGCGTCGTCAGGAAGTTCGTCCAGTGTTGGGTAGCGGTCGTTGACCGTCTTAAATTCTTCGATGCGCCCCATGTTTTCGCGGATCGCAATGAACTCCATTTCAGGGGTGATGATGCCTTGGTCTGCATACCACTTCTGAGTGACGGGGTGGCCCGCTGATGCTTTGAGCGGCTTGCGCTTGAGTCCCGGGTATTCCTTGAGCTTGTTCTTTGCCTTCTTTCCTTCGTTATACTTCTCAGCATGCACGTCGGAGAGGTAGCCATTGTCAGACGGCTTCACTTCACGCCCATCATATTCGACTACATCGCCACGCCCGATGATCCAATCGCGGCGGAGAGCTGGGAGCCCTTCGCGTGGATCACCATTGAAGGACGGGTCTCCCCATGGGCCAGAGCAATCGTAGACTCGGATTGGAGCATTTGCTTCCACTCTGCCATTCGGATGCTCTGTATCTGATAGGCGAATCTCACGCATCGGAACCTTCACACTCGGGTGCAGCTGGCCACCCACATAGACGCGAGTCGAGTTAGGAAAAATGGTGGGATCTTTTTCGATCGCTTCAAGCTCAGCGGAGTTGTCAATGTTCTCTACAAAGTTGCCGGTATAGTCTGAGCGCTGAGTCAAATTCTCTGGCGTCGATTCATCTGGTGAAATCATAATAACTTAGTTCTAGGTGTCTTGAGTTTGTATAAAGTAAATAAAAAAGCCTGTCGAGAGCGGTGTCTGACAGGCGAGTTGACTGAGTAAACTAACCTTACATACGATCAATTTGTTAGCATCTCAGGCGACTCCCTTCGTCGGTTCTAACCGCAGCAGGTTCCAAGGGTCATGCACGTAACTGTCCATTCTCAGCCTCAGCGGCTCCCCTGTCTTGCGATCAAGGTAGTTCCCACCATCATAGATGCAAGAGGATTCTATATGCCCGACGAGATGCGGTAATGATACGATGAAAAAAGCGGAGCTGATTGCTCAGCTCCGCTTTGATAAAATGTTCGATTAGAGAATCCTATCGACTTAGCCGCCCGTCTTTGGATCGCGCTTTTTTGGCTTCTTAGCTTGCTTCATCTGACCGGGTGCCATCGGATTTTGTGGGGCATTCCCTCCAGGCTTTTTACCGGCCGCAATCTCTTGCTGACGCTGCACATCTTCAAGGCGCTCTGCAAATTTCTCGAAGAGGCCCTTCTTGCGTGGCTTTGCTGAGTCATCATTGCTGGATTTCCCCGATTCCTTGAGCTCTGGCTCAGGGAGCTTTTTCATCAACAAAGTCTGACCGATCGACACCACGTTTTGCGTGGACCAATACAGAGCCAAGGCGGCTGCGTAGTTGTAACAGAAGAAGAAGAACATCAAAGGCATCATCATGAAGATGCGCTGCTGGAGTTTATCACCAGCTTGTGGGGTGAGGCGCATTTGCAGCACCATGGTGATCGCCATCACAATTGGAAGAACGTTGATTGGCACACCCATCACTTCAAAGACTGTGTCCGGACGGGAAAGATCTTCAACCCACAGGAAGCTCGCTCCACGCATCTCAACGGCAGAACCCAGCATCTTGAACACACCAAAGAAAATTGGAATCTGGATCAACATTGGCAAACACCCACCCATCGGATTCACGCCATACTGGCGATACATCTTCATGGTCTCTTGATTGAGCTTCTGAGGATTGTCTGCGTATTTCTCACGCATCTCCTTCATGATCGGCTGCAGTTTCCCCATACGCTTCATCGTACGAGTGGACTTGTTGTGCAGCGGCCAAATGATGATGCGGATAAATACTGTCAAGAGGATCACGGAAACGCCCCAAGCCCATGAAGCATCACCAAACCAACCATGAATCATGTTGAGCGCCCAACTCATGAATGTCGCGAAAACACTAAACCATCCGTAATTCATGAT
Organism: Rubritalea marina DSM 17716; assembly: GCF_000378105.1. Classification (GTDB taxonomy): domain Bacteria; phylum Verrucomicrobiota; class Verrucomicrobiia; order Verrucomicrobiales; family Akkermansiaceae; genus Rubritalea; species Rubritalea marina. The sequence goes on along the minus strand of NZ_KB899253.1, from coordinate 105,503 downwards.
CGAGTCAGTGTGTGGCGCCACTTGCTTGATCAGCTCACGCTTCTTTGGCCCCATGTAGATATCGACACTGTAGCTTTGCTCGCTGCCAGCATTGACTACCTGGTCAGGAAAGTTGACACCCATGGTGAAGACCCAACGCTTCATCATCTCTTCGTCTTCCTGAATCTCACGCTCACGTCCAGTTGCCCAAAGTGAGTCAGCTTGGAAGCCTTTCGGCATGATGAATGTGGTGAAGAACTGGTTATTCACACCAGCATACTCAAGCGAAGATGGCTTGATGATCTCCACCGCTTTGGCATCGCTGAACCACCCCCCCGAGAATGGCTTGTGCTGTTTGAATGAAAAGGAACTATCCTCAAAGTAAAACCACCCTGCTTTGTCCTGCATTTCTTTGCCATGCAAGGGAGCCACTGTTCCCGTATAGAGTCCGTAATCAGAAACATTGATCACACTCGCGCTGGCATTCTTGAAGGTCACGTCCAAATGAAGCTGGTAGCCTTTGGCCTCCGCTTTTTCTACGAGCTTCCATGACTTCGTCACTTCAACTCCCGGTGCGACTTGGCCTCGATAGGTGATGGACTTGTCGTCTTTGGCTACGATTTCGTAATAGCTATTGTCGATCTTCTGGTAGTCATCGGCAAGGGCACCAACAGCAAAGGGTGAATGCACGTTGACCTCGACATGGCCCTCTCCATAAATCGTCTGCTGCTGTGGGAATGCGGCAGACTTCACGCCGCCTCCGAAGTTGGTGAAGGTGTAGATCACATCTTCAATCTCACCATCCATCCCGACGAGAGTATGAGGCTGGTCTTTTTCACCCGACTCGATCGTAGGTTTCTGAGTCACTAAGCCATCTTTCAGGGCTTCCGCTTCTACAGTCTTTTGGGCTGTTTCTTCAACCCGTTGCTGTACTTCAAGCTCCTTCTGGGTTTCGCTCATGTAGTAGTAGTTGGCAACCAGGCCAAGGCTACAAAGTACGAGGATGATCCATGCTTTCCTATCCATTGTTGTGTGTGTCTAAATTTGTGATTCTTTGTGAGAAGTAACTGGCTGATCACAGCAACAGCACTTCTTCTTGGGTGGGACTGGGTCGTGTCCGAAGCCGCCCCAGGGATGGCACCTGCATAATCTTCCGATTCCTAGCAGACTCCCCTTGATGGCCCCATGCATCTCTACAGCCTCATAAAAATATTGCGAGCAAGAAGGTGAAAAACGACAGCCTGTGTAGGTCCCAGCTGATAGTACCCGCAACATTGGGTTCAAAAACTTTTGGTATCCACGGATCAATCCTTGGATGATTCGCACTGGCAGACGCTTCATGACTCTTCTTCCTGCAAGGCCCCAAGCTTGCGCGCCAGCTTCAACCACTCGCGCTCTAGTTGTTCATAAGTAGCCTCTGGAGCCCTCCAACGTAAGATTGTCACCACGTAGCGATTACCGATCACCTGCCCTCCGTGATCACTCATGATCGAGCGAACAACGCGGCGAAGATAATTCCTCTGATGCGCCTTGCCAATCTTCTTGGTGGTGATGAGCCCATACTTAAAATGTTCGAGCTCGTCTGACTCCAGCACGCTTACAACAAGATAGCGCCCCGAACGCGACCTACCCAATTCTCGAACCTGTGCAAATTCTGCACGAGATTTCATCGAGAATTTTCTAGGAAGACGCATGGGGCGCTTCACTTTGCTGATTGAATCATACAGTGAATAACTTGGGATACGACTACCGCACCCCAAGTGAAATCACTGCGAGTCAATTAGGTGTGTTGCTTGGTGTGACGCTTGTATTGAAGCTCAGCACCTTTCGGAAGGAGACGCTTGCGACCCTTCTGACGACGACGACGGATGATGTCGCGTCCAGCTTTAGTAGCCATGCGGGCGCGGAAACCGTGCTGACGCTTGCGAACACGCTTAGATGGTTGGTAAGTTCTTTTGCTCATGGTGATATATCCTTTTGAAAGATTAATGTGCCTCGCCAATCACTCAATTACGAGATGCTTGGGTGGGCGGGCAAACTAAGTATTTCAGACGCTTTGTCAATACGTCATTCGTCTCTATAGTCATTTTTTTATCGATTCGAAGTAAATTTGGGATTAAAACATCAGTGCCTTATCCTCCAGACACCCGATTATGAGTAGTACACTTCAACAAAGCACCTTAAGTTCCAGCAACGATCTCCCCCGAGTACAAACTGCTACCATCGAAGATTTAGATCAAATCACCGATCTACTCACTGCACTCTTCGAGCAACAAGGTGATTTCACTTCCGACCCACAAAGACAACGCGAAGGCGTCTCCATGATTCTTGAACAGCCCGCAAGGGGGCGCATCTTTGTGCTGCGCAATGATGACCAAATCTTTGGCATGGTGAACCTACTCTTCACCATCTCTACCGCCATGGGCGGAATGGTCCTTATCTTGGAAGACTTTATCATGCACCCGAGCCACCGCGGCCAAGGCTACGGCACCCTTCTACTGGATCACGTCAGTAACTTTGCCAAGCAAAAGAACTTTGCCCGCATCACACTACTGACGGACAAAATTAGTGAAGACTCCCAGCGTTTTTTCCAAAAGCACGGTTTCGCCCACTCGTCCATGATCCCGATGCGCTTGAACATCGATTAAGCACACTCTCTATCTACCCAACATCGCGTTGGTATCGTCCACGCCCAGTTGGTTGATCTCCCCCAGTGTAAAGATCTCCGGCGGCGGCAGATTGCGATTAGACGTCGCAGCATCTGTTGGTTTAGCCACGGATGTGCTATTTGAGTATGCTTGGTTTCCAGCCTGAGCGTAAGCTCCTTGCTGTCCATAGCTTTGCTGCGACACAGCGGCTTCTCGGCCTTGCGCCGCTGCCTGCTGTTGCACGAAGTAAGGTGAATGTTTGTAAGAACCGGAAGCCTTGCCGTCAGAGTACGCCTTCTTGCTGTAGCTCGAATTCGCATTCTGGTTCCACCGCGACGCATTGTACTCAGACTTCGAAAACTGCGAATTTTTCTGGCTCTGAGCTTGGTAGAAATTCCCCTCTGACTCGAATTGGCTGCGTTGGTCTTGACCAGTAGGTTGGACATTTCCCGCTTCATCAACCATGTAACGCACATCACTCTGGTACTTCGCCAGTCCTGAGGCCTCTGCCTGCTCATAGCTCACCTCACGTTCACTCGCACAAGAAGCAAGGAGCGCGACAGGAACTAAGATAGATAGAACGCGTTGCATGAAGAATGCATGTACCGAATCCGTCACAATTTGACAAGGCGCAAACCAAGCAGCCAAGACATTGGGAGTTGAACCACTCCCTAATCTTCGATATTGGTAGAGACATGAAAATCCACCTCATCGCTGCGGCAGCTCTCACTTCCCTGTTCCTCAGCAGCTGTGCGACCAATCAAATCCAAAAGCGAATTTCCAACAATCTCGACATCTACTCCGAACTCAGCACCGAGGATCAAAATCTCGTTCAAAGTGGGCAGATTAAGAAAGGCATGCCTAAAAAAGCAGTCTTTATCGCCTGGGGCAACCCCAGCCGCTCCGCCAAAGGCCAAAACCAATCAGGGCCATTTGAAAAATGGTATTACTACCAACACTCACCTCGCACCACAGGCGGAATCTATGGCGGCTACGGATACTATGGCTATGACCACTATGGTATAGGGGTCAACCGCGGCACCAGCTATGACACCGAACTTATTGCTCAAGTAGAATTCCGCAACGAGCGCGTCATTAGCTGGGAAAACTCACGCAATCCACGCCGATAGAATTCCAGCATTGCTCTCTTGATAGAAACCCATTAACTTACAGTTCCCATGAAAAACATCCTACTCGCTCTAAGTTCTGCAGCCCTAGCTATCTTCCTTAGCTCCTGCGAACCGAATGCCAACCTTGGTGCCTACGACGCTTACAACCGTCCAGCCACCAAACCTCAAAACCCCAACAACGTTAGAGTCAAAGTCTCAACCAACAACCAAATGGTCTACGTGATGGAAGGCAATAAGCCACTTCTCGTAATGCCTGTCTCCGTTGGTAAAGCTTCCACCCCAACTCCCAAAGGGAATTTCACCATCTACAGTAAAGAAGAATACCGCCGTGCAAATACCCATGGTTACTTCAAGCATAGCAACGGCAGCTACTCACGAGGCTACCTACGCAACAAACCTGCTGGCACCAAATTTATCGGCACCCCAATGCCGTACTGGATGGAATTCAAATCTGCCTACGGATTCCACACAGGATGGATGAAACACACACCCTGCACCCATGGCTGCATCCGCATGCATCACAACGTGGCTCCAAAATTCTTCAAAATCGTCAAAACTGGTACTCCAGTCAACATCGCATACTCACAACCCGAAGACCAAACCATCGGACGCAATGTCCCACGCCCAGTCGATGCGGGCCCACTTCCAGACTTCCCAATCGAGTACCTCGTCACCAACAAAGTCTACAAGCGTCACAAACCACCGACACTCAAGTAAGATAACTCCCTCGCTTTCTCCACAGCCATCCATGCCAACATGGATGGCTTTTTTGTACACTCGTCACAGGCTTGATAAAAAAATATTTGCATTCACCGCACATCCGTCGCAACATGAAGCGTCTTCACGATATCTGTGTTGCAAACCTAGAGTTTTAGGACACACGCAGCTCACAGCTTATCTGATTCCCCCTTTCGAACTTTCTTAAAGTTCACAGACGCCTTTGTTAGTCGAGAATAGTCACACCCATTCTGCTTACACTAACAAGCTCGGGCACACTCCCGAAACGACACTTTTCCATACAGAACCATTTACGAACCGTTAGTTCTAACCAGTTTTACCTACCCAACTACAACATTAGTTAGAAGATTACCCCCCGTATTTAGGGGTATCTCCACACCAATTTATTATGAGCGAAGAAGCTTCCACGCCTGCTAAAAAAGCGGCAAAAAAAGTGACTGCCAAAAAGGCTGCGACCCAAAAAACCGCAGCAAAAAAAGCGGCGAAAAAAACGAGCGCGAAAAAAACTGCTACCAAGAAAGCCACCACCAAGAAAGTGGCAAAAAAAACCAGCACCAAAAAAGCGGCATCACCCGCCGAAGCAGCTCCAAGCTCAGCAGCTCAAGTGACAACAGAAAGCGCTGCACCATCCCCCGCACCCAAGCCAGTGAAAACTCCAGCACCTGAACAAGCGAAAGAATCCGCTCCTCCTCAAGAAGGTAAGCAAGCGAAAGCGCCAGCCAAAAAAAATGGTCGCGTTAGAGGCGGGGGCCCTGTGCAGAAACATGAAAACTCGCAAGACGGAGAAAATAAAAACCGTAATCATGGTAACCGCAACGGTCGCAACAATAACAATCGCAATCGACGTAATAATAACCGCAACCGCCGAAACGGGAACCGCGAACGCCGCGAGACAAAGCCAGTCGAACTCACCGGCCCACCTGTCGCGGTAAGCGGTATTTTGGAACTCAGCCCAAAAGGGTTTGGATTCCTCAGAGAGCTTTCTTCCAACCTCGAGCAATCCAACAACGATGTCTTCATTTCACCTGATATCGTGAGAGTCAATGGGCTTCGCGAAGGGCTCTGGATCAAAGCTATCGCCAAAGAGGGCCCTCGCGGACTCCAAATCGTGGAGATCAACAGCGTCAATGACAAGCCAGTCGACGAAGCGCGCAAGTTACCACACTTTGAAGAACTCAAAGCGGTGAACCCTAGCAAACGCATTCCATTTGAAACAGAAAGCGATCGTTTCTCCACACGCGTACTCGACATCATCGCCCCTATTGGCCGAGGCCAACGAGGGCTCATCGTTTCGCCGCCGCGCTCAGGTAAAACCACCATGATGCAACATATGGCTGAAGCTGTTCGCGACAAGTATTCAGAAGAAATGCACCTCATGATTCTCCTCGTTGACGAACGTCCAGAGGAAGTCACGGAATTCAAGATGAACCTCCCAGAGGCAGAAATCTACGCAAGTTCTAATGATTCTGGAGCGAAAAACCATTGCCGCGTTGCTGAGCTCTGTATCGAACGCGCCAAGCGACTCGTGGAAGCTGGAGAGCATGTCTTCCTACTCATGGATTCCATCACCCGCCTCGCCCGCGCCTACAACACCAACATGGGTGGCAACAAAAAGGGTAAAGGCCGCGGCATCCAATCAGGAGGTATCATTTCAGGCGCCCTTGAAGTCCCGCGTCAGCTCTTCGCAGCAGCACGAAACACCCGCGAAGCAGGCTCACTTACCATCGTCGCTACAGCCTTGGTTCATACCAACTCACGCGCCGATGAAGCAATCTTCCAAGAATTCAAAGGCACCGGTAACATGGAGCTCTGCCTCGATCGCCGGATCGCCGAACAGTACATCTTCCCAGCGGTAGACATCTTTAAGTCAGGCACACGACGTGAAGAACTTCTGCTACCGGAACATATGCTCCACAAGATTCACCTCATCCGTCGTGGCCTCTCAGGGGCACGCCCTCACGAAGCAATGGAGCGTCTGATATTCTTCCTAAAGCGCTTCCACAACAATGCACAAATGTTGCTAGAAATTAAGGGCTAACAAGTAAAGAGCTACGCTCCTATGGCAATTCCTGAAGTTGAGGTCATCACCCGATTTGCCCCCTCGCCCACAGGCTTGCTTCACCTAGGCCACCTCTACTCCGCACACCTAGCGCACCAGCTCGCTCTGAGCACACAGGGGCAGTTTCTAGTGCGCTTCGAAGACATTGACGAAACGCGGACTAGAGACACATTCTACCAAGCTATTGAAGAAGACTTGGAGTGGGCCGGGCTTCATGCGCCAAAGCCATTTTTACGTCAGCGAGACCGCCTAGCAGCCTATGATCTAGCACTGGATAAGCTCAAAGAGCTAGGCGTCATCTATCCCTGCTTCTGCACACGTAGAGAAATCCAAAACGAGCTCACACAATTGGCCCACGCGCCACATGGCTCGGATGGTCCTCACTACCCGCAGATTTGTCATGGCATGAGCGATTCTCAAATCAATCAAAAACTAGCTGAAGGTCGCACTCCAAGTTGGCGCTTAGATGCTCGAAAAGCGGGAGCGATTGTCGGAGCATTGAGTTTCCATGACCACTATCACGGTAAAATCACAGTCCAACCAGAACTCCTAGGAGACCTCATTCTAGCGCGGAAGGATATAGGAACCTCCTACCATATCGCGGTTGTCGTAGACGACGCCTACCAAGGAATAAGCGATGTGGTTAGAGGCAGAGACCTGCTAGACTCGACGCACATTCACCGCCTACTACAAGTGTTACTCGAGCTCCCTGAACCTCGCTACCACCATCACCCGCTCGTCACTGACGATACTGGAGTGCGCTTGGCGAAGCGCCACGCAGCACGATCCCTACAATCCCTACGCAGCAAGCAGGGGCTCACTCCCCAACAAGCTCTTGAATTAGCTCTGAGACAGCAAGAGTACTCATAGCTTTATCCTCCAACGAGATCGCTTGATCGAGGGTACTCTTGAGTCGAAATGCTATAAACTTGTGCGCGAAGGCCGCGTCCCCATAGTGCAGGCGTGCCATTGCGGGGATTTCATTATAAATCACACGCACCTGCGCCCCATCTTGATACACGAGAACTTTCTGAGGAAACGCATCCAAACCAATGGACGGAAACTCACGCATCGCTCTAGCACCAGGTGTCGGTGCGCCAAATATCAAGAGCTTCACTGGCGGTAGTTCAATCTGAAATTGCTTGGCTTGAGCTTGGAAGTCGATCGTCTCAAACCATTGAGTATCCCCCTCGCTCAACACTGCTGCCTTCAATTTGCTGACCGTTTCATCAAAGACAAATCCTGATCGCAGCTCCACAATCCCATAGTTTTCCTCTAGACCATCGTGAGGGACCGGACGCGCCTCTGGTACCCCCTCTACCAATGCCTCTAAATCGCGCTTTAGTAGGTGCACCACTGGCGACTCGCTCACTCCATGACGGATGGCGACAAACTCGGCAGAGGTATAGTCTACCACGAACTCTGCATTGTGGTAATACGCTTGCACTCGGTACGGCAGATCCAGACCAGACCGAATATTCTCTTTTAGCATCATTGAATGGACGCGCGGACTCGAATACAGGCTCACACGATTGGCATCAAGAACAGCCCCCTCAGCCGCCGCCAGCCTTGAGTGATCCACGCTGAGCAGGCGCGACATCCCCGCCTGCTTGGCACTGCCTTCAACGACAGCAATCGCTCTATCTGAAGTTTCTAATTCAAGGTCACGGTTGGCACTATGCGAACCTGAGTCACAACTAACTAACAACAGTGGTAAGGCTAAAAGAATGGGGAGCTTCTTCATGTGGAATGAGGGGTTGGCGACTCGATCCGATACAATTCGAATCCGAGAAGGGCTGCATTATGCCATGAGCTCACACATCCATTCAACTGAATAAACACACATCTATCACAAAACTAAATCACACCATTCATCTATCAACAAAAGCTAACAAATAGATGTCATGAATGATTATATTTAACATTTTCGAAGCACCCAGTCGAGGGTGCCTATAAAACTTAAATTCTGGCCACTACCCTGCGGCTTCTATCCCTCGTCGAGCCAGGCTTCTGCTTGGTGAATTTCGTCGAACTCAAAACTTTTAATTTCGAGGCCCCTGATCAAAAAACCTTCAAGTTCCGCCACATTGCGAATCCATGCTTTTTCCGTGACGATTGCCATTTTCTTGAACGCTTTCATGACCCCGATCCATCTCGGTAAATCGCTCAATTTGACCATCATTGCTGAGGCCGAGGGAATCTCGAAACAAGAAATCTTATAGAGCATGGTCATTCCCTGCTTTCCCTCCGAGAGTTCACTCATTTGCTGCAGAATATTCTCCATGTCGACCGCGTCAGGTGCACCATTCAACTCGAACACCACAGATCCATCATTCATCAAAGACAATTCATACATAACACTATATTCACCACCATGAATCACACTATGTCTAGAGAAATCATCGATGTGAGCGAATCGTCACAATATGTTAGAGTCGAATACTTGAATCAAACCACCCTACTCTACTGGCTACCCAGCGCGCATTTGAGGACAAAAGGAAAGCCTCATCTCCTACTTGGAAATGAGGCTTATTAAATGGCTCCGGCACTTGGGATCGAACCAAGGACCTAGTGATTAACAGTCACCCGCTCTACCGCTGAGCTATGCCGGAACTTGTGTCATTCATCAGATCACTCTGACTCGCGACGGCGGAAAACTGCATGAACTCACGATCATGTGCAAGAAAAAACTATGGAGAATATGCACTTTTTTCAGTCGGCGCAAATCGCGATCGCATTCGCTGCTGCGTAGTGCTTTGCGTGTGTGAGGCTTACCATGATCTGGCGAATCCCGCGCCTCTCCATAAAGGCTTTACCATCACCAGTCAACTCCACCTTGGGTGCGCCAGATGCAGCACGCCGTACATTGACGTCAATGAAGGCAAGATCCTTCCCTATGCCCGTCCCCAAGGCTTTGGCCACAGCTTCCTTTACGGCGAAGCGCCCTGCGAAGTGGACTGCTGGGGCCTTCTGACTTTCGCAGTAGTCTCGTTCTTCTTGGGTGAAAATCCGCTGAGTGAAGCGCTCACCTAGGCGCTCAATCATATCTTCGATACGATCGATTTCTGTGACGTCGATACCAATGCCAAAGATCACCACAGCTTAACCTTGGTATCCTTTCATAAGCTCGACCATCTCAGCCACTGCAGTCTCAAAGCCCACCTTCACCGAGCGCGCCACAATCGAGTGGCCGATATTGAATTCAGCGAAATGTGGCACCTCATAAAGATCCACAATGTTCGTGTAATTGATGCCGTGTCCAGCATTCACTTGGACACCGAGAGCATGCCCTTTGTTCGCAGCCTGCGTCAGGCGCTGCACTTCCTGTTTGCGTGTATCACCAAAGGCATTGGCGAAGCAGCCAGTATGCAGCTCTACCATCTCAGCCCCAATACGTGCGGATGCCTCCACCTGCTCCACATCTGGGTCAATGAACATGCTGACCTTAATACCAGCCTCGCGGAGCTTCGCGACTGTTGGCTGAAGCGAATCAAAAAGGCCATGCACATCTAAGCCGCCCTCTGTTGTCACTTCCTCACGCGTTTCAGGGACCAAACAAACAAACTCGGGGCTCAGATCGAGCGCTAAGGCTAGCATTTCAGGAGTATTCCCCATCTCGAGATTAATCGGAAGATCACAGGTATTCTTCACCTCATACGCGTCGGCATCCTGCATGTGGCGACGGTCCACGCGCACGTGAATCGTGATCGAGTCAGCCCCTCCAGCCTTCGCATCCCGAACAATCGATGCAGGCGAAGGTTCCGCATTCGGAGAATCTGGCTGCAGGGCGTATCGCGCTTGGCGCAGGGTTGCTACGTGATCAATGTTGACACCTAAAAGTAAACTCATGACTTGGATATGCCTCACCCAGCAGCCTCTGTCAAAGCTCGTTTATTCAGGGTGCAAACTCGTCGCATATCGCCCCACGACCCACCAAGTCACCACCGCAATCAAGGCCCCTAAAATCCCGTCGTAAATCACGTGCTGACCAAGCGCCACCGTCGACCAAACAATCCCAGATACCCAAGCCCAAACGAGCACCTTGACGAATGACGAAAATCTGCATGATCGCTGGAGTGCCATACCAGCTAGCACCGACAAAGCCACATGCAACGATGGAAAGACATTGCGCGGTTTATCATATTCTACCAGCCATTGATACAGCTGAGGCGCTCCTTGCATCTCAATCGCATCGCGAGATAAGCCGCTAGGTATCATTAAAAAAATCATGTGAGCCGCCATTGTCGTCCACCCAACAGCGTACAAGTATTGTAGGTAGACTCTGCGCTCTGGTGCCAATCCTGCAAATGCCAGCAAGAAGTAAAAACTAAAATAGACCCAAACCGCATTGAAGTGGATGCCGATCCATCGATCGAAAAGAGTTTGCTCAAGCCACCAAACTTCGCGTATTTCAATCGCTTGCAAAAGTGCGTATGGAAGGATAATCCAGATCACTAAAATAGCGCCTGAATACAGACGGCGCAGTAGCTCTTTCATCTCCAGTCTCATCGCGCCCAAACTATAGCACTAGCCACTTTCAAATCACCAGCGCGAACTAACACCAATAGCACTCCTTTTCTCCTTGCTGCAAGTCCTGCGATCTTTGCATAGTGAAGCCCAATGCTCGAAGTCTCTCACTTATCTACCTACTTCCACACGCGCAGCGGAGTCGTGCACGCAGTGGAAGACGTCTCATTTTCTGTAGAACGCGGTGAGACCCTAGGCATCGTAGGTGAATCTGGCTCAGGTAAGTCAGTCACTTGCTTTTCTCTCATGGGACTAATCCCCAAGCCTCCAGGGAAAATCCACTCCGGCACGGCCATCCTAGATTCCAAGACGGATCTACTGAGCGCCTCGGAGTCCGACCTGAGGAACATTCGCGGCAAGAAGGTCTCCATGATTTTCCAAGACCCGATGACCTCTCTCAACCCTTACCTCAAAATCTCTACCCAACTGATGGAGCCCGTGCTCTTGCACGAAAAGGTTAGCAAAGCAGAAGCCCTACAACGCGCAATCACCGCACTAGCCGAAGTCGGGATCCCTGACCCAGAAAAACGGGTGCATGCATTCCCACACGAATTCTCGGGTGGCATGCGTCAGCGCGTCGTCATCGCCATGGCATTGATCACCAAGCCCGACCTTCTCATCTGTGATGAGCCTACCACAGCACTCGACGTGACAGTTCAAAAGCAAGTACTCGACCTCATCAAGCAACGCCAGCAAGAGCTTGGCACCGCCGTGATCTTAATCTCACATGACCTCGCCGTTGTCTCACAAGTCTGCGACCGCATCATGGTGATGTACTCAGGACGTGTCGTAGAAAATGCCCCCACCAAACAACTCATCCAGCACCCCAAACACGCCTATACCCGCGCATTGATCAAGTCCTCCCCATCGGAGCACGCCAAAGGCGAACGCCTCTTTACCATACCGGGGCTCCCACCATCGCTCATCGACCCACCACCCGGCTGCGCCTTCCGTCACCGCAACACCCTAGGCAATCCGAACCTCTGCCTCTGTGACCGCAACCCTGAACTGAAAGAAATCGAGCTTGGCCATTGGGTTCAAGATTGCACGGGTTGTCTAGCTCCCCAAGGATGACAAGCTTGGAAGATTTCCATTGTCCATTACCTCAATCTCACATAGATCCATTTCGAACCAATTGAGCATCTTGGCACTTGGTTCATCGTTCACCATTCACCCTAGCCATCATCACCCCGACCATGATCAAACCACCCGTAGTCCTCAGCATCGCTGGTTCCGATTGTTCCTCCGGAGCTGGCATCCAAGCCGATCTCAAAGCATTTTCCTATTTCGGCACCCACGGTTTAACCGCTCTGACCTGCGTTGTTGCCGAGACCCCAAACCAAGTAGTCTCGATTCATCCCATCCCACCAGCCATCCTCCAAGACCAGTTCAAAGTCTTACTCGAAACCTACCAGATCAAGGCGATCAAAACCGGGATGCTCTACTCCAAAGCACACATTGTGGCAGTGAGTGAATTACTAGAAGACCTCCCCATACCCGTCATTGTGGATCCAGTGATGGTTGCCAGCTCTGGCACCCATCTGATTGAAGATGATGCCATCGATGCCTACTCCCAACGACTTCTACCAGTCGCATCCCTAGTAACTCCAAATCTCGCAGAAGCCTCAGTTTTCCTCAAGGAAGAGATCTCACAACTCAGCGAAATGGAAGATGCTGCAAGAGAAATTAGCAGCCTCTACAACATTGCATGCCTTGTCAAAGGTGGGCACCTGCCACAAAGCGACGATCGAGTGGATGTCCTATACACCGACCGCAAACACCACAGATTTAGCGCACCCACGATCGATATCGACAGCACACACGGCACCGGATGCACACTATCCGCCGCCATCACTGCGAACATCGGACGAGGCTTAAGTATGGTTGATGCTGTTAAAACATCTAAAGATTGGGTACACTCCGCCATTACTGAGTCCTTTGACTTCCAGTCACCTAGCGGTGGCCAAGTCCAAGCCCTCAATCAATTGCGGCCAGGAGCCCTCAAGCCCTGAGCCCTCCTTCCCTCAACAAACTCCCACCATCAATGATTACCCGCCGACGCTACTTCCAGATGAGCGCCGCTGCCATGGCGGCTGCTTTCGGAAATGCCTTCATGCTTGAGCCAAACCTCCTCAGCACGACGAAACGAGAGATCTTCATCAAGGATCTCGACCCAGAGCTGGACGGCTTCACCATCGCCCACCTCACCGACTTTCATTACAAGCCGGACAAAGACCACAAACTCATGCAAAAAGTGGTGCGGTCGCTCGAACAGAACCCCGTCGACCTCATTGCTCTAACTGGCGATTTTGTGGACCACGATGCCGAGTGCTTCCCCGCACTCCTCGATCATCTCAAACGCCCCAAAGCCACCTACGGAACCGTGGCCTGCCTAGGCAATCACGATGGCTGGTGCGACCTACGCAGTTACTACAAAAAAGCGCTCGAAGCGGAAGGGATCCCCCTGCTCTCGAATGAAAACTTCAAACTAGAAACAAGTGCCAAGCGTCCCCTCTACATCGCTGGCACAGACTATGTGTGGAAAGGCAAACCCAATGCCAAAGCAGCACTACATGGCATTCCAGAAGATGCCAGTATCCTCGCTCTGGTGCACGAGCCAGACTACTTCGATGTCATGCGTGCGGTTCGGAAGATCGATCTGCAACTCTCAGGCCACACCCATGGCGGGCAATGCCGAGTCCCCTTCTTTGGCTATGCTCCTGCCAAAGTCAACTTTGGCAAACTTTACATCTACGATCGCTATGAGCGCGATGCCTCACAGATTTTTGTCAGCCGTGGCGTGGGCACCACTGGAGTACGCGTGCGCTTCGCCTGCCCCCCTGAGCTCGCTCGCATCACCTTGCGCCGCCAAGTCTAGATCACTCACATCCCCGGGGTTTGGAGTTGAATCTTGTGGTTCCATGTGCACCATCCACGCCCATGAGTATGAGACGCAGCCATCCTAGCATGCCTCAGAGCCCCAAGGTGGTAGGCTCCGTTGCCCATGTTTCCCAAATCCAGAATCAATATGATCCTGAGGAATGCGATATCGTAGAATTTCGTCTCGATGGACTCATCAGCGAAATCACCAAGGTGCGCGAACAATTACTCAGCCTCAAGTCGAGCCGACTACAAACCTTGATCACAGCACGCTGCCCCAGCGAGGGTGGAGTGGCAGAACTCAGTCAGGAACAACGCGGCCAATTGATCGTCGGGCTCTCGCCATTTGCAAACTTCGTCGACATCGAACTCGCAAACCTGGAGGCCATGTCAGAGTCGGCTGAGCTCGCCCGCAGTAATGGAGCCCTCATCGTCGCTTCCGCGCACAATTTTAACCTAACTCCATCAGATGAAGAGATCCGCGCAAGCATCCGCCGCGCTATCGATCTAGGTGCCGACATGGTAAAAATAGCGGTGATGCACAAGAGCCTCGATGACATGTACCGCTGTGCCAAAATCATGCAAGAAGGCCACCCAATCGCCACCTCCTTCATGGGCATGGGTAGCTTGGGACCGGTGTCACGAGTCTTGTATTCACAACTTGGTTCTCTACTCAACTATGGCTTTCTAGGAGCAAAAGAAACCGCTCCAGGCCAATGGCCAGCTAAGCTGCTAAGCCAAGCGGTTCGTTCCAGCGTAGCCTATTAGAAAACACACTAAAGGCCCAGCCTACGCTAGGTCAAAGAAGCCCCGCTTCTGTCTGATCTAAGCCGAGCAGCAAGCCAGCCTTTACGCTCTGCTCACAAGGTGCGCTTGCGAGACGTCAGCAGCATCACACTTCCTAGCATCAACGCCACGGTGGCACTGGGCTCAGGCACCGCAGTGGTAACTAAAATTGCGGAACCAACATTGGCATCATTCACCGAATGAGACGCGTCGAACAACTCTACAAAAAGGTCTAGATCAGAAAAATCGTCCCCGGGTTGAGAAACTCCATCTAAGTCGATTTCATCGGCATACAGCCGAGCCACTCCGCCATCACCAAGCTCACCATCTTTCTTGTCACCTTCGCCACCGCGAATATCAAAATACGGCCCAGCTTCTGTGTCGTAATTTTCCAATGACAATGTGTTCGTATCAATTAAGAAACTACCACCAGCTCCGCCAGTATCATTCTTTTTATCACCCTGTCCACCAGTTGCGGATAAAGTCGCTCCGTCCAGAATAATTTCATCGGCTTGAAGAATCAAGTTTCCTCCATTGCCCATATTATCATCATGATTATCATCTCCATCCAAGGAAATGTGAGATGAAAGCGTCATGGTACCCTGGGAATACAAATACACATCCCCACCCGGACCATCGCCTTCTCCATCATATTCAATTTCGGCAGCAATCGACAAGCCACCAGTGGTTAGAATCGCAAACCCGGGGTAGGTCCCACCGTCATCTTTCATGTCCAACTTAATTGTTGCCCCTTCTTGGATATCTAGACTTCCAAATATAAATGCCCCATAGTCCTTCCCTGACGGATCAAACGTGAAGGCCCCAGCACTATCACTAGTCTTTTCAATCTTCGTAGCCGGGCTGTTCTTATCACGCTTTACCTCCCACTCGTAAGTTCCTTTGTCGACGTCGATTTTAAACTTTATTTCATCGCCATCATACACCGTAACATCAAGAGGCAGATCATAACCAAAGGAATCATCAGTAGCGTCACCTGGATCATCATACGTTGGATCCGTCGTGAAATAGGTATCCATCAATAGGGCGGCTTTGCTGTCCGCCATACTGACACACAAGCATGCGATGATGCTCAGCAATCTTAGTAGAGGGGAATTCATTGGTCGCTAAATTGTTAGATAATGTGAATTGTTTGGGTAGCTATAATACACCGAAACTTCGCATAGTCAACTTACAACAAGTACATTCTGCCTTTTGTATATGGTCGTTCGTATCAATGATAGTATAGCACAAAGAATGCCATATCAGCCTCTGACCAACAGTAGAAATCTAAAGAATCAGATAGTTGACCTGCTCGCATGCACAGGCTAGTCTCTACGAGGTATGGTTGATTTCCAGAAATTGCCTTATATGCTTCAGCTTTTAGATGACGAAGAGCCTGCAATTCAGAGTGCCATTAGCAAAGAACTGGCCGACACGAGTGGTGACCTCAGTCATGAGATTGCAGCATTGGGCGTCGACATATCCACGACGAGCCAAAAGCTGCTCTCTGAGATGCTCCTACCGGGCCGGCGCGAGACATTGATGGCCGAGTGGCAAGTCCCACCTCAAGGTTCACACAGCGTCGATGGTGATTATGAAACCTTTGAGTCATACCTTTCAATGGTTTCAGACTTTCTCCATGATGGCATCACGCTGCGCCCCTCGCTCCCGGACCTTCTTGATATCCTTGCCGAAGAGGCACGAACGGAAAAAGCACACATCTCAGAAAATGCACTGCGCGCTTGGCTATTTGAGTCAGGCCGGTTCAAGGGAAACAAAGACAATTACTATGCTCCCGAAAATAGCGATCTCTGCTGGTGTATCGACAACGAAACGGGTAACCCCATCAGCCTCTCTCTCATCTACATTTTGGTGGCACGGCGCCTCAATCTAGAAGTGCATGGATGCAACTACCCTGGCCACTTTCTCGCTATGATTCAAATCAATGGGAAAAAGCATCTCGCTGACTGCTTCCATCGCGGGCGCTTAATTTCTGTCGAAGAAGTCCTCAACTCAAACAAACACATCTCAGACTACGCCAGACACGCCATCACGGAGAGCGCCCCCTTGGGCTCTATCTTGCTTCGCATTATCCGCAACCTGATGCATTGCTTTAAAAAAGGCCAACGCTTCGAAGACGAAAAAGTCTTCACCATGATCTTCGATAAGATGCATGTAGATTGATTGCACTGTGGTTCCTGACGTCCAATTCATCCAGATCGCTGGCCGGCGATACCATCACCTCACCCTTGAGCCGCCGCCTGGTGTTCGTGTGAGAATGGTTTGTATTTTCACGCATGGCCAAGGCGACTACGCCGAACGCTACGTGGAAGTACTTCACCCCTTCACCCAGAGTGGTATTCGTTGCATTCTCTCAGACTTGCCTGGTCACGGCCGCAGCGGTGGCAAGCGTGGCCACCTGAGACTCCGAGACATCGATGCGCTCATACAACACAACTTGGCTCTGGCTGGCTCCTTGCCTGTAGGTATCGCAGGACACTCGATGGGCGGCCTCTTGACCTTAAGGCATCTCGCCCTCTCATTGAAAGGTGAGCTAGCTCAACCAGCATTTTGTTGGGTCAACGGCCCGCTGCTCAAGCCAGCGAATGGCCATCCTGATTGGTTTGTTGGGATTGCTAAAAAAATTGGCAAATTACTTCCACGTACCACCATCGACACCAAGGTCACGGCGGAACAATGCAATCGAGGCGAGCCGGGTGACGATCGTGTGCCTAAGCTTGGAGACCTAGCACACCAACGAGTTTCGCTGGGATGGGGCAGCCAGCTCATCGAGATTTCAGAATTCGTGCATGAGACTCTAACGAGCCATCACTACCCAAACCCCTTTCTCCTTACTCAAGGGCTCGAAGACCAAATCTGCCCGCCAGAATTCTCACGTCAGTTATTCCAGGAGCTTGAATGGCCGCAAAAACAATGGACAGGGCTCGAGGGCATGCGTCATGAAACATTCGCAGAACCCCACCGCCAGTTACTTTTTGACACAGTTTCCGACTGGGTAGAGCGCTCCTTATAACCCTCAAGTAGCTAAGGCCGACTCTCTCTGTGTCGTATTCTGCGTATTATTGCGGCTCGACCTTGATCCGATAAAACTTTTTCACTTCATGCGGGAAATCCACTTCGATGAGCTCGGTAGCACTGGCTTTTGGGTGTGGTAGAATCGGGGTATCACCTCCCCAATCCTCCAGGTTCGTACTACTCTGAAGTGTGTACTTAATGCTGTCGTCGTCATTGCGCACAGGCAACCTGAGCCTTGTGGCATTTTCCATATTCACGAGCTCAATCCCTCCCATGCTCTCAGCATTTCCAGGATCTGAGCCAAGAGCATACTCTAGAAAGTTCGACTGGCCATCACCATCATTATCCACGTAGCGATTCTCGATGGATGGGTGATTCTCAGCGGCCCAAGCCTCAAAATTCTGCCGCAGAAAAATCTCGTATTCAATGTCGCTCGCTCCGCCAAAATCTAGCTGGTAAGCCCCAAAATCTATCAACGAATCCAGATCAATGCGATGCTGAGCAAAGAGTGACTCATCGATGACTCTCTCCTGCCCATCTGGAGACTGGAGTGTCAATTCAATCGGAGGGTTTTCAAAATAGTAACTATCGCTAGTGAGATTATCTCCACCTAACCATTTGTGAGATAGATACCCTTCTACCAAGGATTCTTCACTGGGCTCTAGAGAGCGATCATAGATCAACACCTCATGCAACAAGCCCTTGAAATAGTCACTAGCATCTGGATTCGTATAGCTAATCGTACCCAAGAAGGTCGAACGGTTATCGTCTCTTGTGAGTTTCGCCCCATCCGTCAGCGTCAGCGTTGTGACGTATTGGCCATTGTAGTAATACGCAACATCATTACCTGATTTATTGATTCGAATGGTAAATTGGCTGTAGTCATAGCCAGGGAGATTCCCGTCTTCACCACCAACGATAGGGATCAAACGACTATTATTGCGTAGGCGTAGCCCCCATCCCTCACCATCATTTCCTGTAGACGTATCATTACCAATCAAATCAAGATTCCATGGACCATTCTCAACATCCCCAGAACCCAAAATAAAGAGGGTGAAATCACCATCGAGGAAGTCATCCTCATTGGCATCCAACAATTCAAGCCCATCCAAATCTTGAGCTCCAAATTCAACACCTGGTCTCCCATCCAACGCGTCACTTCGGAATACTGGCTGATACTCAACAGATGGAGCCAACGCGTGATTCTCAGTCGCCGACATGTCCCTCCAAGTGCTGATAGATTCTCCATCACTTGGCAGAGTGGTCCCATTCAGATGATACGCATCCAACCATAAGACAGGCCCAGAAATCGGGGACACCTGCAACAACAGCTCATCCCCCATCTCAGCCAAGGCACCAGTTCCTGCTTCGACTACCTGACCATCGCGAGTCAGCTGAAAACCCAGTTGAGGTAGGGTGTGGCTCAGCTCTACCGCACGATTCCCAGCTGGCACGTCACCACTGTTACTCGTTACTTTCACCAGAATCGTGTCTCCATGATCGAAGTAACTCGATGGCAAGGTGCTCGTACTGGAAGGCAATGCCACCAGCACATCATTCACGTACCATTGCACCTCTGGGGTATCGCCGCCATTATGGATCACCACACTAATAGCATTAGTCGCGGTTAAGCTATTGCCTCCTGTGTCGAGTGCAAGTGTGGTAGCAGATTGATCACGCAAGGCATCCCAGCCAATCGCCCCATCTGCCAGATTCGGCCATGCAGCCTTCCCCCAATCGATGAGTCGATCAATTTTCTCAGGATCCGCCCCCCGTTCAGAAAGGAATCGTACCATGTAAAAAATCCGATGGGCCCAGTCACCAGTAGCCACCAATGAACTATTGGAATCTAGAGGGTCTTGGTAGGTCGTGGTGGTGGCAATGGGATCGAGATTCTGCGACCAATCACCACCAACGTCATAGCGAGTCCACCCACTAAGATCGTTATGATCTTGTTCCATCTCGGTCAGAAACAATTCGAGCATGGCGTTCATCACCCAATGACTCATTCCCGGCTCAATCTGATCGAGCAAGCTCAGGATATAACCTGAACCAAAGCCATTGAGTTGGGTACTATCACTGATGTTAGCAATATACCACGGCCCCATCACACGAATGCGGAAGCCTTTTCCATCATTCGGATCCTCTCCACCCGTCCACGTCTTTGTTTGGTAGGCTGTATTTAAAGTCAGGAAGTAGCGCAGTGGTTCATAAATCCCCGAACTATGGGAAGCGTCCAACACAAAAGGAGGCGTGTAGTTGTAGTCCACAGGTGAGTTGTGGCTCATCTGCCCGTTACCACTATTTAGAACTAACTGAAGGTGGTACCAATTCGTAGACTCAAACTCCCCGGTCGCGAGAAGCTGCCCATCATAATGCCGGTCTCCATTCAACGGAGCATTAAAGTGTGGTGGTGTCTCAAACACATTGTAGGCATCACTAATCCATTGGCGGTCGCCTGGTTGATCCAAGCTGTCGATGTATTCATCTGCTCTCCCTTGAATATTTAGCTCATGGTGGAACTCAAAGTTTTTTACGGCCAGCAACCTAGCGAGACTGGTAGTTGCAAACTGACGAACAACAGAATGTGTCTCAGCATCGTACACACTATCATCACCGATCACGAGACCTTGCTTATTGGCGTCACCCCATAAGGTTCGCCAATGGCGTGCTCCACCTTCATAAGTACCATCATTATCAAGCAGGTCCCCTGATGCCACAAAGAAACGTAAATCACTACGAAACTCTTTGTACTCAGAAATCAAAGTCTCAAAGTTGACACCATTTTGCAGCATGTCGTCCACATGGCCATGGAATTCAGTGAGACTGCCTTTCACATCGGCACTGATACTGTTGTTGAATGCTGTTGGGTTGTCGTAATAACCGTTCCGGCTCCACGCGTCTTTAGGGTGAATCATTGGAAGCCAATGTTTCCAATCTGGAAATTGAATCGAGAGTGGGATGAGCGAGTGGTCGAGCATCTTATCGGCATCGAAAAACGCATCCACTGATTGTTCCGAAATCTCACCATTCGGGAATAAATAATCGCGCATATCCGCGTCACGATCCAACACGGCATCAAGCCCAGCCCCTGCGGCCCATTCCTCTACAGGGCGCTCGGCAACAGCCGGCCCTGGTTGGAAGGGAGGATTCCATGGTCGCCCGTACCTACCAACCGTGCTGTGCTCATCGGAAAGGGATCGGATGTAGCTTGCAATCAACTTACCGTCTTCCTCGCTCAATTGATGAAAGCGAGCGCGTTCAATGATCGATTGATTACTGTAACTAAAGATCTCCAAGTCCCGCCCATCTCGGGTATGACAATCCTTGCAATTTGCCAAAATCGGCTTTGCTGCAGGGATTTGATGATCATACCACCAACCAGTCTGCCCATCAGCTTTAGGATGACTCCATAGCCCAGCCTCTTCCCACAGCACCTTGCCTGCAGCAATTGAACTTGGATCACTGTAGGGTGCCTCCCAGCTATCGGGGTCTTGTTCATAGAATCTGGAGTCTGCTAAGATGAGTTCGCCAGTATCATCAAGAAAGTTCATATCCACCACGCGATACCCCACTGACAGCCCATCCGATTCGTTAAAGCGGAAGCGCAGTGAGTTCGAACCAGCAAGTAGCTGGCCAGCATCCACCGGAATACTCAAGCGAATGGTACTGAAACCTCCATGCGCCATCCCTCCACGGCGAGCCTCTTGGTATTGCATCTCCACCGTGTCGTGGTTCAAGTTGAGCCAAGCTCCATGATTGATCGAGACAGCCGCCTTATTCTCGTATCCCAGATTATTGACCTGTAACCATAGCCGATTTGCCTCAGCCGCTTGTGATGGGCTTAAATACAGCTCTCGCTCTTCAATGCGCCCCTCCACACCAATCACTTCGACTGGCAACTCCAGCCCAGCCAGCGCAGTGCTCATGACTTCTTTTTCTTGATCAAGTTCAGATTCACTCAGATTGCGATCAAACACTTTCACCTCGTAGATCGAACCATGAAAATAACGCCCAGCATTATTCGCGCGCCCAATCGTGAAGGGAGAACTATCAGAAAAATCTGCCGCCACCACAGACTCTACGAGAGTCTCCCCGCTGGTAGAATCCCAAAAACTGTAGCTCCCTGCCACCGCATCATAATTAAAAGCGAACAACACGGTTTCACCAAGTTCTACCTTGCTACTGGATCGAGCATCAACACCCTCCAAGGTCGCCACGGGTTGCCCCGTATTACTCATCCGCAGAGCAAATCCATCACCAAACGAGGATTCACTACCAAGAATATCATTCCATAACGGTGTGAAACTCTCAGTCTTGAATGCCACAAGAACTGCAAAACCTGATTTAGCCGAAGCACTCCCAGTAAAATCTAGCAAAGCATCCTGCTCCACCTCGTTGAAGACCTCCAAATTGCTAGAAGCAGCGCCGAAATGCACTCCAGCCACCCCTGACTCTGCCAAGTGCTCGCCGAATTCATGAGTCACCATCGTCCCCTCATTGGTGGCATCGTAGCCATTCGCCGAGAGATCGGACCAATGCGCAATCACTGCGCCCTCCGCATAGCCAAGCTCCGAGCTCGCTGCATTCAAATGCAGAAACGGTGTGATCTCAGTCTCAGCCGGAGCGACCCACTTCTGCTTAAGTTTACCATATTCTTCAGCAAATTGACGCGTACTGAGAGGTCGCTCGAATAGCTGAACCTCATACACAACTCCATCGAGAAAGCGCCCAGTATTATTCGTCGCCCCAAGGAGCAATCCACTGGCGTTACTAAAGTCGCCAGGCGCCACCGAGATACTAGTACTGCTGTCATTCAATGAATCATAAAAATCAAATTGCTCAGAAGCAGCATTGTAGTTTGCAGCTAGAACGAAAGTATCTCCAACAGTTACTTGCGCATCACTTGATCTCTCAATTTTGCTTCCCCCCAGATAGGCTGCAAGTGTGCCGGCATCACTGAATCGCATCCCGAATCCGGAGCTCACACTGCTGCTATTGCCAATCACATCATTCCACCCACCAATATTCGCATCCACTCGAAGCACCACAAACATTGCGAAACCTTTGCGACTAGCATCGCTAAAATCGAACACACTGTCACTTGCGCTTGCATCCATCAACTCCAAGGAATTCAAGGTCTCCCCAAAATCAATGCCGTAAAGGCCACTTGGCGATGCCTGAGATTCGTCCAAAAATAAAGCACCCGCGAGAGTGGTCGCATGGTTCTCTCTTCCAGAGAGGTCAGCCCATTGCTCCACAACTTCCCCGGCACCCAGCTGAATTGTATCCGTGTTTGCAGCATCCAAAATAAGCGACGGACTGGCCAAACTGACCTGAACCAGCAGCAGTATCGAACATAGAGATAGTAAGATTAATCGCATCAATTTGTGTATTCGTGAATCTAATGCCTCAATAATAAATTATGGCTATACTAAGTATCTAGACTCCCAAGAAGCTTCGTATCAAACGACAAAGCACATAATTTTAAGGATACGTCATCTTATCTTTTGCCAAGAAATCTACTGAAATCCCGACCAAGAAAGCTCAGGCGTGCTTCATAAAATCACATCAATTATCCTTCACTTGATCACACAGATCATCTATCATCTATCAGTTATTTATTCTGCCTTAGACCAACAAAGCACAAGCCGTGGCCATCAAGCTTCATTCAATCATACCAACATCTGGTAAGCGCAAGTCACTGTGGCCACCAGTAGGATGCATAGCGCTAACACACCTGTGATATAATCCCTCTTCAGCCGCTCTGGCCGCTGGACTGAGGTGCTGCTTGGGAATACCACCCAACCATAAAAGACGCCGGCCACAAGACCTCCTGCATGCGCTGCATTGTCAACAAATTGGAAACCAATCGCTCCAAGCAATGTCACCGAGGCAAGAGCTGCTGCAAGACGACGCCTTGGCGACTTCGGTACGAGTGCCTTGTGGCGTGTTTCAAAGGCCAATAGAAACCCAAGCACCCCTAGGATTCCACCTGATATCCCAACGCTAGGAACCTCTGGCATCCAATACGCTGTTGCCACGGCCCCTGCATAAGCTGAAAAGACGATCACCCAGAGCATATGCTGCCACCCCACCAACAACTCCATTCGCTTGGCAAGGTATCGTAGCGCTGCAAAATTCATCCCCCAATGGATCAGATTTCCGTGCGCCAGCGGCCCTGTGAGGTAGCGCCAGAACGGATCAGAAGCTTGTTTTGTAAGCGCCACGGACCCAACGGCATGCTGCGACCAATCAAAGCCCTGAGAAACAAATAATTGGATGGCACCTAGCACAATCATCATGACACTCAAAACCTGAGTCCACGGTGCTTTTTGATGCTGTAGCCAATATTCAAAGCGAGCATCCGCCACCTCCTTCTCCCAAAACCTTGAATCAGGATGCGCAGATTGACGCAGAAACTTGGTACTATTGTACCATGGCAGCAGCGTATAAAAAAGCCACGGTAGAGCAATGAGTAGGAAAAAACCTGAGGATAAGACCTCTACAAAAGTAGCACCAGCACACAGAGATATCAGCAAGTAGCTAATCACCACAGCGCCTAATAGGAGGCTAATCCTACCTAAGTTTTGAGCCCTTTTTCCCAGCCGCTCACGCGTCGTATTCAGGAACATCGCACGCAAGGCAACACACTCTTCGGCGACTTGAAGGTATTCGCTGTCTGGAGTCCAAACAAGTAGGGGAATTTTATCCTCAGCCTGACATCCCTGGATCAATGCATCCATATCGACACAGGCCTGCGGCTCCCCACCCTTGCGGATATAACCAAAATTGCCAATCTGAGGTTTGACAGGAAACGTGTCCGGTCTCGCCCAAATTGGCAATGCGATTGAATATGACACCGGATTCGGAGTCTAAAATAGAATTACTGAGCTGGCTTCTCAGTAGGAACAGCTGGAACCACGTCCTCAGCTTTTGGAGCAGCTGGCACTTCAGCAGCAGCTTCCTCCACTTTTTCCTCAACAGCAGCAGCAGTTTCGGTCACTTGTTCTTGGACAGCTTCCACTTGCTCTTTAGCAGCTTCTTCTGCTGCAGGAGCAGATTGTGTAAGTTCTTCGGATGCTTGCTTCACAGCTTCTTCCGCAAGCTTTGGCGCCTCTGCAGCCTCAGCTGGAGTGGCCTCCTCTACTGGCGCCACTTCCTCGGCAGGAGCCTGCTCAGCCTCTACCTTTTCTGCTTCTTGACTTGCTTCAATTTCAGCAAGTGTCGACTCCACTTCTTTCGTTTCACTCTGCGAGGCGACGAGAAGGGAAAGAGTCAGTGTGATCACAAAGAAGAGTGTGCCAAGCCAAACGGTGCCTTTCTGCAATACATCCGTGGTGCGCGCACCAAATGCTTGATCGGTCATCCCACCACCAAATGCAGCACCAAGACCTTCTTGCTTAGGACGTTGCATCAGAATAACCAAACACAACAACAAGCTCAACGCTACCAAGATAACGAGTAATACGTTGATGATGATCGGCACAGCGCCAGATGCAGCTAAAATCATTAATTTCATGAGACGCGGAATATGATGAGAAGATAACTCAATGTAAAGCGGTATTTCGTTGGGAACTCAGAGATTCCCACTACTTGCCTAGGCGAACGATTTCGTTCTGGTCGTTACAGACAATCTTTTTCGCTTCGATTGGCTCAGAAGAAAGTGCAAATGCCATGATCGTGATACGTTCACCCGCTTTGATGACGTGCGCGGCTCCACCATTCATGATGATCTTGCCAGTACCCGGCACACCCGGTTGTGCGTAGGTTTCTAGACGACCGCCTGCAGTTGCCGAGGTCACGAGCACCTTCTCACCCGCGATGATGTCTGCAGCTTCCATGAGGTCCCCCGGGATCTCAATACTGCCTTCATACTCTACATCTGCCATCGTACACATCGCACGGTGGATCTTTGACTTCAAAAGTTGACGTAACATGCTGCGAGCAATTACCAATTTGACCACAAAGTCAAACTTTTCTCTACACGAATCAAGATCCCAGCCGTCGCATTATTGACGCACCAAGTCACAAGCGGTCTGGATCGCGCTGAGCATGGAATCCGCCTTCGCGATTCCCTTACCAGCAATGCCAAATGCTGTGCCGTGGTCAGGGCTCGTACGCGGTACGGGCAAGCCCAAGGTCACATTGACGCCATTATCAAAATCCAAGAGCTTCAGAGGAATCAAGCCTTGGTCATGGTACATGCAGAGCACGCCGTCATACTCTCCCTGCGCCGCAGCACCAAACACCGTATCCGGCGGGTGAGGCCCACTAAACTCGGCCTCAGGGTATCGCTCGCCTAACAGCTGGATCGCAGGGGCAATGATAGTCACCTCTTCATCACCAAATGCTCCATTCTCGCCAGCGTGTGGATTCAAACCACACACCGCCACCCGAGCTTTGCGCCGGTTCTTTTGTTCCAGAAACCCAGCCAGCAAAGCACCAACACGCACGATTTCCTCCTCGCTCAAGAGGCCAGGCACACGCGCTATCGGCACGTGAATGGTCACCAAGGCCACCGTCAAGGATCGCCCAGTCAAACACATCGCAAAATTCTCACAATCAAGCCGCTCCGCAAAAAATTCGGTTTGCCCGGGGAAATCAAACCCCAATTGATGCAATCCCTCCTTTGCCACTGGAGCTGTCACCACAGCGGCAATCTCACCATCACGCATCAATCGCGTTGATTCCTCAAGAGAATCCAAGGCCGCTCTAGCGGTCTCAAGCGTGGGCTTACCCGGCACCACACCCTCTAATCTCTCGCCAATCACGCGTACTTCAACCCCATCCGGGAGAGCGAGACGCTCAAGCGCCGCATCCACAATCTCTGGCCCAATACCAGCCTGATCGCCTAAGGTGATTCCTATTGTCTTCATCGCTGTAGACACTGGCAATAATCGATCTTGCAGTTCGGTTCAACTACCGATCACAACAATCAAGACTCGAGTGAAATCCTGCACGGGACAGGCTATACCATGTCTTCGCTGGTCACCGATGTTTGCTTTCGCGCACCAAGGTAAATCGCTTGATCCACCACCCGGGTAGGATCAACATCAAAACGGTAACCATGGCAATTCGGGCAAGTAACCGATTGAATTCCCACAATGGAGTCGCAACCTTCACAAACCTTGTAAGCTACAGGGTTGGATGCTATTTCCTGGGCTTTCTTGAGTCGGCTATCGTTGACAGTGGTCTTCATAATGGTGGTTTGTTGAGATTCCAATAAGAGGAATACTCTATAAAAGATGCTATGTCTCACGACTTAGAATTCAAGTCCTATTAGAGGACTTTGATTCAACTTAGTAATGAGACAAAAAAATCGGAGACCTTCTTTAGAAGAGCCTCCGATCGTGAGAAATTCTCAGACTGATAACTTCAGCAAACGAGAATTAAGCAGCTTGTGCAGCAACGATTGCCTTGGCAGTCTTGCTCTTGAGGTTTGCAGCTTTGTTCTTGTGGAAGATATTCTTCTTAGCAGCCTTGTCTACAGCAGATGTGAACTGCTGGTATGCTTTCTTAGCCACGTCTGCATCACCAGCTGCTGCAGCTGCGATGGAGTTCTTGCGGAGTGTCTTAACACGGCTCTTGAGAGCGGTGTTAGTCGCGTTGCGCTTAGCGTTCTGTCGTACGCGCTTGAGTGCTTGTTTTGAGTTAGCCATGATTTGTTAAAGTAAAATTGCTGAAGTTGGCACCGTAGCGCCGGGGGGGGAAAACTACTCATATCGCATATCTTGTCAAGCATTTGAGTATGAATTCTAGGAATTTCTGGAACCACCGCCTTGAGTCGCCCTAGAGTAGCGGTCTTACCTCCTACTCTGGTAAGGGCTCGCGGATTCACTGCGCAGTGGCTGCGGCCTGCTGAGTTTGGATTGCCTGATCGTAGAGCCGGCCGGCCTCAGTCTGTGATAGTGGCTGAGTCACCACGGTGACTGAGGCGTTGATTCCAACACGGTTGTAGAGATCAATCACATCATGTGACTTCATCCGGATACAACCATAGCTAGTGGCGGAGCCTATGGTGCGTTCTTCAGGAGTTCCGTGGATATAGATGTAGCGATCGAACGCATTACGATTTTGTTCTTCCGTGCCTCGCAGCCAGAGAATGCGCGTCACGATCGGATCGCGCCCTGGTGCGTCTGGCTTCAATATCTCCCCCGTCGGCTTGCGCGATTTATACACGGTACCCGGCACAGCGCCATCGCCAAACTTTCTAGCGACTTTCATTGTACCCAGAGGAGTGCATTTCGACTTGGGCACATCCCCAAGTCCAAACTTAGAAGTCGAGACGGGATAGACTTTAACCGGCTGGCCGCGCTGACTGAGCAGCATTTTCTGATCGGCAACACTGACGAGCATCTCACTGCGGTTTCGATCATGCCCGATGCCACAGCTGACGACAAACACACTCAAAGATAGTAGTGCTAATACATGGAGGGTTTTCATGACTCTGGTTGGTAGGCGACTACTTCCCTTCATCCACAATCGACTCAGCATCAGCCTTTTGATTGATCGGCATCATACGCAGCAAGGATGGTACGGAAGTATAAAAGAAACCTACAGGGAATGGCATCAGAAGAACCGCTGAAAGCCAGTTCGCCTCCAGTGCATTCGACACCACCACCACACTAAAGAAAATGGCGAAGGCAAACTCGATCAGGGGCATCATCGATTTCATCGTTTTGTAGCGACTGCTTTTCACACTCTCAGCACCACTCGACTCCGCTTTTTCGCCGATCCCGTACTTGGGCGTGCGAACAAATCCAGTCTGATGGTTCATCAAGGCCTCAATCACAGCCTTGGCATTATTCACTGACATGCCAATGCCTAGCGCCAATAGTACTGGCAGATAAACCACCTCCTTGTACCAAGTCTTCGGACGCAGCGCCTTCTGCGCCATAAGGTAAAACAATGCCACTGAAACAGAGCCAAACAGGAAAATCGGCACATTCAGGAAGTGCTCTAGCCATGGGTACTTTTCAAGCAACTCGAAGGTCGGGCGGTATTCTTGCTTCGGGTAGAGAAGAAAACACAACACAATCAACAACAAGTAGGCGAAGTTAGAGGTTAGGTGAGCAGTCGCTTCGAGTTTGCACTTTAGAGGGTAGCCACTCTCCCAGATGTCGACCAAGCACTTCTTACAACACTGGATAGAGCCCTTGGTCCAGCGGTGTTGCTGGCTCTTAAAGCCGTCCATATCAACCGGTAACTCCGCAGGCGTCTCGATGTCTTTCAGAAACACAAAGCGCCAGCCCTTGAGCTGCGCTCGGTAGCTGAGATCCATATCTTCTGTTAGCGTGTCGTGCTCCCAGCCACCGGCATCATCGATACAGCTCTTGCGCCACATACCACCAGTTCCATTGAAAGTAAAAAATCGTCCAGAGCGACTGCGTGCGGTTTGTTCAAGCTCGAGATGCCCGTCCAGAAACATTGCCTGAATTCGAGTGAGCATATTGTACTCTCGGTTCATGTGACCCCAGCGTGTTTGGATCATCCCAATTTTAGGATCGGTGAAGAAGTGTACCGTATTACGAAGCACGTCTGGTTTCGGAGCAAAGTCTGCATCAAGGATAAAGAGAAGCTCCCCTTTCGCGGTCTTCATACCATTTTCCAAGGCTCCAGCCTTGAAACCTATACGGTCGTTGCGGTGCACATACACTGCGTCAAAGCCCAAACTGTGTAGACGTTCAATCTGCTCAGCACACACTCGCACCGTGTCGTCAGTCGAGTCGTCAAGAATCTGAATTTGAAGCTTATCTTTGGGGTAGTCGAGCTCAGCAATGTGGTCGATCAAACGCTCCACCACATGCAATTCATTGAAGCAAGGAAGCTGCATCGTGATCACCGGTAGCTCAGCATCCGCATACTTCCTCAGCGGCGTGGGCGTGTCGTCAGCGTGCTTCAAATAAAGAAACAAGGTAGTCAATCGGTGGAAGCCGTAGCCAGCTAAGCCGATGAGCACTAAGAAATATGCAATAAACCAAATCCAATTCATCATGGCCGTCGAAAGTTTGTGGTGTGTAGGAGTTTGCAGGTAAATTGTTATTCGACCCGCATACTGCCGATGCACTAATCGGTGCTAAATGTCAATGACTAGTATCAAACCTAACAAGATTCGCACTCCATTCTTAATCCCTTGATTACGACTCAGTAAGCCCTCAGTGCAGCGGCTAACAAGTCGGTCTGAGACAAGGAGCAAGCCTCTCGAAAAGATCAGTGTGTTTAGATTTGCCATGCCAAAGGGATCTATGTTTCCCTTACACCATGATTTTGCGTCCACTCGGCAGCCTCACTCTAGTCTCACTCCTTAGCTTCAGCCACATAGCCTGGGCTGAGGAGAATAACGAACCAGAAAAGCTAATCCCCGCAGATCTGATTGACGACCCACACGTACGAGAGGAACTAGGAGTTAATGAATTCACGGCACCATCGATCCGCCTCATCTTTGATGACCTCGAGCAACTTGCCCCACTGCCAGTCGAAGAAACCCAGCACCCCAAACGCAGCCGCATGCCATTGGTGCGTTCCGACTTAGCCCTCGAGATCGGCGTGCTCATCGCGGAAGGCTTCCTCGCCGTGCAAAACAACACACTCAATGACATTGAAGAAGTTGCCAAGGAACTCTCACGCTATGGAAAAGCCCTGGGTGCAGGAGAACGCGTCAACCGCCACGCAGCCTCACTCCTCGATCACGCCGCCAACAACCGCTCTGAAGAACTGCGCGCCGAACTTGCCGCCACTCAAAAGGACGTCGAGATCGAGCTAGTCCAACTGCGGGATGCAGACCTCGCTCACCTCATCTCATTGGGTGGATGGGCCCGTGCACTCGAATGCGCGTCACTCGCTGTCGATCGCAACTTCACCGAAGAACGCGCCAACCAACTCTTCCGTGAAGATGTGGCAGACTACTACGAATCTGTCGTCGGCTCCCTTGATCCTCAGGTGTCCGAACTTCCCCACATGGTCAAGATTCAACAAATCTGCGCCGACCTACGCGACACCATGACCCTCGCTGCCGATGAGGAACCCACCGAAGGCAAAGTCAGTAAGATCCGAATCCTTAGTGCAGAACTCACCAAACTTGCGCTCTCACGCGGCAAGTAAGCCGCCAGCATGGCGGAGTGCGATTGCATGCTTTTCACTTGAGTATCTGGGCATCTGCGCAAGAATCCACCGCAGATCCCAACCACTCCATTGATCCGCATGCCATCACCATCCATCGCCCTCCTCAACCGCACGATTTTCCACCTCACCGGCGAGGACGCGCAGCGCTACCTCAGCGGCCAATGCAGTCAAGACCTCTCACTCGCTACCCCTGAGGCCGCCTGCTACGCCACCATTCTCAACCATAAAGGGAAAATGGATGCCGACATATTTGTGCGCGCCCACCATGGCGGTCTCTTGGTAGACGCAGCCCCTGAGCTACGCGAGGAGCTCCACCTTAGACTCGATCGCTACATCATCGCTGATGATGTCGAAATCACCGACCTCAGCGACAACTATCGATTACTTCACGCGCCTCTGGCCGAACACCTCGACAGCTCAGCACCTCGCTGGAGCGTCAATCGCTTTGGCCAAACCGCCACCGAACAATTAGTCGAAACATCCCAGGCTCCCGAAGCCAACCTTACTCTTGAAGCACTCGAAGAAATACGCATTGCCAACATGGTTCCAGCCTGGGGTGCTGAACTCGGGAACGACACACTTCCTCCAGAAGCCGGCCTCGAAGATCGCGCCATTTCCTACAGCAAAGGATGCTACACCGGCCAAGAAGTCATCTCGCGCATGCGCTCCGCTGGCCGAACCAACCGAAAACTCGCCATGCTAGAGCTCGATGCCCTTCCTGAAATCCCTGCTCCCTTGCTCGCCGATGGCGCCACTCTAGAAAAACCCGCTGGCACGCTCACCAGCGCCACCACCATTGATGGCAAACATATTGGGCTGGCATTCATTGCCAAAAAATTCTACTCCGAGACAGAATTTCAAATTGGCACCAGCACCGCACGCCTGATCAAAACAATCTAAATATTTCCAACCATGTCTATCGCATCCAAACAACAAGAATTGCTAGACGAGCTCAACCTCTTCCAAGACTGGACTGAACGCTACGAATACGTCATCGGCCTAGGCAAGAAAATGCCATCGCTCGACCCAAGCCTCCACACCGATGAACGCCTCATCAAAGGCTGCCAATCACAGGTTTGGCTAGAAGCCACGAAGGAAGGCGAGAATATCCGCTTCACCGCAGACTCCGACTCCCTCATCACGAAAGGCATGATCGCCCTGTTCGTGCGCATTCTCGACAATGAATCATCCGATGCTATCCTCACAGCAGACATGAGCTTCATCGACCAAACTGGCCTCAAGGAACACCTCGCGCCAACACGTGCCAATGCTCTCAACCTCATGGCCACTCAGATGAAGCAACGAGCTCTTGAACTCAGCTCAGCAGGCTAAGCCTAGCCATCGACCCCGTAGCGATCGCCACCCCATGCTCACCGACTCACACTGCCACTTGGCGTCGCGCCAGTTCCCAGCTGAAGAAATCCCTGATTTGGTAAGGCGTGCCAGCGAGGCAAATATCAGCAGGATGGTGACTCTCGCCACCTGCCTAGAGGATTGCCCTAACAATCTAGCACTCACTGAAGCACACCCAGAGATCTTTTGCGCCATCGGTATCCACCCTACCGACGTCTGCGAAACTCCAGACGACTACATGACGCAGCTCCAGCTTCACGCGCAGCACCCACGATGTGTGGCCATCGGCGAGACTGGCCTAGACTACTATCACCCAGCCCCAGATGGCTGGACCGAAGAAGCCTACAACCAACGCCAACAAGACTTCTTGCGTCAACACTTTGAACTAGCCTGCAAACTCGGCAAAAATGTGGTCATCCACACCCGCGACCGATCCGGCACCGCCTCCTTTGACGACGCACTCGCAATCTACTCCGAGTTTTCCGATCGCGCCCAAGCTGTCTTTCATTGTTTCCTAGGCCCTCAGGAAAATATGCACAAGGTGCTCGACCTCGGTGGGCTCGTCTCCTTCACAGCTATCAGCACGTTCAAATCTGCTAAAGACTGCCGCGAGTCAGCCATCGCCGCCCCCGCTGGTAGCTTCATGCTAGAAACCGATGCCCCCTACCTTGCCCCAGCGCCTCATCGAGGGAAACGCTGCGAGCCCGGACACACGCGCCTCACTGCAGATTTCATCGCAGACGCTAGAGGAGAGTCATTAGAACAACTCGCCAAGCACACAGAATCGGCAGTCTGCTCATTTTTTAAGTTGCCACCCCTCTAGCCGAACGATTTATTGAGTGGTAACAATTTTATTTTTTCTAACGTACCACTTCATATGAAATCATTGCTTCTCTTCGTTCCTGCATTAGCAGCCGCAGCACTCAGCTCCTGCACCCCAAACTCAGGCAACCCCTACGGCGCTCCGGCTGCCAACTTAAATTCAAGCACCCCGGGCTCAAACCCCTATGCGGTGCCTCAGTCTAATGGCGAGACCAATGCCTACCCATCACAACCAGGAGTCGGCGGCTCACTTCCTCCCGTGCAGCAACCCACCGCGTACACCCCGCCGGCGAATGTCACGCCCGATTATAGCCCAACACCAGCCCCAACACCAGCCCCAACACCAGCCCCAGCTGCGGCTCCCGCTACCAGCGGCACAACAACCAGCTACACCGTGCAACCTGGCGACTCGCTTTGGAAAATTTCTCGCAACCACGGCTCCACCGTCGGCGCCATCAAAGCTGCAAACAACATGAGCAGCGACCGCATCAATGTGGGACAAACATTGCGAATTCCCAGCAACTAAGCAACCTGCTCCAGTCTCCCATGCGCTCTCTGTTTCTAGCAGCGGCTCTCAGCTTTTCAGCAATAGCCGCTGACCAGCAAGCCCCGAGCGCCATGGAGGCACTCTTCGCGGCTCAGTCTGAAGCCGAATTTCTATCAGCTCTGGCGCAGGGCAAGAAGGACGGCTTGAGCAAGCAAGTACTGCTTGAGGCTCGCTTCATCCACCACGTCGACCAGCAAGACTTCAAGCAACTGGCCGCCCTCTCCAAAGAACTCGCCCCCCTGTACTCCAATTTCGATAGCGCCTCTTCCCAGATATTCACACTCGAAGACGACTGGAAGGCTATCGTCCACTTCACCCAAGCACTAGCAGCCCTTGAACTTGGGTCAGAAAATGCCTTCCAACAGCACATGCTAGAAGCCTTTTGGCTCAGCCCCCGCCAAGCCCCCGCACTGGCGCCACACATCGAAGCCTTCAAGCTAAAGAAAGCAATGGCCAAGCTCAGCATTGAGCTCAGCAGCCAGCTGCCTACACTTGAGCAACCCCTCCAACAACGCTCGATTGGCAAGCTAGATACCCCAGCCCACTTGGTCTTCTTCTGGTCACCTTGGTCACAAGAATGGATCGAATCTATTGATGCCTGGAAGGCCTTCTGCCACGAAGCCAAACAACGTGGAATCCATAGCACTTGCATCCTCGGCGAACTCAATCCAGAGATCCTCGCAGACGCAAAAAGCACACTCGACGAATTCCAACTGCGCGATCACGCAAAATGGTTGTTAGAACACCCCAGTCTCGACCTCAGTCGCCAGCTCATGATCCAGACCCTCCCCACAGCCGTGCTCATCAGCTCAGAGGGTAAAGTCCTCTACAATGGCCACCCAGGCACACGTAAACTGCAGGAGCTGATTGATGCCTACCCGACAACACCCCGATGAAAGCCTGTCGCCTGAGATTGCTCGTAGAATGGTTTTTCTATCTATTCCTCCTCTTGGCACTCATGGCATTCTCTGTGAATGTTTACGGCCTCCTGCTTGTTGCGATTGCCTTGTTCATCTTTAAGCGCGACCGCTACCTCCATTTAGCAGGCTCTGTGAGTTCACTACTTATCGTATTGTTCAACCGCTACTTGAGTGGTGAGTGGCCTTATTACCTCAACATATTCTCGAATCGTTGGGTGCACGAAATCCTCTGGAGTCTGTGCAGTTGGATCATTGCTGCTCAGATCTGCGCACTGCTACATCAACTTCTGACCAAGGTGGCTGAACCCAAAATACAGCCCACAGCCGAATAGCTGTTGTAATTTTAACACAAGCTAGTCAGCATCTTGCTATGGCAAGCATCGGCACCGCACTCACTCCATCGGCTACCAAAGTACTCCTCTGTGGATCTGGCGAACTCGGCAAAGAAGTCGTCATTGAACTCCAACGCCTTGGCGTGGAAGTCATCGCCTGCGATAGCAAAGAAAACTCACCAGCCATGCAAGTGGCCCACCGCAGCCACACCTTTTCGATGCTCGATGGAGCAGAACTCCGCCGTGTGATCGAACTAGAAAAACCAGACTGCATCGTGCCAGAGGTTGAAGCCATTGCTACCGACACACTCGCCGAGCTCGAGGCCGAAGGCTTCCACATCGTGCCCACTGCCAAGGCAACCCAACTCACCATGAACCGCGAGGGCATACGCCGCCTCGCTGCCGAAGATCTCGACCTCACCACCTCGCGCTACCAATTCGCAGCAAACAAAGAAGAATTTCTCGCAGCCATCGATAGCATCGGTATCCCCTGCGTCTGCAAGCCCATCATGAGCTCTTCTGGCCATGGGCAAAGCACAATCAAAAGCGAAGCCGACATCGAAGCCGCATGGAATTACTCCCAAGAAGGCGGTCGCGCCGGAGGAGGTAAGGTCATCGTCGAAGGATTTGTCGACTTCGATTATGAGATCACCCTTCTCACAGTCTGTCACGTAGGCGGCACCTCATTCCTCGAACCCATCGGTCACCAACAGGTAGACGGTGACTACCGCCAGTCATGGCAACCACAAGCAATGAGCCAAGCTGCCAAAAAATCCGCTCAAGACATGGCTGATAAAGTCACCAGCGCCCTCGGCGGCCGCGGTCTCTTCGGTGTCGAATTCTTCGTCAAAGGTGACGAAGTAATCTTCTCCGAGGTATCGCCACGCCCACACGACACCGGCATGGTCACGCTCATCTCCCAAGACCTCTCGGAGTTCGCACTCCACGCTCGCGCCATCCTAGGCCTACCAATCCCTGAAATCGCCTTCCGCGGTCCATCCGCCTCGCATGCTGTGGTGGTTGAAGGTAGCTCCACAGACGTCCAATTTGGCGCACTCGATAAAGTGCTCGAAGAAGCCGGCACCGACATCCGCCTCTTCGGCAAACAAGAAGTGCATGGCCACCGCCGCATGGCAGTTATCCTCGCTCGTGATGTCGACACCGACACTGCGCGTGCCAAGGCAGAACGCGCCTACAATAAACTTGAAGTGACACTCTAAAGAGCCCCTCACCCAAGCGGCTGCGTCTCTACCCTGCAACCCAGCCCAGGAACAGAGGGATGAGCATGGCGTTGGCTAGGTCGATGAAGAAGGCGCAGACTAGAGGCACGATGATGAAGGCTAGGTGTGATGCCCCATGTTGCTTGGTAACAGCCGACATGTTGGCCATCGCTGTTGGAGTCGACCCAAGAGAAATCCCGCCAAATCCTGAGCAGATGACTGCAGCATCATAAGTTCTACCCATCGCTGGAAAGACGATGAAGATGTTCACCGCCACCGCCACCGCGAACTGAGCTGCTAGGATGGTGAAGATGGGGCCTGCTAGATCGAGGAGTTCCCACAGCTTCATACTCATCAAGGACATTGCGAGGAAGGTTCCAAGAGAAATATCAGCTACCATCGCCACAGCCGGCTTGCGCGTGGGCCATTTCGTACCCGTGAGACGAGGAAGGTTCTTGGGCGTCAGATTTGTGAGCAAGATACCAGCAAACAAACAACTCACGAAAAATGGTAGATCGAGTCCCGTCTGCTCGACACCTAGATTAATCAAGCCTCCAAGTAAAATACTCACGTGAATGGCCAACACCGCGTCTAGTACATCCATGTAATCCATCTGTGAGGTAGTGCTCTCGTCATTGGCTACACCAACCTCCAAAGCCTCGTCGCTCTGGCCTTTGAGCTTATGCTTCTTCACCAAGTAATTGGCGATCGGCCCCCCCATCAAACTAGCTAAAATCAGACCAAAGGTGGCACTAGCGATCCCCATTTCCATCGCATTCTCAACCCCATGACTTTCCGCTATTTTAGGAGCCCATGCAATCGCTGTACCGTGCCCGCCAATCAGCGAAACAGTCCCCCCAAGTAGCCCCACAGCACCCGACAGTCCAAACAAGCTAGCCACCCCAATCCCAGTCAGATTCTGCAGCACCATGTAAGTAATCGTGATCAGCAATAAAATCACTAACGGTCGCCCACCATGCATCAGGTCCTTCAGGCTCGCGTTGATGCCAATCGTCGTGAAAAAATAGACTAACAAAATGTCGCGAGCTCCCATGCTGAAATTCACAGCAATGCCTGTGATCGAATAAAACAAGGTGATGAATAAGGCAACTAACAAGCCTCCTGATACTGGGGTCGGGATACTGAATTTTTGCAAAAGCCCGACAGCCCCCGTCAGGCGTCGTCCAATGAACAACACCAAAATCCCTAAAGTCACTGTTAGGAAAGTATCAACTTCCAACACATTATCTACATATTCCATCTCAATAAAATTGTTTGCTTAATTGCTCTATCAACCGAGTCACCTCAATGCGCTCAGCGATTGCAGCTCGATACGGATCACGTAGCAGTATCGAATGTGTTTGAACAGCATAGATGACGACACCCGAAATGCTCACACTGCGAGACTAGAGAATGGCAACAATCATATTGCTGAATCCTACATCTTCCCTCATGATCTAGGAACTCAGTAAGAGATTTTTACCGCCATGACATCAGCATCAGAAAAAGTTCGCAAGATTGCGGCCATTGACTTGGGATCAAATAGTTTTCACATGGTGGTAGCGCGCGTCATTGGTCAAGAGCTCCAACTCGTTAGCCGACACAAAGAACGGGTGAGCCTAGCCTCAGGACTCGATGAAAGAAACACGCTGGATGATGCCGCAATCAACCGAGGCCTCGATTGCCTTGCGATGTTTGCAGAACGTATTCAGGGATTCGCCCCGGAAGATGTGTCCATTGCCGCGACCAACACACTTCGTATCGCCACCAATGCTCCCACCTTTCTTCAGCTAGCTAAGCGCGTGCTGCCCTACCCGGTTGAAGTGATTCCGGGGGCTGAAGAAGCACGCCTCGTCTACCTTGGCGTGGCACACACACAACCAGAATCAGACTCCAAACTCGTGGTGGATATCGGGGGAGGCAGTACGGAACTCATCATCGGTCGTGGGTTCGAGCCTCACATTGTGAATAGCAAACAAATGGGCTGTGTGAGTTTTACCAAAGCATATTTCGCCAAAGGAAAGATCACAAAGAAACTCTTTAACAAAGCAGTACTTGCTGCTCAGCAACGCCTTGAACCCATCGCCGAACAATACCGTAACGCAGGCTGGGAAGTCGCGTTTGGTTCCTCAGGCACGATTAAATCAATCCGAGGGGTCCTCGTCGGCCTTGGCTTTGAAGATGGGGCCATCACGGCGGAGGCGCTGAAGCAATTAGCAAGCAAGCTCTGCGAGTTCGACACCATCGACTCACTCGATCTCGTCGGTCTATCAGCCGAGCGCAAGCCGGTGTTTGTCGCAGGAGTTTCGGTTCTCACCGGTGTATTCCGAGCCCTAGGGATCAAGGAAATGCACTTCTCTGAAGGAGCGCTGCGTGAAGGACTCCTTTACCAAATGGAGGATCTTTTTAAGCGCTCTGACATCAGACTGCGAACCACTGAAGCACTCGCGCAAAAATACAAGGTCGATATCAACCATGCCATCAATGTCAAAGAACAGGCGCACGATTTTCTGCAACAGGTGAGTCCAGAGCTCAGACTCGATGAGCATTCTGAGCTCTTCGAGTTACTCGATTGGAGTGCTCTCCTTCACGAAGTCGGACTCAGCATCAACCTCTCCTCAGTTCACCGCCACTCAGCCTACTTACTCCGCCACACCAACCTCCCCGGTTTCAACTCTGAACAACAGCGCGTCATTGCAACCCTCGTCCGATTTCACCGAAAATCCCTCAAAATTCATGAAATGGAAGAACTCACCCTTTTCAAACGCAAACACGTCCTCAACCTCATCCGCGTACTTCGCCTAGCCGTGGTGGTCAACGGTCAGCGTAACAATATCTCACTCCCTCCCCTCACTCTCAAGGTGAAGGGAAAGACCTGGCAACTCAGCAGCGTCGACCCGAAATGGCTAGATAAAAACAAACTCCTGAAAGCTGACCTCAGAACCGAACAAGCCTACTGGAAGGCCGTAGATTGGCAGCTGAAGTTTGAATAGGCAGCAGCTAGCAAATAAAAAAGCTCGGGGTGATTCACCCGAGCTTTGAAGATCCTCTAATGCAGGAACGAACTCCTAGCGCCTACGCCTCAAGAGAGCAAGAGCACCCAGTCCCATTAAGGCTGAAGAAGATGGCTCTGGCACCACAGTTAGCGTCAGGCTCCCTCCATTTGCACCACTCGTGAAAATACGGAAATTCCCCGCATCACCATTCTCGTTAGTGAGGCCAGTCGGTGTCGTCTGGTTTTTCACTCCGATGAATACATAGTCATTTTCCACCCAGTTGGACTGAAGGTATGAGGTCAGTGCAGATTGACCACCTGCATCCAATGATTGTAGCCCGACACTTGTAGAGAAGTTGCTCATCAAGGTGGCAGCTGTGGTTTGATAGTCAGTTGTCAGAAAACTAGCACTCGAAGAGGTTCTAATCACGTGCACATCAGTCGCCAATGTACCGGTATTCACCGTCTGCTCTACCGAAAAATCCGCATTGCTAATATCACCACCAGAGCTGAACCCAGTCATCTGAAACACCCAAACACTTACCATGTCTTCGACAGCACCATTATCAAAGTATCCTACCAGCATGTTAGCACTACCAGGTAGAGAGTCACCTACACCATCGGGGTCGAGACTTCCAACACCTCCACCAGCATTATCATCAATTCGAGTGGCGTCTGTCGAAAGAATAACAGCCGCATCAACAGCGGTCAGAGTGAAAGCCGTGCAAAGAGCAAGAGCGGCACACAGTGTTCTATTTTTAATTTTCATGATTCTACAGGGTTAATGATCATTGAGTAACGATTTATACCAAACATCCAACCAGGTACGCAACATTAAACCACCTTGAATTTCAAACCATGCAAATTTAGGACTCCTAAGTACACGAATCCCAGAGAGCTGCCTCTAGTTGTTCACGAAAGACATGCTTCATTGGGAGCCCTTGTTGGTAGACCTCTTCAGCGCGATGAAAGTCCATCACATCCACATCGACCACTGGAGCATGAAGGTAGATGTCCACTGGATATGACTCCAGCTTTGCCTGCGTCGTGG
Organism: Rubritalea marina DSM 17716; assembly: GCF_000378105.1. Taxonomy (GTDB): domain Bacteria; phylum Verrucomicrobiota; class Verrucomicrobiia; order Verrucomicrobiales; family Akkermansiaceae; genus Rubritalea; species Rubritalea marina. Next base: position 65,355 of record NZ_KB899253.1, on the reverse strand, counting down.
CTTCCATCATAATGTCATAAGAATGGAACACGGCATCGAGAGCATTCGGGATTTTATCCTTAGGCGTGGAACGTTCACCTCTGAGATTGATCGCTATTTTGATATCACAATCATCATCTAGCAGATCGACTGGCACATTGTTTGTAAGGCCACCATCCACCAACACCTGACCACCTTTAGAAATCGGTGCAAACACATAGGGGATGGCCATGCTCGCTCGAATGGCCTCCAGTAGATTACCAGAATCAATGGCGACCGCTTCATAGTTCCAGAAATCCGTCGCCACACAGCGGAAGGGAATGTCGAGCTCTTCAAAGGACTTCACTTTGAGACTTTCTTCCAAGAACCCTAACACCTTCTCCCCCTTCAAGAGCCCCTTGGCATTCCAACCTAAATCCGGGTCGATCATGTCCCAAAGTTTCCCTAAATCTTTACTTTTCAATGCTTCTTTCAGACCCTTGGGTTTTGGGAAAAGGCTAAGATCGGCAATCTCTCGGGCACTTCGTCCTGAAGCGTAGAGCGCTCCAACAATGGCACCAATGCTCGTACCGCTGATGCAAGCTGGCTTCACCCCCAAGTCATCCATCACTTCTAGAATCGGGATGTGGGCAAATCCTTTAGCCCCGCCGCCTCCCAAGCATAGACCAATTTTCTTCATGTTCTTGTTCTACAATATTCCCCCACTGAGGCAACACCTCATGCAGCGCAGAGTAGCAACAAAAAATCTCACCTACCTCAGAGAGATAAGTGAGATGCCAGTATCAGCCAATCGTATGAATGTGATCCTATCTAAATCAATCTAGAGAGTTTGGAACCCACCATGCGTCTAATGTTTTCTCAATCTGTTCAACAATTTCCGGCCGGTCTTCGGCTAAATTTTGTTTCTCAAATGGATCTAATTGTAGGTTGAACAATTGATAGCGCTGCTTGGGAGCAGGTGTCAGCCATGGGATCTCTCGCAGGTCGGGTTGCTCTTCTTGCCAGGAGATCAATTTCCATTGATTTGAAATTGCCACGCGTGCGCGCAGGGATGCTTCGGGTTTATCTGCCGCAGCCATGTCGTGGTGATAGTTGTCTCCAAAGACAAATTTACGGGACTCGACCGCCTGCGTGTCCAACAGGTCTATACCTTGCATCATTGCAGCCTTCTGAAGCCCAGCAAGACTGAGAATCGTTGGCGCTAAATCAATATTACTCGCTACATTTGACACGTCCATGTTTGGCGTCACCTTCCCAGGCCACTTGATCATGATAGGAGTTCTCATTCCAAGCTCAGACGGGTACACCTTGTGAGGCCCAGGCCAGCCGTTATCTGATATATAGAGTACCACGGTATTCTCATCGAGCCCCTTATCTTCAAGGTAACCTAGGAGTTGGCCACAGGTTTCATCTAGCCAGTCGACCATCGCAAAGTAGGTCCCGTTACGGATGCCCTTGTACTTGTTCTCTAGACGAGCTGGTGGATTATGTGGTGTGTGGGGAAGGAATGGTGCATACCACACCATGAATGGTTTTTCCTTATCCTGAGCTTCGTCAATAAAATCATAAACCGGCTGCATCCCATCGCGCCCAATCCCCAATGATTCTTGAGAACCGTGGCGTAATGTTTTTCCCATCGAGTGCGTGAACCCACCCACCTGGATAGGGTCTTCCTGCCAAAATTTTCCGGTATGCAGACTCAGATACCCTTTCTCTTGGAGCATCTTAGGCAGCTGGGGCAATGTTTTGTAATGGGCCAACCATTTTTGGCGCTTAGACCAGCCATCAACTGGATCATTTCCTGTGTATCCGTGTTGGTAAGAATACAAGCCAGTTAGCATCGTAGTCAGCGATGGACAACAGAGCGGTGTGCTGACGTAACCCCGTGTGAAGACCTTACTCTCAGAGGCTAACTTATCAATATGCGGAGTCTTGATATGTGGGTGTCCCATAAATCCATAATCATTGAATCCATGGTCATCACTGATAATGACCACAATATTAGGCGGCTTGTCTTCAGCCGTCACCGTAAGGACAGATAAAAAGCTCGTAAAAGCTATCGCTAGCAGTCGTAGAGAATTCGTATGCATTTTTTTAATCGTGTTGGTAGTTTGTTGAATCAACCGAGATGACATTATGGCCAAACCAGTCATATCACTACGAGCGATAAATGAACATTTTTCACCTTTTGTTTGATATTTTTAACCATGCTAGACGACCCCTAGGTGATCGATCATTGAGGAGCTCAAGCCTCATCACACATCCTCCATCAGACAATGGAGTAATCTATCCTTGATCGATCACACTATTCTACCTGATACTTGTTTGATTAATAATAGCACCAGCGAATCCCCAATTCCCATGAAGCACTCACCCCTTATCATGATTGCTCTGCTACTCAGTGGCCATTTGGCTCTGGCAGGCTTCAAAGTTCCCAAATCGATATTCACTATCGACGAGCTTGATGAAGCCAAACAAGAAGCCACCGCTGACAAGGAGCCACTCATCTTTGTCTACACCGATCCTGGCTCTACCTGAGGTCCCTGTATCACTGCCAGTTTGGCAGCATTTAAAAACCTAAAATCAGCCGGCACCGTGGTCTTCGCGCACTCCAAAACAGACTGGGGAAAACTTCCCAATGGAGCTCAAGCTGGAAAGCAAAAGGCAGGGCGCATCATTCCCATGGTCTTCGTCACCAACTCTGATGGCGATGAACTCATCGATGTCATCACCTATGAAGAACTTGCCGAAGATCCCAGAAAAGCAGCGCGCGAACTCAAAAAGTTCGTCAAAGAACAGCAAGTGAGCTCTGAAAGCGAAGCCAAAAATGATGCGCCCGCTGAGCAGGAAGAACTCTTAGCAGAATCACAAGAATGGACCAACCTTCAGGGAAAATCTATCACAGCAGCAATCCAGTCAGCCAACCAGCAGCAGGTCATCTTTATCATCAAAGACAAACCAATCACCTACCCGCTCAATAAGCTATCGCCCGATAGCCAAGAGAAAATAAAAGCGCTACTCATAGCCAGTGAATGAGCAAGTGCTCCCCCTCTCGCGTCTAGCCATTGTCTACAGACACAAAGCACAGCCTGCTTCATGCAGATTCATTAACCAGTTTTCCTAAGCTCTCTCACGAGCCTGCACGACGACTCAAGCAAGGAGCCCCATGCTAAAGACTCAAACAGAAGGACTCAGGAAGTAATTCCTTCTTGTCGATTACTCTAGTAGCTTATAAGCTGTTAGTAATGCCTTTCAAAAAAACCCTCCTTATAGGCTGGGATGGAGCTGACTGGAAAGTGGCCCGCCCATTGATGCAACAAGGGAAGCTCCCACAACTTCAGAATATTGTTCGTAATGGTTCTTATGGCAACCTAGCCAGCATGCCCCCCTACCTTTCCCCCATGTTGTGGAATTCGATTGGCACAGGCAAAGATCCCCACAAACACGGCATTGCAGGCTTCTCAGAAGTATGCCCAGAAACCCAAAAAGTGAGACCTATTGGGTCTTATTCGAGGAAATGTAAAGCGATCTGGAACCTACTGTCCGAGCAATCGATGAAGGCTCATGTGGTCGGATGGTTTGCCTCTCACCCAGCGGAAAATATCAATGGCGTCTGCATCTCTGATGCATTCACACGCCCACTCACAAGCCAAGTGATCGAAGAAGACTCCATCTCACCAAATTCAATGGCTTCTTCATTCCAAGAATGTAAAGTACATCCAGGTGAGATAGAAACAGGCATTCTGGAATACCTTGTTCCAAACCTGAAGCGTGTCCCGCAGCGCGACCTCAATAGAATGTATAAACTGCGGAAGCATCTCGCAGAACTGTACACAGTTCACAACAGCTCTATCGAGATTCTCAAAAAAGACCAAGACTTCGATTTTTTAGGTATCTACTTTCACTTCCTCGATTGGATTTCACACGATTTCATGGAGTTTCATCCACCCTATCGAGATCACATCGATAAAGAACTATTCGATTTGTACCAAGGGGTCGTGGAAAGGTCCTATCAACTGCAAGACCTTCTATTAAGTGATCTACTAACATATACGGGTAGCAATTTGACGGTCATGTTGGTCTCAGATCATGGATTTCAGAGCGACCACCAGCGCCCGATTGTCACACCCAATGTTACCGCTGGCATCGCCGCTTGGCACCGCCCAATGGGCATAGTCGCGATGGTAGGTCCGGGCATCAAATCTAACTACGAGATAAAAGGAGCTCGCCTCGCTGATATCACCCCTACCTTACTGCACCATTTTGGCCTAGCAATCGGCAGTGACATGGATGGAAAGGTTCTCGACCAGCTATTTTCCGGAAAACATGGAATCCAGACGATTCCATCCTGGGAAAACACCACCACTCACTATCAAGCTAAGCCTATTTATCGAGACCCTGAAGATGCATTGTTAAATCAGTTTGAGTCATTGGGCTATGTCGAGAGTGATTCATTAGACGGCCCAGCGGCAACCCAACAAACACGCGCTAACAACGCATGGAATATGGGAGTTGCTCTCAGATCGATTGGTTATGAAGAAGAGGCTCTTCCGTACCTAGAGGAATCATACTTCTTCGCTCCTGAAAAACCCCATCATGCAAACCAACTCGCCTTATGCCAGCTCTCACTGCAGCTCTTTGATGGTGCCGAAGAAAGTATCCAAACCATCCTAGACTACGGTGATGAAACTCCCAGAGCACACTTGGTAATGGCAAATATCGAATGTGCTCGGGGCAACTATGAGAAAGCTTGGAACCATCTAGATCAATCTGAAGAATTAGAAGATAACCGCGCCACCTTAATGATCCGTAGAGGCGAAGTGCTCTACAACCTCAACCAAGCTGGTGAGGCACTAGCAGCCTTCGAAAAGGCCAAACAATTCACACCAGATGATCACCGTCCATTCTTGGGCTGTGCGAAAGTACACCTCCAACACAAACAACTAGAACGCGCCAGAGACAATGCTCAAAAGGTCATTGATCTACAATATGACTGTGTCGAAGCTCATCTCATTCTATCAGAAATATCAGAAGCTCATGAACACTGGGAAAATTCACTTGAACATGCAAAGACAGCTCTCTCGATCAATCCCAAGAACATCCTCGTCCAACACCGCGTCAATACCATCCAACACTGGAGAAATAGCAGCGAGCTCAATGACTATCTCAAGCTCTTCAAACAACTCGTCGAACACAAAAAGGAACAACAACTTAATAAGAAAAGCCAGTTAGATAAGGATTCACTAACTAGATTCACCCAGTGGGAAGGTGAGCGCGAAGCCTATCGCGCTCACCAATCGCAAATTGATTCCATCCATACAAAGGAGGTCATTACCCCAGGCAGTTCAGGGAAATCGTTCACTTTGGTATCAGGCCTACCACGCTCCGGCACATCGATGATGATGAAAATCCTAAATCAAGCAGGCTGCTCGCTCATGACTGATTCCATACGAACCCCAGATCAAAGCAACCCCAACGGTTACTTCGAATGGGAACCAATCAAGTCACTCGCTGCCAATCCTGAGGTGATTGAGCAAAGTGAAGGGAAAGTCACCAAGGTCATTTCCCTCTTGCTTCCCTACCTCCCAATCGAGCACCAGTACAACATCATCTTCATGTGCAGGGATACTCAAGAGATCTCTAAATCACAAGCAAGCATGATAGATTCACAATCCCCTCAAGCGTCAGGAAAGACACTCACCTCTCAAGAACTCACCAAACACAAAGAGACAATTCTAGCAATTCTACACTGCGCACCCAATGTCAGACTCGTTGAGATCGATTACAATGGTCTGCTCAGTGAAGAGCCAGGTAGACAACTCAAACAACTCATAGAAATCCTACCCATGACGGAGCAAGTCCTCATGCAGGCAGCTCAGGCAGTCATTGATCCTGCGCTCTATAACCAAAAAAACTCTTTATAACACAGATTCATGAAGGCAACACCGATTCAGATACGCAAGCCTTGGCCAGATGAAATACCTCGCCTAAAGCCCCTCATCGCCGACATCCCCATTACTGAAACCACACAGATTCGCATTGCTCTTTCAGGTAAATACCAACGCATCATCGGCGTGGCCCTTTCCAGCGAATCCATGGAAAAACCTATCACTCGTCTAAAGAAGAGATTTGATATTCCTGATATTTCTGAAGAATTAATCAACTCATTCATAACAGATTAACATTGAATAACTAACACCGAACATGTAATATGGTAGAGTGAATTAAACCTCCATATTATATGAATTATCCCTCCATCAAAAATATTGCCCTCACAGGTCTAACTGTGACTGGCTCTCAAGCAACCGCTGCGATCATTTATACAGACATTGCAGATCTAACCTTAACATTCCAAAACGGTGATGAACTCTATATCGATTTCACCAACCAATCAGCGGTTATCCAAGCCAGTAGCGTACCTAGTGCTGAAATCTTCATTGCCGACTACAGCTCTGATGACTTCACCATCGAAAGCCCACAATCCCAGATTGCTAGAACTGGATCTAACTTATTAGAATACTCTGCTGGAGATATCATCGGTTCAGGAAGTAGCTTCGGTGCATATGGTGACGTCCGAGATGGTAGCACCTTTGACACCAGCACCGGTCAGTATGCCGGAGTACGTCTAGACAGCGGCAACAACTATGGTTGGATTCAATTAAGCTTCGATGCTGCCGCGAATACTATCACGGTATACGATTTTGCCTATGACGACTCAGGCACACCTATTGCTGCAGGTGCAGGAGCCATTCCTGAACCATCCTCAGCCGCTCTACTCTTAGTTGGTTCTGCCGCAGCTCTCAAAAGGCGCCGCAAGTAATTCGCGCCCATGCTGGCACCTCTCAAGCAGAAAATTAGGGCATCGCCGATGGCCTAGGCTGGTTGCAGATGATTCCAGCACTGCCATGCCATAGTTGTCTCAGAATTGACCACTCAGCCTGTCAAAGACACACACATTTCCCTCCAACACATTCGCTCATAAACTGTCATTGCTTATTCGGTCACTTCGCGTTACCGCTTCCATGTTTTGACAAATTCAGCCACTACTAGCTCAGTTCCCGCTGCAGCCGCCCGCGAAATTTCTCGTCGTAGAACCTTCGCCATTATCTCGCACCCGGATGCAGGTAAGACCACACTCACCGAGAAGCTCTTGCTCTATGGTGGTGCCATTGGTTTGGCAGGTAGTGTCACTTCTAAAAAAGAACAACAATCCACCTCCAGTGACTGGATGAGCATGGAAAAGGAACGTGGCATCTCGGTGTCTTCCACCGTGCTACAGTTCGAGTACAATGGCAGCTGCGTCAACCTGCTAGACACTCCTGGTCACCACGACTTCTCTGAAGACACCTACCGCGTGCTCTCCGCTGTGGATGCGGCGGTCATGGTCATCGATGCCGGTAAAGGGATCGAGGCGCAGACCCTCAAACTTTTCGATGTGTGTCGCCGCCGTGGCGTCCCGATCTTTGTCTTCATCAACAAGATGGACCGCCCGACTCGCCCACCACTTGAGCTGCTAGACGAGCTCGAGACCGTGCTCAAGCTCGCACCAGCGCCGGTCAACTGGCCACTCGGCGATGGTCCACGCTTCCGCGGAATCTACGACCGCCAAAAAGCCGAAGTCAACCTCTTCGAGAAGACTGCACACGGCGCCTTCAAGGCCCCGCTTGAAGTGGCTGGAATCGAAGATGACGCGGTCCGCGAAACACTCGGTGACGACCTCTACGAGACCGTGACCCAGGAAGTGGAAATGATCAATGAGCTCACCGCACCACTCGACATCGAACAAGTGCTCGCGGGCGAACAAATGCCAATCTACTTCGGCAGTGCCATGAACAACTTTGGTGTCCAGAACATGCTCGAAAGCTTCCTATCCATGGCTCCAGCCCCCACTGGTCGAGTCAGCAAAGAAGCAATGGTGCCGCCTACCAACAAAGACTTCTCCGGCTTCGTCTTCAAGATCCAAGCCAACATGAACCCGAAGCACCGCGACCGCGCCGTCTTCGTACGCATCGTCTCCGGCGTCTTCGAGCGCGACATGCAGGTCATCGACCAACGCTCTGGCAAAAAGGTACGCCTCGCCAATGCTCAAAAACTCTTCGGCCAAGGCCGCGAAACTCTCGACACCGCCTACGCAGGCGATGTCCTTGCCCTCGTGGGGAACTACAACTTCCTCATCGGCGACACCCTCACCAGCGACCCCAACATCGTCTACAAAGAGATGCCACGCTTCACTCCAGAGTGCTTCGCCTACATCCTCAATAGCGACACCTCCGCGGTCAAACGCTACCGTTCCGGCATGGAGCAGCTCATGAAAGAAGGCGTGGCTCAGGCCTACACCGTGCATGGTAGCTCCCAAGCAGTGCCAATGTTAGGCGCCGTCGGCCCACTCCAGTTCGAGGTCCTCCAAGAACGACTTCGCACCGAGTACAAGGTCGAAACCAGACTCGAAAGCCCACCGTGGTCGGTCGTCCAATGGTTCAAAGAAAATGAGCCCGACACCATGAGACGCCCGCAGGACCCACCGAAAGTACAACTTCCATCCGGCGCCGCCGTCGCACGCGATCAAGATGGCAATTGGGTCGTCCTACTTTCCTCCAAGTACATGGTCACCGTCCTCCACGACCGCAACGAACACCTCACCTTCCGCGACCACGCCACCGAGTAACTGGTCGGGCTGCGCCCTCGGATGAGGAATGATCAGTTAGGAATGTTTGCGAGATGAAACCCAGGGTTCCATCATGCTGGCCTGAAAAGCTGGTGCCTGCACACGGAACTCTCCAGCCAAAGGCGGACAACGTACTTATTGTTCTTTCTGCATCAGAGCGGCGAGCTGGCTCGCCTTCTCCAAGATCACTGCGGTGTCGCAACCGTGTGAATAGTAGTTTTTGAGAAGCATGGCAATCATGCTCGGAGTGAGCTGGTATGGCTTTGTGGAAAGAGTGTCGCGCAGGCTTTGCTTTTCGTTGTCGCGCAAGATCACAATCGCTTGCTCGTAGAATTCCTTCGGGATCGACTTCTCGATATCCTCCTGAAGCTTCTTAGGGGTGGACTTAGGAAAACCGAATGAGCTTGTTGCGTTTTGTTGTTCTGACATATCGAATGGAGCGGTACACCACATCCCCAAAGAGTCAACCACTCATCAAAACAGCAGCCGGCATCTTACATCAGCTTTGCTGACCAAGACCATGGATAAACTTGCGCAGGACCTGTTCCGGGCACTTGGCGTACTTGGCGTGGCTTTCCTTGCGGAAGAACGAACCAAGCTCAGCCTTGGTCACCACAAAGTCCGCATTCTTGAAGACCTCCATCATCCCGTCTTCTCCTAGAGAGAGCGCCACCCTGAGTTTTTTTAGGATCTCATTGGTCGAGATAAATTCCTGCACTACTGGCTTAGATCCATCCGGACGCGGCCCACGTTTTTCGATCACCAGACCGTCTAGAAATTGGCACAACTCGGGATCCAAGAATTTCACAAGCTCAGGGTCATCCTCACGCTTCAACCACGAGCTCAGCTGCGCAGCACTCGGCTCGGTGCCGGCATGTTGCATTATGTTAGCGATCTGAACATTGCTGTAATTGAATGCATAGCGTAGGCGGCGCAGGATATCGTTGTTTGTCATACTGACACGCACGCTGGGTCTCACGCCTATGGCTGACAAGAACAATCTCAAATGCCAGACGGCTCAGCGAGCACTTGAGCGCCGACTCAGTGCGAACACAAGCAGGGACAACACAGCGCCAATGGCGAGAGTGGAGAACCCTGGGTTTAAACCCAAAGCCATCATCGCGTAGGCCAATGATGCCGCCAGCGCCGCAATCAAAGCGTACGGAAGCTGGGTCGCCACGTGCGAGCTCGGGCTACACCCGGTCGCCAGAGCCGTCACAATGGTGGTGTCAGAAAATGGGCTGCAGTTGTCGCCAAACACCGCACCACCGAACACCGCACCAATCACCATCGGCAGATAAGCGCCCAACGCGTCGGCGGGCATCTCCGCCCCCAGCTCCAGCGCCACGGGCAAAGACAAGGGCATCAGCAAGCCCATCGTCCCCCACGACGAACCAGTCAAAAACGAGGTCACTGCCCCCACCAAAAAGACCGCGAGTGGCAACCATGGCAAGGCCACATTCCCACCCAGCAATTGGCTCAAACTCTGCGCCACCTCCAGTTCCTTGAACACCGAACCTAGGGTCCAGGCAAACACCAGCACCAACAAGGCCGGCAACAATGCCGCCGCACCATCCACCACATGCTTGCCCAGTTCAGCCCGTCCTTGCTTGGGGAAACAAGCACAAGCCACCAACAAAGAAATGCTAGCTCCCACCACCATGGCTTGCGGCACCGCGCTGCTAGAAAACGCATTCCGCCACGACCATTGATCGCCATCCTGCCAAAGAAAAATCACCCCAGGGATCGCCACCAACAAGGATGCCAAAGGCCACAACACGGAGCCAAGCGAGGCACCTGCGGGCTCAAGTTCCTCAGACACGGGCACCACTTCCAGCTGGTACTTGCGCATCGGCCCGATCCACCAAGCCCGCCAGATCACCATCCACAAAACTAACAGAACCATCCAGCAATACGGGTTCGCGGGGATCGATCTAATAAACAACTCAGCCGAGCTCAGCCCCAGCCCAGCCCCCGCTACCCCTTGTTCGATCAATGAAAGCTGGGTCGCAATCCACGTCGAAATAAAGGCAATGCAGGCCACCGCCGAGCTAGTGGAATCAATCACGTAGGCCAACATCTGACGCGACACCCGCAGCGCATCGGTCACAGGGCGCGCCACGCGCCCGACTAAAATCGCATTTGCCAAGCCATCAAAAAAACACAAACACCCTAGGCCGTAGGTGCTGAAAAGCGCCCTGCGTTGGCCAGCACCCTCGCTCACCGATCCATCGCCCATCAGCATCTCCAACAACTTGCGAAAGCCACCAGATCGCTCCAGCACCTGAGCGAAGCTCCCCAAAATCAAGGTGAAAATGATCGGTCCAATATGCCAAACCCCCGAAATCGAAGGGAATAGATGGTCCACCAATAACCCCTTAGAAGCCAACAAGACATTGCCACTATGAAGGATCAACACCCCCACCACAGAGGCTAACAACAAGGAAAGCGCCGCTCGTTTCGTGATCAATATCGTCGCCAGTGCCACCACCGCTGGCACCAACAAATAGTAGCTTTCAAGCATGCAAATCACACTAACAAACTCCCACCAAAAACGCACTGATATATTTAGGGCGGCCTGAAGGCCGCGGTTTTAGGTATTAGGATTTAGCTTATTAAGGCCAGACACGATGAAAAGCAATGAAACCCAAAGCTCGCTTTCTTCTGCCGCAAAAAGGCACAAAAACCCGCAAAAGGTAGATGGCTAGAACTACAAACTTTATGAAAACCTAGGGTGCCTCGTGCCGCCCCGAACACGGAACACGGAACACGGAACACGGAACACGGAACACGGAACACGGAACACGGAACACGGAACACGGAACACGGAACACAGAACACGGAACACTTCGCACTCCGGTCAAAGGCTGGCCAAAACCCAGGGTTCCTCCATACCTAGCTACCTAGTTGTGAACTCCTAACCGAGAACCGGATACTTCACAGAAGGTGAAAAAGGTTTTATTCTGTCTGAGAAGAGACTTTTTCGCTGAAAGCGAAATCCATATCAGCCTAGGGTCAGGCGAAGCCGCAACCCTAGGTTCACGTATAAAAAGAACCGTAGGCTGAAAGCCTACTACATAAGGCTCAAGTCACATATGCTTATCGCAGACAGACTAGTTTATGATGCAACAACCGATAACTTTCATGCTCTGCTAAAGCTCCGGTGAGAGGCTATCTTTGGGATCTACAAAGTTAGTTTATTACGTCAGTCTTGATCTAGTATAGGTATGTTTAGCTTCTCGAAGTCGTCTTCGTTAGTATCGTCAGGCATAGGGCGAAGGATGAGCCTAACGACAAAAGGAGCTTCTTCAAATAATTCTCCAGCTTTAGGGTTATCGTTTACCTTAAGGCTTGGCCATGCAGATTCAGGTATAGGAAACATATGTGGTTCTTGAGATCTTTCGACGAAGAACTGCTCATCTTCGTATCGAGCAACTCCAAAAAGAACAGCACTCCCGCCAGAGTTGCCATCGACATCGTGTACGAAGATAGCGATATCTTTTCCTTTTATGGTTCGAGGGTGGATCGTCTTCATGCTAATCAGTTGAGTACACCCGCCGCACATTTGTTCGGTCGGAGTGCCGCGTACACACTAACAGCCCCCCTGATTTGAATGAAAGATTTTTGTATCTTCCGATCCAATTCGCAAACGGTTCAGTGTTGCGCAATCAATACATCGCACCCCTAACAATGAGGAACCCTAGGTTTCATCATGCTGGGCTGTGAACTGCTAACTGAGAACTGGCAACTTCACCAAAGGTGAAAACCCTAGGTTTCATCATGCTGGTCTGAAAAACTGAACACTGAATACTGAATACTCCAGCCAAAGGCTGCCCTAAAGCTGGCCACACACCTACTCTGAGCACCCTGGGTTTAGTTCTAGCTTGTTGCTTTCGCGCTGTTGCGTTTTGGGCGCTTTGCTGAGCTGCCACAGGAATTTCACTTCACTCGGCTCGGGTACTTTCCCGCTACCAAAGGCATGTGCCATGAGGGCCTCGGAGGCCGCCAACATGCGTGGGTCGTGCTGGCAGGCGGCACGAAGTTCCCAGCTACTGAGCTCCGCCATTTGTTGGTACAACAACTCCAGACAACGATGGCTGTTCTGGGCCTCGGCGGCTTGCATGAACGCAGCACGGTCTTGGCGCTTGCGCCGCGCGGCTTGGAGCGACTCACGCACCTGGGCTATGCGCAGCGATCCATGTGTCCTGCGCGCCAGCAGATAGGCCGACACCATCAGCAAAGCAGCCAATCCGGCATACCACCAAGTTGCCGCATTGCGAGGTGCTGCATCGGCACTGCGATCGGCTGAAACTGGTGGCCCCGAGACTTGGAGAATCCGCTCAGCAAAATCGATGCGCTCCACCGATTGGCTTTGAAGGTTAAACCAATGAATCTGCTCTTCTGGTATCGTGAAGCTACCGCCTCCCTTGAAGGTAAAGACCACGCGTTCTTCGCGCGTCCCTTGTAGCGCGCCACCGACCTCTTGGTCGTCCACCAATGCTGGGGCTTGGTAGACGTAGATGCCATCGAAGTCGATGCGGGCGGACTCTGGGATCGCCATCGCGGGCGCGCCCTTGATCGTGAATTTGCGCACTCTGGTGACGGCATCGCCGACCTCATAGGATTCTTGCTCACTCTCCCAAGATTCTTCAACATCAAATGCCGTTGCCGCCACCCAAGAATCCAGCCCCTCGGTACCCGGAGCTGGGACAATTTGAATCGCTGGGACAGTCAATTTGAGTGCCCCTTTCACCTCGCCGTGAGCTTCCGTTTCAACAGAGATGAAGGTGGTCAATTCTGGAAAACCTAGGGTTCCCTCGTGTTCGGCATGCACTTGGTAGCGCCATGTCTGAAACTTCCAGCTCACACCTTCACGGCGCCGCGTCTCGTTCTTGGCGGTCTTGCTCATGCGTCGCACCAAGGTCGTGGGCACGGTGAAGTCGCGCACTCGGATACTGCCATTGAATCGATCTGGGGTTCCCACTTCGATCACGATTTCGACGGGAGCTTTGCGGTAGTGCGGTGCTGGCGTGGCGACGAGCGCACGCGCCTCGAGCTTGCCAGCACTCAGTAGCCCCTCAATCGTCTCGGCCGAGACCATTTGAGCCATGACCATGATCAACAAAAACCCAACTATCTTTCTGTGCTTCATTCTTGTTCCTGGTTTTCCTTGCTCGCTTCCTTCTCACTCTGCGCCAATTGCATGTAGAACTTGGTGGTGATAAATTCTGATGGATCGCGCTGGATCTGACGCAGCCACATCTCTGTGAGCCCCGGGTCCTGCAGCAACTGTTCGGCGCTGTACTGATCAAGCTTCCCTGCGCCTTGCTTGCCACTGCCGTCGGAGGATTCTGATCCCTCGCCAGGCTTCTTGCCCGATTGGTTTTCTTTCTTTTGCCGAGTCTCCGCCATGTCCGCGGTGGCCTGAATCAAGGCCTGCATGATCGGAATATTTTTGGCAGGAGCCGGGTGCTGTGGGAATTGTTTGGCCAGCTTCTCATAGAGTTCCAAAGCCGCGTAATAGCCACCCGAATGCGCCAGAGCATTGGCACGGGCAAACAAAGATGCCTCATCTTGGTATTGTGAAAAATACTGCTCCGCCGCTTCGAAGTCCTCGTTGGCATAGAGGCTGAAACCCTTCCAGCGTGGGTCGGCAAAAGCACGCGAGGCCTTCTCATAATCGCCCAAGCGAAACCACAGCCTGCCCTGTTGATCTGGGCTCAACCACAGGTTCAAAAAGGACTGTGGGAATGCCAAGCCCCAAACAATGGCGGACACCACCGCCAGCGCAAGCACCCTGCGTTTGTGCGCTCCCAAGCGCTCTATGATTGAGCCTACCATTTGAGTGACCACCCCTTTCTAAACCAAAGTAAAAACAGCAAGGCAATCGGCCAAACAAGGTAATAGCCACCATCCACCCACGGACGTGAACTATCACCGCTGAGCGCGTAATGCCGATCAATCTGCTGCAACACCTGAGTCACGTCTTCATCGTCTAAAGTGACTCTCTGATAGGCTCCACCCCCTGCTTCGGCCAGCGCGATCAAGCCGGCTTCATTCAGCGGCAGCGCGGCACTTTTCAGCCCCCTTGCCGCGTCCTGGTCGAGCTCAGCCTGAGTTTTCCCCATCCCCCAGACAATCAGCTGAATCCCCGCTCCATCGAGCTGGCTGCGAAAGGCTTCCACGGATTTCTCGGTAGCACCATCGGCCACAATGAGGAGCGTCCCACCACCCTCGGCCAGCAAGTCACGAGCCATCGGCAGAATCAACTCCGGCGCCTTCCCAGACTTCGGCAACATCCCCACTTGCAGCGCCTCTAGGTAGTGCAAAAGGATGCTGGCATCATCGGTCAGGGGGAGGACCGTGTGAGCCGAGCCCGCGTAAGCTAACAAGGCAGTGTTGGCATCGCCGCGCGCTTGAGAGAGTTCTAAAATTTTGCTGCGTGCCCGTTGCAAGCGATTCGGCTGAAGGTCCTCGGAGCCCATCGACTCCCCGAGGTCCACCGCGACCACGAGTGAGGCGGAGTCAACCGCAAAGGGTGACTCGCCACGGGTCCAGCTCGGCCCAGCCAATGCCACTACCAACATTGGCAGCACCACCAAGGACACCCACAAGGGAGAGATCAGTTGGCGCTGGCTCCCCTGCACCACAAGATGGGGCAACAAGTGCGGCGCAATCACGCCCTTCCACTGGCGCTCCAGATCACCCGACCGCCATTGCAACATGCTGATCAAGGCAAAGGGGATCAACAAAAGGAACCAAGCTGGTCGCAAAAAATGCAAGGTCTCAATGAATGCCAACTCAGTCATGGTTCACCCTCCGTTTGTGACGCGCAGCCCACACAAAGAATGGCATCGATAGAATGTACAGCAGCGCGAATGCGGCCAAGGGCACATGAAACATCGTCTGACGAGGACGGTACGACAGGCTGTCGTAGCGCGCGGGCTCAAGCGCGTCGATGCGTTGGTAAATCTCGCTCAGGCTCTCGCGGTTGGTCGCCACAAAATTGCTCCCCCCCGTGCCGCGAGCCACAGCCTCCAGAGTTTCCATGTCTAGCGCATCTTCCCCCACCGTCGTTGGATCTCCGACCGCCACGGTGTAGATGGTCACGTCCTCCACCTTCGCCACCTTTGCGGCATCCAGTGGTGGCACCTTGCTGCCGGTGTCATTGCCATCCGTCAGCACGATCAGCACCCTATGTTCGGTTTTTGATTGGCGAAAGTGCGAAATAGAAAGGCCAATGGCGTCCCCCAGCGCCGTGCTCGGCCCCGCCATGTTGACAATGCTTTCGTCCAATAGCTTCAGCCATGCCGCGTGGTCATCAGTGAAGGGTGCCTGAATGTAGGCGGCAGAGCCAAAGACGATCAAGCCCAAGCGATCCCCCTCACGCCCGGCCACAAAGTCGGCCAAGACCTCCTTCGCCACCGTCAAGCGATCGACCTTTTCACCCGCTGCATCGCTGAAATCTGTGGCTTCCATCGATCCGGATAAATCCACTGCCAGCATCAGGTCGCGCGCCGTTTTCTCGAGTTTGACTGGCTCACCCACCCATTCTGGGCGCGCTAGAGCAGTCACTAACAAACACCAACCCAACAAGCTAGCCACCGCTTGGATCACCAAACGTCGGCGAATGCTCGCGCCCACGCGCGGGGTTTCCCCACTCAAGGCCGCCAAGCGTTGGAAGTATGGAACCTGCAATGAATCACGGCTTTCACGGTGCGATGGCACCAACCAGTAGATGCATGCCGGAGCAAGCAAGAGCAGGAACGCCCAAGGATGTGTAAACTCAATCATGGGGTCGTTGATGGTGTTGAATCCAATCCTCCAAGGCCTGGATCACGCTGTCGGTGTCCATCCCCCCAATCGTATCCAGTGGCGCATAGGCCAGCTGCTGCAGCGCCTCCACGGGCACCGGCACTCGCCCTGGGCTGAGTTCCTCGAGCGCCACAGCATAGCCGTCGCCCTCAAGCCCCGCAAATTGATCACGCCCAGCGGCTGCGATTGCCGTGGCCCTTAGCAAGGGAGCCAGCTCGCGCACGGCTCCAAAATCGCCAGCGGCGAGACCTTGCTCGATCGAGCTCAATTGCTCCAATGCTTCACGGCGGTATTGATCGCGCAAGTAACGCTGCCGACGCCTCCAAAAGCCCCTGAGCACAAGCCCAATCAGGACAAGGCACAAGATCCACCATCCTGGGGTGCTGGGCACCAGAGACACGGGCTCGGGGAACTCCAGCTCCACCAACCCGCGCAGTGATTCATTGCCCCAGTCTGCTTCAAATACTTTACCACTCATGCTGGTGCTCCCATGGCTCGGAGCAACTGCTGCAGCGGGTCGTCCACGGTGTTCATTTCAATCAATGGTAGGTCAAAGCGCTGCAGCGCCTCACGCATGTGTCGCAGGTGCTTGAGGTAGCTTTCCTCAAACCGTTGCTGCAAGGTTTCACGCGACCCCGTCACAACAATCTGCATTTCCCCATCAGAAACCACGAGCTCTTTCAAATTCGGCAGCAAGGTCTCGGCTGGATCAAACACATTCATGGTGATCACATCGTTGTGCTGAGAGAGAAGCTTGAGCATTTCGTCGCTGCCACCATTCCAACCAAATCCATCCCCAATATAGATCACCAGTGCATTGTGAGTGACCCTCCTCATGAGCGAGTCGAGCGCGACATTGAGTTGTCCAGCATTCGCTCGGGAGCCAGCACGCAGCGAGGCATTGGATGCCTCCAGACAGCTCAGAATATCGATCACGCCCTCACGGCTGCGACGCGGGGTAAAGTGGTGGCAATGTTGGTCATCAAAGATCAAGGCACCGACGCGGTCGCTTTCGCCCACCACGCGCCAGGCTAACAAGGCCGCAAGCTCCGCCGTCACCGCAGACTTCATCGCCCGTTGGCTGCCAAAAAACATGCTCACCCTCTGGTCTACCAGAAGATAGACTTGGCGCTCTTTTTCCTCGGTGTAGACGCGGACGTGGGGTTTTCCGGTGCGGTTGGTCACTTTCCAATCCATGGTACGGATGTCATCGCCCGGCCGGTAGTGCCGCAGTTCCTCGAAATTGAGTCCACGCCCACGCAGGCGTGACGCGTTGCGTCCACTCATGATGCTCTCGGCAGGCTGGCGCGGCAGCAACGAGAACCCTCTCGCAGAAAATTCTAATGCGCGCAGATGTGCCAGGCTCGCGGCGACGCGGTCATCCTGCGTCTCCCCGTGCTGGCTGGCTTGCGCCCCGAACCATTTGCCCTTTTGCTTCATGCAGCCGTCACCTTCTTCAGAATCTCATCAATCACATCGTCGGTCGTGACCGACTCGGCCAAGGCGTCGTAACTGAGAATCAAGCGGTGTCGAAGCACGCCATGCGCTACTCCTCGCACATCGTCAGGTGTCACAAAATCACGGCCCTCCAGCCAAGCTGCAGCACGAGCACACTTATCCAATGCGATGCTTGCTCGCGGGCTTGCACCCACGCGGATCCAATCCTTCAAGCGAGAATCCTCATAGCGCGCGGGGTCACGGGTCGCCATGATCAAGGCCACAATGTATTGGTCAATATTCTTAGAAACCGTCGTAGCCGCCACTTGCTCACGCGCTGCGAATACCACCTCTTGAGAAAAGCTAGGTTCCTCAACGGCATCGCCAGCTTCCTCGCCACGGACAAGGCGGATGATCGCCTCTTCGGCAGTATCATCCGGGTAATCCACGTTGGTTTTCATGATGAAACGATCCATCTGAGCCTCCGGAAGCGGGTAGGTCCCTTCCTGCTCGATGGGATTCTGAGTAGCTAAGACCATGAACAAGGGAGGTAGCTGGTAGCTTTTGCCCGCCACCGTCACGGTCCGTTCCTCCATCGCTTCCAGAAGCGCGGCTTGGACCTTCGCTGGAGCGCGGTTGATTTCATCCGCGAGTACGATGTTGTTAAAAATAGGTCCCTGCTGGAACTGCAGCATCTGCCGCCCTTCCACTTCTTGGTAGACCTCATTGCCCGTCACATCGGATGGCAACAAGTCAGGGGTGAACTGGATGCGCCCAAGCTCAGCCGTCAGACAACGAGCCAAGGATTTGACGGAACGCGTCTTTGCCGTTCCGGGCAGCCCTTCCAGCAAAACATTGCCATTCGTCAAGAGAGCGAGAAGCAAGGTCTTGACCACATGGTCCTGGCCAATCACCACACGGTTGATGGCGTCGTTGAGCTCTTGGAAGGCTTTTAAGTTCGAGTCGATCTGCATAGTAGATTTTGAATTAGTGAGAGTGATACGAGCTATTTGGAGATGTTCTCGACGTCATTGAGCATCCAGGTCTTGAACCAATCTTTGCTAGCGGGACGGTAGAGGCGGAATAGGAAGAACCAATCATTGGCATTTGTCGCACTTTCAGTGGTCACCCAGTTCGCTTCGTAGCCTTTGGGAACCTTGTCCAGATTGGGAGCGTAGTAGACATCCACGGAACCATCTTTGTTCTTCACCATCTTCTCCAAGTCTTTGGTAGAAGCACCGACTCGGTCCACGCCACGGTTGAAGTTCTTGGTCTCCATGTTGTAGACGATCGCCGACCAAAAATCTTTGGCGGGCACGTCTGCTGGGACATTCAATTTGTAGGTGTCCTTGCCATTGAGCATGTTGCCATCTGAATCTCGTAGCCCCGTTAGGTAGAATGTGGCACCACCGAGCTTGTTCGGCAAGAAGGTGACGTAGAAGTATGAGGCCGCTCGTTTATCGATCAGAATTTCCTCACCATCTTCAAACGGGAAGCCTAACTGCGCCTGAGAACCAAAGTTCCAGAACGACCACTGAGAAAGCTTCTTGCCGTCCTTCACCCACAATGGAGCAACCGTTTCGCCCTCAGTGACGAACTTCTTCTGCATGTAAG
The DNA here is from genome assembly GCF_000378105.1 of Rubritalea marina DSM 17716. GTDB lineage: Bacteria > Verrucomicrobiota > Verrucomicrobiia > Verrucomicrobiales > Akkermansiaceae > Rubritalea > Rubritalea marina. The sequence goes on along the minus strand of NZ_KB899253.1, from coordinate 45,845 downwards.
AATAGGCCAGCTCAAGCCCTTCAAGTGCTGCTTTCTTCTGAGTTTCTGTTGGTTTGAATGCCTCGCCTTTTTTGATGCCTATGCTTTGGAGCATCGAATAAATCGCGCGGTCCTTCTCACGAATCGGGTTGTTCTGCACCACATCATTGATGTCTTCAATGAAGCTCATGTTGTAGTACGGCAGACAATCGTAAGCTAAGCCTGTCACGTCCAAATACTTGGTTGGTTCGACCTCGCCTTTGAGCGCGTCTGAGAGAGCGTAGACTTTAATCCCTTTCGCATGCTGACCCGCATCCGCGTGACTGGCACCGTTCAACAATGTGGGCCGAAACGAGTAGGAAGCGTCATGGCCATCCATGCCCGGCACGATGATGAAGCCTTTGGCTTCGAGCTCTTTCGCGGATCCATGTTGGCCGTCATAGTTGGGTGGTAAGAACAGGTATTTGCCGCCCTTCCCTTGGTCAGCACCTTTAGAACCGACATCCACCATCGGAACATGCCAAGCGGAGATGAACGAACCAAAGTAGTCGATTTTGTCGCTCATGGGTGGCACTTCCACCACCACAGCACCCTTTTTAGTCGATAAAGAACCCCACGCATAAGCGGTGGTGTCGTTGGCAGTGAGGAAACCTTTGTCGGAACCAAACGGCTTCGTGACAAAGTTCACGGTGCCGTAATCACCACCCACTCGCCTCGTCGCCTTGATGAAGTCTACCTGAGCAACAGCCGGCATGTAGTAGATCGCGGCTTGGGTAGCACGCTGCACCATGATGTCGTACTCGATGTTCGCGTGTTGCTTCGAACGAGCCAAGATATCACCAGTGTCGTTAAACCCTTGGTCGGTAGGCGTGACTGCCATTGAGCTTGACGCGATCAAGCCTAGCATTCCCGCCACTGAGCATGCGGTTCTATGTTTACGCATCCGTTCTAATTCGTCTTGATGATTTCACTAGGGCGCCAAGTTTGGTCGATCCAAGCCTTCTTCGGGCTATACATCCTAAGGATGGTGAACCAGCTCTTGCCTGGCACAGTCTGCACCCAGTTTTTCTCAAATCCTGGAGGCGGCTTGGGAGCATAGTAGAGATCGATGGATCCATCTTTGTTGTAGCGGAGGCCGTCTTGGAGGCTGTCCACCCCAGCATTCTTCTGATCCGTCTGCAACATCGAGCGGGTCTGGGTGTCGTAGATCGTCACCGCCCAGAAGTTCTCAATCGGAGCATCCTTCGGCAAGGTGATCTTGTAGGTCTTGCTACCATCGAAGGGCTTCTTGTCGCCATCGAGGAAGGCAATGCCATAATCCGAACCCGTGCCTTCACGCGGCGCCGCCATGGCGGGAGTCACTGCGGTGTATGGGTAGTGGAACATCACACGCGCATCCGTATTCATGGTGCCGCCATCTTCGCCATTGAAGTGCACGTTGCGTCCCATGTAGGCCATGTTCCAAGCACTGCCAGTGTCTGGGTAGATTTGCGCACCAGACATGTTCTTGTCGATGCGTGGGTACCAAACGATCGAACGAGCCTGGGCATTGCCGATGGCCACCCCATCTTTAAGAATTGCCTTCATGCGTTCGTCGGGCTTGAACTCCTTGCCCTTCTCGATACCTAAAGAGGCAAACAACCCGCGCACCTCGGGGGTGAACAATCCGGCTGCTTCATACTGAATCACCTCATTCAGGTGATGGTAGAACTCCGCATTGTTGTAATGAATCGTGTTGAAGTCCTTGTCCGAGCCACTGAACCACTCCATCTTCGGCGGCTTGGCGGCATCCGCTAGCTTGTAGACCTTGAGATTCTCTTTCACGTCCTGCACCGCAGCGGCGACATCATCCGGAGCTTTGCTCTTTGGCGTCTTGCGCAGGAAAACCCACAAGCGGTTGGTCTTGGGACGGTAAACCTTGTAGCCCTCTGGCACCTCACCTTCGTAGCCAGGCGGCAGGAACAGGTATTTCCCTCCCGTGATGTTCTCGACAAATCGGAAGTTGGCGTCATTAGCAGCACCAAGCAATCCCTTGGGCGCGTCCACCACGGTTGGACCATCGCGCTTCAAGTCCAGATCCGGAACGACATACACAGTTGCGCTATTGCCAGTGAGGAACAAGGATTTGGCATTCATCAAGCCATCGAAGATCATCACTTGGTTGTGCTCCACAGCACCAAGCGAATGAGCACCTTCAATCAAGGCCGCCACTGAGGCAGCCGGCATCCCCTTGAGAAAGGCATCCGCCGCGCGAGCGGTGTCCATAAAGTCGTAGACTTTGTCCGCAGTCTCGCGAGAGGGAACGCCATCGGTGAAGTCAAGTTCACCAAGCGAGGTCTCCACTTTGTCAGGGGTGATGATCCCCGCGGGGATCTCGGTGGTGTATTTGAATGTGTCTTCAGCCAAGCTCGTGGCTGAGAGGGCGCCGAATGCCAGCAGGCAAAGCGAATGGGTGGTTTGTTTTTTCATGATGAATGGTGGGTTTGTGACTTGTGCGTCCTGGTGATGGATCGATTAGTTGGTTTTGATGACTTCGCTCGGGCGCCAGGTCTGGTCGATCCACGCCTTGAGTGGGCTGTACATCCGGAGGATGGTGAACCAGCTCTTGCCCGGAATCGTCTGTACCCAGTTTTTCTCAAATCCAGGAGGCGCCTTAGGGGCAAAGTAAATGTCGATTGATCCATCCTTGTTGTAGCGCAGTCCGTCTTGGAGGCTATCAACACCGCAGGCCTCTTGGTCGGTCTGTAGCATCGAACGGGTCTGAGTATCATAAATCGTCACTGCCCAGAAGTTTGCCATCGGGGCGTCCTTCGGCAGGGTGACTTTGTACGTCTTGCTGCCATCGAAAGGATTCTTATCACCGTCGAGGTAAATACAGCCATAGTCCGAACCAGTCCCCTCGCGAGGTGTCGCCATCGCAGGAGTCACGCCAGTGTAGGGGTAGTGGAAACTCACTCGAGCATCAGTATTCATGGTCACGCCATCTTTACCGCTGAAGTGCACATTGCGCTCGGGGTAGCCCATATTCCAGGCACTGCCGGTATCTGGGTAAATCTGGACACCTCCCATGTTCATGTCGACGCGTGGGTACCAAACGATCGAACGTGCCTGCGCATTGCCAATCGCCACGCCGTCTTTCAAAATCGCCTTCATCCGCTCATCCGGCTTGAATGGTTTCCCTTTCTCGATGCCAAGCGAGGCATACAAACCTCGAATCTCTGGGCTGAGTAGCCCCGGTGCCTCGTAGTCGATCACCTCATGCATGTGATCGTAGAACTCAGCATTGTTGTAGTGGATCGTGTTGTAGGCTTTTCCAGTCCCGCTGATCCATTCCATCTCCGGTGGATTCGACGCCTTGGATAAAGGATACACTTTGAGACCATCACGAACAAACTGGGCTGCAGCCGCGACATCCTCAGGGGATTTGCTCTTCGGTGACTTGCGCAGGAACACCCACAAACGATAAGTCTCAGGACGCAACACCGTGTAGCCCTCAGGCACCTCACCTTCGTAACCGGGCGGTAGGAATAGGTACTTGCCCCCAGTGATATTCTCAACAAATCGGAAAAACCCGTCGTTGGCTGCCCCTAGCATGCCTTTGGCAGCCTCCACCACGGTCGGCCCATCTCGCTTGAGATCCAAATCAGGGAAGGTGTAGACGGTCGATGTGTTCGCGGTCAGGAAGAGAGACTTGGAATCCATCAACTTATCAAAGAGAACGACTTGGTGCGCCTCTACCGCACCTTGAGAGTGATTGCCCTCCAACATCGCTGCGATCGATGCCGCTGGCATGCCCTTGAGAAAAGCATCCGCCGCACGAGCCGTGTCCATAAAGTCGTAGGCCTTTTCCGCAGTCTCGCGCGATGGTACCCCGTCGGTGAAATCGAGTTCGCCAATCGAGGTCTCCACTTTGTCTGGGGTGATGATCCCCGCGGGTATCTCCGTGGTGTATTTGAATGAATCTTGAGCAGTCGCGGTGCTAAGGCTAACACCTAGCGACATCAAGAAGAGGGAAGGAAGGGTTTTAATTTTCATCATAAATCTATCAGGTTTTTCAATAGTTGTTAGTTCATTCACCCTCATGGTTCATGGCTCTAAAATCAACATATCACCATTAACAGGATTTCAAATCTAAGCAAGGTTTTGATAGCCTACCTCGGATAAAACTAACAATTAAAACTAATATCTGAGAGACAACAAAGTAGGCGGGCGAACTCGACATTCCAAATACCATTCATGCTCGCCTCATGCCACCAGCGCTCCTATAACAAACATTAGACATGACAAGCTCAGACACACACTCCAAAGCCATTGGCTACACACTCTGGATTTTCGGGTTCACTGGAGCCCATCGTTTTTACTATGGTCGCCCGATTACTGGAGTGATTTGGTTCTTCACCGCCGGGCTCTGTGGCATTGGTTGGCTCATCGATCTCTTCCTCATCCCCTCCATGGATAAGGAATGCGACTTCCGCTACCAATCTGGCAATATCGATTACAACATCGCTTGGATCCTTCAGACTTTCCTGGGGATCTTTGGCATCCATCGTTTCTACATGGGCAAGATCGGCACGGGCCTTATCTGGTTGCTCACCGGCGGACTCATGGGCATGGGCTACATCTACGATTTCTTCACACTCAACGAACAAATCACCATCCGCAATAGCCAAGACGCTGGCGAGCGATAACATTCTCCAAAGCCGTTGACACTCTGCAGTCTGAGAGAATTCTGGGGTGATGGGCTTCAATGCGTCACATACTCACCCAGATTTCTCGAATCACAGGCTTAGCATGGATCATGCTCTGGTTCGAGGATTTGTACTCGTTATCCCCTAGAACCTTCTGCGTTTTTTCGTCGAAGACTGTTGGGTCAAAAATGACCGTAAGATTGCTTCTGTATTTTTCTAATTTCCCATCTCCATAGGAATTAACGACTCCTCCAAAGTCCCATTCAAAGCCGTACAGCTTAAATTCTGAATGATTCAATTTCTCTAAATCCACTAAAGTGGTGCCAATCTTTATATCATCGAGAATTGTCCATCTGGACGTCTCGCTTGTTATCAGAACCTTTAGCTCTTTTTGATCCTCACTAAAAATGATCGTCACTTCTCGCTCAGGATCGTTGGGAAATAATGCGTAGCCTTTGACCGTCTCCCCTTCACCCATCGGCACCTCCACTTCTTTGATGTTTTCCACGCCATAGAACATCATAAAATCATCGATGGTGCTGCCACTTTTCAGCGCCCCGATGCTCTGTCCTGGTACGATATTCAAGCTCCCGTCTTCCTCGTTCAGCCCAATCATTTTGTTCAAGAGCACCGCACGTTGCTGATACAAATCCCCCTTCTCGAAGGCGTAATTCATCGCGTGTATCGATCCAAAATACGTGCGAGCATCCTCACCCTCGGGCACATAAAATACGGCTTTGAGGTGCAGCTCTGTGAACTTCAACCACGCACGCTGAGCCTCACGTAAAGCTTCCTTTTGCCCCTCATCCTCACCAAAAGACGCAATCACCGCGCTGTAGGCGGCATTGAGTTTTTTATCTGCATCCTGGAAATACTTTGCTGCTTCCTCGTTCATTTCGCGCTGAGTCTGTGCCAGCGCCGCAGGAGCTAGAAGCGCACAAACAAAAGCCAGGAGCATGGAAGAGGTCAATCGTTTCATACCATTACCTAACAAAAACCCTCACTCTCACTCAAGCTATTTACTGCGAATCATTGACTTTTAAATGGGAAGATTAAAATTTCGAAAGCCACCACCACACCATGATAGCGTAGCGACTCATCCAATGCATCAGATGATGATCAGCGTTCGAACCAATCTAACAGATTTCTTCTAGACTCTGATTGCAGACCTACCCCCTCTGAGCACTCTTGAGCCGTTGCCAAATAGACACAAAAACCCCGCTCAGGAGCTGATCCTGAGCGGGGTGTGTTGAGCAGAGTTTACGCTATCTAGCGGCGGTCTTGTCTCTCTTGGCGATTGTCTCCGCGATTTTCTTGGCGGTCACCGCGGTTCCCTTGACGATCATCTTGACGTTCGTTGCGGTTACCTTGTCGGTCGTCGCTACGTTCGCTTGGTGACGAAGAGAATGAAAGTGGTGAGAGAGAAACAAGAAGTCCGAGTGTGAGTAATGTGCATGTTTTCATTTGAGTAATATTCTAGTTAGATTTAGTTGTGACCTTGAAGCCGTTATGGCTTTTGTTTGATCTACTTACACTAAACCAAAAATGCCGAATGAGCTCAAAGGTATAACCTTGTGATTACATGCAAGTAGCTGCACAATCCCTCTGTTAGCATGAAACGAATTCCATTGGCCCGTAATGCGGCATTTAGCCCATTCCCCTCTTACCTTCACCAAGGTGGGGCTGACGTGGAACGCATCATGAAAGCTCTACACGTGAACCTAGAAACCCTCACCAACCACGAAGGCTTATTGCCCTTTGAATATGCTTGTCGCTTTGTGGCAGCGGTAGAAGGAGTCGAGGGAATGGAGCAACTCGGACTCAAGGTTGGCGAAAAAACCTCGGTGATGGACCTCGGAGACTTTGGCCAGCATTTGGCCAATGCAGGTTCCTTAGAAGAGCTCTTAGAACGGTTGGTGAAGGCAGTCCCCATGACAAACTCCGCAGCGCGCGCATGGATCGGCGAAGGAACTAGCTCAGAATCCGTGAGTCTCAATCTCCAGCATGACGACTGCCCAGCCCGAGCCTCACTGGATGGCTTTGCCTTACTGGTGCTGATTGACGCCGTGCGTCTGGCGGCTGGACACAAGTGGTGTCCGAGCCATCTAGCGATCGATGCTGAAGCCGGCGACTTGTCTGGTTTTACCGCGATCTCTGGCGCTATTGCCACCCGCGATGTCCAGCATGTGTCCTTTGACATTCCAAGCAACTTACTCAGTGTCCGTATCGATGCTGCCACTGAGTCCACTTCCCCCTCAGTACAATCAAAACTCTCAGAATCAGCGCCGTCGGATGACCCTATTGGCTCGATCGAGCAAACCGTGCGGGCAGGCCTAGGCGGATTTCTTCCTAGCATTGAAGAAACCGCAGAATTGGCCGGAGTCAGCATCCGCACCCTGCAGAACACCCTCAAGGAAAACCAAGTCGTCTACCGCGAGCTCACCTCACGCGTTAGGTTTGAGGAAGCTAAGCGCTTGTTGCTAGAAGGGAAAATGTACGTGAACGAAATTGCAGCTCATTTAGGCTACAACGACACCAGCAACTTCAACCATGCCTTCAAAAAGTGGACCGGAGAATCTCCAAAGAATTTCATACAAAACCATCAATCCGACGGCTGAACTTATCCTCTCACTCTACGAAGCCCCTTACGGTCTGTACTAGGACTCGCCCCAGCGATGTTTGGGGAAGCGTTGACTTTTCTTCAGCCGGTACACACCTTGCTCGAATCCCCCTTTACCGTCCTTGATTCTGCTGAAAAAGGGTTTCTTTGTCTTCACCTCCTTAGATAAGGCGGAGGACAACAACTTCGGTAGGTCCTTAAGCTCATCATCGGAACATAGCTCCATTTCATGGGCATGCTTCGCGATTTCATTCACGTGTAGAAAACCACCTTTGGCTTCTAAAACAGATTTTGCAATTTCGAGTGCATTCATGGTGTTCAAATATTCGGTCGCGTTGCCCAGCCTTTCGTCGTCCCTTACGGGGAATCACGTGGCCATGCTGCTTACGCAAGGAATCAGTTCCCAGCGTTCTTGCGCGCCTCGTACGCTTTGCGTTCCTTCTTCGTCATCAGATCGCAACCACACGAACCACAACACGAATATCGCTTGAGCGCAATATAGCCACGCCATGCAAGAAATAAAACCGCCAGCACAATGACAGCTGCGGTGAGAATAGTTGTGAGATCCATAATAAAATGAGCCAATTTCAGGCACAGTTGTTCGCTTTGAAAAATACCGACAATCTCACCAAAAGCAAGTTTCGAAAACCACTAGTTCCCACTACCTCAACTTCAGTCAAACGCTCATAATGAATAGCAGCGGACATCTCTACTGCTAAATAAACCTAGGGTTCCTGCGCTAATCGTAGAAGTACCACCCCGTTAAAACCTAGGGTGCTTAAGCTCGGTACTGTTCATCGTCAGGTATAGCTCCATATAGCGGCTACCACTGAGCTAACTTCTCTAGCACGTTGACCTCACTTCGACAACTGACATACTTATTCAGTAATGAAAACGATTGAATCTAGAGAAGATATTGTCCGCTTGGTGGATCAATTTTATGCCAAGGTGAGAAAGGACGATCTATTAGGCCCTATTTTCAATCACCATATTCCCACTGACGATTGGCCCGATCACTTGTCGAAGCTAAGCGACTTCTGGGAAGGGCATTTACTACGAGGAACTAATTTCAAAGGAAATCCAGTGCAGAAGCATATCCAGGTGGATCAACAACTAAAGCATTCCATGAGCATGGAACACTTTGACCGCTGGCTCAAGCTGTGGGGCGAGACACTCGATCGCCTATTCGTGGGAGAGCTCGCAGAAAAAGCGAAACTGGCAGCACAGAGGATGGGACAAGCCCAGCTCTCTATCGTCCAGCACCATCGACTAACCAAGTAGTTAGAAAATGGCCATCCCTGCTAGGTTTGAACGGCACACGCACGACCTAAAAACTACTACCAGTCGTCCGTCTACTTTAATCATTTAGCTTTGCTAGTTCCTTGAGGATTTGTTCTGGAGTGGCTCGGTTGCGGTACTCGGCATCGAGGAACGCGTAGGCGATTTTGCGATCTGGGGTGATGATGTAAGTGGCGGAGAGTGGCAAGGTCTGAGTGTCGTATCCCTTGCCATTGTAGCCGTCGAGCCCAGCGAAATTGTCCATGGCCTTGGCCAACCATGGGGTCATTTCAAAGACGATATTGAATTGCTTGGCGACTTGGTTATTCAGATCCGTGAGGACCTCAAACTCGAGTGCATGCTTCTGGCTGGTCGGCAACGACTTGTCGGGAAGCTCTGGGGAGAGAGCCACAAATTGCGCTCCCAATGCTTTGAATTTTGGTAGGTTTTCCTGATAGGATCGCAGTGCAATGTTGCAGTACGGGCACCAGGAACCACGGTACCAAGTGAGCACCACCGGTCCGTCTTTCAGTAGAGTAGAAAGCGTGACTTTTTCTCCAATGGCATTGCTCAAAGTGAAGTCTGGGGCAGAGTCCCCGACATTGAGAGCTCCCTCCAACACCCCCGAGTCCTGCACCGCTTGAATTCCCTTGTCGTACTCGGTGATTGTTTCTTTCGGAGCCTTCGACTCAAAGGCTGATTTTCTTGTATCTAATTGTTCCTGCAATCCTTCTGCTAGAAGGGTCGCGGCGGAAGTGAGGAGGAAGGCGGCAGTCGTCGTTAAAAGCTTCATGCTAAGTCTGAGTACCCACTCCCAGCTTTATTCCGAAGCCTCTCCCCATTTGAGCCATAGATACGAGGCATACCCCAAAAACAGTAAGCCTCAGAATCACTTCTGAGGCTTACTTGTTGCTAGGTGAAATGTATTAATTCTGGTTCTTCCAGCCCATAAAGAAGTCGACCATTTTCTTGCTTTCAGGTCGCAGATTTTCGATTCCACTATAAGGTCGACCTGAGCCAACTTTTGCATTGGGGTACTTTTGCATCTGGCCAATGTGACGCGCAATGATGTCTTGGTAACTCGCGCTAGCCCAAAGAGCCACCTCAAGCATTGGGGATTCTTCCCTAGGGTCTCGCTGCAGGTCATATATCTTAGCTGCTACACCAGGCTGCCCAGGCTCTGGAAGCTCTAGTTTGTATTTCTGTTTTACGATGCTTCTAAGTGTGTTACCACTATAGATGAATGCGTAGTCTCGTCGACCTTTACCTTCACCTTCTAGAAATAGTGCCGTTTGGTCGAGCCCATCGATGACTCGGTCTCTAGGTATGTACTGCTTAGCGTTCCCGATGTGAGCGAAGGTTGTATAGAGATCTGAGATATGAATCATATCTCCTGCGAGTTGGTCAGCCTTGATCATCCCAGGCCAGCGGGCAAAAGCATTTACTCGGACTGCCCCTTCTTGAGTGTCGACCTTTCCACCTCGATAAATTCCTCCACTAAACCCTAACACTCTGTCAAATTGACGGAAGCGACCGTTGTCCGCCATAAGAACAATGAGTGTGTCCTCAGTAATCCCTAGCTTATCCACTTCATCCAGAATCTGACCAAACCATTTATCTAACTTGTGAAGGCTTTCTACGCCAGTCCCTCCATTTTGCATATCGAATTTATCAAATGCTGACCGATCGAACTCAAGCGGGATGAGCGGCCAGTATTGTAAGAAAAATGGTTCCTCCTTTTTTGATAGTTCCCTGAGTTGCTCAAGAGTCTCCCTCTGGTATTTATCGTTCATGGCATCGTAGTGCTTTTGAGTCCACTGTTCTCCAGCTTTAAAATCAACTTCCCTGGCCAGCTCTCCTTTTGTCGCCTCGAGGCCGTACACAAGACCATTTGGTTTGAAGGTTTTATCTAAAGCAAAGGGATTGTTGTCAGAGCCTTCTACCCAACCTTGCATCACATGAGCTTGATCTGACTCAGGGGTCATGAAACCTAACAAAACCTGCTGATGAATAGGGAAGGACGCATAGTCAAACCCTTGGTTATGAGGATAGCCTTCGGCAATGTCCCCCATGTGCCATTTACCTATGTGAACAGTATTGTAACCAGCATCTGAAAGAACTTCAGCAATGGTCACTTCACTAGCTGCTAAAGCCTCTCCTGCCACAGTGGCCTTTACTTCACCTAGGCCATTACGTACTGGATGACGACCTGTCATCATCGCTACACGTGAAGGCGTGCAAGATGGCTCAGTGTACATGCGCATGAATGAGATGCTTTCATCAGCGAATTGGTTGATACGAGGAGTTTGGGAACCTCTCACGTAGTTCATTTCTGGGATGCCCATTTCCCCAAAAGAGAGATCGTCGACTAAGACATAAAGAATGTTCGGTGACTTCCCTTTGTTGTTGTTCCTATATTCTGTGAGCTTAGCATCCACGCTTTGGTCGTCTTCTTTCCACTGTGCTTCGTGTTGAGATTTTAAAATGTAGTATTCGGCATCATGAATAATTTCATCTGCAATGGCTACCTGAGAGAAGATAGTCCCCGCTAGCAGAGAAATAACTAGTTTGTTTTTCATAGATTATGGATGGATTAGTTTGTGTAGTTTGCTAAAAATTACCCACAACAATCTACCCATATAAACCTACCTCAAGCATTTTCCGGGAAATCGGCATTCCGAACATCTAAAAACCGCAAAAAAAGAGCATTTTCATGAGACACATAGACTTCAAAACAGACATCGAATTTTATGACTCTGATCTCTATACTGAAACAGCCAAGCAGTGGCAGGCTGAATTCATTCAGTTAGATCGAGGTGATTTTCATGCGAAAATCCGGCAGATAGGAATGCATGGCACCCAGTTAGGAGAGTGCAGTCTCAATAGAAAACTACATCAAAACGGTCTCGCACCACAGGGAGGTCGCACTTTCATCATTCAAAAGAGAGTAGAAGGTAATTTTATGTGGAGAGGCCAGAGTGTGGCAAATGATCACCTGCTATGCTTTCCCTACAACTCGGATTTTGAATCACTTTCTCCTAGTGACTTTCATATTTATGCGATCCATATTCCGCAAGAAATGCTCGAAAAAAAGGCCGAGGCAATGGAGTTTAGCTACCCCTCTTCACTTCTACTAGGCATGGAAGTGGTGCACCTTCCTAGCGAGGCCTTAGAGAATTTCCGGAGAGAAATTGAAATATTGTTGGGAGATATTTACTACAACCATTTGGATGAGTCAGCTGTGCGTGAGGAGTATTGGTTTCGTTTGAACAATTTGATGGATCGACTCATCTCTCAGTGGTTATCGGGAAGCAGGGTTTATCAGCCTATTTTGAATATGCGACAGTCACAAAGCTATAAAAATGTAATAGACTACATGACTGCTCACGGAGGACGTTCATTAAAAATTGCTGAGCTGTGCGATGCTGCAGCGGTGAGTGAGCGATCGCTGCAATATTTATTTAAGAACTATTTACAGATGAGCCCCAAGCAATACTTACTTTCTAGGAAGTATGACGAAGTGCGAAGAACTTTGCGATCGGATGGAGGTGAATCTGTGAGTGAGGTCGCTAAAAAGTGGGGATTCCGGCATATGGGTCAATTTGCAGCGGGTTACAAAGCTCGGTTCGGGGAACTGCCATCCACGGATAAAACCAAGGTCTATTCATTGGGATCTCACACTCTTTAGAGTGATCCTGGCTACTCAGGAGTCCCAACCACCCAGCCTAGCGTCTATTGACGAAACTGGGCGGTTCGGATTATTGCTATTGTTTCGGAGTTTTGCTCAGGTCAATCATGACATCCTGCCCTGCACCGAACATCGTGGTTGGCAATTTACCATCCCACTTCTCTGCTTTTCTCAGGTCTACTAGTACCGGGTTGTCTCTGAGTGCGGCACCTTCTAGTGCAATCGCTTTAGCGCGGGCCTCACCTTCTAGCTCAATCGAACGAGCCTTCGCCTTTGCCTCGGCCTCAATCTCGTATGCCTTCGCATCGGCTTGCACCATTCGGCGTTCTTGTTCAGTTTTTGCCGCCTCTAATTCAGCCTTTGCCTGAGCCACCTTTTGCTTCTGGTCGGTTTCAAACTTGAGCAATGTCGCTTCGGCGCGTTCCGCTTCTTGCTGCATCTCTTTCTTGGCATTGATGCCACGCTCGATCGATGGTGGCAGCTCGATATTACGGAACAACACCGCTTCAATAATGATCCCCTTGTCGGATAATGTTTCTTTAAGCTTGGTCAAAATCCCATCTTGAAGGGCGATCTGAACGTCGGAGCTAAAGAAGTCCTCAGAACGCTCCACGCTTTTTCCTTCTTCACGAATGAGACTACGCGTCTTTGGAATGAGGTACTTATCGCGCAGTCCCTCGAGGCCACCAGTCTCCCGGTAGGCTTCTGCCGCAAAACTACCATCCACTCTCCAGTTCACCGTGATGTCCACCCGTGAGGTGAGCTGATCACGCGCCTTCAATGTCACTTGCCTGAACGATTCACTCTCAGCTTGGTTCTTACAATCAATAGAAATGACTTTGGTCCAGGGTGCCTTGAAGTGGAATCCTTCATCGAGCTCCTGATCCGAGATGTTCCCAAAAGTGATGGCGACCCCCTTGTGACCACCCTCGACAGTGGTGAAGCACGAGGTGCCACCCACAACCAGCGCTACAACGACCGCCACTCCCGCAACTGACTTGATTTGATTTAGTTTCATGGTTAGAGACACCATCCACAGTAAGCACTCTAAGGTCGACTACTAAACCTTCTAATTCTTGTACAACCGCCCTCCAACACTAGTTGCCAGCGCTTGGCTGGAGATACGTCAGCCAAGCACATGACTTCACACCGCAGCATTTATCCTTCTCGCAGACAGACTAGCTTCATCATGGGTATACATTTATTGGCGCAACATAGTGTAAACGACGGCAAAGAAGCCAATCCAAAATATGATACCAACTACAAGTGCGGAACCGCTGTCGATATCAACATTCTTTCCAAATAATCTGCAGAGAATTTTGCCGGGCCACGCAATGATAAATTGTACTAGAACCTCGAAAAAAATCCATCCCATGGCACGTAATACCACATTCACTAGTGGTGTCACAATTTCTTCGATCATAGAAGCTTATCGCAAACAGACTAGAATCCAGTCAAGAATCTAATTACCACCTTTCCACCGGAATGCTCTGCGAAACCTAGGATGCTCGTGGGCACGTTGGAGCTTACCGTCATGTTGAACCGACCACTGTGCATACCCGTGGGATTTTCATTAAAGCGATAGTTCCCCTCATACCGTGCCTGCCACCATGTAGTTTTAAGACGGCTAAGCTACATTCAAAAGGGGGCTGATCGAGGGCTGAGATCTTAGATGTAGTGACATCTCGTTAGCATGGTACCATGTGTGCACAGCCGAATGTCATACTTGAAAAATGAGTAACTACTCATTCTTTGTCACATCAGCCACCACCAGTGAAAAAGTCGTAAATTTTTTTAACGACAAAGAAAACAACCATCGCACCGATGATTAGACAACTTGGTCATATGTGGTATTCGAAGAGCTTCATGAGCTTAGGTATTAATTGATTGCAAGAATAAGCGACCTTGAGCCAGCCACCAAGCATAAGAGTCATCAATACGTATTTTATTCATGTGTTACACCACAGAGTGTCTGTCGAATTTCATCATCTCGACACACCGCACCACCATGCTCTCTAGGCAGGGACGACTGTCCCCAGTCGTCCAGCGAGGTTGATGCGTTATAAGATCCCAAAGGAGAGAAAATTGGGCATCGCAGAGCTTCACATCTCGTATGCCTAGCACCATGTTTGCACATTGAAGCGATATCCCCCCTTATACCAAGCCTGTCACCATGTAGTTTGTAAAGATCATCGTCAGTATAGTGGGAATGTGTAAAAAGCCCCTCAGTTGGATCATTCAAGAATCGCCAATCTGCGCAAAAAAACCTTCTCTCAAAAATAACATCAAACCCAAACTGCATCTGCGTTTCATCACGAAACTTATACAACTTCATTAAAGTGGTCTTCTACTATTAGGAATTATATTTAGAATACGAATGTCACCATGTATCTCATGCAATCTCACTCTCATCCAACTGATCTAAACCTTTAGAAGCTTTTTGTGCGGTTTTTTCAATATCATCCTCTGAACGCTTAATTAGCCTCTCAGCTAGCTTTCCTATACCTGGAATACTTTGTAACTTTTCGAACGACTCGGTCAATTTAGTACTCTGTTCAAGAACGTCTATAACAGGGTGATCCGATTTATTATAATCAGATATCAACTTACCTGGATTCTCACCACTAATATTAAGAACATTAGTTAACAATTTAACCCGAAGCTCCGCACTCACTTCTTCATCAGGCAAGGCATTAACTTGAGTCGATAACCCTTCATAGGTTTTACTCAATACTTCCTTGTGAGTGTACTCTTCAATCAGACGCTTAGATAGCTTAGCTTTTTTATCTGCGGAATAAGCCATCCAAATAATCGGAATATAAATTGGCAAAACTGAAGAAGCTAAACTTGGAGCCTTCAAAATCACATCATCTAAGCTATTACCATTAAAAAGCATATAAACACCTAATGAGAAAGGAATAAGAGAAACTCCTACAGCTGACCTTATGGACTTTACAAATGCCCCTTCGTGCTTGATCAAGGTAGCTTCTTCATCCGTTTTCTTTTTAGAATATGCGGCACTGAGCCCCTTGGTAAGCGCTTCAGGCATCAGATCCTTCACTTGCTTAGAAAGTTCGTCCACAATTCCCTTCCAAGCATCAGCCTTCTCCTTAAACTTTATATCAATAGATTCTATTTGCTGCGTTTGCTGCTTTTCGATCGACTCAGCTTTGTGCGTCAGATCGTTAAAACTTTTTTCAAGCCGATCTTTCTTCCCCTCCACCAATATAGTCTGACCTAGCTCATCCTCGTCTTCGTATCCATAAATATCGAAATACGCCTCATCGACTTCCTCCTTGCGCCTAAGTATTGATTTGTGAGTATTAGAGGCCTTAGTGAGCAACTCGTTCCCTTCAGAAACCTTTCCAGCCAACCCTTTAATCTCTTGCTCTATATCAGGATGCTCTTCAATAACGGAATCAAACCCTTCGATATAGTCCTGAAGCTCACCTATCTTCTCATCTAGTTTTAGCTTAGATGCTTTTAAATCCTCAACAGCCTGGCTAGCGATCCCTTTACTTGCATCGTAATGGGTATAAAGATCCTCCATACCAAGCTTCAGGCCTTCAACTTCCTGTTTAGTAGATTGTAGCTCTTCTAATGCTTTTTTCCCCCGAGTCCTGTATCCTTTAGTTGTGGCCGCGTCGTTTTTAGCCGTATGCTCTGGATTTTTAAGGACAGTCTCCCAGTCTTCTACAACCGAATCCACTCGTTTTTCTAGCCCAACAATTCTATCCCAAGCTTTCTTCTGTTCACTATTTATGTGCTCATATTTGCCCATATCAAAACTTTCTACCAACTGTTCCATCATTCCTTGGTTGAGCCCTAAAGACCTCTTTAATTTTCACATTGAAAGCTCGCCCCTATAGTAAACAGAAGAGGCTTTACTTTAAATATTACTGACAAGCTTCGCACTCTCCACCCTTCTTCACGCAAGGTTCCGAAGGGCTCGGTCATCGAGTCTTAGAACTACTGACAAGCCTCACATTCTTCACCATTCATCATGGCTTCGAGGGAACATGCTTGGACCTCGGCGGCGGTGTATTGCTTTTTCGGAGCGGCGGCTGCGGCGGCACCTGCTGTACCGGCGGCTACGCCACGGGTTTCCTTCTTCACGTCGATGGTGGATTTCTCAATATTTGAGGCACCGAGTGTGCGGAGGTAGTAGGTGGTCTTGAGGCCGGTGGACCAGGCGCGACGGTACATGTGTGAGAGCGTCTTGATGTCTGGTGTGGCGAGGAAGAGGTTGACCGATTGGGATTGGTCGATCCACTTCTGGCGGCGGGCAGCGGCATCGATGACGGCCTGGTATGGGACGCCGAATACGGTGCGGTGCTTTTGCTTGATGTGGTCTGGGATCTCAGCGATCTCGTCGAGCTCGCCATCGAAGTACTTGAGTTGGTCGAGCATTTCGCGGTTCCAGAGGCCTTCCTTCTTGAGGTCGCCCACGAGCTGGCGGTTGAGCACGAGGAAGTCACCGGAGAGGTTGGACTTCACGAAGAGGTTCTTGTAGTTCGGCTCGATACACGGGGTGGTGCCCATGATGTTGGAGATGGTGGCTGTCGGCGCGATGGCAAGCACGTTGGAGTTGCGCATGCCGTGCTTGGCAATTTTCTCGCGCACTGGTGTCCAGTCCATCTTGTTGCCACGTGGCACATCGATCTTCACGCCGCGCTCGTCTTCGAGGAGCTGGACGGTGTCCTGAGGCATGAGGCCGCGATCCCACTTGGATCCCTTGTAGGATGAATAGGTGCCACGCTCTGCTGCAACATCCGAGGATGCGCCATAGGCGTAGTATGCGATGGCTTCCATCATCTCGTCGTTAAACTCGACCGCTGCGTCTGAGGCAAAGGCGAGGTTCTTCTTGTAGAGTGCATTCTGGAGTCCCATGACCCCCATACCGATCGGACGGTGGCGGGAGTTCGCGGTCTTGGCAGCTTCTGTTGGGTAGAAGTTGATGTCGATGACGTTGTCGAGCGCACGGATGGCCACGGTGATGGTTTCCTTGAGCATGTCGTGGTCGAGCGATCCATCTTCGCGGATGTGGTTATCGAGCACGACGGAGCCGAGGTTACACACCGCAGTTTCTTCGTCGGAGGTGTTGAGGGTGATCTCGGTACAGAGGTTGGACGAGTGGATGACGCCAGCGTGGTCTTGTGGTGAACGGAGGTTGCACGGGTCCTTGAAGGTGATCCATGGGTGGCCGGTCTCGAAGATCATCTTGAGCATCTTCTTCCACATCTCGATCGCTGGTTGCTTCTGCGACCAGATCTTACCTTCTGCTGCCATTACTTCGTATTCCTCGTAGCGACGCTCGAAGGCTTTACCGTAGAGGTCATGGAGGTCAGGAGTTTCATTGGCGCGGAAGAGTGTCCAGTCCTGGCGCGCTTCCATGCGCTTCATGAAGAGATCCGGAATCCAGTTGGCGGTGTTCATGTCGTGGCAACGGCGACGCTCGTCACCGGTGTTCTTGCGCAGCTCAAGGAAGTCTTCCATGTCGTTGTGCCAAGTCTCAAGGTAAGCACAGCCGGAGCCGCGACGCTTACCACCTTGGTTCACTGCCACAAGTTGGTCGTTGTGGAGCTTGAGGAATGGGATGACACCCTGGGATTCACCATTGGTGCCCTGGATGTAACCACCGGTACCGCGGACGGCAGTCCATGAACCACCGAGTCCGCCAGCCCACTTGGAGAGGTAGGCATTGTCGGCGATGCCGCGCTGCATGATGGATTCGATCGAGTCGTCCACCTTGTAGAGGTAGCAGGAGGAAAGCTGGCTGTGGAGTGTGCCAGAGTTGAAGAGTGTTGGAGTGGAGGAACAGAAGCGACGACCTTTGTAGAGGTTGTAGAGGCGGATACACCAATCTTGCTTGTTCTCGCCATCTTCCTTGAAGAGGCCCATGGAGACACGCATCCAGAAGAACTGTGGTACTTCGAGGCGGCGTTGCTTGTCCCCTGTCTTGTCGATCACGAGGTAGCGATCGTAGAGTGTTTGAATGCCGAGGAAGTCGAAGTCGAGATCGGCTGTTGGGTCGAGCGCTTCGGCAAGGGTGTCGAGGTCGTAACGACCGTCGAGGATCTCTGCGCTGTAGCGCTTGATCTCTACGCCGTGTTTGAGGTGCTTCTTGAAGGAGGTGACGTGGGCGGCCTTGAGGCCTTCGATGCCGTCGTTAAGGATATTCCAGTCGAGCACTTCCTCGTAGATGTAGGAAAGAAGGATACGACCGGCGAAGAGCGAGAAGTCTGCGTCTTGCTCGATCAATGTCTTGGCATTGAGAATGACGGTGGTCTTTAGACCTTCTTGGGTGATCTCAGTGCCGATGGAACGACGGAGTTCGCGCTCGATGTCGGCTTCGCTGAGGTTGAGGTTGAGGCCGATGGAGGCGAACTGGATACGCTTCTTGAGCTCGGTGCCATCCCAGAAGATCGAGTTGCCATCATCGGTGGTGACCACGACCATGGAATCCTGCTGCGGGTCTTCGACTGGAAGGGAATCTTCTTCTGAACGAGTGGCAGCACGCTCGGCACGATAGAGCACGTAGTGAGCGGCGATCTTGAAGTGACCGGCGCGCATGAGTTCTTCCTGAACGATGTCTTGAACGTCTTCGATGTGGATGAAGGCTTTCTCTTCCTTGCGCACGCGCTCGGTGACGGCGTGAGCGACTGGTGCTGCTGGTGCGGCATCTGCCTTCATGGTGAGGAATGCCTGGCGCACTGCGTTCTCGATCTTGGTCTCAGACCATGGCACCACATTGCCATTGCGGCGGATCAGGCGCACAGTGAATGGCTCGTTGGAAATGCTAGAAACCTCGATGGAACCTTTGTCGGCAAGCGAACGGTTGAAGACCAGAGACTTCGCCACGTCGTGGGCGTCATTCTCGATCAGCGCCTTCTCGATGAGGAGGAAGAGGTCGTTCTTGGTGAGCTTGAGCTGGCCACCGTCAGTGACTTGCTCGATGAGCGACTCGGCCACATTGTGGGCGACGTTGGAAACAAAGTGACGGTTCTCGTCGTTGAAGATGTTGGCTTCCTCTGCCTGACGCGCCAAGAGGAGGTCGGTGAGGGCACCACCGATGGTATCAGCCACGTCTTCGAGCGAGAGCTCAGACTCAGACTTGCCATTGACCACAATCACCTGTGGCACGCTCTTATTGCTGCTATTGACTTGCTCGCGCCAAGCAAAGTCAGGCTTTTCTGAGCGTGGACGGGTCACAACATTTTTCAGTGCGACATCTTCTTCGAGAGTGAGGTTACGGTACATGGTAGGAAAGGGATAAGTGTGAAGTGAGGAGTGTGAAGTGCTGGACTTCTGAAACTACTGATTCGAGGTTTTTGGGTTAGTTGGAGGTTTAAGACAAACTTGTATCTGTGAAGTGAGGAGTGTGAAGTGCTGGACTTCTGAAACTACTGGTTCGAGGTTTTTGGGTTCGTTGGGGTTTTGGTTTTTTGTTCTAGTGTATTAATCAGAGCCTGCAACATGGCAGAGATCTCTTTGCTTTCTTGAATTAACTCAGTGCCGTTCTGGAGGCTTTCTTGATTGGAGTTTTTCCGAATTCTTTGGGCTATGTATAACTGAGTTCGAAGCTCAGCGCAGGATGCCTTGCTGTAGCGGAGAAAACGGATATACTCCGCTGTACTCCCACGGTCAGAACCTTCTGCTATATTTGATGCTATCGATACAGCTGCGCGCTGCATTTGGTCTTTTAGTCCATAATCCTTTGAGTCTTGAAGCACGCTGTAAACGTCCACTGCCATCTGGCAGCTGCGTTTCCATACGTCTAAATCTTCAAAGGTTTTAATCATTCGCTTAGTGATGAGTTAGGAGTGTGAAGTCATAAGTGCAGGCTAGTTGGAACTTCGCACTCCACACTTCACACGTATCACTCGCTCTAGCTGCGCTAGAGATCGTCATCGTCGATCTCTCCTAGTGCCGAAGCTTTTTGGTATTCGGTGACTCGGCCTTCGAAGAAGTTTTGTTCCTTCTTGATGTCCATCATCTCGGCGAGCCATGGGAATGGGTTTGAGGTTCCACCCTCGACCAATGGAGCGAGTCCACAGGATGTGAGGCGGCGGTCAGCAATGAAATCGATGTATTGCTCGAACTCAGCCATATTGAGTCCCACAGCGGCCACTGGAAGGCAATCGCGGATGAAGGCTTTTTCGAGGCGGATCCCTTCGGCCATGGTGGCGCGGAGGTCTTCTTGGAATTCGGCGGTCCAGATCTCTGGGTTCTCGTCGATGAGATCCATGAGGAGGTTGCGCAGCAGTTCGATGTGGTTCGATTCGTCACGCAGGGTGTAGCGGAACATCTGGCCGATCCCAGGGAATTTGTTCTGGCGGTAGAGGCTGAGGATCATGCCGAAGAGGCCGTAGAACTGGGTGCCTTCCATGACTTGGCCGAACATGAAGATGTTGCGCGCGAGCGCTTGCTTGTTCTCGAGCTTGGTCATGTCCATGTCGCGGCGGAGGCCACGGCTATTGCTCACCACGAAGTTGGTCTTGTCCTTGATCGTTGGGATGTCTTCGAGCATCGCCTCACATTCGTGTGGATTGATGCCTAGGGAAGAAACCATGTAGACGAGTGAGTCGGCGTGGATGTTTTCTTCGTGGCCGTGGCGGCGGAATACGAGGTTGAGCTCTGGTGCTGAAACGAGCTCACGAATCACGTGGATCACGTTGTCGCCAACGATCCCTTCGGCGGCTGAGAAGTAGCCAATGCCCATCTTGATGATCCAACGCTCGACGTCGGACACTTCATCGCTGCGCCATTGCTCGACATCTTTCTGCATGGTGATGTCTTCTGGCTCCCAGTGGTTGGCACGCATGTTTTTGTAGATCTCGTAGGCCCACTTGTACTTGAGTGGGGCGAGTCCAAAGCCAGTTGGGGTGGTGCCATTGATCACGCGCTTGCTAGCAATAATTTGCTCAGCAGCATCGGAGTTTAGAGTGATGGAAGCGTCAGCGAGTTGGGTTGTTGTCATGGGTGCAAGTGATAAGTTGGGAGTGTGAAGTGAGGAGTATTTTATAATTTGAAACCTAGGGTTTTTAGGAGTGGTTGCTGAGGAATGCTGGGCTTCACACTTCGCACTCCACACTGATCACTCCTTTAGCTTCGCTAAAGGTCGTCGTCGTCGAAGTCAGAAATGCTGCTGGAGGTTGTGGCGCTGGCGTGCATAGCGTGCACCTCACTCGGGAAGAATACTTCGTCTAGCTGTGGCAAGGAGGAGCCAGCAGGCTCTGGGCCAAGACCACAAGAGGCCAGTCGCTTGGCGGCTACGTGGTCAATGTAAGTAGTGAGTGACTCTGCAGTATAACCTGATTGCTCAAGCTCAGGAAGAGCATTCGCTATAAACTCCTGCTCAACCGCTACCGCAGATTGCATCAGTGCCTCGAGCTCAGCATCAAAGGCGGCATCGCGGATGTCTGGGTTTTCCTGGCAAAGCTCGATGAAGAGCTTCCGGAAGAGCTCGCAGCGGAAGCCCGCATCACGAAGCAATTTGGTAAAGATCTCAGAAACGCCTGTGAGCAGGCCTCGGTGCCCAAGCCCAATCAATTGAGCGTAAAGACTGTAGAGCTGCAATCCTTCCATGCACTGGCTGAAGAAAAAGGTGTTCTTTGCGAAGGCTCGCTTGTTGGCCAAATCAGTCATGTCGAGGTGGCGATCAAGCTCAACCAGGTGCTCGGCGGTAAACGCGCTGAGCTTGGCGGCTACCTCGGCGAATCCTTGGGTGCATTGGCTCGGGTTGAGCCCGAGTGAACTAAAGATATGAACAAGGACGTCTTGCTGAGTGTTCTGCTCGTGCACGTAGCGGCCAAATACAAGCTTGAGCTCGGGGGCGGTGACAATGTCACGAATCGCATAAATTTCTTCCGCTCCTGTGATCTCGCCTGAGCTTGCTTGGTAGCCCATCAGCATCTGTAGCACCTGCTGCGCTTCCTCCGGCAAGGCATCCCATAGGTCGGCATCCGCGCGAAGCGCCACGTCTTCAGGCTCCCAGTGGTTGTTCTTCATTTCCTTATACAGCTCGTACGCCCACTGGTACTTCAGCGGTAGGATATTGAAGAACATGGTGTCACGACCATTGATGACTTTCTTCGCCGCGTACGCTTCCTGCGCTTTGGCTTCATCAATCTCAAAGGTGCGATCGCCGAGGGTGACTGTGGTGGTGGACATAGTGTGATGTTGTGCTGGGTAGGAGGTGGTTTGAGGTAGGCTCCGCGCTTCAAAGCCCCATCTTTCAAGGCTTGGCGTCGCAGGGTGGTTTTGACTCGCTTTGGCAGCTTCAGCCACCCGCTCTGACATGCTCACAACTATGTCGATTTTACTAAATCTGGTCAACGCCATTTTATCCTATGTGGTATAAACAAATTATTCACAATACAACATGTTGTGCTATTGCCCATCTAGCCTCTTTTCTACCTCCACCCACAAAATCGTCGAAAAGCTTGGATTTTCTTAGCCTTCAGAGCCCTCCCCACCCAAGTGGGCAAAAGTGTCACAATCCACCCGATTGGGTATAAAAAAAATCAACCTAACAGTTAGCAGAACCCCGACTTAGATTCTTTCTTTGACATGAATCGACTAACAGTGGTAAATCTTATAATTCACGCGTTTGATCATCATGCTCCCTGCCTCTCTAGGGATGATTCCCCGGGCTTGTTTTTGCTAATTACCTCTAGTTCAGCGCGCTTCAATCTACTCCCGCTCAAGCAACAAAGAATAGGTTCACCACAGCGCCAGCTATTCCGAGTACCAAGTAGACGAGCAGGCCTGAGAAATAGACCTTCACAGCCTTGTAGCTAAAATCTTCGTCATGCCGAGTGAGACCGTTGGCGATCAACCTCCCCGCGAGTACCACAGGAAGAGCGAGAACGAGCACAGATCCAGCATGCGGTAACGGCTCAGCTCCTAGGGAATGTAGGAGCATGCCCAAAGCAAAGTAGCCGTGTGCCACCCAAGCCACCCTATACGTGTAGCGAGCCACCCGTCTACCCCAGCGCTCTTTTCTTGGGTCGTAGGGCCGTGTATTCTGCCTACCTTGAAAACCTTGTACCCCATTGCCTGGATCTTGTGGCTTGGGCCGACCATTTCTATAGTGGATCATGCACCAGATTCTCTAGGACTCGAGGACACGCCGCCATTACAAGAGAAGTCATGTTTTCTATGCCCTGATCAATCGCGTCGAATGCCGCGAAAACGGCTATCTTTGGCATCGTAAGGCTTTGAGCTGTCTTCATCTTTATACCCGAGAAGACCATGCTTTTTGAGATTCTGGATGAAGTCTTTGGTATCCTGACTGACTTGTTCATCATAGAGAAGAGCCCCCAGTAGCCCTTGCCCTTGCTTCATCGATTTGATCGTGGTGTTCGCGCTGTCAGTGAGCTGGCTGAGCTTCTTTCCAAGCTCGCGATAACTACGCACGGTGCTTGGCAGCTCGTCTAGCACAGGGTCGATCTTATCCATCTTCTCCTGAAGGCTCTGGAAGGTACTGTCGCCTCGCTCCGCCACGGCTCGCACGGCTGAGATCGTTGAAGGCAGTTCCTTGAGGCCTGTTTCCAGATCTTGGCTAGCCTTGGCAAAGCGTGACGTGGTCTCTTCGATGTTCGCCATCGTGCCCTCGAATGCCTGAATATTTTGATCGGAAAGCACCCCGTTATTCACTCGGTCTAGTGTCACTCGGAAATCCGCCAACATTTCCTCTACATCGGCCAAGCGCTCATCCATTCGACTGAGCACACGCTGAGCATTGCGCGCCACACCAGAGGCATCTGACTGCAAGCCCTGAAGTCCTGCGGTCTCAACCCCTTGGGCCATGTCTCCATCGACCAGTCTCGCGGCGTCACTACGCGTCGACGGTGGAACGATCACCACCATCTTGTCACCTAGCAATGACAACGATTGAATCTGAAATTCAGAACCACGATAGATTGGAACACGTTCATCAATTGCCAAATCCACCCGCACACTCAAGTTGTCAGTGAGCTCCGGGACCTGCGTCACGCGCCCCACCTTGGCACCACCAAGTCGCACCTCACTGCCCTTGATCAAGCCTGAGGCATTCTCAAACTCCACATAAATGTGATAATCATCGCTGAACTGTTGCTTGATCTTACCAAACTGCACAATCAGCAATGCCAACACAAGGATGCCGACAAATACAAAAAGACCTGCGAGGGTTTCCGGGCGTTTCTCTTTGAGCTGCATTGGCGCAGATTCTCAGCTCTTGCTGCTAGATATGCAAGGGCAGAATTTTAGGGAACACTCACACTAGCGTAAAGTCACCAAGGCGCGCCGGAATTACCATCGATGAAGTCCCTCAAGAATGGATCATCTACCGACTGAAGCTCTGCCGCAGTACCTTCCCAATAAACCACTCCCCCTTTGATAAAGAGCACACGGTCTGCAATCCGAAACACGCTACGCATTTCGTGAGTCACCACGATATTGGTGATCCCGTGCTCGCCTTCGAGGCGCTTGATCAATCGATCAATCTTATCCGCCGTGACCGGATCGAGTCCAGCATGCGGTTCGTCATAGAAAATACAATGGGGTCGACTCACCACCGCGCGCGCCAAAGCGACACGCTTGCGCATGCCTCCAGAAAGATCTGAAGGCATCTTATCACCTTGCCCGCTAAGCCGTACAATCTCCAAGGATTCCTCTACCCTTTGGTAGATCTCCTCCTCATCGGCAACTTCATTCATCCGCAATGGAAACGCCACATTCTGGCCAACCGTCATCGAGTCAAAGAGTGCGCCATTCTGAAACATCATGCCCATGCGGCGACGCAACGTAAGCAACTCGCGCTCGTCTAAGTTGTCAATGCGCTTGCCGTCCACCAAGACCTCGCCAGCATCAGGACTCAGCAAGCCCGTGAGCAACTTCATCAACACTGACTTTCCCTCACCAGATGGCCCCAGCACCACCAAGGTCTCCCCCTTGTACACTGTGGCATGAAGACCGCGCAAAATATGCTGTGAGCCAAAGCTCTTCTCCAAGCCTCGCGCCTCAATAAATGGTTGCCTCTCTGACATCGACCCACATTTAGAAGCAGCACCACGCAATTGAAAAGAGAAATAAGCCACTAGATCAACTCCCCGCAGCACTTTCACATTGCCATCACGGTGTCAGCCTGACATTATGGTTAGATCTCACTATTCTCATGAAAGTTTATACTACCTCCCAAATCGTCATTGGTATCATCTTCTCTCTACCAATTTCTAAGCAAGTCTACGCCGCAGACACAGTCTGTGACCACACTGGCAGTACAGCAGTCGACCCACGAAGCTTCCCCACCAGTCCAGGCTTCACCGTGATCAATGGCCGAAACGATGGATCCACTGCCACTTGCATTGTTGGTGGCACCAACAGCAGCTTAACTTACCCCAATAGCCTAACAATTAACAGCATGGGTACAGGCATGGCATTTGTAGTTCCCAATATCAACATTAGTAACGGACTGACCATCGATGACGGGGGCAGCGGCTCAGGACTAGTGACAATGTATTCGAACTTCAGCACGAATATTCAAGGCGATGTCCACCTCACCAACAATGCGCAATTTAAGCTAATCACACACAACACTGGCTCATCCACCACGCGCCTTCACGTTGAGAATGCCTACTTCAATATCGACAGTGGAAGTACATTTCACGTCGAGTTCAACCTAGATAGCACCACTGGCCAGTACATCAGCTTAGGAGCCATCCAAGGAGATGGCGACATCCGCCTCACCAATATTGGAAAAAGCAACAACTACGGCGACATCATCGTCAACAATGGCGATGGCAATGACTACACGTACAACGGGAATATCATTTATGACAACCAAGGCCTCCCACAGCTCACCAAGAGAGGAACTGGAAAATTTACGTTCAACGGAGATGTCAATAAAGCCTCAGGTGACAGCCTTGGCTTCACCGACGGTTTCGGCTACATCGAGGTCAACGAAGGAGAACTTCAAATCACATCCAATGCCTTTGTCTACGGCACCCGTACCACACTGAATGGCGGCAGCCTCATTTTTGACCAATCATTCGATGCAGACATCCCAGGCGCCACTTTTCAAGGCTCTGGGAGATTCATCAAGCGAGGGACTAGCAAGATCACTCTCCACGGCATCAGTCGCTTTTACAAAGGCGACCTCAGCATCGAGGCTGGCACCCTCGGACTGGCTGGTGATGCCACTTTGGTTGACGCCTCGTCGGTCAGTATTGATGCCGGCGCCACCCTCGACATCTCCCAAGTATACTCCAATACCGAAGTGAGCCGACTCTATGGAGATGGTGCCGTAGAACTCGGAACCAAAACATTACAAAAAATCATTCAACTCAGCCCCGGTAACATCAACAATGGAATCGGCACACTGAGCTTCAATGGCAGCGGTGCACTTGACCTCAGTGGCACCAAGTACAGCGTCAACATGGACCCCACGCAAGGCGCGGGCGACCTCCCAGGAACCACCCACGACCAAGTCCAAGTCGCTGGCGCAGTCCACATGAATACCCTTCCTGTCATCAGTCTGGTCGACAACCAAATGGCGCAGAGCCCCAGCGCTTATCTCAATGGTAGAGAATTCACCGTGATCACTGCAGCCAGCGGACTCTCGAAACTTCCAACAGCCAACATAGTCGAGGACGCCCATAGCTTTCACGCCTTCGTCGGAGCTGAGCCAGAAAGCACCACCATTACCGACCAGCAAGTAAAGGTGAGATTTGGCATCAAGACCGCACAGCAGGTAGTTTCCTCGGTAGCACAAACACCAACGCCCATTCAGCTACCCCAGAGCCTTACCACTCAAACACCTCCAAGTAGACCCAGTTCTTCATCCAACAAACAACAAGCAGCACAACAATACATCCAACAAACTCTTGGCATCAGCGGCAATCAATCCCCCACCCAAGCACAGCTCAACATGCATCCAGCGCTACAAGGACTCACAACCGCAGGTTTGGCATTCGCCGCCAGCCAGAACAACCCAGAAGCCTACTCATCCAATCTCACTATCGGCCTTGAAGCCACCGATCTCATATCCAATATGGCTTTAAGCCAAGCATCCAGAAGACACCTCATGCGGGCTCAGTCAAACGACTCCAAAGCCACCATCAATCAAGCACTTGAACACCAACAAAGGCTCTGGATAGACACTGCATTCACCGACGGATCCGTCACTGGAGCAAGTAATGTCACTGGAAATTTTGACTACGACATCTTTGGAATTGCCGCAGGCTACGACTTGCTTCACAACCAAAGCCACACCACTGGAATCTTTATAGGTGGCGCGTTCAGCAGGCTCAAAGAGCACGACCATATCAACCACGATATTGACAGTAACTATTTCCTCATAGGCCTCTACAACCAACACCGCCTAAACAACGGGCTACGCCTCAATACCTTGCTCAATGGATTCTACGGGGAAAGCGATGCCTCACGCCTCAACCACACAACCTCTGGAGGAATTGCGTCCTCCTCCAGCGCCGACTTTGCAAGCCAAGGCGTCACCCTCGGAGCGATGTTGGAAAAAGACTATCTATGGCGTAAGGATCTCACCCTCACCCCATCCATTGGCGCGCTCTACACCTACCTCAAGCAGAACGGATTCAATGAGAGCGGTGGCGGCAGCAGCTACGACTACCAAGTGGAATCAGCAGATGCTCAAGCCCTACTATTCAGTGCCGGATGCGATCTCACCCACAGGCATGAGATCCGTGCTGGTGAGTTTCTAACTAAGCTTCGACTGCGTTACGAGTACGATGCCTATGCAGATCAAAATAGCGCCCATGACATTAGAGCCGGCTTAGGCGGAATCTCTAGCAGCACTTTCGTTGGCCAAAACCGCGGACCACATGGACTCATCGCAGGGCTCGGCGTGGAAGCAGCAGTGACACAAAACTGCCAAGTAGGAGCCGGCTACCTCTATGCGTGGAGGTCACACGGTCACGAATCAAGCCTGGGCGGCAACATCTCCATTTTCTGGTAGGTCGCTGCAGCTGAGCCTTGCTCGCTTTTCCCAAAATGATTCTTGCAATTGCCTGTCGCCAATCCTACACAGGGCGCGTCAAGAGCTGTGGAGCTCTAGCGTGTGAAACCCGCCAGGCCTTAATCGGAGCAACGGTAGCGTGTCTAGAGTTGCCGCAGTCTCTTGGCACTTTTTGTTTAGTGCCATCACTTTTTGAAGTGATGCCCTTAGTCCATGATCGAATCGCCCTAGCGAAAGGTGACTTTATCCATGGCATTGCCACGCTTGCTCACCGGCCATTCGAGCCCTTCACGTGGCCACCCGACGTAAAGCATGCCGAGGCATTTTTGCTTATCCCCAAGCTCAAGCGCCTCTTCGAAAGCGCTGCTATAGCTCACTGCTGGCGATGACCAAAAGACACCGAGTCCGAGCTCAGAGGCTAGCAAGTGTAGGTTCTGCACGGCACAGGCAACCGCCTCAGCTTCCTCGACTTCAGGAATCTTCGACCCCTCAGCCAAGTGCATGCTCACGATTACTACCGAGTTTGCTAGGAATGGGTTCTTGCCCATCTTTTCAAATTTCTCAGGACGGAACTCAGCCTCGGGAGTCACGCTTTTGTAGCTAGCTTGAAGCGCGTCTGCCACGAGCTGACGCTTGTCACCAGCAAAGACATCAAAGCGCCACGGCTCGGTGAGCCCGTGAGTCGGTGCCCAATTGGCAGCTTCGAATAATTGCTCCCAGAGTTCCTGCGGAATCGCGCGCGCTGGATCCATTAGCGCCGGCTTGATGCTGCGACGCTTGGCTATGATTTGGCTAAGTTCGTTGGATTGCATGGCGCAAAATTTGAGCCATGCGAGCCGGATTGCAATGCCTATTTTTCGGGAATGCAGACCAAGGTGACACTTGACGACTCACCCACCTCACTCGGGAAGGAACTGTACTTTTCGAATGGTTTATTGCGCCCGTTACCGCGGAAGATTCTACCCTGCGCGCGCACCGTCGCGGCAGACCATGCATTGGCGAGATGGCGGTACGACCCGGTGTGCCCGATCACCTGCGCGGCACAAGCATCACGCTTGCCGCGCACAAAGCCATGCGGCACCTCATCAACCAATTGCTTCACCGGATGACACACCCGGTAGTGCACGACGCCGTGCTTGAGGTTCCATTGGTCATAGAGAGTGAACATCTGCTTACCTCGTTCATCGAGAAGGCTATCAGGCTGCTCATTGACCCAGTCCATCAACATGGCAAAATCTTCGCGCATGGCGATCTCCATAGACTCCATGGCACAGTGGCGCTCTACCCCCACGTAGTAACACCCTTCGACCTCTTGCTTCCCAAGAAAATCCACTGTCGAGAGCACCTTGCCTGTCTCCATGAGGTCCTTCAGCATGCGCAAGCCGCGCTGAAATTCCATCAATACCAGCTGCTGCATCACCTCCTTCATCCAGAAGAGATAGAAAGGCAACTTCCCTGCTCGAGTCATCGTCACTTGGGTCTCACCATCCACCTCTTGCAGCAACAGGGCGAGGTGCGAACGCGCCTTCCAGGGCCGCTTCATCACCATCTTGAAGTCAATCTTACGGTGCGGCTGTTCTTTCAAAATCTCAATCCGACCATTTCCTGCAAACTCCCCTTCCCAAGCATAGCTGGTGTTGTCGATCGATACCTTCACCTCTGGATCACACACCAACCAAGGCGACCATTCCGGCCAGTTGTTCAGATCGCGTAAATACGCATACACATCATCAATATCCTGACGAATCGAAATAGAAGCGGAGGCATGGTATGTAGACATACTTCATTTATAGCACAAATTTCTGATAGGTCTACCAAGTCATTCGAGAGCGATCCAATTCCACCAACAGCTGGCCGCCCAGCGGCAAAGCATCCAGAAGGCTATCCCTCACTCCTCAAAAATACTGTGTAAGAATTCGCAGGCTCAGAAGTAGTCCTCGCTACAATCAGAATACTTTTATCTATGGAATGGGGAACAACGATCAAAGCAAGGGGCAAACGCTGGAGCACAGCCGCCATCATCGGGCTCGCTAGCAGCTTCGGCAGCATCACGGCCGCAGCCGAAACACCAGCCCCTGCCCCTGCCGCTGAGCCAGCAGCTACAAGTGCCACCATCGAGGCGAAGCACTACCGAGACATCTTCTCCCGCCGCCTTGGACTCTTCATCCATTGGAATGAAAAGATGACCGACTACGAAGGAAAGCGTAGCCCAAACAAAGCCGCCTACTACGCCGCAATCGATATCGAGAAAATTGCCGATGACATTGCCGCATTGGGCTTCGATTACGTCATTCTCACCAACTACCACGGCATGGCGATCATGCACCCCAGCGAGGTGCTCAACAAGTGGGGGCTCGGCCACATGGCTGCCCCACGCGATGTCATTGGTGAAATGATCGACGCCCTAGACAAGCGCGGCATCGACATGGTGATGTTCACCCACCCCCTGCTCCCAAGCCTCTTCACGCCCGAAGCGAAAAAAATTCTAGGGATCGAGGTGATCAACGAAAACACCAACTACAGCAAGTGGAACGACTTCACCAACGAACTATTCGCAGAGTTCGCCGAACGCTATGGCAGCCGCATCATCGGCCTAGGATTCGATAGCACACTCGGCACCATGAGCAAAACGAGTGTCAACGAATCCCCCGGCATCCTCGACCTTCCGCGACTCCGCGAGACCATCACCTCACGCGCCCCCAACCTCGGACTCTATGGATTGCTCAACCCGACAGAACTCACCGAATTTAAAGTCAAAGAAGTCTGGCGTGCCCATTGGCACGAACCGTGGAAAAAACTCCCAGAAAATGACTACAATGTGGAAAACTGGCCATCCTACCGCGAGATGACCGCGGTGGTTCAAGGGCTGCACTGGGCACCAATTAGTGGCCACGACCGCGGCATCGCCCGCCTCACTGGAGAACAAATGTTCCGTTACAGTGTCTTCCTTGCTGGCACCACCGTCGAAGGAGGCGGAGCCTGCTGGGCAGCGAGCCCCTACGCCGATGGCCGTTGGGAAAAAGGTGTGCGTGAGGCATTCCAAGTCTGGGCAGACTTAGTCAAACCCGTCCGTGAGTCACTCAGCAATGTCTACTGCAGCAGTTCCTACCCGGTACAGTCGCTGCTGCGCCTGAAGTCGCTACCCAATGGCATCGTCGCCACCCGCTCCACCGACGACCGCAAAGAATACATCCATGTGCTCAATCCCCCCGCAGGCAAGACGCTCACCCTCCCGGCTCCAGCCGACGGCAAGCAATTCCTCAATGCCAAACTTCTCGTCGGCGGTGCTCCTGTGACACTTGCTCAGAGCCCGGAGTCCTTATCTCTCACTCTAACCGACAATTCCCACTGGCACTCGCACAATACCGTCATCGTGCTCGAAACCGCGCCCCAGACGCTCCCTCGCAAAAGCCTCACCCTCCATTGCCAAACGCTTTGCTCCAGCGCATTCAGCAACATGAAAAAGTGGGCATCACCACGCGCCTACTTCAATCGCCGCTTCATCAACGACGGCCAAAGCCAAGCATGGGATGATGGACAAATCAAAGGTTGGGGCAACAAAGGCTGGTCTAGCCAAGCAAAAATCCAGCCGGAAGAAGAATGGATCGCTATCGACTTCGAAACACCCAGCACCTTCACCGAGGTGGTACTCCACCCGCGCCAAGACGCAGGCTATGGCCAACCAACAAAAGTCATCATCGAGGTTTCCAATGACGGCACAAGCTGGACTGAAATCGAATCGCGCCACATCACCCTAGGTGACACCAAACCTCAGCACTTCAAATGCAAGCCACAAACCAGCCGCTACGTGCGCGCTCGCACACCAGAGTATCACGCCTACTGTGACAAGAACACTGGCATGTACCTCGTTCAGTGGGTCGAGATGGCTATATACTAGCTCAGATCCCGTCCCCTTCGCCTTCAGCGAGAAAACCCTCGAAGTCAGACTCAGGTGAGGCAAAATCGGCAAAGCCACCAGCATCCACCACCTTCTGCATCGCTGAAGCCGCAGTGCCAATCTCTGAATCCGAGCTCGTAAGCACTGGCTCGATCACTTGGCGCACCACCGACTCGCAGGGCTTCACCTCGGCGAGCGAGGCGACCTCAGAAGAAGCCCCCAGATCTTCGAACTTTCTCGCACTCACCAACACACGAGTATCCAGGGAACCAACCGCCTTGTTGAAATGACCAACCGTCGTGCCAAGTGACTTGCCCACCTTGTCAACGTGCTCGGTAAAGGTGCGGAGGCGATCGTAGAGTTCGCGCCCCACCAGCGAAATTTCACGCGCATTCTGCGCCAGCGCTTCCTGCCTCCATCCATAGGCCACAGCTCGTAGCAAGGCAATCAAGGTCGTGGGCGTCGCGAGTATCACCCCCTGGTCCACACCCTTCTCAATCAACGAACTATCCTGAGCCAATGCCGCAGAGAAAAAGGCCTCGCTCGGAAGGAACAAAACAACAAACTCAGGGCTCGTCTCAAATTGATCTTGGTAGTTTTTACTCCCGAGTTGCTGGATGTGAGTTCGCACCTGGCTCGCGTGACGCGCCAATGCCGCCTCGGTCTCAGCCTCATCATTCGACTCCACCGCATCCAAGTACGCATCCATCGGAGCCTTCGAATCCACCACCACTTGCTGCCCACCAGGCAACATCACAAGCAAATCCGGACGCAGACGCTTGCCCTCATCCGTGGTCGTGGTCGTCTGAGTTTCAAAGTCACAATGCTCCTGCATCCCACTCATCTCAACCACACGGCGCAACTGCATCTCCCCCCACTGCCCTCGGCCAGTTGGCTGGCGCAATGCCTTGACCAATTGCTCAGTACCTCGCTGCAGACCTCGGTGCGTTTCCTGCATGTGGCGCACCTGCTCACGCAGTGCCGTGTAGGCACCTTCACGAGCCTTTTCGATGTCCGCCACCTGTTGCTGTGCCTTTTCTAACGAAGCATTGATAGGTTTCACCATGCCCTCCACCGCTTCAACGCGCTTCTCCATGTCTTGCTTGGCACTCTGATGCTGGGATTGGAAGCTCGTCTTCGCCAACTGCAAAAACTGCTCTTGGCTCGCTTTAAGGGCGTCTTGGGAAAGAGCCTTGAAGGTGTCGCTGAACTTTGCCTCAGCTTTGCTAAGTAACGCCTCCTTTTCTTTTAACGATTTTTGCTCTGCCTCTAACTTCGCCCTCAGGCCAGCTTCGGTACTGATAAGGTCAGCCTCCTTCACCTTCATCGCAGTGTGCTCCCCCTTCAGCTTTTCCAGCTCCTCCTTCAGCTCTTCATTGCGCTTCTGCTCATGCGCCAAATCCGAGCCCAACTTTGCCTCAAGCGCTGCTACTGCTGACTTTTTTCCAGCATTCGCTAACAAACCAACGACTACCATAATTACAGTGACTGCAGCACCTGCAATTGCCAACATTTCAGGAGTGATCATATCCATATCTTGATACTTGCGAAATTCAAAGGTCGAGCCTAATCTATCACCAGCTCTCAACAGTCATGTGCTAACACATCGACAGATGGGAGCCAATCATATCATCTAACTATTATGGCATACGAACTTCCAGAACTCGGATACGCATACGATGCGCTCGAACCACAAATCGACGCACGTACCATGGAGATCCACCACTCCAAGCACCACAACACCTACGTGACCAACCTCAATGCAGCACTAGAAGGTAGCGAACTCGCTGAACTTCCAATCTGCCAACTCGTCCAACAACTCGACAAAGTGCCTGCTGAAAAGCAAGCAGCAGTCCGCAACAACGGCGGTGGTCACTTCAACCACTCATTCTTCTGGAAAGTCATCGCCCCAGGCGGTGCCTCCGCTCCATCAGGCAAGCTCGCTGCAGCGATCGACGCTAAGTTCGGTTCCTTTGACGAATTCAAGAAGGCATTCTCCGCTGCTGGCGCAACACGTTTCGGCTCAGGCTGGGCATGGCTCTGCTCCGATGAGAAGGGTGAGCTCTGTGTTTGCTCCACAGCAAACCAAGACAACCCACTCATGGGCGAAATCTCTGGCGCTTGCGACTGCACTCCAATCCTCGGCTGTGACGTCTGGGAACACGCCTACTACCTCAACTACCAAAACCGCCGCCCAGACTACCTCGCAGCTTTCTTCGAAGTGGTCAACTGGGACGTCGTGAGTGAGAAGTACGCGACTGCCACTGGCGAAGGCGAACACGCATAATCGACAAGCAATCCACCTTTTCTCAGCACACACCCACAGCGGTGTGTGCTTTTTTGTGCCTCCTCAACTCATTAAGGGCTTCACAGAACAGCCGTCTAACTTCACACTCGCCAACATGAAATTGGGTATCATTGCCAACCCGCACAAAGAAGGTTCAGCGAAAACAATCCATGAGCTCACGCGCGTGGCCGAAAGCAAAGGCTGTTCGATCATACTCGAAGACGACACTGCCGCCATCATCGGCAATGATCAAGGAATCCCAGCCACCGCTCTAGCCGCTGAGTGCGACATCCTAACCGTGATGGG
This sequence comes from Rubritalea marina DSM 17716, assembly GCF_000378105.1. GTDB lineage: Bacteria > Verrucomicrobiota > Verrucomicrobiia > Verrucomicrobiales > Akkermansiaceae > Rubritalea > Rubritalea marina. Next base: position 11,122 of record NZ_KB899253.1, on the reverse strand, counting down.
AGGTGATGGCACCATGCTCAACGCAGCCCACCGCATCGGCCCGAGTAGCACGCCGATTGCCGGAATCAATATTGGCACCTTAGGTTTTCTAACCGCTTGCCAAGAAACTGAGCTTTCACTCTTGGTAGACGCGATACTCAATGGCGCCTTCACGGTGACCCCACGCACCCTCTTAGAGACCACCGTATTCTTCAGTAATGGCAATAGCATCACCGACTTTGCGGTAAATGAAATCACCCTCAGCCGTGGCCAAACCGGACGCCTGATCACCATCGACGCACGCATCGATGGCACCTTGCTCAACCAATACCGAGCTGATGGATTGATCGTCGCCACGCCAACCGGTTCCACAGCATACTCGCTGGCCGCCGGAGGTCCACTCATCGCCCCGACTGCCGAAGTCTTCCTCATCACCCCCATCTGCCCTCACTCGCTCAGCAACCGCTCGCTTGTGGTCGACGGGTCCTCGGTGGTCGAGCTCGTCAGTTCCGAGCAAATTGAGAGCCCAGCCTTCGTCAGTATCGATGGACGCGAGGTGATTGAGCTCCCCAGTGACGCCAGCATCAGCATCAAAAAAGCCAGCCACCATCTGAATGTTCTGACCCTCAAAGACCGTAGCTTCTACTCTACGGTACGCCAAAAACTCCATTGGAGCTAAACACCCCAGAAGACCCCACTCTCATCCATTATGAAATCACTACTCCGCCCACTCAGCATCCTGCTCTGCCTCTGCCTCAGCGCAGTGGCTCAAACCAAAATCGCCTGCGTCGGTGACTCCATCACCTTCGGCGCCGGCATCCCTGACCGAGATGACATGAGCTACCCAGCCCAGCTAGGCCACTTGCTCGGAGCCGACTATGAAGTCAAAAACTTTGGCATCAGCGCGCGTACCATGCTCAGCAAAGGCGACCACCCATACAGCAAAGAAGCACTCTACAAAGCATCAGTCAATTACCAGCCAAACATCGTCATCATCAAACTCGGCACCAATGACAGCAAACCACATAACTGGGCACACAAGGCCGAATTCAAAGCCGACGCCAAAGCGCTCATCGAACCCTACCTGAACCTCGAGCCTCAGCCACGTATCATCCTCTGCCAGCCCGTCCCCGTCGCTGAAGATAAGTGGGGAATCACAGATCAAGTAGTCTCCCAACAAATCGCCCCCTTGATCCGCGAAGTCGCCTTTGAAACCGGCGTAGAAACCTTCGACTTCCGATCACTGCTCATCGACAAACCACAGTGGCTCCCAGACGGCGTCCACCCAAATAGCTTCGGAGCCGAAGCCATGGCTCGCGGACTCTTTCAGTTCATCACCACCGAACGCGACCCCGACTTCACCACCCCACTCATGGATGACGCCAAGGTTTCTAACTTCTTTGGCTACGAGCAACAAAGCTTTAGCTTCCTCGGCACCGACTGCAAGGTTGTCGCCCCAAAACAAGTCGCCAAAGGTGCCCCTTGGGTCTGGCGCGCACGCTTCTGGGGACATCAACCACAGCTAGACATCGCCCTCCTCGAGCTCGGCTGGCACGTGGCCTACTGCGATGTGGCGGGCCTCTTCGGATCACCCGAAGCGGTCGCCCGCTGGGATAAGTTCTACTACGCCATGCAGGCGGTCGGACTCTCAGAAAAGCCCCTACTCGAAGGCATGAGCCGCGGTGGCCTCATCATCCACAACTGGGCGATCAAGCACCCCAACAGAGTGGCTGGAATCATCTGTGACAATGGTGTGCTCGACACCCGCAGCTGGCCAGGCGGCTTCGGCCTCTCAGCTGGTAGCGCCCCAGATTGGGATCAATGCAAAGCCGCATACGGATGGCTCAGCGACGCCGCAGCAAAGGAATACGCGTTCAACCCGGTCGACCAACTCGACCACCTCAAAAACTCGAAAATCCCCGTACTCTACCTCATTTCCCAAGCCGACAAGGTCGTGCCACCCAGCGAAAATAGCGAAATTGCGGCAACCAAGCTCTCCGACTTTTCCTTGGTCATCCGCAAGCCTGGTGGCCACCACCCGCATTCCATGCCCAATCCCAAGGTACTCACCAGCTTCTCACTCTTCAGCATTGGAGCCTACACCAATCCCGCCATCCTCCCAGCACCATCTAGCGAATACCGCCCCGGCGCTGGCTGGGGTGGAGGCACTTGGTGGGGACAATTCCGCAAGATCAACGACATTGCCAAAACCCACCCCAACCTCGACCTCATCTTCTTCGGAGATTCCATCACCCAGGCTTGGTCTGGCGCACAACAACGCATCGCCCAGAAAGGTGGACAGCGTGCGTTCGACCGCAGCTTTGGCGCACAATGGAACACGGCCTCGTTCGGCATCTCCGGCGACCGCACGGAGCACCTCCTCTATCGACTCAACAATGGCAACTTCGAAGGCCTCAAGCCGAAAACCGTGGTTCTCATGATCGGCATCAACAACCTAGTCACCGCCAAACAACCTGCAGACCAAGTCGTCTCGGGCATCCAGGCCCTTGTCGAAGAACTCGTCATCAAGCTTCCCAACACTCAAATCCTCCTCCTGGGCACCTTCCCAGCAAACCTCGACCCACAGTCCAAGCTCCGCCAAGACATCAACACCATCCAGAGCAGCATTGCCTCACTTGGCGATAAAGAAAACGTCACCTTCCTCAACCTCAATCCAAGCTTCACCAATGCCGATGGAAGCCTCAAAACTGAGCTCTATCAGCCAGATATGCTCCACCTCTCGGAGGCTGGCTATGATGCCTGGGCTGCAGCCATCCTCCCCACGCTGAAGCCACTCATGGTCAAAAAATAAGCCTCCACTTTCCCCACCCACCTACAACAAGCAGCACCTCTCAGGTGATAAACTTCTATTGCTGAGTTGCTCATTCGTATTTGCTAAGCTACTTGTTAATCCAAAGTATGGATAAAAAAATCATTATCATCGGTGCTGGGCCCGGCGGCCTAACAAATGGCATGATGCTAGCGCACCGTGGGTATGATGTCACCATCGTAGAAAAGTTAGACCGTGTGGGCGGTCGCAACTCCGCGATCAAAGCTGGTCCATACACCTTCGACACGGGTCCTACCTTCCTGCACCAAAAGTTCACCCTAGATGAGGTCTTTGCCGAGATTGGCAAAACTGCAGAGGACTACATGGACTTCGTGCCGCTCAATCCGATGACCACGCTCAGCTGGGGCGACGTCTCTCTGAAGACCAGCTCGGACATGGAAACGATGAAGGCCAATATCGAGGCGAGTTTCCCTGGTGAGTCTGAGAACTACCTGCGCTTCATGGAAGATCATGCGGTGAAGCTCAAAACCATCTTCCCCTGCCTCCTCAGCCCGTACCACAAGCTCAGCAGCTACTTCAAACCCTACATGCTCAAGGCCCTGCCCTATGTGGCGACTAAAAAATCCGTGATGGACGTCTTGAGCGAGTACTTCACCGATGAGCGCCTCAAGCTCGCCTTCACCTTTCAAGCAAAATACCTCGGCATGTCACCGTGGGATTGCCCCGCCCTCTTCAGTATCCTTTCCTACATCGAATACGCCCACGGCATCTATCACGTACAGGGAGGCCTCGCCAACATCTCCGAGGGCATGGCCAATGCCTTCCGCGACCAAGGGGGGAAAATCCTTCTCAATAGCGAGGTGAAAGAAATCCACTACAAAGGCAAGCGCGCCCGCGGTGTCGAACTCGAAGATGGCACCATACTGGAATGCGATGACCTCGTAGTGAATGCCGACTACGCTCACGCACGCAACACCATCTTCGGCAAATTCGCCGCGCCGCGCGAGGAATTGATGAAGAAAAAGTATTCCTGCTCGACCTTCATGCTCTACCTCGGACTCGACACAGTCTACCCAGACGAGCCACACCATCACGTCCTCTTCGCCGACGACTACCACCAGAACCTGCGCGACATCGAAGGCGAGCAAGTGGTCTCAGATGACATGTCAGTCTACGTGCGTAACTCCACCGTCACCGACCCCACCGTCGCACCAGATGGTCACTCACAGCTCTACATCCTGGTCCCCACGATCAACAATCGCCACGGACACGACTGGGAAGAGACCCTCGCCGAATACCGCGAAAAAGTGCTCGATAAAATCATCGAAAAAACCGGCATGAAAGACCTACGCGAGCACATCGTGGAGGAACGCTATATCACCCCGCAGGGGTGGGAAGACCAAAACATTTTCCTCGGCGCCACCTTCAACCTCGCGCACACGCTCGACCAGATGCTTTCCTTCCGCCCACAAAACAAAATGAAGGAATTCTCCAACGTCTACTTGGTCGGTGGAGGCACGCATCCGGGGAGCGGGCTTCCCACCATATTTGAAAGTGCCCGAATCTCTGCGAACTTGATCTGCGAGTCCTACGGCGTCAAACGCCCCCGGATCGACCTCGCTAGTGAAATATTAACAGCGAAAGTCAGTGTTTAGAAAGACCACCATAGCCAGCCTATTCATCACCCTGACGCTGGGCCACATCGCCGCAGCATCAGACCAAAACTTTGTCTCCCACACCACGCGTAACCAACGCTACCTCAACTGGCACAACGAATGCCTTAGCCTCGATATCGACACCATCGATCGTAAGATTGCGCAGTTTGAAGCTGTGATGCAGCAAGACCCACAAGACCACCTCGCCGAGGCCTACCTCGGCAGCGCACACGCACTCAAAGCCAAGGCCGCATTCTGGCCCCCCACCAAAGTCTCCAACCTCAAACGAGGAAAACACCTCATCGATCACGCCGTCCAATCAGACCCGCACAACCCGCGCGTGCGCCTCGTCCGCGCCATCGCCTACTTCCGGGTGCCCAAAATCTTTGAATGCCGGAGCATCAGCCTAAGCGACTTCGACACCCTCGTTCCAGGCGCCCTCAAAGGCACCCTAAAGCTCTCTTCTCGCGAGCGCCAAGCAATGCTCTACTACGCCGCACTCGCCTACAAAGAGGACGGGCGCGACGCCCTCGCGCAGCAATGTAAAGCCACTTGCCACCGCATCGACCCAAACTCCAAATACGGTAAACTCACCACCCCATGATCCACCAATTGATTCGTCAGCAGCAGATCCCCACCGACATGAAAGCCGTCTGGGACTTCTTTGCCACCCCACGCAACCTCGAGCGCATGACCCCCGAAGGTCTAGGCTTTGAGATCACCCATTGCACAGCCGAAGACATGCACGTCGGACAAATGATCGGCTACAAGATCCAGCTCGCCCCCATGGTCAAAGTCAACTGGCTCACCGAGATCACCCACGTCCAAGACAACTCGGAATCCCAACGCTTTTTTGTCGATGAACAACGCATCGGCCCCTACAAAATCTGGCACCACATCCATCGCTTCGAGAGCAACGAGGACGGTGTGCTGATGACCGATGAAGTCACCTATGTCATGCCTTTTGGCCCGATTGGCGCCATCGCCCACGCACTCAAAGTCAAGCAACAACTCGAAGACATCTTTGACCAACGCGCGGCCTTCACCAAAGAGTTTTTCAGCTAGCCACTTGGCATCAAGTAGCTACTTCATCAAGCTCTTCAGTTTCTCGATCATGTCGCCATACGGCGGCTTTAGCTCGAACATATCGCGCACCTTGAAGCCGCGCTTCACCACTGCTCGTTGGTAAGTGAATGCTTCAAACCCAGCCCGTGAACGGTAGCGCCCGTAGCCACTCTCCCCGACCCCACCAAACGCGACTCCCAAGTGAGAACCTTGCTTCATCGTGTCATTCACACAGACACCCCCCGAGGGTAGATCCGCAATCCGCGCCTCCACCCAGGCGTCATTTTCAGAAAACAAATACAAGGCCAAGGGCGACCCCTGCGTCCGCAACTGAGCCACCAAGTCCGCATCCTCACGATACGTGAGCACCGGCAGAATCGGCCCAAAGATTTCTTCCTGCATCACCTTCGAATCCCAGCTCGATTCCGGCAGAATGGTAGGCTTCATCCCACCCACACGCGCCGCCCCCTCAGCCTGAATCATCGGTTCCTCCAGCAATCCCTGCAGCCGCTCAAAGTGGCGCTGATTCACCACACAGGCCATTTCAGCAGCCCAAGGGATCTCATCCAGTAAGCGAGCACAAGCGTCCACAAAGCGCTGCTTCACCGACTCGTGAACCACCACAAAGTCTGGCGCAAAACAAGTCTGCCCACCATTGAAAAACTTGCCCACCAAAACGCGCCGCGCCGCGCCTTCCACATCCACCGCCTTGTCCACCAATACCGGGCACTTCCCTCCAAGCTCAAGCACGTGAGGAATCAAGCGCGATGCCGCACTCTGCCCCACAGACTTCCCGATCTGCGTACTACCAGTGTAAAAAATGAAATCGAGATCACTCGCCAACAAGTCCTGCGCCGCATCCACCTCGCCAAGCATCACCGTCACGTGCTCCGCCCGCAATGCCTCAGCCACAATCTTCGCCAGCAAAGCACTCGTCGCTGGCGCGCTTTCCGCCGCCTTGAGTACCGCACAATTGCCCGCTGCTATCGCCGTCACCAAGGGGCTGAGCGCCAGCTGCAATGGATAATTCCATGGCACAAAAATACCCACTACCCCAAACGGATCACGGCGCTCTTCCGTACGGGTCGGAAAAAAATACACCGGGTTTGAGACACGCTTCGGTTTCATCCACTTTTTCAGAGACTTCATCACCAAGCGTAGCTCACTGAGGATAAAGAAATATTCAGCCAAGTAGGCCTCCACGGGGGGTTTCCCTAGATCAGTATCGAGTGCCGCCAAGACCTCCTCACGGTGCGCCATCAAACTCCGCTCCAGCGACTTCAAGGCCGCCATGCGTGCCGCATACGAACGCGTAGCCCCACTGCGGTAATACGCTCGCTGCGCCTCTACCAATTCCCTAGCTGATTGATCTCTAGTCATCCCCTACATACATAGCAAAGATTAGCCATCCAGCAACGTCTAAGGAGCTTTACAAACGGTGCAATGTTGCGATTGTTTCACTATGCAAACTAACAAGGTCGCAGTGATTGGAGCAGGTCTAGGAGGTCTGTCAGCTGCTATTTCACTCAGAGCTGCTGGTTACGATGTCGCTGTGTTCGAAAAAAATGAACGCGTAGGCGGCAAACTCAACCTCATGGAAATCGAAGGCTTTTCCTTTGACCTTGGGCCATCGATCTTCACCTTGCCCCACATGTTCGAACAACTCTTCGAGCGCGCTGGCAAGAAGATGAGCGATTACGTGCAGCTCGACCCCGTCACCCCACACTGGCGCAACTTCTTCGAACAACGGGAACACATCGACCTCTACCAAGAGCAAGACCTGATGAAGCAGGAGCTACAAAAACTCCCCGGCGACCTCGAACAACATTGGAGCGAGTTCCAAAGCTTCCTAGACTACGCCCGCGAACAATACAAAATTGTCGATGAAGGCTACTTCGAACAAGGCCTCGACAACCTCTGGGAATTCATCAAACACTACAACCTCCAACTCTTCAGCGGCAAAATCGACTACAAACAATCGATGGCTAAGTCGATCGAAGAGCGGATCAGCGACCCGCAAATGCGCCTCATCCTCGAGTACTTCATCAAGTACGTTGGGTCATCTGCACTCGACGCCCCAGGCTACATGAACCTCATGCCCATCATCCAGTTCGACTACGGCCTCTGGTACGTGCGCGATGGCATGTACAACCTCGCTCGCGGACTCGAGAAACTCATGCTAGAGCTGGGAATCCAGATCCACCTCAATGCCGACGTCACTCAAATCAACAAGTCCGGAAAAACCGTCACCGGCATCACCCTAGCCGATGGCACTATCCAAAACTTCGACATCGTCGTAAGTAACATGGAGGTCATCCCGTGCTACGAAAAACTCCTCGGCGAGCCCCAAGCCTTCATCAAGAACTTAGAAAAATTTGCCCCTGCGTGCTCCGGCATCGTGCTCCACCTCGGCACCAACAAACCATTCCCACAGCTGGCACACCACAACTTCTTCTACTCCAAAGACCAACACAAACACTTCGAAACCGTCTTCCACAAAAAACAACTCCCGCAGGACCCCACACTCTACGTCGTCGCCCCCACACGCACCGACCCCAGCAAAGCCCCAGAAGGCTGCGACAACATCAAAATCCTGCCACACATCCCACCACTCGCAGAGGGCTCAGGAATCACCGAGCAGGACTACATCGAACTCAAAGAGCGCTGTATCGACAAGATGGAACGCTGCGGCCTCACCGGCCTACGCGAGAGCATCATCGTCGAAGACCTCCTCACCCCGATTGACATCGAGCGCATGTACAACTCCAACAAAGGTTCAATCTATGGCGTCGTCAGCGACTGGGGCATGAACTACGGCTTCAAAGCACCGAAAACCAGCACCAAGTACAAGAACCTCTACTTCACAGGAGGCAGCACCAACCCCGGTGGCGGCATGCCCATGGTCGTGCTCTCAGGACAAAAATGTGCCGACCGAGTCATCAAGCGCCACCCGCTTCGCTAGCCACCCCCCATGCTACTCATCTTCCCATTACTTGGACTTGCTGGGACACTCGCACTCCGTGAAGTCTTCTCAAACCCTCGCTTCCTGCCAGATGCCGATAGCACCCAAGGTAGCTCAAACATCTCAGTCATCATCCCAGCCAGAGACGAGGAAGCCAATATCGGAAACCTCATCCAGAGCCTCCAACACCAACACCTCAAACCGCTCGAAATCATCATTGTCGACGATGGCTCCAGCGACGCCACCGCGAGCATCGCCCAGTCCCACGGCGCCACAGTCATCACCGGCTCCGAGTTACCAGCTGGATGGAAAGGCAAGCCCTGGGCCTGCATGCAGGGAGTCGAAGCCTCCACAGGCGAGCTCCTGCTCTTCCTCGATGCCGACGTCCGCCTCAGTGGCAGCGAAGCCCTAGCCAAACTCAAACAAGCAGCTCAAGACCACGAAGGTGCGGTATCGGTGAACCCGAAGCACCTGATCAGCGAGCCTTACGAAGAAGCCTCCAGCTTCTTCAACACCCTCATGGTCCTCGGCGTCAACGCCTTCGGCAGAGGAGAAAGCGACGGCCGCCAAGCCGCGCTCTTCGGCCAGTGCATGCTCATCCCTAAGTCACTCTACCAAGAGATTGGCGGCCACGAATGCGTCAAAAATTGCACCCTAGAGAACTTCCACCTCAGCCAGCACCTGCATGCCGCTGGACACGCCTGCTCCAGCTACCTCGGCGGCCAAGACATCAGCATGCGCATGTTCCCCGGCGGCTTCACCGAGCTCTGGAATAGCTGGAAAAAAGGCTTCAGCAATGGCGCTGCCAACACCAACAAACGCGCCCTCACATACTCCTCTCTCTGGATCTCAGGCGCCATGTTCAGCCTCATCTCACTCCTACTCAGCCCCCTCATTGCCGATCCCGTATTCACCATCGCCACCCTCGCCGCCTACATCATCTATGCTGGCCAATGCTGGAACACCTTCTCCAAGATTGGAAACTTCAGCGCTTGGAATGCCGCGCTCTTCCCACTCGCTCTCCTGTTCTATCAAACACTCTTCTTCGTCAGCCTCATGACCAAGAAGCTGGGTAAAACCACCGACTGGAAAGGCCGCCAAGTCCATTGATGTTGCTAGAACTACCAGCACTGTGGATTGCAGTACTCAACGTCGTACTCATACCGGTCCTGCATCTAGGCTTCGCCTGGCTCAGCCTCCAGCTGCCTCAGCAATGGTTCCAACTACACCATAACCCAGCACACGAACCCAGCCAGCTCTACACCAGCCTATTTCGAGTCCACCAATGGAAGAACATCCTCCCAGATGGCGCCCCGTGGCTCGGGGGACCGAGTAAATCCGGTATCAAATCCCATCACAAACAAGAGCTCCAACAATTCCTAGCAGAGTGCCGCCGCGGCCAATTCGCACACTGGCTCCAAGCCCTCGCAATCTCCACTCTAGTCATCTACAACCCCACTCCCGCCAACTGGATCATCCTCATCTACGCCCAACTCTCCAACCTCCCCTGCATCCTCAACCTCCGCCACACCGAGCTCAGGCTCCGTGTGGTCTTGTTTGATACAAAGTGATGTGAAATTTATGAGAAACCATGCTTGGGAACAAGCTGTGTCCTCATATATCCGACTGGAGACACGACTCAAACTTCGGGGTCTCGTAGCCCCAAAATCCCAGACTTCCAGCTGTGGTGCAGTGTTCTCTAGATAGAGCAGCATCTCGGTAGCCTGAGCTTCATCGCGCTAGGATCAATCCCTCATCGGATAGCGAAACCGGACTCGCTGCCAGCGATCAGACCCCAGCCCTTCCAGCTCGCTACTGACTACTCGCAGCTCTGCGAAATTGGCTCCTCTACCTGTTAGTTTGATGGATTGCCCCAAGCAAAAGGCACTTGTTAAAATCAGCTCCGCTGTTAGACCTTGCGTAGCACTCCGACCGAACAAATGTTCGGCGGGTGTACTTAACTGTTCGGCTAAATTTCATGCGCTTTCTCGTACCGTCAATATTTTTGGTAGCACTACTGTGTTTTTCTGCACCATTCCTCTTGGTTCATTACAGACCATTCGAGAAACATATCTCTGAGCTGCCTCAATCTGAGCGCTGTACCGAGATGACAATAAGACGTGATGAACAACGGCTTTGGATTTCTGAAGGGGCAACAAAAGAAGAAGCCTTAAAAACACTAGGAACTCCCCAAAATACTGACATTGACTCTAATGTTTGGATATGGATCTCAGATTGGGAGAGATACATCAGTGAAGGTAACAGTCTGGATTGGAAAGCTATGGCTCGTAATAGTGGAGGCTTAGATGGACTATGGATCGGTTTTGATGAAGACAACAAAGTAATCACTCCTCTATGGTCTCTTTCAGCTGCAGACCCGATAGAGTGGTCACACCAACAACTTTAAACTGCCCTTGCCGAACAAGATAGAATGAGAAGGTGAAGACGGTACATTGAACCGTTTTCTGCTATGCTTCTCACCCTATGAAATACCACATTCCCACTCATACGATCGGAATCGATCTTGGAGATCGTTCTCACGCTATCTGCATCCTTGACCAAGCTGGCGAAACGCTAGAGCAACGCTCAATCACCAATCATCGTGAGAGCCTACGCCGGCTTTCACAAAAGTATCCAGAAGCGCGCATGGTGATGGAAACGGGAACTCAT
>NZ_KB899252.1 GCF_000378105.1 Rubritalea marina DSM 17716 | reverse complement strand
CCAGACTCACAGGCTTAGCCCCTCTTCACTTTGAAAGCGGGAATTACAAGGGAGTGAGAAAAATATACGGTGGACGCGCTCGGCCACGAACAGCTCTCTACATGGCTGCGGTAGTAGCTTTGAGACATAACCCTGAACTAAAAAGCTTTGGAGCTAGACTTCGTGACGCGGGAAAAGCAGGTCGAGCCATCGTGATTGCTGTTGCTCGGAAACTTCTTATCCATCTCAATTCTTTGGTTAAAAAAGAAATTTACGGAATATAGTTGCTGATTTATTGGGAGTTCCTGTGTTTCGCCCGCATTTGATTGAGAGCACAGCATTTGGGGCTGCGGCACTGGCGGGACTAGCGGTGGGGTTCTGGAAAGACCAAGCAGAGGTGATGGCGCTATTGGGCGCTGGAGAGCGCTTTGAGCCGCAGATGGATGAGTCCGAGCGCGATGCACTCAAAACGCAATGGCGAGCTGTGGTGCTGCGGATGTTGGAGACGCGTTAAATGCACGGATATGGATCCGGGTGGAGACATGACGCGGCTGTGTCCGCATTGTCATTGATCGGAAGGATAGGCTGCATCGTGGCTCTTGCTAGTAGTGGGGCTTGCACGCTAGTGGTGGGAACAAGTTTCGGAGCAAGGGCTGAGCGCTTTGTGTTGCAATTTCGTGCGTCTGATGGTGATGTGTTAGCATGCAAAAACGCTTGATACTGGCATCTGAGTCACCGCGTCGTCAGCAATTGCTGGCCGAGCTAGGATTTGAATTTGATGTCATCAAAGCTGAGGTGGAGGAACTGCATGATGCCAGCATGGGGATTGCGAATCTCTGTGAGACGAATGCGGCGCTGAAGGCGCGCGAGGTGGTGTCACTTTTCCCCTATGGCATCGTGTTGGCTGGGGACACTCTGGTGGCTCTGGATGGGGAGCCGCTTGGGAAGCCTAAGAGTCTCGATGAGGCGAGGGAAATGCTACGCCGCCTCTCTGGCTCAGTGCATCAAGTGTGCACTGGAATGTGTGTGGCTGCGGCGGGGACTGAGCAAAGGTTCCACCAGATCACGGAGGTGCATTTTAAAAGCTACGACGATGCGGTGATTGAGGACTACATTGCCAAAGTGAATGTGATGGATAAGGCTGGCAGCTATGGAATTCAGCATTATGGTGACATGCTAGTTGAACAAGTGGTGGGAGATTACAGCAATGTGGTTGGGATGCCTCAGGAGCTGGTACACAGCACCCTCATCGCTTTTGGAGTAAGCCCTAAGCCGCAATAAAACCGATGAATCATACCGTCTCGCAAGCTCGCTATCCTCTTTTATTTAACCCCAATGCCCGCAGTCAAAAGGGGCGGAGGGCGCTGCGTTTTTTGATGAGCCATGCACAGGACTTTGTGCTATACGCCACACGTGATGCTGATGATGCGCGCGACTTGGCGTCTGATTTCGCAAGGTCTGGTGAGCCGATCGTGCTCGCTGCTGGTGGTGATGGCACCTTGAATGCGGTGATTCATGGTCTTGGAGGCTCACAGACGGCGCTTGGTGTGTTGCCCGCAGGAACGATGAATGTTTTTGCCCGTGAAATGGGCATTCCGGTACCGAATATGCAGACCTCGAATCTCAAGAAAGCGCTAGAGATCATCCAGGCCGGGTTCATTCGCGAGGTGGATTTATTTGAGGCTAATGGGCAGGCTTTTGTGCAGATGGCAGGAGTGGGGTTTGACGCGCAGGTGATTGAAGAAACCACTAGCGAGATGAAGAACCTCTTTGGTCCGATGTCGTATCTGATGTCTGCGGTCAAGGTCCTGGGGGATCAGCCTCCTAGCATGACGGTGCGATGTGCCGATGGTCGAGTGTTCGACGGGGTGGCTGTGTTGGTGGGGAATGGATCCTTATACGGCGGACAAATGAAGCTTTTTCCGAATGCCAGTAATGAAGACAACATGCTGGATCTATTGATTTTTAAAGAATCTGGCTACAAGCTCGTGCTCGATTCGATCAAAGGGATGGCGGGGGTGATCGACTTGGTCGATTCATCAGTGGAGTACGTGCAGGCGGATGAATTTACGGTGACAAGCAATCGTGAGGTGCCGATCGAAATCGATGGCGAATACGCTGGGCGCGCGACCGAGGTGGCTTTCTCACCGGCGAAGAATAAGCTCAAGGTGCTGGCACCAGAGGGACAAGAAGGTGGGCTGCAGCAACTCTGGAATTCGTGGATGAATCTGCACCGAAAGATTGTGGAAAAAGCGAATGCAGATATCCATTCTATCACTGGTCAGTCGCCAAAGTGATGGTATAGTTTTTGTTGATGGAACAGAGCGAAGTAACTAGCAAATCCCTCGGGCTACGAGTGTCCAAGGTCATGTTTATCGGCCTCAAGGCACTGGTGCCTGTGATGGGGACGATTTGGATTCTCTACATCGTGTACCGTTCCTTATTGGGGGTGGGCGACATGATCACTGATGCGGTGATCAAGCTGTGGAACCCAAGCACCGAGCCAGAGCAATTGTTGGAGCGGGTGCCAGCACTCGGCTTGGTACACTTTTTGTTGCCATTGTGTATTTTATTGGTCCTCGGACTCATCGTGCGGAACCGTGTGGGTTCAGCGATCCTGAAGGGAATAGAGAATGTGGCCACGCGTTTGCCGCTTGCTGGCTTTGTCTACAAGTCCCTGGTGCAGTTTGTCGCGGCGATCGACGAGCTTGGTAAAGACCGCCAGTTTAAGAGCGTGGTTTATGTGGAGTATCCGAGTCCAGGTTGTCGCTTGATTGGCTTTGTGACGAGCGAGTCAACATTGGTGGAGGACGGGAATGAAGTGACCTCCGTCTTTATCCCCACGAGCCCGAACCCGCTCACGGGTTTTCTGTTGTTGATCGATAATGACAAGGTACAGCCCAGCTCGATGACCGTCGAGCAAGCGAGTAAGATGGTTCTTTCCGCAGGACTCGTGGCGCCAGTATAGTTTCACTTGATAGAATAATAGAGATCCTGTCGTATAGATTTGTTCTGATGGGAGAATCCAAATGGGCGGCGTTTAAGTGTTTCCACAAGAGTGTGTTGTGTGGCTCATTGTTGTTATTTTCTGCTTGCGACAAAGCCGAGGATGAAGCCGAAACGATGCCAGTCTCGACAGATGTTGAAGTGCTAGTTGAGTACAATTCGGACATTCGTCCGATCCTGTCGGACAAATGTTTTTTCTGTCACGGGCCAGATGAGAAAAATAATAAAGCAGGCTTACGCCTAGATACCGCTGAAGCTGCTTATTCAGCACTCAAAGAAGGCCAAGGGCATGCGATTGTGCCGGGTGATAGCTCAGCATCGGTAGCGTGGCAGCGCATCATCAGCCAAGATCCGGACGAGGTGATGCCTCCGCCAGACTCTATGATTGATCTTACTCAAGAGGAGAAACAGCTGATTCAAGAGTGGATAGATCAAGGAGCAACCTATCAAGAACATTGGGCATTCATCGACCTTCCCAAAGATGTCGAAGTTCCTGAAGTTTCTGATTTGCATTGGCCAAAAGGGTCGATTGATCACTTCGTGTCCGCCCAACACCAAAACTTAGGGTTCTCACCGAACTCCGCGGCAGAGCCATTGACTTGGCTGCGCCGGGCCTCATTCGATCTCACTGGCTTACCTCCAAGTTTGGAGATGATTGAGCGCTTTAAAGGCAAGTCAGAAGCGGAGTACGAAGCGATGGTCGATGAACTATTAGCGAGTGAGCATTACGGTGAACACGTGGCTGTCGCATGGTTAGATGCTGCTCGATATGCCGATTCTTATGGCTTTCAGTCTGACAAACTCAACAATCAATGGCCGTACCGTGACTGGGTGGTTAAGGCCTTCAATGACAACCTAGGCTATGATAAGTTTCTAACTTACAACCTAGCAGGTGATTTGCTAGAGAGTCCGACTCGTGAGCAATTGCAGGCGACAACGTTCAATCGTCTGCATCGCTTGACCAATGAAGGTGGGTCGATTGAGGAGGAGTTTTTGGTTGAGAATGCGGCAGACCGTTTGCACACCTTTGGCACCGCAGTCATAGGTTTGACAATGGAATGTGCTCGTTGCCATGACCACAAGTACGACGCAATAAGTGCCAAAGACTACTACAGCCTCTTCGCGTTCTTCAATTCTATCCCAGAGAATGGATTGTATGATAATCCCTCCAAGGTGCCGTCGCCGACCATGCTCTTGCCGAATGCCCAACAGGAAAAATCGTTAGAAGGTGCTAGGAATAGAATTGCGCATGCCGAGAAGGAATTGAAGTTGGCAAAAGAAGCGGCTGAGCCAGGTTTCCAAGAATGGAAAAAGCAAGTCGACTTTCGTTCGGCTTTGAATGGATTGAGTGGGCATTACGAATTTGAAGAGGCACTCAGATCAGTGAAGAATTTGGTGAATGCAAAGGAAAAGCCAAGTTCAGCAAATGGGCTGAAGCCGATCGTCGGACCCTCCGGGCAAGCGGTCCAATTCAACGGAGACCAATTGGTCAAGCTCCACACTGAGGTGGCTACTGAGCGCGGGCATCCCTTCAGCCTAGGGTTTCGCATAAAGGATAATGAAAAGTCGCCCATCACTGCAGCAGTTGCTCATAAGACTTGGGGGACTGAAGTCGGCTACAATGGCTTTGATGTGCTGCTACGTGACGGCTTCATGGAGCTGCGACTCTACCGGGTTTGGCCAGGAAATGGGATTGGTATTCGCAGCAAAGTTCCTCTGAAGCAGGCAAAGTGGCATCAGGTTGCCTTCGCGTATGACGGCTCCAACTATGCCAGCGGTATGCAATTGTCGATCGATGGAGTATTGGTCGAAGTCGAAGAATTGGGGAGTGATGTACTACTCAAGAGTGCCACAGGAAAAGGAGATGGGCTCGAGCCATTGACTTTAGGACCTCGTTTCAGAGGTCGTGGATTCAAAGGGGGCGCATTAGATTCCATCTTCCTTTATCAGCGCGATTTAACGGCCATTGAGCTGAATGCCCTGAGTTCTGGAATGTATGCAAAAGTAATTCGCTACCGTAAGGAAGAGCACAGTGAGTGTATGCTGCGTGAATATTCCCTGACGCACCATGCGGGTGCTGTGCACCAAGCAAAGGTGAAGCTCAATGAGGCACGCAGGCATCAAGTGAGTATCGAGAATAGTGTTTTTGAAGTTAGCATCATGAAAGAGCTCCCGGATCCTCGGCCAACGTATATCCTAGAAAGAGGGGAGTATGATTCGCCAAAGCATGAAGAGAATCGCGTCGAGCGTGATGTCTTTGAAGAAATTTTACCACGCTTTCCTGAAGGGCAGCCCAAGAATCGACTAGGCTTGGCTCAATGGTTGCTAGATCCTAGCCATCCACTCACCTCGAGAGTCTTCGTGAACCGAGTTTGGCAAAACTTTTTTGGCAATGGCCTCGTTGGAACTTCAGATAATTTTGGGCTGCAGGGGAGCCTACCATCTCATCCCAAGTTGCTCGATTGGTTGAGCCGTGACTTCATCCAGCACGGATGGGACATCAAAAGATTGCATAAACAAATCGTTCTATCAGCGACCTATCGACAGAGCTCATCTGTTAAAAAAGAGGTGCTTGAGCGCGACCCAGAGAATCGATGGTTGGCTCGTGGGCCAGCGCACCGGCTAGGTGCCGAGCAACTTCGAGACCAGGTGCTGGTGGCTTCAGGCTTACTCAATCCACAAATGGGTGGAGCCCCAGTGTCACCCTACCAACCGGGGAAAGACCTCTGGCGTGAGTCGAACTCTATGTCGCCAGCATACCGTCAGAGCAAAGGGAATGCGCTGCTTCGGAGATCCATCTACTCGGTCTGGAAACGCACCGCACCATTGCCGAATATGACAGCATTCGATGCCACGAGCCGTGAAGTGTGTAGCGTCAAACGCTCCAGCACCAACACGCCCATGCAGGCATTGGTTCTGCTCAATGATGTCCAATTTGTAGAAGCTGCTAGGGCGCTGGCCACCAAGGTGATGTTGCAGGGTGATGACCACCATCTTCGTGTGCGTCATGCCTTTTTGAGCCTGACTGGTAGAGCGCCAACAGAGGAGGAAATGCAATTGTTGTTAGCTCTCTATCAGGAGCAATTAGAGTATTATCGTGAACGTGGTGATGCTGCCAAAAAGTTAGTTTCTCATGGTGAGTCGAAGGTGAACGAAGCAATAGAAACGGTGGAGCTGGCTGCGATGACTGTGCTCTGCCAAGCCATGGTTAATTTAGATGCAAGTGTATGGAAAAGATAGCGAGTAATTACAATGACCTGATGGCCGTCAATCGCAGGCATTTCTTCAAGTCGGCGATGGCTGGGATTGGTAGCGCAGCATTGAGCTCGTTGTTAGGTGAAGGACGTGCTGCCTTTACCTTGGCGCATTATGCACCCAAGGCGAAGCGTGTGATCTATCTGTTCCAGTCTGGTGGGCCGGCCCAGCAAGATTTGTTCGACTACAAGCCGCTACTCAACAAACTCAACGGCGAGCAATTGCCACCAGAGGTTAGAGGAGGTCAACGCCTCACGGGTATGTCTGCGAACCAGTCGTCGTTCCCGCTTGCTGGTTCACAATTCAAGTTTGCCCAATACGGAGAATCTGGCACCTGGCTCAGCGAGCTTTTACCGCACCATCGCGAGATTGTGGATGACATCTGCGTGATCAAGTCGATGTACACCGAGGCGATCAACCACGACCCTGCCATCACTTTCTTCCAGACTGGTTCACAGATTGCAGGGCGGCCGTCGATGGGAGCCTGGCTGTCGTATGGGCTTGGCTCGCTCAATGAAAACCTGCCCTCATTCATTGTCTTGAATTCCGCTGGCCAAGGTGGCCAACCATTGTACTCAAGATTATGGGGGGCGGGCTTCCTTGATTCAAAGTACCAAGGAGTACAGTTCCGCTCTGGGAAAGATCCCGTGCTCTACCTCTCAAA
Source organism: Rubritalea marina DSM 17716 (assembly GCF_000378105.1). Taxonomy (GTDB): domain Bacteria; phylum Verrucomicrobiota; class Verrucomicrobiia; order Verrucomicrobiales; family Akkermansiaceae; genus Rubritalea; species Rubritalea marina. The sequence continues at coordinate 183,024 of NZ_KB899252.1, read as the reverse complement.
TCCGGATGGAATCTGTCAGTCGGGGCGACGGGCATTGCTAGATAAAGTGAATGATCTTAACCGGCTTCAGTTCGAGCGGGAGTTAGACCCTGAAATCGAGAGTCGAATCGCCCAGTACGAGATGGCGTATCGGATGCAGACCAGTGTGCCAGAAGTCACTGACATGAGCGATGAACCAGGGCATGTTCTTGAACTCTATGGAGATGACGCGCGTAAACCGGGAACCTTTGCCGCCAATTGCCTGCAGGCGCGTCGCCTAGCGGAACGTGGGGTGCGTTTCATCCAGCTCTACCATCAAGGCTGGGATCAACACGGTAATTTACCTAATGGAATTCGTAATCAATGCCAAGAAACTGATCAAGCATCCGCGGGATTGATTAAAGATCTCAAGCAACGAGGGATGTTAGACGATACTTTAGTGATCTGGGGAGGAGAATTTGGGCGCACATCTTATTCTCAAGGAGCGATTTCAAAAACCAGCTATGGCCGCGACCACCACCCGCGATGCTTCAGTATGTGGATGGCGGGCGGAGGGGTGAAGCCTGGTATTAGCTATGGTGCCACCGACGACTATGGTTACAACATTGTCGATGCCTCAGGAGTGCCAATCAGTCCTACCAAGCACCACTACGAATCTGGCGCTGTTCACGTACACGACTTACAAGCGACTATCCTGCACCTCTTAGGCGTGAATCACGAGCACCTCACACACCAGTATCAAGGGCGTCGCTTCCGCCTCACCGATGTGCACGGCAAGGTGGTCAAAGATATTTTAGCTTAAACAAAACACCCTAGGTTTCATATGAAAACCTAGGGTGTTTGTAGAGTTGTTCGCTTTCCTTGGTTTAGCTTACCAAGCGTACTGAGTGCCTAGTGTTAGGGTCCAGTCATTGCCGAGTTGTGGGCCATCTAACTGCTGATAGAGCGGGGTGGTGAGTTCAGTAGCTACACGGAATCCATTACCTGGGTGCCAGAGGTTAAGCCCAGCGCCAATGTCGATGCGAGTTCCGCCGTAGTTGTTTGGGTCAGCGGCGGATGACATGGTACTCATCATGCCTTGATTCACGCTATTGTCGGTGTCGCCGTCAATCCGGCTCCAGCTTTTTGCTCCGAGCCTTAGTGAGAGGCTGGCCCATTCACAGACGTTGCGAGCGATCCAGCTTTGCGCACCGATGCTGTCGCCGAGCGAATAACCTTGGTCATTGGTGCCGAGGTGCAGGCGGGCATTGGCTTGAGCGCCCCATGACCAGTTGTCGCTGGGTTGGTGGAGGTAGGTGATGGATGGTAGGAGGTCGAAGGTGCCTGAGCCAAGCTGCATGCCGAATGGCTGGTGGCGTTGATTCCCCATCATGGTGAATGATTGGCTGGTGGAACCTGTAGGCAGCGATAGGTTGAGTCCTACGTGCGCGCGTGCGCGGTTGGCGTCGTGGAACTTGTAAAGCCCGCCAATCGAGGTGTCGCCCCAGCCGCTAGACTTCATGGTGCTTTTACGGCCTGCCATCATGCCCTTCGTGGCGAGCATGGTCATGCTGTTCTCGATGTAGTTGGTCATGGCCATGAGGGTGAGCTCATCGGTAGGTGCGTACATGACGCCTACCATGTGCATCTGCATCTCCATGTCCTCTGGCACCATGTTGTAGTTCGTGCTATTTGGGTTGATCTTGGAATCTCCCATGTAGAGTCCATTCATCTGCATGTTCATGTAGCGATAGGAAGCCATCCATTCACCGGCACTATGGGTGTGCTCGGCCATCACGGAAATCGGGGCATGACCATCTGGTCGAGCTCCGTACCATTTGTTGCCCGAATTCAAGGTATCCTTTCCTGAATGCGCGAGTGCTGGGCTGATGGTGGCGAGGGAGGCGAGAGCGAGTGTGTTGTAAAGTTTCATCGTTGTGTGTTACGTTTTGTAATGGAGTGAGCAGGGGGGGGCTCGTTGCGGGCAATCGGCTGCCCGGGGTCAGGAAACGGCGAGGCAGCAATCAATAAGTTGCGCGCATGGAAATGCCGTAGCTTGCTAGCAGGCGAGAATGCCTGAGCTTAGGGGTGGCGTTATGAGGCCACGTGAGAATGACGCACTAGGCGTTTCGGGGCGGAGGCGTGGGAACCTGAAAGTCAGGCGAGACTGGGGGGAAGGTGATGGGTATCGATAGCTTGAGACGCTGGCCTGATGGAGCCATTGGCGGAGTGACTTTGCTCAGCTTGTAGCGGCTGAACTTGTCGACAGATGGCGTGCTCGTCGTTGTATGTTCGGAGTCAGATTCTTGCTGAGTTTTTTGCACTTCTTGGGTGGCCAGGCAGAGTGAACATGGGCTAGAGCCATCGAAGGTCGAGTGGATGGCTTGTTCGATTCCTTGATCAGGAATGCGGTCGGCAAGCATCTGCGACCAAGCCGTCAATTGAAGCAAAGCCGTGGGTAGCTGCATCACGGTGATGGCAGCGAGTGTCACAAGGATCTTTGCGATGAGGCGAAGCATGTCGCCGCTGTAGGTAGCCGTGGTGTCTGAGGGACTCAAGTAAAATCAGCTAAGTCTTGGTTGATTCATGCCAGTGAGTCTGGTGATTGCTAGACGATGGATGGGTAAAAAATCCGGGAAATTTTTTGATGTTGGGTTGACCATATTGCCCAACAAGTTATGAGTGCCTCATGCAACAAGATAATACTAGCAACGCAGGTGAGCAGGAAGTGCCGGTAGAGGCCTCCTCTGAGGATGTCGGTAAAACCGCAGAGCAGATCAATGCCGAGATCGAGCAAGAACTCGAAGAGGCTGCAGAGGCTGAGCCTCAGCCCGAACTAACGCGCGAAGAGGCGCTTGAGGTAGAGGTAGCAGAGCTTAAAGACAAGCTGATCCGTAGTATCGCGGATCTCGAAAACTTCCGCAAGCGCACAGCGCGTGAAAAGGCTGACGCAATTCGCTTTGGCAACCAACGCCTGATTGAAGACCTCCTCCCAGTGATTGATAATTTTGGTATGGGAATGGCGGCTTCTGAGCAGGACGCAGGGTCGATGATTTACATGGGCATGCAGATGGTGCAGAAGCAACTAGATGGCTTCCTCGAAGGGCAGGGCGTGCAGGAGGTCAAGCTCAAGCCAGGTGAAGTATTTGATCCAAAACAACACGATGCGATGTCGCAGGAAGTTTCCGAGGAATTTGAAGAGGGGCAAATCATCCGCATCATGCGCAAAGGTTACATGATGGGGGATCGCTTGATTCGTCCTGCCAATGTCGTGGTCGCTCAGTCGGCTGAGGCCGCCGGTGAACAGGCTGAAGACTAATCGCACAGAGGAAACTACAAGAGTATGGCAAGCAAATCAGATTATTACGACCTCCTTGGAGTCGACCGCAATGCGGAAGCTTCGGTGATCAAGAAGGCGTATCGCAAATTGGCAATCAAGTACCATCCGGATAAAAATCCTGATGATGCCGAGGCCGAGGCAAAATTTAAAGAAATTGGCGAGGCCTATGAGGTGCTCTCTGATGAAGAAAAGCGTGCGAGCTACGACCGCTACGGACACGCAGCCTTTGAGGGCGGCGGCATGGGTGGTGGCGGTGGCTTCCACGATGCGTCAGACATCTTTTCCCAAGTATTTGGGGGTGCTTTTGGAGGCGGCGGTGGCGGCTTCGAAGAATTCTTTGGAGGTGGTCGTTCGCGCCGTCGTTCGGTGGCTCAGCCGGGCAGTGACCTGCGCTATGATTTAGATATCACCCTAGAAGAGGCAGCTGCTGGTTGCGAGAAGGAGCTCGAGATCGTGAAGGAAGCGACGTGTAAGAAGTGTAGTGGTAAAGGTTCCAAAAGTGGAACTGGCGCGAAGGCATGTACGACATGTGGTGGCTCTGGCTCGGTGACGCGTCAGGCGGGTATTTTTGTTCAGCAAACGACTTGTCCGGAGTGTCAAGGTGCTGGCCAAGTGATCACTGATCCGTGTGACGCTTGTAATGGCCAAGGCCGAAAGGAAGAGACTTCCCGTATCAAAATTCGTATCCCTGCTGGGGTGAACCGTGGCACACGATTGCGCTCCGCGGGCAATGGTGATGCAGGTCTACGTGGTGGCCCAGCAGGCGACCTCTACGTCTTCATCGACATCGAGCCGCACGACATGTTCGAGCGCGATGGAGCCGACTTGCATTGTGAGATTCCAGTGCCATTCAGTGTCGCTACCCTTGGTGGCGAGTTGGAGGTGCCTACTCTTGAGGGTAAGTCTTCCATCAAAATCCCTGCTGGCACGCAGGGGGGAACAACCTTCCGCCTACGTGGAAAGGGAATCACTGACCTTTCTTATGGGGCGAAAGGTGACCTTCACGTGGAAGTGCACGTGGAAGTGCCAACCAAGCTCAACTCCGAGCAGAAGGAAAAGCTTCAAGCATTCTCCGAGTCGATTGGTGAGAAGAACTCTCCAATCCAAGAGTCGTTCTTTGCCAAGGCGAAGAAGTTCTTCGAATAAGCGAGCTGTAGAAACTCAATTTCAGTGCGAAGTGGCCACCGCGCCGCTTCGCACTTTTTTTGTACCCGAGTCGAGCTTGTAAAAAAAGCGAGCCCTCGGAGAGGGGCTCGCTTTGGTGAAAATCTGTTTCTCAGTCTAGCCTACTGGCGCTTGCGGCGCGCGATCATACCGAGGGCACCAAGGCCAAAGAGCATGCTGGAGGATGGTTCTGGAATAGCATCTGCGTTGATGCGGATGTTGTCTATGCCAATATATTCATTAGCGCCGTCAAGCGTGACCGTGAAGCGTAAATCGAGAGTCGTGCCAGTTGATCCAATGTTGGCCGTGTACTCTTGCATGGCGCGGGTCAATGTTGTCACAGCATCCCCTTGACCGTCGAAATTCGTATCTAATGCAAGATGCCCAGTATTGCTGGAGGTGTCGGAGGTTGGGGATTGAGGGCGAAACGCGAGTAGGTTTTGATATGAGCCGCCATCAATACTGTATTCAATCAGTAAGCCATCAGAGAGGCCCCCTTGATGGTCATAGTTGGTACTAGCTCCCGTATCTCCCGGGTTAGCAGCTACGAGGAATGCGAACGAAAGCCCAGTTTGTGAGGCAATATCGATTCCTTCAATAGTTAACGTTTTAATAGAGCTGGGTGATGGGTCATTTAAGATGTCTGGTAAGTCTTGAGCAGCCCAGTAATAATCGCCAATAACGGTTCCAATTTCGACGTGCTCAGTGAAGCTATCGATGGTTGTTTTATCTGAGCGATACCAATAATCGTTTGTATCATTTGCTGTATCAAATACCTGACCGCTATTGTAGCCGCGGTCAGCTGCGGTTGGTGAAAAGCCTCCGCCGTATATGTTACTGTCGTCTTCGAAGGATTCTTGATAAATCTGGGTCGTTACCGCGCTTGCTGATCCGCATACCAGCACTGATGCTACACAGGCGATCGGGCCTACTGACTTGAGGGATGTAAGAGTTTTCATTCTGCGTAATGATATTGGTATCGCTTTTTTATAATGGGATTGGTGTTAGAGTGCAACAGTTTTTTTGTTAGCTAGTGCTAGATCACCTCCAATGTTGGTTGAGAATGAAAAAGCCCGCTTGCGATGCGCAAGCGGGCTGGGGTGAAAGCGATCTTTGTTTAAGGCGCTTGGTGAGCTTAGCTTCGTGGCGGGTAGATCCCTTCGAGGGCAATGATGTAGTTCAGGGCGAGGAATGGCTGACGGTTTTCGTGGGCGCCACTGCCCCCTGTGTTTCCTATCGCAACGGGAAGATTACCAGAAGCACTGGCGGTTGCTGTTCCTGAAATAGTGCCACTGGCTGATCCTGTCAGAGACACGCCGCCGAGTTCTCCGTCAGGTGTTTCCGTAGAATAGCCAGGTGCTTGTGAAAGGATGCCGCCAGATGGGTTACGTCGATCAGCGTCTTCTGTAGAAACGGCAACCTTCGCCCCCATGCCAGAAGTGTCCACCGCCACGTCGAGGCCGCTGGTGTCTACGTTGATCCCAAGTTGGCTGGTGTCAGCTGCGGCTTGGTGATTGTGGGCTGGGATTTCAGTAGGAAGCAAAGTGACTGTCTCCACGCCACCCGCGGCACCAAGTGGATATGGGGTGCGACCAGGGACACTGCCACTGCTGGCATGCACCGGCACACGGCTTCTCAGGTCAGGCAGGCCAAAGGTACTGCGGCCATCGCCACCGTAAATGGATCCTATGATGGAATAGAGTGATTGGTATTGGTTGATTGGTAGTATTTGACCTGCACAGAAGGCCCAGTTGCGTGGGGCGAATGTGCCTGCGAATAATTTGATTTCTCCGATGAGTGGATCAGACATAGTGTGGGTGTTTTCGTTTGTGTTTTATTATACCGTGAGCATTCTAACTAATGCGTTGTTAGTGTTAGTGTTGATTGTTAGGTGTGGCAAGGTAAAATTCACCTTTTGTTAGTAGTATCAGTTAGGTTCTGTGATGGGTGTTTTTTGGCTGTTGAGTTCCTCTTTTTGGGTGTTAGTTTTCAGGCATGAAAGCGGTGGTATTTTGTTCGCATCAGGTGGCTTTGTTTTTGTTGCAGTCGATGGCTCAAGCTGGGCAATTGGCGGGGGTGGTGCTGCCTAGTTCTTCGTTTCCGAATAAGGAAGTGGTGCAGCGTTTTTTAGAGAGGTTTCAGGTGCCAATCATGGAGCTTTCAGAGGAGGGGATGGAGTTGGAGCTCTTGCCATGGTTGCGCGATCGTGCGCCTGAGCTGCTGGTGGCGAATACCTTTCCTTACCGCCTGCCTGCAGCGGTGTTGGATTTCGCGCCGCATGGTGCGTGGAATTTCCACGCGGGTACGCTGCCGCAGTACCGTGGGCCGCTTCCTTTGTTCTGGCAAATGGTGCAGGGTGAGAGCCACGCGGCGATGAGCTTGCACCGCATGGAGCTTGGCTTTGATGCGGGCCCAATCTTCGAGGTCAGAGACTGTAATATTGCGCCACAGGACACGCATGCGACTCTTCTAAGTAAAGTCAGCGCCCTCGCACCGGAGATGTTTCAGGCCCTGGTGGCTGCACTCCAACAAGGCCCCCTTGAGCTGTGCGAGCAGGATCCATCGCAAGCAAAGTACTACCCGCGCGCCTCACAAAAGGACTTAATTGTCGACTGGCAGACGATGGAGGGGCGGAAGCTTGAGCGCTTGATACGTGCTGCGAATTCACTCTCGCAGGGGGGGATCACTAGTTTCCGAGGCCTGCCCCTGCGCTTGGCTGAGGCGGAGTGCCTTCCGCTGCAAAGCAGGCCACAGCAGCCAGCCGGTACGATAGTTGATGTGCCGAATGACCCCGGGCTCTACATTCTCTGCACTGATAGCAGCTGCCTCAAGGTCACCGTGGTCTACAGCAACGATGTCCTTTGTTCAGGGGAAAGATTCCGCAGCTTGTATGAAGCACAGCCGGGCGAACGCTTTTTGTAGCGGCCCTGCTTGAGCGCGGTCCTTGAAATTATTGTGCGGCTTCGATGGCCAGAGTGGCTGCGCCGATGATACCCGCTTCGTTGGAGAAGTGTGCAGGGATGAGCTGCAGGTGGTCTTTGAAGGGGCTACTGAGCTGGCTGTTAAGATGCTTTTTAAGTGGGCCAAAGAGAATGGGGCCGGCTTTGCTGAGGCCGCCGCCGATGACAAAGGCCTCGGGGTTGAGAAGCCAGCAGCAGTTGGCAAGGGTGCAGGCGAGTTTGCGTGCGAAGTCATCCCAGCAAGCGAGTGCGATCACGTCGCCCTGATGGGCCGCGGTAGCGAGTGCAGCTGGTGAGCATTCGTAGAGGTCTTTGTCGATTCCTGCATCTTGGTAGGCTTGTTGTGAATCGGCGGCGAATTCACGGTTGCCGATGTAGTCTTCGAGTGCTCCGGCATTGTTGTAGGCGCCGATGCGGCCATTGTAGTAAATGGAGGTTTGGCCGGGTTCGCCAGCCACGAAGCGAGAGCCACGCACGAGTTGGTTGTTGACGATGATTGCGCCACCGACACCGGTGCCGAGTGTGATGCAAATGAGGTGTTCGAATCCGACTCCTGCACCTTGTTTCCATTCGGCCACACCCATGGCGTTGGCATCGTTTTCGACCATGGCGGGCAGGCCTGTTTTTTCTTTGAGTAGGTCGCGGAATGGGATGTCGGTCCAGCCTGGGACATTGCTTAGATTGTGGATTCGGCCTGTTGGTGTGTCGACAAACCCAGGTACTCCGGCACCGACGGCGACGATGTCTTGGTGTTGTTCTTTAAGAATGTTGACGGTGTCGGCGATGGCATCAATGAGGTCTGCCGGATCATGGTATTCGCTGGGGATGACTAAGGGTGCGTCAGCAAGGATATGTTTGCCCTGCACGACGCCAAACTTGATGGAGGTGCCTCCGAAGTCGATGCCGATTGCTTTGTCAGTAGATTTCATGATGCTTGATGAGTGGATCAATGATAGTGGAGGTGGGCTGCATGGAGTAGGCCTGAGAGGGTGAGGGTGGGGTCGACGTGGGCGATCTCATCGATTCCTTGAGCGATGAGGCCAGCATCGCCGCCTGTTGCAATGATCAATGGCGCGGATTCTAACTCATCACTGAGTTTGTGTACAATCTCTTTCACCATGCCGCGGTAGCCATAGACGGCACCAACAAGCATGGCTTCAGTGGTGGATTTACCCGTGGCGCGTTGTGGTTCTTCGAGCTGGATTTTAGGGAGTAGGGCGGTGCGTTTGGCGAGATTTTCGGTCATCGAGGCTAAGCCGGGCGTGATCACGCCGCCTAAGTAGGTGCAGTTGGCACCGATGACATCGAAGGTGACGGCTGTGCCGAAGTCGATGACGATCGCAGGTGAGCTGTGGTGGCGGCAGACCGCCATGGCATTGGCCAGGCGGTCGGCTCCAATCTGAGCCGGGTTGGGGTAGTCGATTTGGATGTTGGTGTTACTTTCGTGACTGAGTGCATGGAAGGGTGTGCCATGAAAGTAGTCGGCCATCATTGCGGCCTTTTGAGGGACGACGGAGCAGAGCATGACGGCGTCAAAGCTGACACCATGAAGGGTGCGGTCGAGTGATTCAGGGCTCAGCTCAGCAGTGGCTACCCATGCACTCCACTCACATAAGGCCTCTCCATCCGCTAGTGCGAATTTGGTGCGTGTGTTGGAGTTGTCGATGAGTAAAAATTGCATGACGAAGGCGTTGCCAATGGCTTGCCATGGTGGCGATGGGGACACAAGGCGAAATCCAAGGATTAGAGTCAGTTTGCAGAAATTTGCTACTATTTGTGTGTGGCGCGATTCTGGGTGGTGTGAGGGTTGGGGTATTTTAGAGCACAAAAAAGGAGAGGCGTTTCAGCCTCTCCTTTAAAGATTGTTATTTGGGGGGATCCGCTAGGAATTAGTTAGCGGAGTCGTTGTATGCTGGAACACCGTGTTCAGCAACGTCGAGACCTTCGTGCTCTTCCTGCTCGTCAACACGCACACCCATGATGAGCTTGATGATGAAGAAGAGGATGAATGAAGTGATGAAGGCGAAGGCTGAGATGGAGAGCGTACCGATGAGCTGTACACCGAAGTTGCCACCACCGAAGATGCCTACTGCGAGCGTGCCCCAGATACCTACCACACCGTGAACGGAGATAGCACCTACTGGATCGTCGATCTTGATCTTGTCGAAGAATCCAACGGAGAGTACTACGATGATACCACCGATGAAGCCTGCAAGGAGTGCGAGGTATGGTGGGATGACGTCTGCACCAGCTGTGATGGAAACGAGACCAGCAAGCATGCCGTTAAGAGCCATGGAAAGGTCAGGCTTCTTGGTAACAATCCATGACATGAGGATTGCGCCGATGCCGCCTGCGAAGCCAGCCATTGCGGTAGTCACGAATACGAGTGAAACTGTAGCAGCGTCTGCAGAGAGAACGGAACCACCGTTGAATCCGAACCAACCGAGGAAGAGGAGGAATACACCGATGTTCGCAAGTGGAAGGTTTGATGGAAGGATTGGCTTCACACCAGACTTGGTGTACTTGCCAGCACGTGGGCCGAGGATGATGACTGCTGCAAGAGCTGCGAAACCACCGAAGGCGTGAACGAGTGAAGAACCAGCGAAGTCGCCGAAGCCCTTCTCAGCGAGCCAGCCGCCACCCCAGTGCCATGAACCGGTCACAGGGTAAAGGAATGTCACGAGAACCGCTGCGTAGATCATGAAGGAACCAAGCTTGACACGCTCAGCTACTGCACCAGAAACGATGGTAGCAGCAGTGGCTGCGAACATTGCCTGGAAGATGAAGTCTGCCCAGTAAGTGTAGTCAGCGTATGCGCTGGTGAGGTTGTCCACAGTGTCCTGACCTTCAGCAAAGCCAGCTGCGATTGGTGAGCCAGCTGCGAAGAAGCCGCCGAAGTCACCAGGGTACATTGCGTTGAAGCCCCAGAGCATGTAGCCGACTGCACCGATGCAGACGATCCACACATTCTTGAACATGATGTTCACTGTGTTCTTGCGTTGGCACATACCAGCTTCAACGGATGCGAAGCCAAGGTGCATGATGAACACGAGAGCTGCGGAAATAAGGATCCACAGGTTGTCGATAAGGAACTTCACTTCAGTGGTGGTAGGTGCTGCATCCTCTGCGAATGCTGTACCCATCAGGCCGAGTGAACCGATTGCTGTTGTGACTAGTAGTTTTCTCATAGTTTTAGATAGTCTGAATCCAACTTAGCACTTGGCATGCCAACTTTTTGGGTGATATGAAAAAAATTTTACATGTTGTGAATTCAATTCATACTTGGTGGGTGCTATCTCCTTGGAATCCATAGTGCATCGGCATTAGATGATGCATTGGATTTTTTAAACGCGGTATTGAGGTTGTCGGCCTTAGAGGGGGCTTGCGTATGTTTTGCAGCGCTTGTGCCAGCCCTGACGCCAGCGTTGCTCGCCGCGTGCAGGCGGTGAGTTGGCAATGCGTCGATCTAGCATGGCCTTGGCCGAATCTGCGAAGGCGCGTGCTGCGTCTTGTCCAGCTTCAGCTGGGCGCATGTTTTCGAGCACTTGCAGCAAACCCCAGCCTTCGCCTTTGTAGCGTTCTTTGGGGTTGATGCCTTCTCCCTTAAAGTTGACGTAGTCGATCAGGGCGTAGGTGCCATTGCTGGTGCTAGCTACCTTTTGGTAGTTTTGTTGAATGCGCTGGCGCTTGCTTGCAGGTGCCGTAGCGAGGATCTTGGGGAGTGCCGCTTTTGACTTCTGGATGATGAAGGCGCTCTGCAGTTCGATATTCCCAGCAAGGTAACGGCGTAGCCCACTGAGGTGTTCGCCGTGGAAGTCTCGCTGGAAGGCGGCTTTATTCGGCCATGGGCAGGCTGGGGTGTTGAGGAGCCAGGCGGGGAGGTCCGCAGAGCCGCTGGCTTTGGCATAGGCGATGAACGCTGGGAATGATTCGGTGAAGGGGCCGCGATAGCCGGCTGGGTACCAGATGAAGTGGCCAATGCCGAGTGAAGGAAATTCCTCTCCATCATTCCAAGTGGTGAGTCCCTCGACTTTGCCGGCGCATTCGTTCTGCCAGATTTTGAGCCCGACCTTTTTGACTTGGCTGGGGCTGAGCTGGAGTTGCTGCGGGGCGGTGGGGGCGTTGGCTTGGGTGGCGGTGCAGCTGATCAAGCTGATGGTCGATGCGGCAATAAGAATCAGGTTCTTCATGGTTGCTAGATGGATTTGCTTCGTTAGAATGTGCACCAATGCCGATCGTATTAAAGTATTTAATCACCGCAGCGATTGTGGTGCTCGTGTCCGAAGTAGCGAAACGAAGCGACAAGATAGGAGCGCTCATCGCTGCACTTCCAGTGGTGACCTCGATTGCCATGCTCTGGATGTTCGTGGAGCTGAAAGGTGATGAGCAAGTTGAACGCATCGGTAGCCACGCTTGGTACACCTTCTGGTATGTGCTGCCTACTTTGCCAATGTTCTTGGTGATTCCTAGCTTGTTGAAGAAGGGGATGCACTTTGGCTGGGTGATGCTGCTCTACGCCCTTGGCACGATGGTGCTCTTTGTCGCGCTTCACCTCGTGATGAAGAAGTTAGGCTTCCCCTTGATGTAGGTGGGCTAGAGTGAGAAGTGAGAAGCTAGCGGAGGCTGCTTTTTAGCTTTCAGGTCTAACTATCATCCGTACTCTAGTTTTTATTAGGCCGACCAATGATTCCCAATTAGCGAAGTGCTCGATGGAATAGGTCGAGGATGAGGCGGTGGCAGATGGTGGCTAGCTCTGGGTCGTAGCGGTCGCCCTCGTCGCGCATGAACGCGTGCTGGCCGTTGAATTCGTGCCAGGTGAAGTTGGTGTCTACTTCATTGAGTGTGGCGTAGAGTAGCTTGCGTCCATCGAGTGGGACGTGTGGGTCTTGTCGGCCCCAAATGAACATGAGTTCGGCATCGGTGTCGCCGAGTTGTTCGATGGTTTGTGGCTTGTCGCCAGCAGGCATGGTGGAGGAATGGATGTCGGTGGCGTAGAGACAGGCGGCGGCTTGGACGCGCGCGTGGAGAGCGGCGCGGCAGGCCAGATGGCCACCGAGGCAGACACCAAAGCTCCCGAGGCTGCCATTGCAGAATGCTTGCTCGTCCAGCCATTGGACGATGGCTTCGGTGTCGCTATCGTGGTCGCTGAGTGCTTTGGTGAACTTGTCGTTGTTGCCTTTGTCTTTACCCGCATCGTCGTAGGCGAGCACGGTGCCAATCGGATTGAGTTCGTGGAAGACTTCCGGGACGACGACCACGTATCCTTGGCCGGCCAGGTAGGCAGCGGTGCGGGCGATCGGGCTGGTGATCTGGAAGATCTCTGAGTAGAAAATAACGGTAGGGAAGGCGCCATCAATCGTGGGGCGCACTACGCTGCAGCGCATTGTGCCAGTGGCTGTTTCGAGGTCGACAAAAGACTGGGTGACGGTCATGGCTGCAGCTAAGCATAGCTGGGCGGGAGCTGCCACCGAAAAACGAGTGACAAGCTAGCAAAGGCGATCTCGGAAATCGTGATAGCCGAATTCGCGCAGGCATTCAATACTGCCGTCCTCGTGCTTGAGGGCGATGGCTGGGTGGGGTACGCCATTGAAGGTCGTGGTTTTGACCATGGTGTAGTGTGCCATGTCGTCGAAGGTGAGTTTGTCACCCACCTTCAAAGGGTTTGAAAAGGCGTAGTCGCCGATGACATCGCCTGCTAGACAGCTGGGGCCACCAAGTCGGTAAAGGTGCTGGCCACTCGCCGTAGCGGCTAGGCCGTTTGGGCCGATGACATCGGGGCGGTAGGGCATTTCGAGCACATCGGGCATGTGGCATGTGGCCGAGACATCTAGGATGGCAATGTGCTGTCCTGCATTTGTTACGATATCCAAGACGCTGGCCTCGAGTACCCCGGTGTGGATGGCGATGGCTTCACCGGGTTCAAGCCAGACGTCTTCAAGTTGGTAGCGTTGCTTTGTCTCTCTAATGAGCTTCACTAACAAATCACAGTCGTAGTCGGGCTTGGTGATCCAATGGCCACCACCCATATTGAGCCACGTGATTTCGGGGCGGCTGAGGATGTGACCAAACTTCTGGTGAATGGCCTCGAGTGTACTTTTTAGGTCGTGGGAGTTTTGTTCGCAGAGGGTGTGGAAGTGGAGGCCGGTGATGCCGGTGAGATCGACGCCATCTAGCTGCTCGGTGGTGGTGCCCAGTCGTGAGCCGGCGGCGCAAGGATCATAGATCGGGGTGCTGCCGGTTGAGTGTTCGGGGTTGATGCGTAGCCCTAGCTTGAGTTTGCCGCTGTGGTAGCGCGGGTGCTTTAGGGCGAGATCACGGAAGCGCAGCCATTGGCTTGGGGAGTTGAAATCGAGGTGGTTTGAGATTTCGAGTAGCTCAAGCAGCTCAGGTTCCTTGTATGCTGGTGAGTAGGTCAGCGTGTGTGAGCCAAATTCTTGTTGGGAGAGTTTGGCCTCCCAGAGGCCGCTGGCGCAGCATCCGTCGAGGTAGTCACGGATCAAGGGAAATGATTTCCAGAGTGCGTATCCTTTGAGGGCGAGGACGATCTTGCACTCTGCGTCTTGTTTGACCTTCGAGAGTATTTCAAGGTTGCGGCGCAATGCTGCGAGGTCGATCACGTAGCGAGGCGTTGTCATCTAATGAGCGAATACGATTTATTGAGCTGCTAGGTAGAAGAATGTGCCGGCCGTGGGTGAGGAGACGAGGGCTCCGGGCTTGCTGTGGAAGAAAGATACCTGACGTTTGTCGTAGGGGTTGATGTAGGTGTGGCGGGTGCCGGGCACCTTTTGGGCAGTTGGATATTTACTGATCTTGGGGATGTAGTAGCGCTTGCCTTCTGAGCGCAGGAGTGTGCCAGGTACTTTGCCGTGCACGGATACGGCCTTGCCGGTGTATGGGTCGATGACTGCTGCGGATAGCCCGCGTGATGACTGGGCGATGGCGTGACGCCCTTTGGGACCGTCGACCATGATGGGTGCTGGGAGGTCTGGCGTTTCTTTTTCTTCTTGTTCAAGCATGACCGCCATGGCGGCTACTTCGACACAGGAGCTAAGCTGCAGTGCTGTGAGGAGTGTGAGGGTGATGGCAAGTAGGCGCATTGGGGCTTTAGTTGGTGATGATGTTGTCGTTGTGATAGATCACCGAGAAGGTCGCACGCTGGCTGTTGCGAAGGTTGTCGCGGATTTCTGAGTAGGAGAGCATGAGAAAGAGTCCTGCCACGGGTTCGATGTGATAGCTTTGCTCATTGATGGTGAAATCATTCGGAAGCACGTCGCGCTTTTTGTGAGTGAGCTTAAATTGGCCGTGTTTGGCAGTGAGGTCGCGCTTGGCTTGGAAGAACTGGCTCCGTGCGACTTCGTAGCTCTGGGATTCCAGTTGGTAGTGGAGGCTGACTTCGTAGAGTCGGCCCTTGCGGAAGTGAGCTTCGAGCGAGGTGGCTTGGTGTTTCGGCAGAGTGTTCCCGCGATTGCTGATGGTGATGTAGCGTTCGCCGGGTTTATCCGAGGGGTACTCGATGGTGACATCGAGCTTTTGTGCTTCCGCCCACTTGAAGAACTTTTCGGGAGCTTCACCCCACTTGAGCCCAAAGGGGGGAGATAAGATCGCCTGCGCCTGCGCCAGACCACTGAAGGCCAGGGTGATGAGAATGCTGCAGACTGTGATCCAGGGTCTCATGCGCAAAGCTATTTTTTAAAGAGGTCGGTGTAGGCGCTGATGATGGCCTGCACCATTTTGTAGATGAGGAAGAGGATGCCGCCTAGGACGATGAAGCCAGAAAGTAGGATGCCGGCTACGACCCAAAGTGGCCACCACTTCTTTTGTAGGAAGCGGGTGAACTTTGGGTTGGTAGCAAGGCGTGTGAGCCAAGCGAGAAGCTTGAGCTTGAGCGACGAGGCGCCGGGGCCGCCAGCGCCGAACCCCTGAGCCCCTTGGAAGGCGGCGAAGGGATTGTTGGGGTCGATGTTTGGCATGCTGCCAGCAGTGCCCGCGAATGGCGAGCCTTGCGCGGCCGATGCATTGCGGGTGTTCTGCTGGGATCTAGAATCATTGGCACTGAGGACTTCGTCCACGCGTGCTTCGATGACGTTGCGATCAATTGCCATTGTCGGTCGTGAGCTTAGTTACTTTGGAAGACGGTCTTCTCAGTTTCTGCATCGATGACTGCGAAGCGTTCGCGGTGGAGTGAGGGATCGGTGCGGAAGATCAAGCGGCCGCTATGGGTGCGCTCGAGTTCGATGAGGAGCTTGGAGTCTTCGGATTTGAAGCGGTTGAGCACGTCAGGGTTGACCATCACGATGAGGTCGTTGAGTTGCTCGCCATTGCGTTGGATGATGGTGTTGAGACGGCGCTGAATTTCCACGGACATGGTCATGGTGGTCTTGACGCGGCCGCGGCCCTGACAGTATGGGCATGGCTCGTACATCGTGTCGCGCAGTGATTCGTTGAGGCGCTGGCGCGTCATTTCCATGAGGCCGACTGGAGAGATTTGCATCACTTGGGTCTTGGCCTTATCACGCTTGAGGCGTTCTTTCATGGCGCGGTAGACAGTCATCTGATCGCGGCGGTGGCGCATGTCGATGAAGTCCACTACCACGAGGCCACCGATGTTGCGGAGGCGCAGCTGGCGTGCAACCTCTTCGGCGGCTTCTACGTTGGTTTGAAGGATCATCTTATCGACATCCTTGGAGCCTTTGTTGCGGCCTGTGTTGACGTCAACGGCGATCAAGGCCTCGGTTTCATCGATCACAAGGTAGCCTCCACATGGGAGCCAGACTTGGCGGTGGAATGCTTCGTCGATTTGCTTTTGCACCCCAATCTTATTAAAGATGGAGCGGCGGGATGGGTAGTGGTGGATGCGGCGCTTGGCGCGGCGTGAAATCTTGCCGGCAACGTCACGCATGAACTCAGTGGTTTCGAGGTCATCGCAGATGATTTGATCGACTTCATCGGTGAGGAAGTCACGTGCGGTACGCTCGATGAGTCCTGGTTCTTGGAAGGTGCAGACTGGCGCTGGCTTGGAGTCGCGCTTGCGTTCTACTTCTGCCCATTGTTCGAGGAGCATCGCGAGGTCGCGCACAAAGTGGCGCGAGCGCTGGCCTTGGGCTACGGTGCGCATGATGATGCCCATGCCTTCTGGCACTTGGAGCTTTTGCATGATGCGGCGTAGACGCTGGCGTTCTTTCGGGTTGTCTACCTTGCGGGAGATGCCGAATTGCTCAGAGAATGGCATGAGGACAAGGTAGCGACCCGCGAGTGAGACATTGGTTGTGACGCGTGGTCCCTTATTGCCGATCGGGCCTTTGGAGACCTGGATCATGATTTCGGAGCCGATCGGGTAGATGCGCGGGATGTCCTTGGAGGTGATTTTCTTTTGTTTTTTCTTCGGGCGTCCTTCGCGTTGGATTTCTTCGAGTCCGCCGTCGAGTGCTGCGGGGATGGCATCCCAGAAGTGCAGGAAGGCATTTTTCTCGAGTCCGATGTCGACGAACATGGCCTTGAGTCCTGGTTCGATGTTTTTGACGGTACCTTTGAAGATGCCGCCAACGATATTGGCATCGCCTTCGCGTTCTACATCGTATTCTTCGAGGCTGCCGTTTTCGATGAGTGCGACACGACGTTCGAGTTTTTCAGCGTTGATGACGAGTGATACGCCTTCGCGCGGGTTCGGTTCGCCGAGCCCGAGCGCTTGTTTGATCTTTTTAATCATATTGAAAATAGGGAAATTGGTTATTTAAATTGAAAATTTCAGCAATGGGAATTGGGTTATATTAATTGCTTGTGTGGTTATGTAGTTGGATGTTTGCGCTTGTGGTAGCTTAAAATCGAATAATTATTCTGAAACTGGTATGGCTCTGGGTGGGAGGGTCCCTCGAGTGTCGACTTCGGGGCGGATACTTGGAGTGGGGATATTCTCATCTTCTGGTTCGGGTTCAGTGGGAATGATGACGATCGAAGAGGCTTCGTCGCCGGATTCGCCATTGGCCATGAAGGTGGCCATGAGGGCGTTATTTTCTGGAATGGAAATTTCAGCAATGAGGTCGGTGTTGCCGATGTAGGGTTCGAGTGGGTCGAGTGGGAGGCGCTGTCCGGCCTCCTTGGCGAAGATGCCGTTGAGGATGAGTTTTACAAGCGGGGCGGCTACCTTGCCCCCGCTGCCTCCACGTTTGACTGCGACGGCTACGGCGTAGCGCGGTTCTTCGAATGGGGCGAAGGCGACGGTCCAGGCCACGTGTGTTTTGATGCCTAAATCGGAGGTTTGCGCGGTGCCGGTTTTGGCGCCTACTTCGATGCCGGTGGGGGCGGCTAGGCGCGCGGTTCCTCCGAGCTTGTGGGCGGCGCGGTGCATGCCGAGGCGGATGTCTTCAATTTGGCCTGTGGTGATCCCTTGCTTGGTGAGATCGAGTTTGGTGCGTGGGCGGTTTTTGATTTGTTCTCCGAGTTCTGGGTGGATGACTCTGCGGATGATGCGTGGGTGGTAGAGTGTGCCGCCATTGGCAATGCCGCCGACGAGGGTGGCCATTTGCAATGGGGTGGCCTCGGCGTCGCCCTGGCCAATCGAGAGCATACCATTGAGGGCTGGCGTGATTCGGTTGTTGCGGTTGCGCCTTTGCCAGGCCTTGCTGCCAGTGATGATGCCGCTGGATTCACGCGGGAGCTGGACCCCGGTGGGGGAGCCGAATCCAAACATGTTGAAACTATCGACCATTTTTGCTGAGCCTAGGAGGTTGGCGAGTTTCATGAAGTAGGGATTGCATGAGACTTGGATCGCTTCTTGGAGTCTTAGTTCACCGTGCCCCCAGGTTTTCCAGCAACGGATTTTCGCTTTGCCGTAGGTGGTGTAGCCGATGCAGTCGCATTCTGTATCGTGGATGCCGTTTGCTGCGGCGGCTAGTGCTGCGGGGAGTTTGAAGGTGGAGCCCGGTGGGAAGGTGCTGATGGCGCGGTTGAGAAACGGGCCTGATGGGTTGTCACGGTAGTAGCTGTAGCGCTCGACGCTGATGTTGGGGATGAAGTCGTTGGGATCAAAATCAGGAACCGAGGCCATGGCGAGTATTTCGCCATTGCGCACGTCGAGTACGACCGCTGCGGCGCGGCCAGCACGGCGGAGTACAGTTTCGGTGAGGTATTGGATGCGGGCGTCGATGGTGAGTTCTACTTGAGACCCTTGGGCGGGTGGTTGGTAATCTGAGACGCGAAGGTTCTTGCCTTTCTCGTTTTTGAGAATGGTACGCACGCCCTCGGAGCCTCGGAGGTAGGAGTCCATAGTGGATTCGACTCCTGCAATGCCTTTGGGGTCACCGACGTAGTGTTTGAATTGTGGTGGGATGTCGCCTTTTTCCCATTGTTTGAGGTAGCCTAGTGTGTGTGAGGCCAGCGCTTGATAGGGGTAGTGGCGGCGTGGGTTGGCCATGACGTAGACGCCTGGGAGTGCGAGGTTGTGCTCGGAGAAGTGCGCCATCTGGTCGTAGCTCAAATTGTCTTTGAAGACGAATGGAACGAGGCCGCCGTGGGTGTTGTAGTGTGCTTCGAGTGCTTTGGCGCTGTAGTCGTTGTCTACCCCTTGCTTGGCGAGATGTGGACGCACCCATTGGTTGATGATGGTGACGATGTCGGGGAATGCTTCGGGGCGTTGTTCTTCTGGGAGTTCGCGGTAGTGCTGGAGGTAATCTTGTTGGATTTCTCGGAGGTTGAAGCTCAGTTGGTAGTTGATGGTGTTTTGCGCGAGGGTGATGCCATGGCGGTCGGTGATCTCGCCACGCACTCCGGGTTCGCGTACTTTGACTTCATAGTTGCTGGGCACCATGCTGCGGAACTTGGGCTGATGGTTGATCTGGAAGTCGTAGAGCTTTGTTAGGAGCACGCCACAGGCTACCAACACCGTGGCGGTGAGGAGGTAGATGCGATAGCTGTAGCGTTTACTTGGCATGATTGGCAATGCGGGGTGCTTATCCTTTCGGTTTTTTCAGCAGCTTGTGCGCGGCGGTCTCGATCGAGTAACCTTCTTGGTTGAAGTAGCGTCGTTTGAGTCCGTCGTAGCGGATGGTGTAGTCAAATATGTTCGAAAGCTTGAATAAGAGAATAAAGATCACTGGGGCTAGTCCCATCGAGATTAGGCTGGTGAGGCCTATCTGGTATGCCACTTGGTGGGTGAAAGTGAAATCGCCGCGAATGAAGTTGATGAGTAAGAACTCGATCAGCAAGTAGATGCTGAGTGAGACGCCGGAGAGGATGGCGGATATTTGCCAGACCCCTTTGCGGAAGAGTGGCTGGATCCCTTGCATGATCACTCCCATGATGCCGAAGAGGATGATCGAATAGCCAAAGTGTAATGAACCCGTGGGTGAGTGGTAGATCGAGGGATCGCCAGCAGCAGCAGCTAGGGTGTTGTCTGCATCCCAGAGGAAGCCTCCGAAGTAGGCGAGTAGGAGCATGGCGGGGAATTTGACGGTGACTGCGCAGCATAGAAAGACCGTATGGAATAGCAGCACTCGCGCGTTGAATAAGGTCTCCATCGAGCTGAAGTATTGCTGCGTGATGCAGGCAATACTGAGCAATATAAAGAGGCTGATATGGTAGCGAATCACGGTTTACTTGTGGCCTGTTAGGACAAATACGGAGTCTAATGCCGCAAAGTCCACTGCAGGTTTCACCAGTGCTTCAGTGTCAAAGGCACCAAGCTCTGTCGACACAATGGTGCCGAGCTTGATGTTGGCTGGAAATAATCCACCACGGCCAGTGGTGACGACACTGGCGCCGGGGCGGATTTTAGCCTCCTTAGAAAGGTAACGGAGCAGGAGCATACTTTCTTGGCCCTGCTGAGCGCGTTGTCCACTGAGGATGCCCACTTCTTGGGTGCCTTGAATCTTGGCGGATACTTGGCACTTTTCATCGGTGAGCAAAATGACGGTGGAGGACTCATCGTGTGGTCGGTCTACCTTGCCGACGAGTCCTTCTGCAGCGATCACTGGAAGGTGATCTTTGAGTTGGTCTTGCAATCCGCGATCGATGGTGACGGTTTCCCACCATGTTGCGGGTTTGCGGCGAATGATGTTGGCCGCAATCACGCGGAACGGGGAACGTTCCTTGAAGTGGAGTGCGGCGCGAAGGTCGATGTTTTCTTGCTCCAGCTTACGAAGGTGGGAAACTTCGGTGCGCAGCTGCACCAATTGTGCTTCTGCGGACGTGAGTTTGGCCTGTAAGGTGGAGGAGTGTTCGAGTTCGTTGCGGAACTCGCGCACTTCTTGTTTGAGGCTCGACCCATTTTTAAGGAATGGATCAATGACTGCATAATAGGAACGCTGGATATCACGCACACCTTGCTCGCTGCGGGTGAACGCCCAAATGACGCCCGCAAGGAATAGTAAGATCGCAATGAGATTCAGCGGCTTCATAGAGATGGTGGTGCAAAGCCCAAGCCTCGCACCTCCGAAGAATTAGTCCATGTTGGTGATGCGGTGGAGCAAATCGATGGATTGTAGTGATTTGCCGGTGCCCTCTGCGACGGCGCTAAGGGGGTCTTCCGCTACGTGTACGGGAAGGCCTGTTTCTTCCTTGAGTCGCTTGTCCAAGCCTTTGAGTAGGGCGCCGCCGCCTGCGAGCACGAGGCCTTTGTCGACAAGGTCGGCGGCTAGTTCAGGTGGGCAACGCTCGAGGGTGGTGCGCACGGCATCCACGATGTTGGAGAGTGGGTCGGCCATGGCTTCGCGGATCTCTTCGGAGGAGATCTTGATGGTTTTGGGGAGGCCTGCGACGAGGTCGCGACCTTTCACTTCCATGGTGATTTCTTTGGGGAGCTTGAAGGCGGATCCTAAGCGGATCTTGATTTCCTCTGCGGTGCGTTCACCAATCATGAGGTTGTAGGCGCGCTTCATGTAGGAGATGATAGCCTCATCGAGGTCATCACCGGCGGTGCGGACTGAGCGGCTGTATACGATGCCAGCTAGAGAAATGAGGGCTACCTCAGTGGTGCCACCACCGATATCGACAATCATGTTGCCTGAAGGGTCTTGTACTGGCAGTCCCACGCCGATGGCTGCGGCCATCGGTTCTTCCATGAGGAATACTTCGCGGGCTCCCGCTTGCTCTGCAGACTCACGCACGGCACGGCGTTCGACCTCGGTGATGCCCGAGGGTACGGCAATCACCACGCGAGGGTTGGAGCGGCGTTTGTTGTTTGCCTTGCGGATGAAGTGGCGGAGCATTGCTTCGGTTACTTCGAAGTCTGCGATGACACCATCCTTGAGTGGGCGGATTGCGACAATGTCGCCTGGGGTGCGTCCCAGCATTCGCTTGGCGTCGTCTCCGACGGCGAGGACTTTGTTGGTGCCGGCTTTCACCGCTACCACTGATGGTTCGCGAAGGACAATTCCTTGGTCCTTCACGGTGACCAAGGTGTTGGCTGTGCCGAGGTCAATGCCGATGTCGCGGGAGCGCCATCCAAAAAGTTTTGAGAACATAGAGATGTTGGTACGATAAGTGATTAAAATACTATGGGAAATTTCCTGGTCTAATCCAGTGCAGCAGTCTTTCGACGAGGGGAAATAGCAATCAAGGTGCCACCTTCAAAAGTGCGGACTAACTATTTGACCAGCGCCTCCTTAGGTCAAGCCGATTATGAGGGCGGCTCATAATTGTATTTCACCGGAAAAGTGAGAATTTCTATTTCATCGATGAAATAAATTTGCTAGTTTGTTCGATACTCTCGCTTTGGCAGTTTTTGTTAGGTGAGTACAATGAACTTATTTCCCTAGTATTTGATGAGACTGTATCCGACTTTAATCTGTGTTTGTGTGGTGGCGAGTGGTTCCTTGGTGGCGCAGCCATCAACGGGTGCCAGCCAAGTGAAAGCTGAGCAAATGGTGAGTAGTTATTACAAACAGGCTGAGAAAGCATACCGTGATGGAGATCTGGAGATCTGCACGGAGGCTTTACGCAGAGCTCTCAAGTTGAACCCCAATCATGGCCCGTCGTACGCTCTGGCATTGAAGCTAAAGAATTCTGGGCCAGCATTCAAGGTGAAGGCTCGTGAGAAGCAATTCCAGAGTGTGGTATTGCCGATTGCTGAGTTTAATGACGTGCCTCTGGAAGATGCTCTGCGTGACCTGAGTGATTTGGTCATGAAGGTGAGTGAAGATAAGGTGATTCCAAACTTCGTGATTCAAGACCCAAGTGATCAGCTGCAGAAGAAGCAAGTATCATTGAGCCTCAAGCAAGTGCCTGCTCATGTCGTGCTGAATTACCTAATGGAGATGGCTGGAGCCACCGCGAACTTTGGCGAGTATGCGATCGTGGTGAAATCAAAGGCTAGTCGCTGATTGGTAGATGGTCATGCGCTGTGGCCAATAGAATATTTGATTGTTAGACATAACGAAACCCCTTAACGAAGCTCCCAGCGTTAAGGGGTTGTTTCGTTTTAGGGCAGCGGAGGGTTGAGCTAGAGCGAGAGGAAGTAGCGGATGACGAACGCATTCGCGAGGTCGACAAAAAAGGCACCGACGAGTGGGAGGATGATGAAGGCGGTTGGTGCTGCTCCGTGAGTTTTGGTGACTGCTGTCATGTTGGCGATGGCGGTGGGGGTGGCGCCGAGCGCAAAGCCGGTGAAGCCCGCGCTAAGTACTGCAGCGCGATAGCCTTGACCCATCAGAGGAAAGAGGAGGAAGCGTACGAAAAGTATCGTGGCGATGGCTTGAATGCCTAGTAATAATAGGAGTGAGCCCGCCAGATCGGCGAGAGTCCAGAGCTGCATCCCCATCAGTGACATGGCGATGAAGAGGCCCAGAGAGAAGTCTGAGATGACTGCCATGGCGCGGCTGTGTGCCGGCCACTTGAGTTCTTTGAAGAGGAAGGGGATGCTATTTGAAAGAGCGATAGCGACTAGGAGGCATGACACGAAGAGTGGGAGCTTAACCCCTTGTTCGTTGATCCAGCCGTTGAGTGAGTACCCGCAGATGATGGCGATATGGATCACGAGGGTGGAATGCATCAAGCTGACGTGGGTGATTTTTTCTTTTTCTTCGTTGTCGTATGTGAGGCCTACCGTCAATTTGCTTTTTTTCTGATGTAGGTTGTTGGGGCCTTTGAGATGGTATTTTTGGATCAACCATTTCGAGACGGGCCCACCTAACAAGCTGGCCATGACGAGTCCAAGTGTGGCGGCGGCGACACCGATTTCTAGGGCGCCTTGGACTTGGTGGTGGTCTTGTATTTCGCCCGACCATGCGATTGCGGTTCCGTGCCCACCAATGAGGGCAGCAGATCCAGTGATGACTCCCATCGCTGGGGGGAGATTGATTGCTCGTGCTCCAGCCACGCCGACAATGTTCTGGATGATGATAAAGCTCAAGGTGAGCACTAAGAGGACGAAGAGTGGGCGACCGCCTGAGCGTAGGTCGGAGAAGCGGGCGTTGATTCCGATTGTCGTGAAGAAGTAGACTAGTAGGATGTCTCGGAATTCCAGATTGTAGGATAGCTCGATCCCTAGCAGGTGATAGAGCCCTAAGCTGCTAAGTGATGCAATGATGCCGCCAGTGACCGGCTCGGGGATGTTGTAGTCGCGCAGGATCTTGAACCGATGCGTGAGGCTCAATCCAATGAAAAACACGAGGATCGCCAGCGTGTAGGTCATGAAGGTGTCGACCTCTATCAGATTTTTTTCCATAAATTTTGGGGGATATTACTAACATGCCATGGTCGTTGAGATTTGTAAAACTATTCATGCATCAATGATTTACTCGAATTTTGGTGTGACACATGGATGCTCTATGAGATGTTGCGATGAGTGGCATTTTTTCCTCGATTGAGGATCTATAGGTATTGTTGTGCTGCCACGTATGCTATAGATTGTAATCTGACTGACCGATTGCTGAGATGAAATATTTCCACCAAAAAGACCAACTCGCATGGGAGGTGCAGAAGCGGACCTATCCAAGTAAGATCCCTCCAGTTGCTGGTTTTGACGTCTACGGGAAGACGGTGCCGGCTGAGATCAATAATGGCGACTTTTACGATGCGATTGGGGTGGCGAGCCGTGAGATCGAGAAAGGGTTCATCATGGATCGGTCTGAAGATGTTCGTAATATGGTGCTGCTGTTAGGAGATGCCACAGGGCACGGGATGGCAGCTGCATTGATGGCTACTGAATTGCGAGCGCTGATCAGGGCGGCGATCCGTCTTGGGGTTTACCACCGCGTGCTTTCATTTTTGATCAACAAGCAATTGTATGAGGATCTAGCGGACGACCACTTCGTGACCTTGTTGATGGGGCGCTTGAATGTGGACGAGGCGTATTTTCGGTGGGTGAGTTTTGGGCATGGTCCTATCTGGTTCTATCGAGCGGCAGATGGTGAGATTGTTGAATACACGGCGAATCTAGCTCCTTTGGGTGTGGCTCCAGATTTGGACAATTACCAACCGATAAAGACGTATTTTGCACCTGGAGATGCGATGGTTGTGCTGAGTGATGGCTTTGGGGAAACATTCAGTCCAGAGAGAGAAATGATTGGTGAAGTGGCATTTAAGGAGCTTTTGAAAGAGGTGGTGAAACTGCCCTTAGAGGAGGTGGCGGATGCTTTCTGGAATAAGGCCAATAGGCATCAACGGGACGGTAACACGAGGGATGATCGTACGTTTCTGATGATTAGGAGGCATGCTGAGTGAGCCAGGCAGGTGCCACCGCATGACTCTACTCTGGTTGTCTTTGCTGAGATTGGTTTTGGTGCTTGGGCTTATTTCGATGGTATCTTGACCTTACTTGTTCGTGCAGGTAAAAGCCGCTTCGTTAGCAAATGCGTATCTTATCATACATCACGAACTTGTTTTGGCTGTGGACCATCCTCGGCGCAATTTTTGCATGGTTTTTCCCGGATAGCTTCACTTGGTTTCTCAGTGGCAAGGTACCTGGTACAGAAGTCAAGTTGCTGACGGCTGGCTTGGGTTTGATCATGCTTGGGATGGGAGTGACCTTGAAGACTAGCGATTTTCTCGGTGTATTGAAGACTCCGTGGCAGGTGGGTGCCGGCGTGGCGGCGCAATTTATCATCATGCCCTTTGTTGGCTGGGCGGTGGCCACGGTCTTTAGTTTACCTCCGATGCTCAAGTTAGGTGTGATTTTAGTGAGTTGTTGCCCGGGCGGTACGGCGAGTAATGTGATCTGTTATTTGGCGCGGGCGAATGTGGCTCTGAGTGTGATGATGACAATGTGCTCTACCTTGTTGGCTGTGTTGATGACGCCGATACTTACCAAATGGTATGCGAGCGCGATTTTGGAGGTGGACGCAGGCGCGATGATGCAGACGATGTTGTTGGTGGTTTTGATCCCAGTGGTTAGCGGGGCTGTGCTCAATCACTTCTTTGGGAAGCGTTTGCTTGCCGTTCGCGCTCTAGCACCAGTCGTGTCGGTGGCTGTGATTGTGCTTATTGTTAGTGGGATTGTCGGGCGCACACGAGAGGATATCATCGAGTATTCTAGTTCACTGCTTCCTGCGGTTTTCATCGTGCATGTTTGCGGTTTTGGTTTGGGTTATCTGATTGCTCGAGTGTTGAAGCTACGTGAGGAAAACTGCCGTACCTTATCGATCGAAGTTGGGATGCAGAACTCTGGGCTCGGATCGCAGCTTGCGAAGCAACACTTCACCGTTTTGGCCTCTACTCCCTGTGCAATTTCGGCATTCTACCATTGTTTGATTGGTAGCTTGTTGGCCGCGTATTGGCGCCGCAAGAGTGATTAGAGTTGTGGCTCTATGAGTCTGCCAAGCCACTGTTGTGGTTTGTCATAGAGGGGGACTTTTGCATCGGACCAGCTCATTGGCTTGCTCTTTTTGAGGTCATCTTCGAACATGGCGCGTTGCTCTGCAGCGAAGCGTTTACTGAGAACATTGACGTTAAACTCATCGTTGATGAAGAAGGTGCGGTCGTCGAAGTTGCCCGACCCGATGATCGAGAGCGAGTCGTCGACTACGATGAGTTTGCCGTGGAGCATGCCGGAGTCGAATTCGTAGATACGCATGCCTGCATCGAGCATTTCACGCCAATAGGTCTTGCTGGTGAGACGGATCATTTTGGAATCGATTGTCTCGTTTGGAAGGATGATATCGATCTCGACGCCTCGCTTGCGTGCGCGAAACAGTGCGTCACGTAATGTTTTATTGGGGAGGAAATAGGCGTGTCCAATAAGAATGGAGTGCTTCGCTGCATCGATGGCTAAGAGGTAGCTTGCTCCGAGAGTGTCGCCTTGTTCTTGGGGTGCCCCAAGAACCCCGATGGCCTGCATCGAGCCTGCTTTTTCTGGCTTAGGGAAATATTCTGCGCCACTCAGGCGCCGTCCAGTGAGTTCCTCCCAGTTGTCATTAAATGCGTGCTGGATGTGTGCGACGATGGGTCCCTCCAAGCGATACATGGTGTCACGCCAGCGCCAGTGATGTTCGCAGTCTCCATCCCAAACATCCGCATACCCGGCGCCTCCAGTGAAGCCTAGTTTGCCGTCAATGACCATGACTTTGCGGTGGTCTCGGTTGTTGCAGCGCCAGAAGTTGTGCGGCCGGAGCGGCCTGTAGATATGGACTTCAGCGCCCGCGTCACGTAGGGTGTCCAGGTACCAATCCGGGAGTTTACGAGAGCCGATGCCGTCGACTACAAAGTGGACTTTCACCCCCTGCTCCGCTTTGGCTTTGAGTGCCATTACGAGTTCGTAGGTGACTTGAGCATTGATGGCAACAAAGGTTTCAAAGGTGATGGTTTGTTCGGCAGATTCGATTGCCTCGAGCATGGCTGGGAAATACTCGGCGCCATTGACGAGGGTCTCAATGTGGTTGCCATGGGTCCAAGTGGCACGGCAGGTACTGGCCATCTTCTGAGTAAAGTCGCGATGATTGACTTTTGGGGCGGAGCTACTGAGCGCTGCGTAGGGGCTGGGGCTAAGTTTGGCGCAGGAGCACAAGCCCAAAAGTAGGCTGGAGACTAATGCAAATGACAGAAAGCGACGCACGATGCTAGCACGCTACCTAACAGCGCCTGGTAATGCAATCTCAAGTCCTTAGTATCTGAGCGTATGATCCAGGAGCTGGAGTCCTGGTGGTTTAGCTTTGCAGTTGGGCTAGGCCGCGGAGGTGCTCGGTAGTGGTGCCGCAGCAGCCACCAAAGACACGGAGGCCCTGCTTGCGAAGGGATTGCATTTCATGGAGCCAGTCACTGATGGAGTCGCTCTGGGAGCAGCACGCATGCTCGAGTTGGTCGTGACTCAGTGAAGAGGCATTGGCCCAGATGCCGAGGACGCGCTCGGAGTTCTGGAGTTGCTTGAGCTTGAGGGTGCTTGGGTAGACGCAGTTGACTGCATATGCCAGTGGGGCGTTGATTTGATCGAGGTGATGGATTGCCTCATCGAGTGGGGTTCCATCGAGGACCTGCATGTCAGCGTTGATGCAAAAACTCATGATCATTGGGGTGTTTTGCTGCTGAGCAGCTCGGAGGATGCCTTCGGCCTCAGAGACTGCGGGGATCGTTTGAGCTATGATGAATTCGGCTTGTGCCTCGGCGAGTTGCTCGATTTGCCAGCGGTGGAATTGCTCAGACTCTGAGGCGCTCAGCGCGAGTTCTGGGCGGTAGCAATCGTTTTTTGGGCCGAGTAATGAGCCGACCCAAATGCTCGGTTGGTCGGGGTGTTGTGATTGCGTCTTATGGCGTAGCTCTTTGAGAAAGTTGACGGCGTCGATGTTCATGCTGGCGGCGAAGCCATTGCGTTCGAGGCGTTCTCGATCCAGTCGCCATGTGGGTGCCGTGCTGAGGAGTGGGAGCTGGAATTCGCGTGCGACTTGGTAGTACTCACTATGAATTGCTGCCATTTTGAGGCTGAGTGCATCGTCGTAGATGAGCGGGGCATTGAAGAGTTCTGGGTGCAGTTCCACGCCAGGGATTCTTCTTAGGCGCTCGGCTATGGCGCCTTCTCCCAATACGATTCCAGGTGACTCAAGGATGCGTTGCATGGAACGACTGTGGCAAAGATGGGGGGATTGAGAAAGGGAAAAGAGAATGCGCCAGGATGCAGAAAATGCGGTATTTATAGGTCTTTCTATTAAGGTGTTCTTGATTGCTTAAGTTTTTGTAAATGTTAGTGTTGGGCTGTTATGCGAGTGTTGGTTACAGGTGCGAATGGGTATATTGGCTTACGCTTAATTCCTAGTCTATTGGATGCGGGGCATGAGGTGCTAGCATTTGTTCGTAATCCGCGCCGTTTTCCCACTGAGGATTTTGAGGAATGGGGTGATCAATTGCGGGTGCTAGAGGGTGATTTTTTGAGGCCGGAGGGGCTGCCTGATCCGCTTGGCGTGGGGGAGGTGGATGTGGCGTATTATCTGGTGCATTCGATGGGCGATGGAGCTGCCTTCGGGGATAAGGAGGAATGCTGTGCGACAAGTTTTGTGGGATGGCTTAATGATTTGGGTTGTGGGTTGATTGTCTATCTCGGGGGCATTACTCCTGATGAAGTGGGCTTATCGGAGCACCTGGCATCGCGTAATCGCGTGGCAGAGGTGCTGGACTCAGCGGACGCCTCGCTTACGTGCCTGAGGGCCTCGATCATTGTGGGGTCTGGGAGCGCGTCTTTTGAGATTATCCGTGATCTTGTGGAGAAACTGCCGATGATGATCACCCCAAAGTGGACGCGCACGCGTTGCCAGCCGATTGCGATCCGCAATGTGGTGGGGTACTTGCTCGGGGTGATCGAGCCAGAGAGGAGGGCTCAGGTAGCGGGGAAGGGCTTTGATATTGGTGGGCCTGATGTGTTGACCTATCAGGAGATGCTCACGGGGTACGCGAGGGTGCGAGGCTTGAAGCGGGTGATTGTGCCTGTACCCTTGTTGAGTCCGAAGTTGTCGGCGCATTGGTTGTACTTTATGACTGCCACGAGCTTTGCCCTGGCCAAAGCCTTGGTGGGCTCGTTGCATTTGGAGACATTATGCCGCGAGAATACGATGGCTGTCTTGGTGCCACAGGACCTACTCAACTACGATGAGGCGATCGAGCTTGCGCTCTCACGCGTGGCGCAGAATCGAGTGGCTTCGGTGTGGTATGATGCGATTTCTTCAGGAAGCTTTGACCCAAGACACATCCGTAATGTGCAGGTGCCAGCTCATGGCGTGTTGCAGGATGCCCGTGAGGTGCCATTGAAGGCGACGCGTGAAGAGGTCATCAATGCGGTATGGCGTCTGGGTGGTGACTCCGGATGGCCTAGTATGGACTGGGCGTGGCGCCTGCGTGGATTGATGGATAAAATGGTGGGAGGATCCGGTATGCGTCGAGGGAGACGTGATCAATTTGAATTGCGGACTGGAGAGGCGTTGGATTTTTGGCGTGTCGTGGTGGCGGATCGCGAGCAGGGACGCCTTGTGCTCTTTGCAGAGATGAAGTTGCCTGGTGAGGCTTGGTTGGAATTCACGGTGAAAGAGGGGAGTCTGAGTCAACGCGCCGTGTTTCGACCGAGAGGATTATTTGGGAGGCTCTATTGGGCTTCGACCTATCCATTCCATCTCATCATTTTTCCGCAAATGGTGCAGCGCTTGGCTGAGGGGGAGTGACTCTAGGCTGCGGCGTTCGGGATAAGGAAATAATCCCAATCGGCGATGCCGAGTTTATTTTTGAGTGTGAGAGTCACTGGCACCGGGGGTGGGGTGATCGGGGTTTTGATGAGTTTGAGTCCCGCTTCAGACGGCGTCCGAGCGCCTTTATGGGAATTGAGTAGGCGCTCAGCTAAAACGCAATTTTCCCATGAGGTGTCGCCGCCACGTGACTGCGGGATGACATGATCGATACTGGCCTCGCTGGGGCGTAGCATCCTGCCAGAGTATTGGCACTGGCCACCGTCACGGAGCCAAAGGTTTTTTAGGCAGAACTTCGGGCGGTGGATGGGTACTTTGGAAAAGTCTCTGAGCACAATGACGGTTGGAATGCGGATAGCGCCACTTGCTGTCCCTATCGATTGGTCACCTTCGCGGACTGGAAGTTTGAACCATTGGCTCAAGGTGACTGGTTCCATACAATGTTGATCTTCGATATTGAGCGCCTTGGCATTTTCCGTCGACAAGTGTGCGAATGCTGTCGCCGGTGTGATGATCGAAATTGCTTGCCACTGACGGTTGAGGACAAGCACGCAGTTGCTGTGAAGGGCATTCATATTCTTATGGTGGGTTGAATTCCTTAACTCATCTAAAGTAATACCATGGATGTATTCAGTGTATCAATGATTATTTATCAGTGCCTTGTGTCATAGTTGTGACGAATTTCCGGCTTGCGTTGGTGGTGGTGGAAATATTTTTCAAAAAATTATGTCAGGAATTCAAATGGCAGGAAATAGCTAGGTAAGTATGAAACGTATTCCATTGAGACTTTTGAAAAAATCCTCAGCCGTGTTGGCAGCGCTGGGCGCGATGCCAACGGTGTATGCTGAGGTTGAGACGGTGAATCCGAAGCTCCTGTTGGTGGATGATTCTCTTGAGGTGACTGTCTGGGCGAAGTCGCCACTTTTTGGAAACCCTACCAACATGGACATGGATGCGTATGGCAACATGTGGGTGGCTGAGGGGGTGAACTACCGCCGCTTGAACGGTCGACGCCCTGAGGGGGACCGCATCATGGTGGTTCAAGACAGCAATGGTGATGGGAAGGCTGATAGCTCCCACGTCTTTGTTCAGGATAAGGAACTTGTGTCGCCACTCGGTGTGAGCGTTTTCGGTAACAAAATCCTTGTGGCTCAGCCGCCAAACTTGATTGTTTACACCGACGTCGATGGTGACTTGAAGTTCGACCCGAAGGTGGACAAACGCGAGGTGCTTCTCGATGGTTTCAATGGTTGGAACCACGACCACTCACTTCACTCCACCACTGCAGGCCCTGACGGGAAGTGGTACATCAACCAGGGCAACTGTGGTGCTCAATTCACCGATAAAGATGGAAAGACCTTCCGCATCGCATCTTCCTATAGCGGCGGCTACAAAAAAGGTGAATGGGCCTACGACCCGATGACCATTGCTGGTAAGAAGTCAGACGATGGCAAGGTGTGGATCGGTGGCTTCATCGCCCGCATCAACCCAGATGGGACGCAGACCGAAATCGTGGGCCACAACCTGCGTAATGCCTATGAGCATACGATGAACTCATTTGGTAACATTTTCCACAGCGATAACGACGATCCACCGGCATGTCGCAACACCTACATGCTCGAGTTTGGTAATGCAGGCTTCTCCTCTGCAGACGGCAAGTATTCATGGGAATCTGACCGTCGCCCAGGTCAGTCGATCCCAGTAGCTCAGTGGCGCCAAGAAAACCCAGGTACTCAGCCAGCTGGCGATGTGTATGGATCTGGTTCACCTACGGGGGTGGCATTCTACGAGAATGGTGCTCTTGGTAAAAAATTTGAAGGGATGTACCTCGCCTGTGACGCTGGCCGTCGCGACATCATGTCCTACTTTCCGAAGCCAGATGGTGCGAACTTCACCATGGACCGTGGTATTTTCTTGAAGGCGAACGAAGTGGAAGAAGCCTACAACTTCCGCCCATCTGATGTGGAAGTGGGCGCAGACGGCGCGATTTATGTTGCTGACTGGTTTGACCCACGTGTGGGTGGCCATGCCGCTTTGGATGACACCATGAGTGGGACGATCTACCGTATTGCACCGAAGGGTTTCAAGCCTGAGTTTGCTACGGACTTTGATTCCCTCGAAGGCCAGATTGCTCTTTTGCGCAGCCCGTCCGATAACGTACGTTTTCTTGGCTTCCACCTCTTGAAGAAGCGTGGCGCAGAGGCGCTCCCAGCACTGCTTGAAATGATGCAGGATGAGAACCCATACGTGGCTGCTCGCCCGATCTGGCTTCTTCCGCACCTTGGAGATGCGGGGATGAAGCAGTGTGTTAGCCTTCTCAAGGATGCGGACGACCAAGTGCGCATCACTGCTCTGATGGCTCTCAAGCGTGCTGATGTGGACGTGATGCCGTACCTCGCAGACCTCAGTTCAGATGCATCTGCTGGTGTGCGCCGCGAGGTGCTCATCTCTCTGCGCGATGTGCCATTCGCGGACAAAGTAGAACTTCTTGATAGCCTCTATGCCAGCTGGGATGGTGTCGACCGCACCTACCTTGAGGCATTGGGCTCCGCGATGCTAGGACACGAAGCTGCGTTCTGGGCCCGCCAGCGCAAGTTGGTTGAAGCTTGGGATCCTAAGTTTGCCTGGCTCACCTGGAGGTTGCACCCAGAAGTGGCGGCACCTGAGCTCATCGAGCGTGCTGTGAACAAAGACCTCAGCGACAAAGAACGTAAGTTCGCTATCGATACTCTAGCCTTTATCAACAGCCCAGTAGCGCCTGAGTCGATGCTCAAACTCTACGCACTCAATGCTCCAGAAAAGGAGTACGTGCAAATGTGGCTCACCACCAACCTCGACGGTAAGAAGTGGGACGAATGGGTAGACCGTGACCGCGTGGCGAAAGAAGCCAACGTGGCGAAGCCTGCTCCAGCGGTGCCGATCGAGCACCCAGCTCCACCGACTGAGCGCAACATTCCGAAGATGGAGGAGATCACGGCTCTAGCAGGCGATCCAGTCAAGGGCAAGGCCGTGGCTGCACGATGTGCGGTGTGTCACGAGATCGGCGACATGGGGGTGAACTATGGTCCTGGTCTCACTGGGTGGGGGCAGAGCCGCAACAAGGAGCAAATCCTCAATGCGATTCTTTACCCAGACCGCGACATCGCGCACGGCTTCACAGCATCGCGTGTCCATCTCAAGAATGGTGGTGTGATCGATGGCTTGGTAAAATCTTCTAAAGAGCGTAGCTGGCACTTCGTGAACAACGCAGGTGCTACGGCATACCTCACTGTAGTGACTTTTGGCGGTCAACAACAGAAGGTGTCTTGGCGTGAGATCAAGGAAGTGAAGGACACCAAGAAATCCCTCATGTTCTACCCAGAGCAACTCGGGCTCACCGACCCTCAAGATCTAGCCGACCTCACGGCTTATCTACAGCAGCTCAAGTAGTGCTCATGATGTGGTGATCGGCAGCATAGCATGCTGGCCGATTGCCTAATCGATGGTATTTACTGGACGCCATGAGTTAAAGACGATTTTTAGCCTCCTACTCGGCAGAGTCTCCGTGTGGTTTGGTGTATTGCGTTTCGCAAAATTTACCGAACCGCACGGGGTATTGTTGGGGTGCTCATCCCTCTTGTGGGGTTGAGTGGTTGCCATTGTAGAGGAGATTCGCTACATCCAGAGCCATGCATAGGCAAATGGGTTTGGGGAAAATCGCGATCGTTGGTAGTGGGGCGGTTGGGTCATACTACGGGGCAAGGCTCGCGCAGTCCGGCTACGATGTGACCTTTCTCTTGCGCTCTGACTACGAGGTGGTCAATCAGCGGGGATTGCAGGTGAAGAGTGTCCATGGTGACTTTCATTTGCCAAGGGTTCAATGTGTTCAGAACTCAGAAGATATTGGTGAAGTGGACCTTGTCATTGTGGCGTGGAAGGCTACGGCGAATGGTGCGGCGGAGTCGGTGATTCGGCCATTGCTCGGCCAAGAAACTGCGATCCTCACTCTACAGAACGGTCTAGGTAATGCGGAATATTTGGGGCAATTGTTTGGAGCCAAGCGTGTGATGGCAGGCTTGTGTTTTGTGTGTATCAACCGTCTCAAAGCGGGGGTGATAGCGCATAGCGCATCGGGGTTGATTCGCATTGGCGAGCTTGTTGGCGGTAAGAGCGCACGCTTGGTGCAGATCGCCGAAGCTTTTGAGGGCTCAGGGTTTCCTTGCCAAGCAGTGGATTCACTGGAGAAGGCGCAGTGGATGAAACTGGTGTGGAATTTCCCCTTCAACGGGCTCGCGATTGCAGAAGGGGGAGTGGATACTGAGGAGCTACTTCAGCAGCGGTGCTTGGAGCCGAAGGTGCGAAAAATCATGGCGGAAGTGGTGGCTGTAGCGGCAGCTCTGGGGCATGATATCCCCGAGAGTTTTATTGAACTACAGATTGAGATCACCCTGCCGATGGGGCCATATCGCCCGTCGAGCATGATCGACTTTGTCGATGGTCGAGAGGTGGAGTTTGATGCGATTTGGGGGCAGCCACTGGCTGTGGCGAAGAGGCTTGGTGTGCCCGTGCCGGAGATGCAAGACTTGGTGCTGCGCATTCAGCGTAAACTGGGGCTGAGTTAGTTGGACTTTTCCATCTCAAGATCTAAATGACCAATGCTGAGGAGGGTGGATTTGTTGCTGCGGTCTGATGCACTTTGGAGAGAGATGTTGTCGACCCATACTGTGCCTCCTCCCTTTTCAGCGACGCTGAAGGCGAGGAAAAAGCTTTGGATGTCTCCAATGTTGCGAACGCCTTCAATGCCTAGCTTGCTGACGTCAACTTGCCATTGAAAAGAACCTTGGCCTTTTTGGCCTTCGCTGAGGGATGTTTTTTTCGTCCCGATGAGGCGTTCTCCATCTCGCAGGTTGAATACCTTGTTGCCCGCCTTGCTCACTGTTTCAGTCTGCGCGCTGTATCCGTTGAACCAGCCTTGATTGTTTGTAATCCAGGTGCGTTCAGCAGTTTCATTGCTGCTATGCACTGCCCAGAGATTGACAAAAATGGTGTCGCCACCATCGCTGCCGTAGTCGAAGGTGAGTTTGAGTAGTGAATCGTTACTACTATCTTTGGATGGGTTGCTTATCCAAATGAATGCTGGGGATTCACTGACGCGCGTATCATTTGTGTCTGTGCTGTTGAGTTCGAGCCGATTTCTATCCGTGACCGCCCAGGTGATCACAGCATTGTTTTTGCCATCTGTGGTCTCTCCCATGGAGGACCTCCAACCGGCATCAACGAGGTGGTCGAACACGCGGAACTCAGCTTTGAGTATGCCTACATCATTGAACTGTTCTTCCAGAAGTTTGCCAGCATAAGAGGAACAGACGGTGCATGAAAGTAGGGCAAGTATGATGGAGGCGCGAGGATGAGACACAGTGATTTAGTGGCTGGGGAATTGATGGTCGTGATGACTTGTTGTTAAAAATGATATCTTTTTTTCAACAAGGAAGATGTGCGATATTGACCAGCAATGGTGGCAGAGTCAATCGAAGAGTATCAGTTCTTCTGAGCCAGGGGAGTTGATAGGTTTTAACGAAAAGGTCTCACTGGAGAATCCAGTGAGACCATGATTGTCGGTTGATAATGAATGTGGTTATCGTTTGCGGCGCGTGAAACACGCCAGAGCACCTAGGCCAAGAAGAGCAATGCTGCTCGGTTCTGGGACCGGGGCGGAAGTGATGGTGAGATTGTCTACCCAAGTGGTGGTAGTGCCTGTGCCATCTCCTGTTTCATCACCAGCAAAGGCGATGAAGAAGGTATCGATGTCACCCACATCACTCACACCGGACATGCCAAGTGTGCTGAGGTTGATCGTCGCGTTGAAGGTTCCCGTGCCATTGAGTGGGGAGCCGAAGTAAGTGGCGCCACTATTCGGAATGACTGCACCTGTATTGAGGTCATATGGGGCATAGCCGCCGCTACTTGCAGTTTCGTTTTGGTTACTGTTGCCATTGTTCCAACCTTGGTTGTTGGTGATCCAGCTGTTTGATCCTGGCGTGACCCCTGATTGAACTGCCCAGAAGTGCACAGTCAGTGTGTCTGCGCCTTCTGTTGCGTAATCGAACTGAAGGTTGATGAGTGTGTCGGTGTTGGCACCAGTACTGACATTACTGAACCACTTCCATGCTGGAGTCTCACCTTGGACGTAGCTCGTGGTGTCGTTTGTTGTGTTTTGTAAGCGACCACCACCTCCGTCACTTGAAGTTTCCCAGTTGGATGGGTTGGAATGAACTGCGCCATAACCCGTGGTGGACTGCCAGCCAGATACGTCTAGCTGATTGTCAAAGACTCGGCCGATCGGTGTGACTGTAGGGAGGGCATCAAAGTTTTCTGAGAGAAGGGTTGCGCCTTGGCTGCTTGCTATTGCGGTGATGCTTGCAATAGCTGTGTGGAGTGTTTGTTTCTTCATGGGGTGTGGGGTTTGGGGGTTCTGAAATCTATCCCGCGTGATTGATGGCGGTGGCTGAAAATGATTAAGTTAACTCGTTCATTCACCTAAATGTATTAAAAGTCATTATCCTGTAAACACATGATGTGTCAACAAGGGAATTCAGGGGTGTTTGTGTTAGGTGGATTACTTGGACGTCGTTTTGTTTTCTGTGAGCTGGAGGTTTTTCACCCACATCGTTCCGCCACCGGCTTCTTTAGCGGCGAAGGCGATGAAGAATGTATCGATGTCAGCAAGGGAGTTGATGCCTGGTATGTTAAGAGATTTGAGGTCGATGACTTGCTGATATGTCCCTTGGCCTTTGAGGGTAGTGATTGCGATGTCTTGAGGCCACGGTAGGGCTTTGCCTGTTTTTAGGTTGTATGGTTTGTAGCCACCTTTGCTGAGAGCTTCATTTTGGCAGCTGAAACCATGAATCCAGCCTTGGTTGTTAGTGATCCAGGGTTGTGATCCGGAATCATTGGTTTTCTGGACTGCCCAGAGGTGGAGCATGAGTTGGTCATCTCCGTCGGCGGCGTAATCGAAGCTGATGCTTATTGTAGTGCTTTTGCTGTATGAGGCATGGGGGTTGGAGAACCACTGCCAGGCGGGTGCCTCGCCTTGGATGTAGCTGGCGGTAGCATCGGATGTGGTGTTCTGGAGCCGGCCACCATCGTCTGCTGCGATTTCCCACATCGACTGTCCTAGGTGGTCATCCCCGTAGCCGATGGTGGAGCGCCAGCCGAGGTCGAGTGTGGTGTCGAAGACGCGGCCCATGGGAGTCAGTTTTTGGGGAGAGCTGAAAGTTTCATGGAGTATGGGTTTGGCTGAAATAGTGGGGCTGAGTGCGATGAGGCCTAATGCGCAAGTGACGGTGGGGA
The DNA here is from genome assembly GCF_000378105.1 of Rubritalea marina DSM 17716. Lineage (GTDB taxonomy): Bacteria > Verrucomicrobiota > Verrucomicrobiia > Verrucomicrobiales > Akkermansiaceae > Rubritalea > Rubritalea marina. The sequence goes on along the minus strand of NZ_KB899252.1, from coordinate 145,687 downwards.
TTGATGTCATGATGTTGGGTTGTGTGAGGTTTATGGGGAAATGGTAGTTTATTTTAGACGGAATCCTGTGTGATACAACAAGATATTGATAGATGGTAGATGATGCATAAAAAAAGCGAAGGATGCTGGGCAACCTTCGCTAGTGGAGGAGTGATTGTGTTGGGGTCTATTCTACAGCAATGGCGATCCCAGCGTATTTGGCCTTTTTCTTGGTCATCTTTTTTCGGTCGATTTTAGGGAAGCTTACGAGGAAGTTATTGGCATCGATGAGGTTGATAAAGAAGTGAGTGGTGCCTTTGGGGAGGGTGGCGTTGATGGTGTTGTCTGCACCGATGGTAGCTGGCACACGAAACCACTCCTCGTAGCGGTCGTTCCCATTCTTGGTGTAGATGAGATCGGCGCGGTTGAGTTTGGTCCCATTGTCTTGGTAGGTGACGGTGATCTGGCGGCCAGATTGCTTGGATGAGCTTACTGTTGGTGCTTTTTTACCCAGCGGGTTCCGAGGTGAATTCGGGTTCAGATGTGGGTAGCTTGCGTCCATTTCGGAGAGTGCGGCAGTGAGTGCGGCATTCATTGAATTGGTTTTCTCAGGCATCGATTCCGCTAGGTTTTTTGCTTCTTCAATGTCCACGCGTTTTTGCGTGCCATTCGAAGAGTCGTAGAGCCGGTAGAGTTCTAGTGCTGGCTTGTCGAAATAATTGCGCACGAGTTTGTAGTCCCCAATGCGGATGGTACTCTCTTGGGCGGCTGAGTTTGGGAAGTGCCAGATCATGGTGTCTCTGACTTGCTGCTTGGAATCTAGGACGAGCTTGGCGTCCCGAGGGTCTCGCTCAAGTAGCGAGCTGAGGTCGCAGCCATCGAAGTGCTTGTTTTTCGGTGTTGCTGTGCCTGTGAGTGATAGGATGGTGGGGTAGAAGTCTAGCCCATTGACCATGACGTCGGATTGGATACCTTTGGGGATAGTGGGGCCATAGACAATGAGCGGCACGCGTGTTCCGCCTTCCATCGCGGATATTTTACCTTTTTGCAGAGGTTTGTTTGTTGTGACAACTTCCTTGCGGCCACCGTTACACATGCCTCCATTGTCTGAGGAGACGATGATGTAGGTGTTTTCGATGAGCTTGTGCCCTGGCCAACGTGGGTCGTCAGTGGTTTTGAGGTAGTCGATCATGCCGCCGATGTAGTAGTCGAGTTGTTCGACCATCGCACAGTAGAATGGGTTATTTTGTCCTTCTACCTTCCAGCTATCTTTCGCTTCTGGGGTGAGCTCGACACCGAGCTTTTCGACATACTTATTGAGTAATTGTTCGCTGTAGGTGTGCCACGGTCCGTGGACGAGCCAAGTGGCAAAGTAGAGGAAGAATGGTTCGCCTTTACTTTGATCAAGAAACTTCATGGCGTCTGCAGTTGTTTGATCGTATGGGAAGCCATTTGGATCCAGGCGGAATGGATGCTTTGGGTCCGTGGTGGCGAAGTCTTTGATGCGGTTTTGCATGCGTGACTGGACTCCTCTGGAGCCTTCCGAGAAGTCAAACCCTTGATCCTTGGGTTGCGGGTAGCCATGATGGTTCATTGACATATGCCATTTGCCGCTATGGCCCGTGGTGTAGCCATTTGTCTTGAGGGCGTCGGCTATCGTCACGGTCTCTACTGGCATGCTCGCGGTGTACCATGGAGACATGTAGTTCCAGCCAGTTGGGTGGTGTGGGTGCGGAGGCTTTCCGCCTGAGACGTGAGTCATGTTTGCCCGGGCTGGGTGAGTGCCGCTCATGATGGCGCAGCGACTCGGGCCGCATGTTGGAGCTGGTGAGTACGCTTGCCAGAACATGACGCCATCTTTGGCGAGGGCATCGAGGTTCGGGGTTTCCATCGGGGAGGGTTCATCGATGTCGTAGCATTTCACATCCTGCCAGCCGAGGTCGTCGGTGAGTAGCAGGATGATATTCGGCTTTGCTGGGCGCTCGGCATAGAGGCTGAGTGAGCCAGCTAGTAGGGCGAGTGATACATTCAATTTCATGGGCAGTGAGTGGATGTTGTTGATTGGAGGCTGTTGTGTCTGGCTAGTCTTTGGGGATGAAATTTTGTTGTTTGAGCCAAGCAATGAAGTCGCGGCTCCACTGGGAGGAGTCGTTTTCTGGACGACCGAGTCCGAAACCATGGCCGCCTTTTTCGTAGAGTTTGAGTTCAGATGGAACGCCTTTTTCTTTGAGGGCTTGGTGCATTGCTTCGCTGTTGCCAGGGAGGACGCCTTGGTCGTCTTTGGCGTGGAAAATGAAGGCTGGTGGAGTCTGGGCGGTGACATGAGATTCCATTGACATGGAGTCGCGCTTGCTGGTTTTTTGAGCCTCGGGGAGTGGGGAGGTGACACAGCCGTGGGCGATGTCAGGGCGGGTGCTGATGACCGCATAGCCAAGACCAAGGAAGTCGGGGCGGCTGCTCACTTTTGCTATGGCGTCGCTACCGAATTGGACTTTATCGAAGTGTGTGCCAGCAGTGGCGGTGAGGTGGCCCCCAGCTGAGAAGCCCATCAGCCCAATTTTTTGAGGATCTAATTGGTAGTCTTTGGCGTGGAAGCGAACCCACTGGACTGCCCGAAGTGCATCTGACACAGGAATTGGGTGCTTGTACTCTACATCAGGCGTGGTGGGGAGGCGGTACTTGAGGACAAAGGCGGTGATGCCTTCCTGGTTGAGGCGTTTGGCAACTGCGTGGCCTTCGTGGCCGCTTGCGATCCAATGGTAGCCGCCACCTGGACAGATGACCACGGCTGCACCATTAGGTTGTTGTGGTGTGTGAACGGTGAGGTTCGGATTGTGGATGTTGCGTACGGTGCCTTTTTGTTGCTCGTGTTCTTCTTCCAGGATTGTTGGGTCGGTGAGAGCTGTGCCCTCTGGCCAGAGGGTGACTGTGGGGGCGGCTGAAGTGAAATTTGCCAAGCCAACGGCACTTGATAGAAGGATGGCGTGTAGGTGGTGTTTCATGGGTTTGCTTTTGAAGTTAAGCTCAACCCATCACTACGCATGAGGCTTTACAGGTGTTTCACATAGGAAGGTAATGCTGTCTTTTGACAAATATCGCAGACGCTACTCTATGAGCCCTTCGCTTTCGAGCCATTTGAGGAAGTCCTGAGCCCAGTCCACCCGTGAGCCGTTCACTTCCCAGTTGAAAGCCATGTGCGTGCCTTTCTCGTACATTTTGAGCGTGGCATCGCAGTCGGATAGCTTGAGGATGTCGGTCATTGCGATCGAGAATGCAGCTGGGGCGATTTTATCTTCTCCCGTAGTAAAGAGGATGGTGTTGAGGTCTTTCTTTTGGATTTTGTAAGTTGCTGGCTCACGGAAATATGGCCAAAGGCAGAGGAAGTTGAGGTGGTCAATGGTTTCTCCACCAGGAGTGCAGGCGTATTGTAAGAGGAGGTTTGCTCCAGCTGAGAAGCCCGTGCCAACGATTTTTTTGGGGTCCAAATTCCACTCTTTGGCGTGCTGGCGTACGACCTTGATGGCTTGATTGAAGTCAGCCACTGGGTCTTCGGGTATTTTATTTTCGGCATAGTTGGTGCGATATTTGAGGCCGATGACGGCGATGCCGCGCTCGGCGAAGAATGGTGCAAGGCGTTCGACGTGGTGGAGCCAAGCCAAGCCTGAGTAGCCGCCACCCGGGCAAATCAGGAGTGAAGTGCCATTCGCTTTTTCCTTTGGAGGTAAGTAGGCAATGATCGCTGGGTTGGTGACGTGTTGGAAGACTCCAACATTTTTGATAGTCTCGGCAATCTTCGCTGGGTCGATAGGTCGGTCGTCCCAGATGGCGATGGCATCCAGCCTCGTGTGAGTTGGCTCGGCGGATTGTGTTGATAGTGAGCTAAGGAGTGCTGCGAGGATGACGGCGGCGCGGATGGATTTTATGATCATGCGGGTGAAAGTTTGTCTGTCGTGATGTCTCTCTATAGACTGATAGAGCCTCGCTGTTAATCGGATAGATGTAGGAGGCTGATTTCTGTGGGTCGGAATTGTCTCGCGATGAGTCTTGTGGCTTGGCCCATGCCTTTGTAGTTTGAGTCAATCATGAGAGTGGCATTTTATTCGACTAAAGAGTACGACAAGGAGTTCTTTAAGAAGGCTCAAGGTGAGCATGAATTTTTGTTTCTGAAGAATGCGCTTCGCTCTGAGACTGCTCCCTTGGCTGCTGGGTGCGAAGCGGTGTGCGTGTTTGTGAATGATGAACTCACCCGTGAGGTGTTAGTGAGATTGAGGCATGAGGGGGTGCGTTTGGTGGCGCTTCGCTGTGCTGGTTACAACAATGTGGATATTGAAGCCGCGAGGGAGCTCGGCTTGAAGGTGGCTAGGGTGCCAGCCTATTCACCTCATGCTGTCGCTGAGCATGCGGTGGCAATGTTGCTGACATTGAATCGTAAAACACACCGAGCTTACAATCGAGTGAGGGAGGGGAACTTTGAGCTTCATGGGCTGATGGGCTTTGACTTGTTTGGCAAGACCGTGGGGGTGTTCGGTACTGGAAAGATCGGGATCGCATTCGCAAAAATCATGAATGGCATGGGGTGTAGGGTGTTGGTGTGCGATCCCTATCCTTCAGAGGAGGCGCGACAGTTTGAATTAGTTGATCCTGAGGAATTGTATCGTGAATGCGATGTGGTTAGTCTGCATTGTCCGCTTTTGGAAGATACCTATCACTTGTACAATCAAGAGACATTCCTAAAGTCGAAGCCAGGCTTCACTCTGATTAATACGGGTCGGGGGGCATTGGTCGATGCGTCTGCTGCGATTGCTGCGCTAAAAACTGGCCAGTTAGGCTACCTAGCGATGGATGTCTATGAAGAGGAGCGCGATTACTTCTTTGCTGATCAGTCCTCTGGAATTATTCAAGATGATGTGCTGATGCGCTTGATGACATTTCCTAACGTATTGATCACTGGTCATCAGGCGTTTTTCACTCATGAGGCGATGGCTGGGATTGTGGGGACAACCATGGATAATATCGCAGATTATCAGGCTGGTGTTGATCTGCGAAATGGAGTTTAAAACCTAAAAATTGGAGCACATTCATGCGTGTTATTAGAATGTCTGATAGGATCATTCATTATTATAATGATCTCCTTCTGAGGTGCTAACAATCTTCGCAGATTTCGTTGATCGTTAGGCAGTTTTGTTGATGTCGTTGGATGGGTTTTGCGTTGTTTACTCGGTGAGCATAAATGCCTTATGAGGAAAATGGGATCCTAGGGTTTTTCGGATTGCAAAGTGTGCGTTCATATTGATACTCGTCGAGCCCAATTGGTGCTTGCTGCAATCTAGCAGTCTGCGGTGATCGGGTTAGACAAGTAACGACTCTTACACATGGCTAATATTTTTCCTCGTTGGACCAACCTACTACCAATCAAGATTGCGATCTGTCTCGGTGCTCTTGCATTTGGTGTTGTAATTGCATTCTCTTACTACGCGACTCCTAAGACTCAGCGTGTTGGCTACATGCCGGATCAGCCGATCCCGTATGATCATGAGCTGCACGTGAAGCAGTTGGGTATGGATTGTCGTTTCTGTCACTCTTTTGCAGAGGAGTCAGGGCATGCAAATATTCCCACAGCTGATCGTTGTTGGACATGTCACCAGCATGTGAAGACGGAAAGTGAGAAGCTTGTGCCTCTCCGTCGTGCGATTGATAAGTCTTTTGAAGGTTACACTGGCGAGCCGGTGAAGTGGGTGCGCATTCACAAGTCACCTGACTATGTGTTCTTTGATCACTCCGCTCACCTCAGCCGTGGTGTTTCCTGTGTGAGCTGTCACGGTAATGTGAACGAGATGCGTGTGGTCTACCAAGCGAAGGATCACAGCATGGGTTTCTGTTTGGATTGTCACCGTGCTCCTGAGAAGCACCTTCGTCCGCTCGAGGAGGTTTTCAATCTTGATTACACCGCGAAAAATTATGTTGAGACGCACCCTGATTTTAGGGCTGCGGTATTTGGTGAGGACTACGACTCTGCGGCTTCTGAGGAAGAAGTGCAGGAGGTGGTTGGCACCTTCCTTAAGAACCATTGGGATGTGCAGCCGAAAGAAAGCTGTGCGACATGTCACCGATAATTTTCATCATTCTCTAAACTTCAAAATTTCCGCCTACAATGAGCAAACGTAAATGGCAACATCCAGAGATTCCAGCGAATGAAGCGAGCACGAAGGTGTGGCGCAGTGCTGGTGAGTTAGAAGACACACACGGTCTTCGTCAGTGGTTGGAGCGCGAGTTTCCACGTGCCGCTGAGACGATGATCGATGAAGATGATCGTGAGACATCCCGCCGTAGTTTCATGAAGGTCATGGGGGCTTCAACCGCACTTGCAGGTTTCGGTTTGGCAGCGTGTCGTCGCCCAGAAGAGCTTATCGTGCCTTACGTGAACGCTCCAGAATGGGTGATCCCCGGCAAGCCGCTCTACTACGCATCATCTATCCCAACAGCAGGAGGTGCCGTGCCGGCAGTGGTGACAAACTACCAGGGCCGTCCAACCAAGCTCGAGCCTAACCGCATTCACCCAGGTAATGATGGTCAGAGCGCTTTTGATCAGGCATCAATTCTTGATCTTTACAATCCAGCACGCTCCCGCGACTTCCTCAATAAAGGGCAAAAGGTGAGCCGTGCTACAGCTGAAAAGCAGCTCGCTGAGTGGACAGCTTCCGGTAAGGTGGGTTTTGTCTTCGGTGAAGATGACTCAGCAACTCGCACGCACCTTCGCGGTGAGTTGGCGCAGAAGTTTGCTGGCGCGAAGTTTTACTCCTACGAGGCGCTTGCAGGTGCAGGCCGCAAGGCTTCGAATGAAGCGATCTTTGGTGCAGGCGCTGAGCTTGTTGCTGACTATGCACAAGCGAAAGCAATCCTCTCTCTCGATTCAGACTTCCTAGAGCTTGATAAGCAGGGCCCAGTAAAGGGCTTCTACGATCGTCGCCACGTCAATGGCCGCAACTACGATAAGGATGCGGTACAGAATAAGAAGAATCTCAACCGTCTCTATGTTGCTGAGCCGACGTACTCACTGACCGGCGGTATGGCCGATCACCGTGCTCCAGTGGCTCCATCTCAGATTGGTCGCTTCCTTGCCCAGTTGGCAAGTGAACTCGGTGTGTCAGTTGCCATCCCTGGTGGTAAGTTTACTGGTAAGAAGGAAAAGTGGGTCAAAGAGTGTGCCAAGGATCTCGCCAAGCATCGCGGTGAAGCATTGGTGCTTCTAGGTTCCCGCTACGATAAGGAGCTTCACGATCTCGCGCACCTTGTGAATGTGAAGCTCGGTGCTTACGGTAAATCACTCAACGCAGTGAAGACCCAGAAGGCCGGTCTTGCTAATGCGGAACAGCTTGTGGCAGATATCAATGCTAAGGCGCTCGATACCGTGATCTTACTCACCCCTGCGAACCCAGTCTTGGAAAATGAAGCACTCACAGAAGCGCTTTCCAAGGTGAAGATCGTTCAGCTTGGTCTTCGTTTGAATGCGTCTGCAAATGCTGCAGACCTGCACGTCCCCGCTGCTCACTACCTTGAAAGCTGGGGCGATTCCTTTACCTCATCTGGTGTGTACACCATCGTGCAGCCGATGATTCTTCCGCTTTACGGCGGCGTTTCTGAGCTTGAGCTACTTCTCGCGCTTCGCGATGGCAAGCTCCACGACTCAAACACATCCGCACTTTCCCCTGCATACACTGCAGTACGTAAGACATTCGATTCCACTGTCCATCCTGTGACTGGTGCCAAAGCTGCTGAAGCGGCCTGGATGAAGCTTCTTCGTGAAGGCTTCCTCAAAGGTAGTCAGTACGCACTCGCTTCAGTAGTCGCTGCTCCTCCAGTGCCGGCGCTCAAGGCTCAAGCTGAGCCGTCAGCGAAGGCACTCGACATCGTCTACAGCACGGACGGTTCCGTTTTTGATGGTCGCTACATCGACAACGCATGGCTCCAGGAAGCACCGGATCCAATCTCCAAGGTGTGCTGGGATAACGCAATTTACCTCGCGCCAGAGACAGCCAAAGATCTCGGCATCTACGAAGAGCTCGTAGAGCTTGAGAAGAAGGGTGCAGCTTGGTGGGCGAGCCTTGGTTTTGATGATCGCGACCTCAAGAAGTCCGATGTGCCTGAAGAAGGTGAAGGTCCTAGCCTCTTTGCTCCAGTAGCGAAAATCACGATCAATGGTAAGACTCTAGAGGCTCCAGTGATTGTTGCCTTCGGGATGGCAGCCAATGTGATTTCTATCTCCCTCGGTTACGGCCAGGGCTACGATGAGCACTTCGCTTCTGAGTTTAAGAATGGAGGCATCAGCTACAATCAGGATGGCAAAGGCAACGTTTCTTCTGTCGGCGTGAACGCTGGCTTCAACGCCTACCCACTCCGTGGTGGTGTTGATTACTTTGCCCAAGGAGCTAGCATCGCTCGTGCTGAAAACGGCGCAACCTACAAGATGGCACGTACTCAGGAGCACCACTCCATGTACGGACGCGCTCTTGCTCGTGAGATCTCAACAGCTGAAGACAAGCTGACTCACAAAGACTACGCAGCTCAGATCAAGGGTGTGCAGAAGCAAGGCATGGATTCTCACATCCCTGAGAACATGAGCCTCTACAAAGGTGTTACCAATGGTGGTCCTATCACCTCAGGTCTTGCCGGCCGTGAAGAAAAGCCAAACCTCTTTGACAAGTCCCAGCAGTGGGCGATGAGCATCGACCTCAACGTTTGTAATGGTTGTAATGCCTGTCTCGTTGCTTGCCAGGCTGAGAACAACATCCCAGTAGTGGGCAAGACTCAGGTGGCAATGGGACGTGAAATGCACTGGATCCGTATGGATCGCTACTTTGCAGCACCAGACCTCGATCAGTACCCAGAAGGTACCGACGAGTGGGAAAAGTCTCCAGAGATGATTCCTCAGCCAGTCGCTTGTGTGCAGTGTGAGTCTGCTCCATGTGAAACCGTTTGTCCTGTGAATGCCACGGTGCACTCAGAAGACGGCCTTAACACCATGGCTTACAACCGTTGTATCGGAACGCGTTACTGTGCAAACAACTGCCCGTACAAGGCACGTCGTTTCAACTTCTTTGACTACAATAAGCGCAACCCGCTGATCCACAAGAATCTCTACAAGGGGCCGATGGGTGTGAAGCAGGAAGGTGATTCTAAGTCACTCCAGCGCAACCCGAACGTGTCAGTTCGTATGCGTGGTGTGATGGAGAAGTGCACCTACTGTGTGCAGCGCCTTCAGTCCGCTAAGATCGAAGCGAAGAAGCTCGCCAAGCAAGAAGCTCTGGCTGTGGCTGGCGGTTCTACCAAGGCAACCATCACTGCTGAAAAGCTCATGCCTAAGACCGACTCCGTTCGTGTTGCATGTCAAGATGCCTGTGACGCTGGCGCGATTGTCTTCGGTAACCTTCTAGACCCTAAGTCCATGATCAGCCGCATCAAAGATGAGAACAATAAGATCATCAATGACCGCGCCTACGATCTCTTGAACTACATCGGCACACGTCCACGCACTAGCTACCTCGCTCGCGTGAAGAACCCGAACACCAACATGCCTGGTAAAGAGTATGTCGGTAAGGCAACAGTCCACATGCACTAATTGCAACGAATCAGTAATTTCTCCAACCGTTCTAAATCTAATCTAGCAACCTACCATGGCTGATACAGCATCAACAAGTACGGAGCAAAACTCCGAAGATAAGAATTTCCAGCTCCCAGTATTGGAGCGTGAAAAGCTTATCCTCAACAACAGATCCTATTCATGGATCACCGATCGTATTGCCGGAATCGTCGAGAAGCCACAACCATTACTTTGGTGGATCCTCTTCATTCCGTGCGCACTCATCGCCCTCATTGGCGTGGGTGGTGGTCTGACTTACCTCGTATCCACTGGTGTTGGTGTCTGGGGTAACACAAACCGCACGATGTGGGGTTGGCCGATTGTGAACTTCGTATTCTGGATCGGTATCGGCCACGCTGGTACGCTGATCTCTGCGATTCTTTTCCTGACGCGCCAGAACTGGCGAACCTCGATTAACCGAGCGGCGGAAGCGATGACGATCTTCGCGGTTTGCTGTGCGGGTATTTTCCCAGCCTTCCACGTCGGGCGTGTTTGGATGGCTTGGTTCCTTGCACCTATTCCGAACGCGAATGCGATCTGGCAGAACTTCAAGTCACCACTACTTTGGGACGTGTTTGCGGTTTCCACCTACTTCACAATCTCACTTATCTTCTGGTACATGGGCATGGTTCCTGACCTAGCAACCATCCGCGACCGTGCGAAGCCAGGTATCCGCAAGGTGCTCTACGGTATCTTTTCACTCGGCTGGCGCGGCGGAAACCGCCAGTGGAGCCACTACGAAATGATGTACCTTCTCCTCGCAGCGCTTTCTACTCCGCTGGTTCTATCGGTTCACTCTATCGTTTCCTTTGACTTTGCGACCTCAACTGTACCAGGTTGGCACACCACGATCTTCCCGCCATACTTCGTGGCTGGTGCGATCTTCGGTGGATTCGCAATGGTGATCACCATCATGGTGCCTGCGCGTTCGATCTATGGTCTGCACGACGTGATCACCATGAAGCACATCGAAAACATGTGTAAGATCATTCTAGCGACTGGTACGATCGTCGGTTACGCCTACATCATGGAGCTTTTCGTGGCCTTCTACTCTGGTGCGAAGTTCGAGATGGAAGCCTTCAAGCTACGTATCACTGGTCCGTACTGGTGGGCTTACGTTCTGATGATGTTCTGTAACGTGATTGCTCCTCAGATCTTCTGGTTCAAGAAAATGCGTGAGAACCTCTGGGTGGTCATGGGTACTTGTATGCTCGTGAACATCGGTATGTGGTTCGAGCGATTCGTGATCATCGTAACCACACTCCCACGTATGTGGCTCCCAGGTGACTGGAAGTACTACGAGGCTAGCTCAGTGGATGTTCTTACTTTCGTAGGAACTATCGGTATGTTCCTCACACTCTTCCTTCTCTTCCTACGCTTCTTGCCATGTATCAACATTGCAGAGGTGAAGTGGACACTCCTCGAAAGTGACCCTCACTTTGACGACCACAAAGCACACCCAGATAAGGGCGTGAAGAAGGAAGCTTCCTATCAGTACGAGCTCAATGAAAATCCAAACGTTGAGTGCTAATCCCACACGAATCACGAAACCTTTACCTATCACACAACAGTGAGTACAAAAGTAAAACGCGTCTACGGCTACCTTGCCGAATTTGAAAGCGCATCAGCACTCTACAAAGGTGCAGAAAAAGTGCGCGATGCTGGATTTAAAAAGTGGGATTGTTATTCCTCATACCCGATTCACGGCCTCGATGATGCCATGGGTGTGAAGCGCTCGATCCTACCATACTTCGTGTTCTTCGGAGGATCCACTGGTCTCCTTACCGGCTTTAGCTTGGCATTCATCACCCAGGTGTTGATCTACCCAACAATTGTGCAGGACAAGCCAGCCAACATCTTCACCACCGCGGCGTTCTTCCCGATCATGTTTGAGCTTACCATCCTGTTCTCAGGTTTCACGGTGCTTTTCTGTGTGCTCGGTCTGATGGGCCTTCCTCGCCTGAACCACCCGCTCTTTGCTAGCCGCCAATTCAACCGCGTGACCGACGATGGCTTCTTCATCGCCATCGAAGCCCGCGATCCTAATTTTTCCGCAGAAGAAACCAAGTCACTCTTGGAAGAAGCCGGCGGATCCAACATTGAACTCGTCGAAGAAGACTAATAGCAACCATTTCACCTACTAACATTATGCGCTATTTCTTTATCATCTACGCACTTCTCGCTGTACTCGTTGTAAGCATCGGCGGTTTCCGTGGCGAAAAGTTCAAGGACACTCCGATTCGTATCTTCCCAGATATGGATGAGCAGGACCGCATCGACGCTCAGGAACTCAGCCCGTTCTTTGCTGACAACAATGGTGCTCGCCTTCCGGTCGAGAATACCGTTCCACAAGGGCTCGTTCAGGCGGACCTTGCTGACGAGAATGCCAAGCAATTCACCAACGACAACAGCTACTACCACACTGGGATGTTTGACGAGAAGGTCTTCGGTACTGGACTTCCAGTGTCTGATCTCGCTCTCGACGAAGCAAATCTCGAAGCGTTCATCAAGCGCGGTAAGGTTGTGTTCGACTCCAACTGTGCAGCATGCCACGGCGTGTCTGGTAACGGTAAGGGCGTGGTAGCATCATACGGTGTTCCAGGTGTCTTCAATCTCATCGACTCCACGCTGCCAGACGGCGGTATGTTCGACGTGATCGCTAATGGCCGTGGTAACATGGCAGCATTTGGTTATCAGATCGATCTCAAGGATCGCTGGGCAGTCATCGCATACATCCGTTCACTCCAATACGCTCGCAAAGCTCCACTCGAGCAAGTCAAAGCCGCTTACGAAGCTGCTCAGTAATTTCCTTCCCACTCACACTCACTTTATAACTTTACTAGTCCCATGGCACATCACGTCACATCTCAGGACATTCCAGCAAACGGCGAGCAAATCGCGAAGAAAGACCTCAGCAAGGTTAAGTTGATCTCGCTTTTGATCTTTGTAGCAGGTGCAATTGCATCCTTCTTGCTCTTCAGTAACGAAACATGGGGTGCGGGTTACGCATACTCGTGGTTGTTTGCCTTCATCTTCTTCATCACCTTGACTCTTGGTGGTGTTTTCTGGACCACGCTCCACCATGTCACCAACTCCGGTTGGGGGGTGAGCATCCGCCGCATCATGGAGAACCTCGGCTTTGTGTTCCCATTCTTCGCTGTCATTGCCATTCCGCTCATGATTCCATCAGTTCAGGATGACCTGTATGAGTGGATGAATCGCCATCGCTACGTTCAGCAGACTGTTGAGGCTGTTGAGGTCAAAGTAGATGGCAAGAAAGGCTACGAGGCAAAGGTCGTAGCAGGTACTGAAGACCTAGACGAGCACGCACCTGGTGGCGCCTACAAGTCACCTGAGAAGGCGCAACTTTACGCAACACACGAGCCATACGATCACCTTCTCAAAGTGAAGAAGTGGTACATGTCCCTTGAGAACTGGCTCACTCGCGTGATTCTCTTCTTCGTGGTGCTCGGTGCAGGAATCTTCTTCTTACGTAAGTTTTCCATCGACCAAGACAAGGATCCAAACCCGACGACTCGCCGCCTCATCCTCACGCGAAAGCTATCCTGTGCTGTGATGCCATTCTTTGCAGTGATTGCGACCTTCATCGCCTTCGATTTCATGATGGGGACTGACTACAAGTGGTTCTCCACCATGTATGGTGTGTGGTTCTTCGCTGGCTGTGCGCTCAACTCCATGGCGGTGCTCATCCTCACACTCACATGGCTGCGATCAAAAGGCTACCTCACGACAGTGACTTCACAAGAGCACTACCACATCATGGGCAAGCTCATGCACGCCTTCGTGATCTTCTGGGCCTACGTATCATTCTCGCAGTTCATGCTCATCTGGTACGCCAACATCACTGAGGAAACCACTTACTTCCTTCTACGTAACTCATCTGATGGCTCAGTAAACTGGAACCTCTGGAGCACACTACTCGTATTCCTTCACTTTGCTCTGCCATTCGCAGTGCTTCTTCCTCACTACATGAAGAAGAAGGTGAAGTTTGTTGTGCCGATCTGCATCTACTTGTTGGTGATGCACATCCTCGACCTCTACATTGCCATCATTCCTGAGCGTGGCCCATCACTCTCCGTGATGAATAAGTTCGCTGGACACGAGGGCGAGATCCTTCTCACGGCACCGCACAAAGCTTACCTTGGTGACATCGTAGCCTTCATCACCGTGGGAGCTTTCTTCGTGTTCGTCTTCGTTCGCAACCTCGGTAGCGCGAATACTTACCCGAACCGCGATCCACGCATCCTCGAATCCGCAAACCTTCACAACTAATCCAGCTAGCCGGATAACTACTAACTTCTGATTATCATTACCATGGAACCGAATCTAAGAGACACACCACTTCGTCGATTCAATACCTTCTGGTGGGGGCTTGCACTCTTCCTATCATTTGCTATTGCAGCAGTGTTGGTTAAGAACGCGGTGCAAGACAACGTGATCGATGCCGAGACTGAAAAAGGCAAAGTTCGCACTGAAACCTACAACAAAATCAAGGCTGAGCAGCTCAAGGAGCGCAATAGCTACAGCGACAATGGCGACGGCACCGTCAAGGTGAAGCCAGAAGACGTATTCGGACTCGGTAAAGAAATGGGTCTTCTCCAACAGCCAAGCGCATCCAGCATGGCCCACGGCAAGAAGTTCAACTAATTCCGCGCTAAGAAACCTGCACATTTCAAATTCTTAAGACATTAGATTTATGGCCTCAGACATCACAAGCCAACAAGTAGAAGACAAGGTGCTGCGTGCGTCCATTGACCGCTCGCTACGTCACCCAGTCATGTTCTTCTTCACCAGTGGAGCAGCCTGGCTCGCTTTGTCACTCATTCTCGGAATGGTGGCATCTGCCAAGTCTCACTCACCAGGATTCCTTGGTGATTGTGGCATCTTCAATTACGGTCGTGTGTTCAGCGCGCACATGGCAACCTTCATCTACGGATGGGCTGCACAGGCAGCCTTCGGCACCATCATCTGGCTGATGGCGCGTCTTTCCCGCCAGGAAAGCAAAAAATCAGGTGTGATCCTCAGCATCGGCCACGCATGGAATTTCGTAATTTCTCTTGGCTCCATTGGTATTCTCCTCGGCGGCGGTACTGGCAAGCCTTGGATGTATTTCCCTGATTGGGTATGGCCGCTGCTCATCGTATGTTACTTCGCGATTGGCATCTGGTCTGTGATTGCATTCCGCGTGCGTCGCGGTGGTCACGTCTACATCTCTCAGTGGTATCTCATGGCAGCGCTGTTCTGGTTCCCATGGGTATTCCTCTCCGGCAACGTCTTTGTGAATAGCTTCGCAGATGCTGGCAATGGGGTGATGGCTGCAGGGATCAATGCCTGGTTCCGCTCCGCCATGTTCTTCCTCTTCTTCACGCCGGTTGCGATTGCATCCGCATACTATATCGCACCAAAGGTGACTGGTCGACCGGTCTACTCATACAAACTAGCGCTTCTGGGCTTCTGGGCTCTCGCAATCATCGGCCCATGGGCTGGGATGCAGAAGGTGATGGGTGCTCCCATCCCAGTATTCCTCCAGTACGCTGGTGCTGCGGCTTCGATCCTCTTCATCATCCCAGCAATCTGTGTGGGTGTGAATGTTCTCAGAACCACCACAGGGAAGTCTGAGACTGTGGCCCATTCACCATCCCTGCGCTTCACCGTGGCAGGTATCATTGGCCTCATCGCCACTGCAGTAGTTGGCGGCATCCTTTCTCACCCAGATGCGCTCAAGTACACCCAGTTTGCTTTCGGCGGCACTTATGGTTACGAGATTCTCGCACTCTATGGATTCTTCTCTATGTGCATGTTCGGTGCGATTTACTTCATCGTGCCACGTGTTACCAATCGTGAATGGATTGCTGGAGGTTTGATTCGCTCACACTTCTGGATGTCACTCTACGGTGTGGTATTCATCGGTCTCTTCTGTGGAATCCTCGGAGCTTTCATGCACGGCTACTCACTTGAAGCTCTCGACGTACCAGGCGAGGCATCTGAAGATCGTCTGCTAGCGTACACCGTTGGCATCACTGTCGGTTGGATCTTCGTAGCACTTGCGAATGTATTCTTCTGCTTCCACTTGCTCATGATGTGGCTCCGCCTCGGTCGCCGCAGTAGCCACCCAACGCTGCTTGAGCACCATGAACCAACTCTGCCACCAGCTTAATCCACCTCGTAACTTACCAACGATTTATCTACAATCATGACTGTTAAAACATTCTTTATCGGCCTCATTGCTAGCTTTGCATTCCCATGGCTCGTGGTGGTTGCTGTACCATTCGCAAAAATGCGTGCGGTGGAGATCCCTCAATACGACGACGTTGCAGACGGCAAGTCTGGTGCCTACACACCAGTGAAGTCTGGTCGTGTGACTGACGGTTCTGCTGTCTACGGTGCAGAAGGTTGTGCTCAGTGCCACAGCCAGCTTGCCCGCCCAACCTACGCAGGTAACGACCTTGGCCGCCCGGCTCTCGCGGGTATTGCCAAAGATCCTAACCTCGGTGACACGCGTCGTGAGTCAAACCTCTGGGACTATGACAAAGAGCCATTCGCTTGGATCGGTGAGACCCGCATGGGGCCAGACCTTAGTAACTATGGTCGCCGTATGGAGATCAGAACTGCTGAAGAAAATGCCAAGACCGCTGAAGCGCTCGGCGTGAAGGTTGAAGAGCTCAGTGTTGCTCAAAAGTTTAACCCAGAGATGGCTGTGTACCAACACCTCTACAATCCCCGTGCCGACAATACCAAGTCCATCTGCCCATCGAACAAGTGCTTCTTCAAGAAGAGTGCGGTCAAGGGCCAGGAGCAACCGAATGCTCTGATGATCGATCCGAGCAGCGAACTCGAGCTGGTGCCTGGTGCAGAAGCTCAGCGCCTCGCCTCATACCTCCTCGGTCTCAAGCGTGATGGCGAAGTGCCATTCTCCATGAACTACTCACGCAACAAGAAGAAAGCTACTGGCAAGTAATGCTGCCGACTCCCACTTTTGTTCATCCATTTCAATAACTACCCGTTACATTCCGATGTCATCTGATCAAACACCTGTAGATCCAACAAAGCCGGATCTCGAAGAATCAACAAACGTCGCCAAAGCGCATGAAGAGGTTACTCGTAATGCTGCTGCGGTTTCACGTGAACAGCAGCTCCGCGAGAATGGTCTCGAGCCAGTTTCCACTTGGATCATGATTGCTGGCTTCATTGTCGCTGTCATTGGCGGCGGTGTGCTCTTCTCATCCGATTCCTTCTTCAACTATGAGCAATCTGTGAAACCAAACTACGTGCGTGCACAGTTTGATGATGGCAAGGCTGCGATTCCAATGGCACTAGCCGCAGACGCCTACATGAAGAAAGGTGCGGCTCTCTACAAGAACTGTGCATCATGTCACGGTCCAGGTGGTGCAGGTAATGGTGCGGTGTTTCCGCCACTTGCAGGCTCTGAGTGGGTAGAAGGCTCTGGCGTGGTTCCTGCGCTTACCATCATCCACGGCCTCAACGGACAGATCAAAGTAGCGGGTGCCACCTACAATGGTGCGATGCCTGCAATGGCTGATGGCTGGAGCGACTTCGATGTTGCTGCCCTGATTTACTACATTCAGAATAGCTTTGGTAATAAAGTTGGCCAGATTTACTCGCTCGACCAAATTGCTGAAATCCGCGCGATTAGTAAAGAATTTGGCAAGAAGCCAATGACTGCCAGCGATCTAGAAAAGTACCTCGCGCACAAGTTCGAGGCTGCTGACCTTCCATCCGAAACAATGCTCAACCTAAAGACTGGAGAAGTCGTTGACGCAAACAACTAATTCAGCTACCAGACCTCACACCAACCTTTCACACGGCTAAGATTATGAGTGACCACGATCACAACCCAGGTTTCGTACAGAAATACATCTTCTCCCAAGATCACAAGATCATTGGGATCCAATACGGCTTGACGGCTTTGCTGTTCTTGCTACTCGGTTTCTTCCTTATGATGGTGATGCGCTGGAGCATCGCGTATCCTAACGAACCACTCCCAGAGTGGATGAGCTGGGTGTTCACCGACACTTGGAAAGGGCGCTGGCTCACTGACGGTAAGGTGACTGGCGAGACCTACAACATGTTCGGTGCCATGCACGGAACCATCATGGTTTTCCTCGGTGTTGTGCCACTTGGCTTTGGTGCCTTTGGTAACTACGTGACACCACTCCAGATCGGCGCGCCAGATATGGCATTCCCGAAACTCAACATGATGTCATACTGGCTCTACCTTGTCGGTGGTCTCATGATGTGTGGATCATTCTTCCTCGAGTCTGGTGCTGCAAAGTCTGGTTGGACAAACTACCCACCACTTTCCTCAATTGCTGATTCCCAGCACCCCCACCAGTTCTTCACTGGTCAGACTCAGTGGCTTCTCGGTCTCGTGATGCTAATCTCATCATCGCTACTAGGCTCGGTGAACGTGATCACGACGATCATCAACCTACGTGCCAAGGGTCTCACATGGCTACGTATGCCATTCCTGGTATGGGCGATGCTCGTCACCGCATTCCTTCTTCTGCTCGCATTCCCACCACTCGAAGTGGCTGGTATCATGCAGGTGGTTGACCGCTTCTTTGGCTCATCATTCTTCCAGCCATCTGGTCTCTACACCTCAGCGACTGGTGTGGTCGAACAAGCTGGTGGTGGTTCACCACTCTTGTTCCAGCACTTGTTCTGGTTCCTTGGTCACCCAGAGGTGTACGTTCTTCTTCTCCCAGCGATTGCTTGTGTGGCTGAAATTATCCCAGCAAACACACGTAAGCCACTCTGGGGCTACAAGTCGATGGTCTTCGCTGTCATGGTCCTTGGCTTCCTTTCCTTCATCGTATGGGCTCACCACATGTACATCACTGGCATGAGCTCCTCGATCTCCACCTTCTTCCAGGTTACCACGGTGATGATTTCCGTGCCGTCTGTGATCTTGATCACCTCGCTGTTGATTTCACTTTGGGGTGGTTCCATCCGCTTCACGATGCCAATGATCTGGGCCTGTGCCTTCCTTCCAATGTTCGGTATCGGTGGCCTCACTGGTTTACCGCTCGCGTTCAACTTGGTAGGTCTTCACCTTCACGACACTTACTATGTGATTGGCCACTTCCACTATGTGGTTGCACCAGGTATCCTCTTCGGCCTCTTCGCAGGTATCTACTATTGGTACCCTAAGATGTTCGGTCGTCACATGAATGTGTTCCTTGGGCACCTTCACTTCTGGCCATCATTGGTGGCAATCAACTTTGTATTCTTCCCAATGCTCATGCAGGGGATGGCTGGTTTCCACCGCCGCTGGTACAATGGTGGTGACGCCTATGTCGTAGATGCTGATTCAGCGAACGTTTTCGGTCAAATCGTACGTGACAACATTGGGCTCAACTCTGTGATGTCTGTAGCAGTATTCGTCCTCGCAGCTGCTCAGCTCCCATTCATCATCAACCTCTTCACTTCATGGTTCGCCGGTAAGGAAGTTGCAAATGACAACCCATGGGACGCAACCACCCTAGAGTGGGCGACTCCTACGCCTCCAGGACACGGCAACTTCACCACCGAGCCAGCAGTGTACCGCGGCCCATACGAATACAGCCGCCCTGACCGCGAAGAAGACTTCTACCCGCAATGGATTGAGCCTGCTAAGAAAGCTGAATCATCAGAGAACAACGATGCTAAGTAACGACGAGGCAACGATACTAATAACTACGAACTGAATACCTTCAAATGGAAATTCCTTATATCGTCAACGCCCGCAAGGACACCGGTCTGAACAACTCCAAGATCGCAATCTGGTTGTTCCTCGCCTCTGAGGTGATGCTCTTCGGTGGCTTGTTCTCCTCCTACATCTTCTTGCGTATCTACGCAGACTACCCATGGCCGGAGCGTACTCTTCCAGTACTTCCAGGTCTGATCAACACCTTCATCCTGATTCTATCTTCAGTGACTGTGGTGTTCGCATGGGCAGGCCTCAAGCTTCGCAATTGGAACATGTTCGTTGCCAACATGGCAATCACGATCATCTGTGCTGCAGTATTCATGGTGTTCAAGGCCAAGGAGTACGCAGGCAAGTTCCACCACCACGCCACTCAGACCGAAGACTACGGCTGGGTAGAAGGTCACCTTCACTACGATGAGGGCGACAGCACCCACGGCAATGCCTATGTGGTAGCAGCCAAGGAAGTCAACTTTTCTGTAGACAGCACCACCGCGAACTACCTTGCCTCTATCATTGCTCAGGCTGGGGACAAGCTTAGCCTGAAGCGTGATTATGTGATCCGCGAGATCTCCGGCAATACGTTCAATGAAAAGGTTTTGTTTGAAGCTGGCACAGCACTCACTCCAGAGGTGATTGCAGAAGCTAAGCAGCACTTCATCAAGGCTCGTACGCACAACCAAGAGCTTCGCACACAGCTTCTCAAAGATGCCTGGGTCATCGCTCGCGATCCGAACAAGCACAATGAACTCGTTGGGCTTAAGGACTTCGATTCCAAGGTCAAGAACACCGTGGCTGAAGTGCACACCGCACTCGTCAAGAAGGCAGAAAACAACAACGAGTTCTTACTCGCTAATGGTAACATGGTGTTCGACGCCGATGGTGCTGAACTCAAGTTCAACTCCGGCTGGGGCCGAACCTCTGACGCTAAGGAAGGCGATTCTACCAACCTCAGCCTACTCGATGGCACCGTGGTTACCGGTACTGCTGGTGATTCTAATTTCCACTACCGCTACGTTGATGCTCTCGACTTCCGTCACTTGGTGATGAAGGCAGAAGCAAAGGGCCTGCATGCAGACGATCTCATCGAACAGTCCCCGATCCTAGCCCTCGAAGGTGAAGGTGGTGATAAGATTCGTAAGATCTGGAAGACCCACAAAGAATGGCGCAAGCATCTTGCAAAGCACCTCGAAGGCCGTAAAGATGCCCTCACTGGTGAAGGCCGTAAGCCTACAGAAATCGATCTCTACCGCGTCACGTGGCATCAGATGTATGCCTACGCTCAGCTAGATTACAACATTACCGAAGAGAACTGGATGCAAGTGAAGGATGACCACCAACCATCCATGATCTATGACATCACAGGCATGACAAAGGAGCACAAGGCCACCTTCCCGAAAGAAGTGGAAGTACCGCGTGAAAAAGTACGCTTTGATTCTGTGTTCTCTCCGAAGATGAATAACTACTACGCGATCTACTTCACCATCACTGGTCTCCACGGCCTTCACGTGATTGGCGGCGCTATCGTCCTCGGTTACTATCTCTTCTTCGGTCGCAAGATGTACAACTCCAACCCGGAGTGGCTTGCAAACCGTGTTGAAGTAGGCGGCCTTTTCTGGCACTTTGTTGACTTGGTATGGATCCTCGTATTCCCAGTCTTCTACCTCATGTAATTTTACCTAAGAATATTCACCTATAACTACTCAAGAATATGGCAGATACTCCTGAAGAAATTAAGTCACACTTCAAGCTCTATTTCACGATTGCTGGCGTGTTGTTCGTAGGTACCGTTCTTACCGTACTTGTTGCCACTGTTGAGTCACTCGACATTGGTGGGCACGGTTTCGATACATACGATTTGGTCCTCGGTCTCGCGATTGCTACCTTCAAAATGTGCTGTGTGGGCTACGTCTTCATGCACTTGAACCACGAAAAGAAAGCGATCTACTGGATCTTCTTCGGTTCCCTTGCATTCGCTGCAATCCTCATTGGCCTATTCGGATGGGCATTCGGTGATCCAATCATCTTTGATGGGATGCTCCCTGCGAAGCCTGGTCAGTAATTGATCCATCAACCACTCACGAGATAAACCTATGTCACTCCGCGGATTCCACATCGTCTTCATTTCCCTAGTCACACTCTTCTTTGCAGCATTTGCCGCTTGGGGCTTCTTCTTCGGCATGCAGCAAGATGCGAAGTTCTGGCAACCCGTGGCATGGATCTGTGTAGCCACAGCAATCCTCGCACCTATCTACGGCGCTTATTTTATCTCCAAAGCCAAATCACTCTATTCTAACGCATAGAATCATACCATGAGCTCGTTCACCACTATCGCTTGTTTGACATGTGCCAAAGCATTTGAGCATGTAGGAAAAGATGCTGCCGGCATGGCAATCCTTTTCATGCTCTGCATTGTGCTGCCAATCATAACGACCATTGGTGTGATGATCTTCCGTATCGCACGTCGTCAGAAGCAACACTTCGACCCTCAGTACGCTGATACCCTTGATTCCTAATCCACTTCTCACCTTTCATTCAACTCATTTGCTCTAGTCCAATGATCTCAAGCAACTCCACAATCGCATCACTTTTCTCACCATCCGAATGGCTTGGTCTTCCCAAGAACTACTCGCTTCATGGCGACTCA
Source organism: Rubritalea marina DSM 17716 (assembly GCF_000378105.1). Classification (GTDB taxonomy): domain Bacteria; phylum Verrucomicrobiota; class Verrucomicrobiia; order Verrucomicrobiales; family Akkermansiaceae; genus Rubritalea; species Rubritalea marina. Next base: position 123,697 of record NZ_KB899252.1, on the reverse strand, counting down.
GTTGGCCACACGATGGACGTGATCAACTGGTTCATGATCGCTCTCTTTATCGGGTGGACCCTCTTTTTCTTCTACTGCTTGTTCCGTTTCACGCAGAAGAAGAACCCAAAGGCATCCTACCATGGTGTCACCAGTCATGCTTCGACGCACCTCGAAGTTGGCGTGATTATTATCGAGGCAGTGCTCTTGCTCGGTTTTGCTCTGCCACTCTGGGCTGAGCGAGTTGATCGCTACGATGAAGTGCTCAAAGAAAACCCAGTCCGCGTGCGTGCAATCGGCTACCAATTTGGTTGGAAATTCCACTACGCAGGCAATGATGGTAAGTTCGGTTACATTGACCGCGACCTCGTAAGTACCCAAGGTGACGCATGTATCTACCCAGATGACCCGAACGGCTTTGATGACTTCGTGACATCCACACTCAAGCTTCCTGTTGGCCGTCCTGCTATCGTGCAGCTCACATCCACAGATGTGATTCACAACTTCTCTATCGTGCCAATGCGCGTCCAGTCCGATGCCATTCCAGGTAAGGATATCCCGATGTGGTTCACTCCAATCCGTGAGCTTGAAACATCAGTGATCTGCGGGCAGCTCTGTGGTGAAGGTCACGCTGACATGGTAGGTACCATGATCGTGGAGTCAGAGAAATCCTACAACAAGTGGGCATCTGACCTCTCTTCCAGTGCCTACGAAGAAAACAAAAAGGCATTCGAAGCTCGCCAGGCGCAAGCAACTGCTGCAGCGCACTAGGCCAGCTTTCCTATAGTATTTCCCAAAGCCGTAGCTCATAGAGCCACGGCTTTTTTGCGTTCGGCACTTTGGCAGTAAATGAGAATGTTTAGTCAGTGACTCAACCGGCTTCAGGCTCTATACTGATGTGCATTCGAATCAATCTAGATTTCTAACCGTTAGCAAAACTCCAATTAATGAAACTAAAACATAAACTCACCTCCCTGGCTGTAGCTGCTGGGGCTCTGCTTAGTGGCTATGCGACCGCTGAAGAAGCGAAGGCCTCCTACACACTCATCAAGAACGTTAATATTTTTGACGGGAAGTCAGATAAACTCAATATGGGTTCGGCGGTTCTCATCGAAAACAATCTGATCAAGTCGGTCGGCAAAGACGTCAAAGCACCAGCGGGTGCCACTGTGATCGATGGAAAGGGTCGCACGCTTATGCCGGGTCTTATCGACGGCCATGCCCACGTGATGATCAATGACAACTTTGATGTCGTAGAGAAGAACATGGACATGGTGGATATTTCTATCCGTTCCACGCGTGTGGCTGAGCGTTTCTTGATGGATGGTTTCACGGCTGTGAGAGACATGGGAGGTCCAGCCTTCGGTCTACAGCGTAGTATCGACCAAGGTTTCGTGAAAGGTCCACGTCTCTATCCATCAGGTGGTTTCATTTCCCAGACATCGGGTCACGGTGACTTCCGTGATAGGGCGGATGCTGGATTTTCTATCAAAGACGCGGGTGACCTTTCTAACTTCGAGCGCATGGGGATAGGTAATGTGGCGAATGGGGTACCAGAGGTGCTGGCGGCGACACGTCTCAACTTACGTAATGGAGCCTCACAGATTAAGGTGATGGCTGGTGGTGGCGGTTCTTCGCGTTTTGACCCGATTGACACGACTCAGTATTCGGTTTCCGAGTTGAAAGCGATTGTTGAAACGACGAAAGACTGGGGAACTTATGTGGGTGCACACGTTTTTAATGATCGCTCGGTGAACCGCTTGTTAGATGCCGGTGTGAAATCTTTTGAGCACGCATTTTTCATCAATGAAGAGACGATGCAGCGCATTGCCAAAGAAGGCGGTTTTGTGGTGCCACAGATGTGGGGCGTTTCCCCAGATCTCGCACGCAATCCGTTGATGCCGGCGAGCAAGCTTCCAATGATCAATGAGCTTGCGAAGCAATATAAAGATGTGGGCAGGCAGCTGATCAAGCATAAGGTGAATGTCGTTTTCGCTTCTGATTATGTGGGAACATTCCCCGATGCTGAGCGTGCGCGCCGTTATGAAATCTGGTGGCGCACCCAGTGTTTCGACAGTAACTATGAAGTGCTCAAGCAGATGACTTCTGTGGCAGGTGAGCTACTTGCTCTTTCTGGTCCACGTAATCCTTACCAAGCTGGAAAGCAGGGAGTGATAGAAGCCGGCGCCTATGCAGATCTTTTATTGGTGGATGGTAATCCACTGGAGGACATCACCGTGATTGGCGGTACCGATAAGTGGTTCGACGCCCCTGAGGAGTACAAGCCGATTGAGACGCTGAACCTCATCATGAAGGACGGAGTGCTGTATAAGAACACGCTCTAAAAAGGGTGTTACCTATTATATTTAAATGATTTTGTGTGAGCATCTTAAGCTGGTTGTAGCAGTGGGAATGTGATATATGCTTGTTAGTTATGAATGCACGTATCTTCTCTGCCTTTTTGTTCGTGATCATGAGTGGGGCGCTTTTCGCTGAAAAGTATGATCTCGTTTTGTTGAATGGTCGTGTCATAGACCCGGAAACTAAGTTAGACGCGGTGCGCCATGTAGCAATAGATGACGGGAAGATTGTAGCGATTAGCGAGGAGGTTATAGAAGGCGCTCAGTCGCTTGATGTGTCAGGGATGGTTGTTGCGCCTGGCTTCATTGATATTCATGCCCATGGGATGAATCTTGGAGACATGCGAATGCAGGCGATGCAGGGAGTGACCACTATTTTAGAGTTAGAGTCAGGTGTGCTGCCTATCGCTCCTTGGTATGACATAATGGAGGCGCAGCAGACACCGCTCAATTACGGAGCATCTGCAGGCTGGACATACAGTAGAATCGAGAATTTTTCAGGAAAGAAGGCGGAGCCTACACTAGAGTACTTTCAAGCAGCTCAGGGAGCAACTGATTGGAAGCTAGATGTGGCAGAACCACTTTTGTTAGGCGAGATTTTAGGTTCTGTAGAACAAGGATTAAAGGAGGGAGCTCTAGGTATAGGAATCAATGCTGGGTATGCGCCGGGTTATGGGCAGAAGGAATATTTTGCCTTGGCTGAGTTGGCTGCAAAATACGGTGTCGGAACTTTTACTCATGTTCGCTATGCCAGTATTATAGAGCCACAAGGCTCGTTTGAGGCTGTCAAAGAACTGATAGCGAATTCTGCTCTGACCGGGGCTCATATGCATCTGTGTCACATTAACAGTACTTCATTGACTGATATCCATGCCACACTCGACTTGGTCGATAAAGCGCGTAAGAAGGGGATAAAAGTGACTGTGGAGGCCTATCCTTATGGTGCTGCAAATACGGTTGTAGGGGCAGCGATGTTTAGTGGTTCAGATTGGCGTGAAAGAATGCATTCATCAGCTAATAATTTCCAATTAGGTAAAAAGCGCATGACGGAAGAAGAGCTCAGTAGTTATCAAAAGGATAAACCTGGAACAATGATCACGTGGCACTTTCTTGATGAAGATAAGCCGGAGGATTTAGCCTTGTTGGATGCCTCGATCACGCACCCAGATGTGATGATTGCGTCTGATTCTGTCTTCTGGTCCTATTTTGACGAGAATGGGGATGTTAAAACCTACGCTGGGGAGCAATGGCCACTGCCCGATAAGGTGTTCAGTCATCCAAGATCAAGTGGGACTTTTGCAAAAATACTACGCTCTTATGTACGTGAACGTAAATTGTTAGGGCTGTCAGAAGCAATCAAGAAAATGACATTGATGCCAGCGCAAGTACTGGAAGAATTTGTGCCACAGATGAAGAAAAAAGGCCGAGTACAAGTAGGGATGGATGCGGACATTGTCGTGTTTGATCCAGCAAAAATCTCGGACCGAGCGACCCACGAGAATGCGAACCAAGTAGCGGTGGGTGTTTCTGCTGTATTAGTCAATGGAGAGTTCGTGCTACGAGGTGGTTCCCTAGTGTTAGAGGCTGACAGCGGGAGAGCTGTCAGGAGAGAGGTGAGCAAGTAGCATGAAAATGGGCACATTATTCTAGCCCACAGCTTAAACAAATTTATGAAACCATTCACAATATTTTTGCTGACATGTACTTTTGTTTATGGCGACTCCAGTGGGTTTTCTGGGCCTAGCTCAGTGGAGAAACAAGTTCAAGCGGATGCTATAGAAGGGTCTCATACCAGCCAAGATTTACTAGAGCGGTGGAAGGACCGTAAAGAGAAAGTCAAGGAGCAGACAGGCTTCTCCATCAACTCTGATTACTCATTCTTTTACCTAGCAGGAAGTAATGACTTTGGTCCTAGTGAGGCTGGGAGTGGAGTGTTTCGAGTTTATGGCGCCTGGGATCTGATTGACCGAGGTGGAGATAACCCGGGAGGCCTTATTTATAAGGTGGAGCACCGGCATCGTTTCACGGATACCACACCTTCTCAGTATAGTTTAGCGGTAGGCAATGTCGGTTTTCTAGGCGCCCCATATAATGATGATAAAGTGAGGCTAACGAATCTCTACTGGAAGCAAAGCTTGGGAGGTGGACGCTTCAAGTTGATGTTAGGTTTTTTAGACGCGACTGATTATGTGGATGTTTATGGACTAGCGAACCCATGGACGGCATTTACAAATTTGGCATTTAGTACCGGTGGTTCATCTATTGCCTTGCCTAATGATGCTACTTTCGGGGCTGTTGCTGGTTATTGGATCAATGAGCATATGTACACCATTGGTAGCGTCTCAGATCTGAATGCCAGACCTACTGACCCACTGAAATCAGCTGAATATTTTTTCACAAGAAATGAGTACTTCAAAAGTGTGGAGCTTGGGTGGACGACATCTCAAGATCGCGTGTATTTTGATAATGTTCATTTTACGCTTTGGCATGTAGATATGATAGAGGCGAGCAATACCCCTGAAGGGTGGGGAATCAATTTTTCAGCCAATAAATGGATCGATGATTTATGGATGCCTTTCTTAAAGGCTGGCTATACTGAGGACGCTGGGAGTTTACTTGAAACCTCAGTGAGTGCTGGGGTCGGTTATAAATCTACTGGGTCGAATGACCTGTTAGGAGCCGCTTTTAACTGGGGAATTCCTAATGAAAATACTTTTGGAGCAGGGCGTGAAGATCAGTACACCGTCGAGGTGTTTTACCGCTATCAGCTCACTGAGAACATTGCCCTCACCCCGGATATCCAATACTTGATTAACCCCGCATTAAATCCCCAAGACAGTAGTATTCTTCTTGGTGGTTTGCGGGCCCGTATTGTATTCTAAGCAAAACCAACAAACCCCATACAATGAAATACACACTATCCTATAAGGTCCTGACCTGTGCACTTGCTTCACTTTGCCTCGTAAACTTAAGCTCCGCCGATAAAGGCGGCAAAGGTGGCGGTAAAGGGAAGCCTGATAAAAGTTGGTCCAAGAAAGGCGTCGATAAGAAGGACTTTGATAAGAAATTCGATCACAAGATCGATAAGAAAGACTTTAAGTACGATGGAGACGATGATTGGCAGAAGCTATTCTCTAGCAAAAGTGACTTGCCTCCAGGTCTTCAGAAGAAGGTGAGCAATGGCAAAGGCCTCCCAGAAGGCTGGAAGAACAAGGTCAAGCCAGGCTGGGCGATCGATGACGATTACTGGGATAAGCTCAAGCTCCTCGATGCTTCTGATCTTCCGAAAAACTTCAAACTCTCAGAAGGAGTAGGCGCTTATATGTTAGGGAATCGATTGCTTCGTGTTGATAAAGACACTAAGAAGGTTATCGATTTCGTCGATTTGGTGGCGGATTGATCCTATAGATTCATGAAAAAGATACTGTCTGTATTCACAGCCTATGGGCTGTTATTGTGTGGCGCTCTCGCCAGTGAGGAATCGAAGACTTGGCCGGCGACGGACAAAGCGAAGCAATTTGTAAAGGACTCGATCGTGATTGGCTTCTTCGCGAGTCCCTATGGGGCTGGTTGGTTAGAAGAAAAGACTGTGCATGATTACCTGAATCGCTCGAGAGCAGCCGGAATCACGGGGCACGACATGACCATCGCTGCGGCCAATTTCACCTGGGAGCAATACATCAACGAGCTCTACATGTTCCGCAAAGCTTACGCTGCGCAGCCAGGAAAGTATGTCTATGTGCGCTCGGTGCGCGACATTGAACATGCTCATAAAACGGGTAAGACGGCGGTGCTCTGGAACACGCAAACGTCGACGATTCTCAACAATGATTTGAAGAAGGTGCCGATCCTCAAGGAGCTTGGCATCACCAGCATGATCCTCACTTACAATGATGTGTTCCGCGCCGGGTCGGGTGGTCTTGCTGAATACAATGGCACGAAAATCGGCCTCACAGCTTGGGGCAAACAGATCATTGATGAGTTGGTGAAGTACGGCATTCTTGTCGACCTCAGCCATACCGGGCCGAAGACATGTAAGGACATTATTGCCTACATGAATGAGAAGCACCCGGGGGTTCCATTTGTCTACACGCACTCACTTCCATCGGGGCTTTATAAAAATGAGAAGAACGCGACCAAGCGTGGTTGCTATCGTAACATTTCTGATGAAGAAGCACTCGCTGCGGCGAAGTCTGGAGGTTTCGTCTCACCGACCTTTACCGAGTGGATGATGGATGGTGTTTGGCCAGACGACATCTCCCCGAAGCAATGCGCTGACATGATCGACTACTACGTGAAGCTTGTGGGTGTGGATCATGTGGGGATCGCATCGGATGATATGTTTACCACCAAACCAACCCTAGATTTCGTGGCGAAGAATGCGGCTGCTTATGATGACGGCGGCTACATGATGAATGCCTTCAACAAGGGAGCGGATGGCTGTGGGGAACTCTCCAAAATTCTCGCCGCTGTGACAGATGAGCTCTGGAAACGCGGCTATTCCAATGAAGACATCCAGAAGATCTACGGAGGGAATAAGATGCGAGTCTACCACCATGTGTGGGAAGGAATCCCCGATGCCGAACGCAAGAAAGGTGCACAGCATCGCGCTGAGTCGCTCAAGAAGCTGAAGCAAGAAATCCAAGGGGACCCATTCGATCCCTTAAATTCCTAAATCATCCAAACCGCAGCGCCATCGGACACTGCGGTTTTTTTGTCTTCGGCTCCTATTTTTTTGAGGCTTGGTATTTTTCGACTTTGGCGTCCACCATGGAGTAGCTCATGTGAATCGTGGCTGTGCCATCGACGAGAAACAACTCACTTTCTTTTTTCTCTAATTGCATTTCCCCTCTGATGGTAACGGCTTCGAAAGTTCCTTTGGTGAGGAATGGTTGATTGGCGGTCACGTGGACGATTTGGTTCGGCGGTGGTGGGGGAGTGTGAATGCAGGCTCCTACCCAGGGAACGAGGAGGAACTCAGTGACTTTTTTACCGTCAAATTCGAGAGGTAACACAAAGCCCGAGAGCGCGACGGCTTTGCCATCGAGTTCGTCCACCGGCATGGTGGCACGCTTTTGTCGCAGTTCTCGAATCTCATTGCGTTTGTTGAGTAAACCGTCGATGTCGATGTCTTGGGCGATGAGGCTTTTTTCAGATTCTTTGAACTCGGCAATCACGTCTTCACTGACCTCTCGATTGGCCTTGAGCATGGCTCGTGTGCGCGCGACCATGGCGAGATCGTAAATTTGTTCGTGACTTAGCTTCGTGAATGGGTCGTCGAAGTCAAATTTGCCTTTCATGTCGTCCCAGGTGATGACTTGTGGGGCGGCCTGTACAATACTGCAACAGAAGAGGCTTAAGGCGGCGGTGCGAATGATGTTCATAGTTTGGTGCTGAGTCCTTGGCTAAGTGAGCGGCGATAGCAATTCCAAGCCGGAACTACAGAGATGGTAAGACCTGCTAGATAGGTGCCTAGTATGAGGTTGAAATCTGCAGTGTTGAAGGAACCGATGGAGATCTGAATCCCAAGCTGGGCTTGAAGGATGGGGGCGAGAGTGAGCATGCTAATCGATAAAAAGGCAAAACCCAGTGCAAGTGCTCCCGTGCAGAGTACGAGTGCTTCGCCCAAAATTAAGGTGAAGATGTGGTGTGGTCTAGCTCCTAAGGAGCGCATGATCGCCATCTCGCGGTTACGCTCGCGCAGGCTCATACTCAAGAGCGCGAGCATGTTGGCAAACGATATTCCCAGCACACAGAGGGAGATCGCGAAGAGCACACGTTCTACCATCGCGACGACAGACCAGAGCTCTGTGAGTGCGATGCCAGGCATGACTCCGGTGAGTGCTTCATTGTTGTATTGGTTGATAGCGCGCTGGAGTTGTAGTGCGTCGCTGCGTTGGTGCATGCCCACTAAAAAGGCTGTGATTTCGGTGGGCGTGTAATCGATGGATTCTGCCGGCGGGGCCAGGAGTTGATCAAAATCGTCCAAGCTCATTGCCGAGGGTGCAGCGGATCCTGAGGATTTAGCCGTGTTGGAAGTCGGCTTCGCGGGAGGCTGAGCCTCATGCTTACAGGACTCATCATGTTGGTGTGTCTGATCCTCACCGTGGTCACAGGCTTCACTCTCACTATGGTCGCATTCCTCGCTGTGTGCTAACTCAGCATGTGAGCAACGATCACTGTGTTCGTGCTCGCTATGGTCGCATTCTTCGCTGTGCTGGTGAGTGTCGGAATCTGCGCCATCAATCGAGCTTGTTGTTTCATCTTTACGGTGGCTGGGGTGGTTGCAGCCGCTGTGGTCTTGCTTGTCTTGGCGGTGGCTGGGGTGATTGCAGCCGCTGTGGTCTCCGCCCTCATGGTGGAAGTCGCGGTGGATTGCTTCGATTCCCTCAAGCTTGACATGCACGGTCTGGTCGACGGGAGTGCCAGTTGGGTTGAGGATGCCGACCACAGTGAATGGATTTTCGGTATGCTCGACAAAGCTGATTTCACCAGAGCCATGGGATAGTACGACTTGCGTGCCTAGGCTATAGCCCAGCGTGCGTGCGACCTCGGCACCCAGCACGCAGGAATAGAGCCCATCGAGCTCGCCGCCGTCTGCGAAGGTAAGGTTTTCTTTATTGGCATAGCGGTAATGCTCAAAGTAGGCATTGCTAGTTCCTAGCACAGCGTAGCCACCGTGGGTGTCTCCCAAGCTTAGGGGGATGGTCCAGGCTACTTGCGGGTTGGCGTCGATTTTTTGATAGGTCTCCCAAGTGACGTTGTCGCTAACATTGCCAATATGAAAGACCGAGCTGAGTAGCAGAGAGACAGAACCAGAGCGCGCTCCCACGATGAGGTCCGTTCCAGATAGGGTCTGGATGAAGCCATTTTCAGCCTCATTGCGGATACGTTCCACGCCCAGTAGTAGTGCCAGACCGAGTGCTAAGGAGGCGATGGTGATAAGTACGCCAGTTTTCCGGTGGCGCATGCTTTTCAGAATGAGATGCAGTGAGTTCATGCGCTCTGCCCTCCTAGCAAATAACATGTCTCAAAGTGTTGTTTGAGATCCTGATCATGGCTGACGAGGACGAGGCTGGTTTTCGCTTTATTGCATTCGGTGAATAGTAATTCGATGAATTGCTGAGCTGACTCTTTGTCTAGTGCGGAGGTCGGCTCATCTGCCAAAATTAATTCCGGTGACCCAATGAGCGCGCGAGCTGCGGCCACGCGTTGTTGTTGGCCCACACTGAGTTCAAAGACGCTACGTTGGATGTGATCGCCCATGCCGAGTTGCGTGAGAAGCCGCTCCGCTTCAGCAGTGGCTGAGTCGACACGTGCGGCTCGGGTTTTCGAAAATTTCAAGGGAAGGCAGACGTTCTCGACCACCGAGAGGTAGGGTACGAGATTGAACATCTGGAAGATATAGCCGATGTGGTCAGCACGGAATTGATCGCGCATGCTACTAGTCAGCGAGTTCAGGCGTGTGCCCAAGATGTCCACTTGGCCGCGCTGTGGTGTCTCCACTCCGGAGAGGAGCGAGAGCATCGAGCTTTTGCCGCTACCGCTGGGTCCGCCAAGGAATAAGCGTTCCCCTCGAGATAGCTGCAGGCGCTCCACGCTGAGGACTTCATCGCGATCCCAGGCAAAGGAGATGTCCTCCAATTCGAACGCCCATTGCGTAGTATCATGCTCCATTGAACTAGTTAATTATCAGACGAACTAACGCAGTGCAGCAAAAAATGGAGAGAGAGGATGTGCTTTTTTAAAAGGGAAAATCTTGAGGCGGGATGTGGAGCCAAAATACGGGGCTGATTAGCTGAGGGGCATACCGCACTATGAGCCAGAGGCTTGCTTCTTCTCCGTGAGCAAAAGGTGTTCGCAGACCATCACGAGTTCCTGGTGTTGGTTGAAGACTTCTAGCTTTTCTACAACGACTCCGTGAGTGGGGCGTTTGTGCTCGCGCTTCTCAGAGATGGTGACCTTGGAGGTGATGGTGTCATTGATGAAGACTGGGCGAATGAAGCGCAGCCTGTCGTAGCCGTATGAAATGGCTTTTGGATTGATCAAGTGGGCGGTGGAGCCAACAGCGATGGTGAAAATGAGGGTGCCGTGAGCAATGCGTTCTTTAAAGTCCTGAGTTTTGCAGAATTCGGCATCCATGTGGTGGGGGAAAAAGTCGCCACTTTGGCCAGCGTGTAGGACGATATCAGATTCCGTGATGGTACGCCCCATGGTGCTGCGTTCTTCATTGAGGGTGTAGTCTTCGTAGTAGATGTCTTGGATCATAAGTTTGGGATGTTGTAGGTGTTTGTTGCGTTGTGGTGGAAGATGGCGTGTTGTTCAGCCTCACTGTAGTCTGAGAAGTAGCTTCGTAGCATGTTGATCCAATGCGGGAGGTTTTGGGTGAGGTTGCATACTGGCCAATCCGATCCGAGGACGATTCGGTCGGTGCCGAAGGCTTCTACTGTGGACTCAATCCATGGATGAAGTGTTTCTAGGGTGGCGAGTTCCGGGGTCGCGCAGTAGGCGATAATGCCTGAGATCTTTGCTTGAACATTTGGGAGTTGAGCCATTTTTTGAAGCTCGGCTTGCCATTGGGGGAAGTCCTCTTCGGTGAGAGTGGGTACTCCACAGTGGTCGAGTATGAATTGATTGTCTGGGCAGGCTTTGATGAGTTCGTATGCGATTGGTAGCTGGCGCTGAAGAACACAAACGTCAAAGCTGAGCTTCCGCGCTGCTAAAGAGCGCACATTTTCCCGGAAATGAGTGCTTTGAGATAGCGCGTCGGGCATGGTGTGTAAGACACGCCTTAGCCCACGCACGGCTGGGCTCAATGTTGCTTCCAAGACTTGTTGGAAATCATCGCTCTCGGGGCGGCAGGCGGCCACTACTCCGAGTAATGGATTGTCTGATTGTTTCACCAAGTTGGTGAAGAAGGCTGCTTCTCGGGGGATTTGGCAGGTACGAGCATCGACTTCCATAAAGATGCTACCTGCGACTCCTAGCCCTTCGATGAGTCTTTGATACGTCTCTATCGTGAAGTCGTGGTCGAGCACAGGATGGCCCTCACACCAATCGTATGAAAAGACCTCTTGGTAGAGTAGGTGGAGGTGGGTGTCGATGATGGGAATCATAAATTAGGTGGAGCTCATTAGTGAGGTGTTGGTTCCTGGATAGAGAATTCTTGATTGAGCTGAGTGGTGTGTTGGCCAACGGTGGGTGCTCCTTCAGGGGATTTGTAGATCTCGCCATCGATGCGGATCGGGCAGCGCAGCGTGGGAAGCTCTGTGCCCTTTGGGCAGAGAACGACTTGCTCCATATCCAGAGCTTTGTAGCCTTCACTTTGGCGAAGGGTGGACCAATCGAGGACTTCAGAGCACCAAATGTCAGCGGGCTCTAGAATGTCTAACCAATACTGGGTGCTTTGCTGGGCTATATGCTCGCTGAGAATGGACTTGATGGCATCACGTTGGGAGAACCACGTGCTGCTGTCGCTATAGTCACAGAGTGCAGGGCAGTTCAGTAGGGCTCCAAGTTGAGGCACGTTGCCCATGGCTAGGGATAGATGTCCATCTGCTGTGCGGTAGATGCCATAGGGAGCACCAACGTAGGCGTGAGCATTATTGTTGGAACTGCGGTCTGGATTCTGCCCACCGTCATTGAGATGGGTCGTGATCACTTCAAACTGCAAATCGAGGATCGACTCCATCAGGCTGACTTCGACTCGGCCACCTTTTCCTGTGACCCCGCGGCGTACTAAGCAAGCAAGAATGCCTTGAACGAGATGAGCTCCAGCGGTGAGGTCAGCCACGGCTAGTCCCATGGGTGTGGGGTTTTCTCCCGCGTCCCCAGAGAGCCAGGTGAGGCCTGAAAGCGACTGTGCGAGCAGGTCTTGGCCGGGCTTGGAGGCCCACGGTCCCGTGGCTCCATATCCAGTGACACTGGCATAAACGAGGTGAGGATTCGCGGCGCACACGGTCTCGACTCCGAGTCCCAATCGCTCCATCACGCCTGGGCGGAAGTTTTCGATCAAGACATCCGCCTTGGCAATGAGATCGAGTACTTTGTTCTTATCGTCATCGTTCTTGAGGTTTGCGGCGTAGCTTTGCTTGTTACGATTGATCGAGTGGAAGAGTGTGCTTTCCCCTTCGATTTCGAGGTTGGAAATGTAGAGCTGCCGGCAGATGTCGCCACTGCCTGGTCGTTCAATTTTGATGACGCGGGCTCCTAGATCGGCTAGCCTCATGGCTGCCGACGGTCCTGCGAGAAACTGGCTAAAGTCGAGTACGGTGAGTCCTTCGAGTGGGCGCATGGTGGGATGGATCTGGGTTTATTTGTTGAGTGATTCGCGGAAGATAGCGTTCATTTTTTCTATCGTGGTCGCGACGCTTTGCTTGCCAGTGATTCCGTCATGGATGACTGGGCTGGCATGATCTTGGAAGTGCATGTAGCCATGGTACTGAGGCCTAAGAATTGCGCGGTCGAGCGCGGGCAGCGTGTCTTTGAAAAAGTCATTGGTTTGTTGGTTGATATGATCACTCTCCCACGCTTGACGGTGGCCTGGCTGGCCCCCAGCTTCGAAAAAGACCCCTTGTTGCGTGGCTGGAGATGCCGTGAATGCGGCGTAATCCATACAAGCTTGAGGGTGCTTGGTGCTGGAGGATATTCCGAGCCCAGCACCACCAAGCGCGGAGCAAAGAGGCTGCCCTAGGTAGCTTACGATATCGCCCGCTTTGAGAAGATGATTGGCGTATCCCATTCGTGAATAGTTAGAGTAGCCGTAGCCAAATGGGCAGTAGCTTGTGTCGTCCGAGCGTGACATTTTCTCGGCCACTTGGATTGGATTGAGCGTTTGGAAAATGGGATCGCATAAACTGACGAGCTGTTTGAGGTTCTCAATGGCGTGCTCGAGGGCCTCAGTCTCGGCAAAGGTTTCCTGATTTTGGAACAAGGCACTGCCGTGCGCGTGGCAGAACATGTAGCTGTGCATCAACAGATCAATTGGAATGGCGGCGAATCCCACCTTTCCAGTAGACGCCATACTCAGGAGTTCTTCCCAAGTCTGCGGGACGGTGAGTGCGTGCTTCTGCAGGAGATCTTCTCGCCAAGTCGCAATGGGAGTGGCGGCATCGATCGCTAGAGTCCATTGTTGACCATTGAAGTGATAGCTTGGGTGAGAATGGCCGACACTATGCGCTGCTTGATCGTTCAGGAATTCTGCTGAGACGTACTTGTCATAGGGTAAGAGAAGGGAGTCCTCCGCCGCCAAGGCCACGTGTGGGTGGTCCATGACGAGGAGGTCGTACTCTGCTGACAGTTCTTCTAGAGAGGCGTCAGCAAATGCTTGGAGTGAGCGCTTCTCCCAGGTGACACGGATGTCAGGGTTGAGCTCTTCGAAACGCTGTGCGGTTGCTACAACTGAGGTGAAACCGCGCATGTGGTTCCATGCCATGCCTTTGAGTTCGATCATAGTGGTTGGGTGTTTCCTATAGGTTAGAGTTTGTTAGTGGGAGGGTACTTCGACGGGCTTGCCAGAGGCTTCGGCTGCTTGTTGCGCTACGAGGCCGCCGTAGGTAATGCATGCAAATGAGGTGACTAGGATGCAGAGCCCGACGATGAGTACCGTGATGGTTTTGAGGCTCAGGCCTTTCCATTCTTTGAGGATGAGGCCGATGCCAAAACTAAAGAAGATGAGCATGGCCATGTGGATCCCCCAGCTGATGAATTTGGCATCCCCCATGTGGACGTGACCCATGCCGTAGAAGAAGAACTGCACGTACCATAGGATGCCAGCGAGAATGGCGAGTCCGTAGTAGGGGAGCAGTAGCTTACCGCGCCCGCTGTCGCTGCTTGGGATTTTCTTAAACTCTGACCATGTCTGCTGTCGGGTGTGAGCCACCGACCACCAAATCAGGTTCACTAGGAAGGAGCCTCCCATCGCAAAAATGTAGGTGGCATTGCTACTAAAGCTTCCCGCCCCGTGGTCTGCTGCTACTGCGTCGATAGGTGCGCCGACCGAGAGCGAGATCCCGAATACCGCCGAGAGGACTCCAGCAATGAGTACCAAGCTCAGCCCCTTTTTGAGGTCAAAGTCGGAACCTGAGCCAGAGAGTTCTTTTTCTTTGAGTGCCCCCGCGTATCCGCACAGGCAGATACCTATGATCGAGATGAGGAACCCGGCCACCAGAATGTTGCCGCCTGCTTGGCTGAAGGTCTCCATCAGAGTGCCCGCTAGGAGTGGGGGGATTACTGTGCCGAGGACCGCTGAAATACCAATAGCAATCGAATAAGTTAGAGAGAAACCAATATGACGAATGGCTAGGGCAAATGCCATGCCTCCAAAGCCGTAAATACCACCCAAGAGAGTTGTTTGGGTGAGCACTTTTTGATCTACCTCGGTGATCACTTGCCACAGGTTAGGTACTGTTAGGGCTGCAGTGAGAATAGGAGCGATAAACCATGCTACTGTGAAAATGATCATCCAGGATGTTTGGTAGGACCACTTCGAGGTGAACTTTTGTGGCACAAAGCAGGTGGAGGCTGCAATCCCTCCAATGGCATGCAGGCCGACTCCGAATACGATATTGGATTCCATAGGTTTTTTAGTGTGTAGTGAGTTCCTTGAAAGTCATGCCGCCGGCTTGGGACGAACGCACTGCGGCATCTACGGTGCGCATGCTGTGGATGACATCCTCCACGCTGTGAGGGAGTTCTGCTGAGGGGTTTTCTAGCTTGTGCATGAGGCTGCCCATGGCGCCGATGAAGGCGTGAGGGAACCAAGATCCGCTGACGGGAAGCTTCTGCCATTCGGGATCCTTGCCATCTTCTAATACGCAGATTTCAAACCAATCAGCTTCTCCCTTTGGGTAGTCCATGAGCACGCCGAGCTGTGCTTTTATCGCACCTTGTGTTCCCTCCCATTTGACGTAGCTTTCTTGGTGTTTTTTACCAAACCGGTGTTGGTGATTGGTCTGGATATTGACACGGATGTCTGGGCCGTAGTCTAGAATGTATGAGGAGCGCGTCTTGTCCATGTTCGGAGCGGTATGTGATCCCATGCTCTGGCACTGCACACTCTGAGCGTTTCCTAAGAAGGAGCGGATCATGTCGACGTAGTGGATGCTGTGGTAATAAATTTCTGCAAATTGCGCATGATCGAGGAAGTCCCAGAGGTGCCATGGGGTGTCGACATTGACGCGCACTTCGAAATCGGTGAGTTCGCCAATCAATCCTTGAGCAATGGCATCACGAGCCATCGAGATGACGGGGGCGAAGCGTAGCTGGAAGTTGATTGCCGCAGTGAGGTTTTTTTCCCTACAGACTCTTAGGATCTCCTCTGCTTCATCCCGGTTTTCCCCCATCGGTTTTTGGATTAAGACTGCGGCCCCATCTGGAAGTTTACGCAATGTTTCAGCGAAATAATTAGCGGGTAGAGTGAGGTCATAGACCGCGTCACTAGGAGCCATTTCAACCATCTGCTCTACCGAATCAAAGACGGACTTGATGTTGAATGTTTCAGCGAGCTCTTCCGCTTTGTTCCTGCTCCTGTTGGTGATGCCCTGTACCTCGAAGCCTGCAATTTGATACGCTGGTAGGTGGGCGTCTTTGACGATGCTTCCCGCGCCGATGATGTATATCGGGCGAGGTCTTTTTGGGAGGGGAGGTTGGTCGTGAAGCTGGATCGTAGGCATACTGGGAAGCGTTCTAAGAAGTTCGGTGAATGATGATACTAGGCTCGATTGTTGCTATTGGGTAATAAGTAATTTCGTCTATTTTATGGATTTATCGCATATTGTGTGTGGCGTGATTGATTGGTTTGTGTATGTATGGGGCGTGCAAGTAGACGCCAGTCATATTAGAATTAAAGTATTTGCCTTCGATAGTGTGGCACTTGGTGCGTGGTGGGATTTTCAAAACCACATTAGTCCATTTGCTAGAATTCTCATAGTTGAAGAGGGTTGTCAGAGTGTTTCTTTCCACGGTGAGACGTATCATCAGAAGCCGGGTGAGATGTTGCTGATACCACCATACGCATCGGTGGACTATTCCTGTGAACATTATTGCCGGCAATGCTACTTCATTTTCACTGCGAAGCTTTCCAATGGTAATGACTTATTCGCAGATTATGAGTTCCCGGTTCGTCGAGGTTTTGGTTCGTGGCATCAGGTGATTTGTGAGAATCTGTTGCTCTGTTTGCCTAACTTTGGCTTGAAAAGCCTGGACGCTGATGATGAGTTTTTTAACCAATTAATATTCGAGACGAAGTTGGAGGACCTGAGTCTACAGCAGAAGATTGCAGCCCAAGGGGCGGTGAGTGTTCTGCTGGCAGAGTTTGCCGAAGGAGCGCAATTGAGTTCCGATTTGATTCGTTTCACCAAAGCCTTCCAGCATATCGAGAATCATCTCGATGGGGATCTTAGCCTGTCGGTGTTGAGTGAGATTGAGGGGATGAGTAATGGATACTTCTCGGATGAATTTAATCGCCGGATGGGGATACGACCTTCTGAATATATTGCAAGGAAGCGAGAGACCAAAGCTCGTGAGTTACTCACTGGGTCGTCGGTGTCGATTGCTGAGGTGGCACGTCAGGTTGGCATGAGCGATCTGAGCTACTTCTTCCGCTTTTTCAAGAAGCGTGTGGGGGTGACGCCACGGATCTACCGCATGGAACGTCTGGGTAAGGACTGAAGTTTATATCTTCTTTAGGAGTTCGATCGCCTCTTGGAGTTTCTCATTGGCCGCGATGGATTTGAGTCGTGGGAAGCGGGAACCGTCTAGCTGGATGTAATTGCCGTTTCGGGTGAGCATGAGACGCTGGCCCTGGAGCTCGATGTTGGTGATGTTGGCCTTGGCGGCGTGCATCTTGAGGCGTGTGGCGTTCAGTAAGTTGACGACTGGTTCAGGAAGCATGCCGAATTGGTCGCGCCAGTCGCGTTCGATTTGTTTGATCTCACGTGAGCTATTTGCTTCAGCGAGTTGCTTGTAGGCACGGATGCGCATGGTGGCTTCGGTCATGAAGCGCGCCGGGATAAAGCAGGCGAGGGAGTCGTGGTTGTGGGACTGACCAAATGAGCTTTCATTGAAACTGAGGAAGTCGGCACGCAGTGTGACGTCGATCCTTGAGTGTACAATCTTGCCATTGAGGCGGTCGATCGATTGTCGTAGGAGCTGGCAGTATAGGTCAAAGCCTACAGCGGCGATGTGGCCAGACTGCTTGGTGCCTAGTAGGTTGCCAGCTCCGCGAATTTCGAGGTCGCGCATGGCGATTTTAAATCCAGATCCAAGGGCTGTGTATTGTTTGATCGCGTTGATGCGTTTTCTTGCATCACCGGTGGTGACCATCTCGCGAGGCAGGAGCAGAATCGCGTAGGCTTTCTCTCCGGCGCGTCCGACGCGCCCACGAAGCTGGTAGAGGTCGGATAGGCCGAAGCGGTCGGCTCGGTCGATGAGGATGGTATTGGCATTCGGGATGTCGATACCGGATTCGATGATGGTAGTGGCGAGTAGCACGTCGGACTCGCCATTGACAAAGCCGCGCATGACGAGTTCAAGTTCGTCTTTTTCCATCTGACCATGGCCGATGGCGACCTTGGCCTCTGGGACGAGGTCGAGGATCTTGCGCTGCATCAACTCGATCGTTTGCACGCGATTGTGGAGAAAGAAGACCTGTCCGCCACGCTTGAGCTCGCGCTGGATAGATTCGCGGATGATGCGTTCGTCGTAGCTACAGATGGAGGTTTGCACCGGCACTTTGTTTGGTGGTGGGGTGTCGATGGTGGACATGTCACGCGCTCCCATCAGCGAGAGGTAGAGGGTGCGAGGGATGGGGGTGGCTGAGAGAGTCAGCATGTCGATACCGCGCATGCGTTCTTTGAATTTTTCTTTATGTCGCACGCCGAAGCGTTGTTCTTCATCAACGATGGCGACTCCGAGCTTGTTGAATGTGATGTCGTTGGAGACGAGGCGGTGGGTGCCGATGACGATATCGACCGAACCATCTGCGAGCCCCTGAATGGTCTTTCGGATTTCTGCGGGTTTGCGGAAACGATTGAGCAATTCGATACGGATCGGGTACTCTGACATCCGTTGTTTGAAGGTGCGCCAGTGTTGTTCCGCGAGCACGGTGGTGGGAGCCATGAGGCAGGCTTGCTTGCCTCCTGTAACAGCTTTGAAGGCTGCGCGGATCGCTACCTCGGTTTTCCCAAAGCCAACGTCGCCGCAAATTAAGCGATCCATCGGCTTCTCGGATTCCATGTCAGCCTTGGTGTCTTCAATGGCTTCTAGTTGTCCAGGGGTTTCGGTGAATGGAAAGGAATGTTCGAATTCCCACATCCATTTGCTATCTGGTGGGTGCGCTTGAGATTTCTGGGTGTGTCGCTCGGCTTGAATCTTCAGGAGTTGCGCGGCGTAGTCGAGGATCGACTTTTCAGCGGCTTTGCGGGATTTGGCCCACTTTGCGTCGCCCAGTTTAGAGAGTTGTGGCGTTTTTCCGCCCATGCCAACGTAGCGAGCCAGCAGGTGTGATTGATCGATCGGAACCGATAGGACTGCGCCGTCACGGTAGGCAATGTGGATTTCTTCTTCGCCATCTTCATTGGTTTCGATTCCATCGAAGCGGCCGATCCCGTACTCACTGTGAACCACGAGATCATCCTCGTTGATGTCTTCAATGTTGGTTTGAGCGCGAGCACGGCGTTGGTGGTCGAGCTTATTGGCGCGCTTACTGTGCTGGTTTTGATAGCGACCGAAGAGCTCGGCTGAGGAGAGGATGGCGAGCTTTGCCCCGGGGACGGTGAAGCCTTGCGATAGTCGACCTATCGCTGCCTGTAGCGGGGCCGACTGAGTGTCAGCCATTAGTTCATCGAAACGTTCTTGTTCGCCCTTGTTGCCGAAGACAATGTGTACGGACCACCCCTCTGCGTGCCATTCTTTGACTTGATTGATGCATTGTTGGCGTTTGGATTCCTGCAGCACAAAGTCTCCAGCCTCGAAGCTACCTAGAGGGCTGCCGTACATCGCGGATTCGAAGTTCTGACTGCCGTCGGCGAGCTCTGGAGCCGAGTCGGAGAGGTGGATGTGGGCGCGCTCGTGGGCTACCTCTCCGAGGCTGACTACCAGATCGCCCTCGGCTATAAAGTCAGCGAGGATGGATTCCTTGGCAGCTTCATTGATCGCAAGCTCTACGGAAGGAAGCTTTTTGAGGGAGCTTTGGGTGTCGAGGTCGAAGCTGCGGATC
Source organism: Rubritalea marina DSM 17716 (assembly GCF_000378105.1). GTDB lineage: Bacteria > Verrucomicrobiota > Verrucomicrobiia > Verrucomicrobiales > Akkermansiaceae > Rubritalea > Rubritalea marina. The sequence goes on along the minus strand of NZ_KB899252.1, from coordinate 104,140 downwards.
GAATCGACTTCGATGTCGAAGAGTTCGATGCGGATGGGCTCGGGGTTTTGCCAAGTGTAGACATCGAGGATGCCACCTCGCAGCGCGAACTGACCACGGCTGTGGATTTGTGGGACGCGTTCAAAACCCAAGGAATCGAGCTTTTGCATGAAGGGATCGATCTCTAGTTCCTCGCCGAGTCGCACTTCGATTCGTGAGTCGTTGAGGGCCTGCGGAGCTGCGCAGGCGTCGTCGAGTGACTCGGGTGATAGGATGACTAATTCGGCAGCATCAGTTGCCGCCGGATGGCTAAGTTTATGAAGTTGGGCGATCCGTTCAGCCTGAGCTTCTGGGTCGGCGATTTCGCTGTTTGAGTTGGCTTGGGTGATTTGGCTCAGCACCGTGGCCATGGTGGACCAAAGTTTGAGTTCACCGGCGATGCGTTCATTGTGGCGCGGGAGTGAGGACAGCAGCCAAAGACGCGCACCTGGCTGGGATGTGTGATGCTGGCGCAGCAATAAGCTCAGGGCAAATGCGTGTGCTGCTGGGCTTACAGGACCGAGCACAGGACACACTGATCCCTCTGACTTGAGCGGGGTCGGGATCCCGATCGCCAGCGTTTGCTGCATTCCTGGATTGTGTGAGCTTCCTTGTTTCAAGCGAATGAATGGCTTCTTGGGACTGAGCGCATTTCAGCATCGGTCTAAGCAATTGGCTACAAGAATTCGCAGCTAATTGGGATGTTGGATTCAAACTTGAACGTAGCTCAACGAGGAAGTGACAAGTATTTCCTAAGAAATCGCCTTCGAGCAGGCTTGATTCCTGGAGGGCTAGGCTACAGTATCCGTCGTCATGGAAATCCGCAAAGGGAAGTACCGTCATTTCAAGGGTTCAGAGTACGAGCTCATTGATGTGGCGCGTTGTAGTGAGACGGACGAAATTCAGGTTATTTACAAACCTCTGTATGAGGAAGGTGGCTTGTGGGTGCGGCCCGCAGCCATGTTCTTTGAGCAAGTAGAACGCGATGGTAAGGTCTTCGACCGCTTCAAATATCTAGGTGAGTGATGCGGTCCTGAGCATTGGTGCGGCCAAGCTGGTGAGTTTGCGAATAGTGATTGGGAGCTGCGTCTCACCATGATAGCAGATGGCGGAGGCGTATCCCTCTGCTAGATGCAGTGCTTCCATGCATAGTGTTGGGGATTCAAAGCTTTGTCGGCTGGATTGGTGGTCGACCGAAAAGGCTTTGAGGTCGGCAGATAGCCCCATGCCGATGGCTTTAATATACGCTTCCTTGCGACTCCAAATGGCATAGAATGCACGGCTAAATTCTTTTTCTGTAAGGTTGTTCAGGGATTGGCATTCAGCCTCAGAAAAGTACCGAGTAGCGAGCCGGTGGCTTGCGAAGTTTGGGGTCGTTTTTTCGATGTCGATGCCGAGCTCTCGATGCTGTGTGAATGCGTAGACAATGTAGTCCCCAGAGTGACTGACGTTGAATTGCAGCTCGCTTCCTTTGAGGCGGGGCTTGGAATAGCGGTTTTTTTCGAAGTGCAGGCTAGCAGGATCTTGTGCCAAAATATTGCCAAGCAGGATCCTGAGACCACCTCTCGAGAGGATCCAATCTCGCTTGAGGTGGGGGAATGCAAGGCGCTCGTGGCGCTCGAACTCTTGGGGCGTGAGTGTGTGCACCATGGCATCCACATCGCAGCTGATCTGGTCTTTGTGGAAGTAGATGACTTCGATGTGGTCCATGGGCATGAGTCTTACGAGGGTGTCCCGCGAGTGATTTTTATGCGTTGACGGCACGTTCGAGCAAGCCAGTGTCTGAATACTCAGTGTATTTTTTGAGCTTTCCCTGTTTCGTTTCAAAGATGGCAACAAGCTTGTTGACCACGGTTTGGCCAGTGTTGATTACGGTGAATTTTTCCTCCACTTCGGCGATGACGGTTTCGCCATCCACATGGTATCTCAGTGGGGTAAAGTATTCAAAATCAAGGTGCTCTTTGATGATGTTGAGGAAATCCAACATCTCCATGTGAACAAATTCTCCAGCCCATGGTAGGAGTTCTTTGTTGCCGGGAATGATCCAGCTACAGTCCTCCGTCATGATCTCGTCGAAACGAGAGAAGTCTTGGAGTTGGTAGGATTGGTAAATGTATTCTGCCAGTTGTCGTGGTGAAAGTGATTCGTCTGTTAGCATATATATAGATGTATCAAAGCTCGTCACCGAGCTCGAGTAGGAACTATGGTTAGACCGTTTCTTTGATGACAGCGGCGATTTCTGTGAATTCCCTAGTCACGTGAGGGTTGCGCTCAGTCTTGGTGACTTCGAAGGAGGCGGTGTCGGTGGCGATGGCGGTGTCTACCTTGACCCATTCGCCTTCACGCTTTTCGAACACGTGGATGACGAGGTCGGCGTTGTAGGAAATGTGCGTGTAAAGCGAGGAACCATCAGGGAGTGGATGGGTGATGAGTATCATGTCTTCCGCTTTGGCGGTGACCGTCCCTTCGAATTTGATCTCATTTCTTTCCATACGAAACTCCCAGCTATCTAGTGAACTGTTGAGTTGTCGATTGTGGTACATCGCATCAATGAGGTTGGAGTTGTAGCGCTGACCATTCCATTCAATCGTGAGCCAGACGGAGGGCTGCCCCCAATCATTCAGATGGAAGCCAATCCCCTCAAATAAGAAGTCTGGGTTGTTTTGGAACTGAACGGCATTGCACCAGCTCCAGCTGTGCATGTTGTGTACATTCCAATAATGACCATCGCTTGCGGCTACTTGTTCGAGACTGTACTGTTGTTGGTCGAGTGTGACCGAGCCGGTGAGCGCATGCTTGCACGCTGGGGAGTAGAACTTTGGAAATAGAGGGCTATCGTAGACGTCGGCGAGTCGGTCGACGGCGATGCATGTGGAAGCATCCATTTCGAAGTCCCACTGGAGAGTGTTCTCTCCATTACTGACCTCTCCCCAGCAGCGTTCTGGAGTGATCCCAGAGTGCGCGATATTGAGCCCTTCTTCACCTTGATCGAACTGTGCAGCGGCGAGAGGGAAGCTTTGTTTGATGGCAAAGTCTGCCTTGCCTTCAGGGCTGCGGTCTCTGAACCAGGCCCAAACTTGAGCGATTTTCGTTTCCTCGGTGGGACCGTTGAATAGCACGTAGCGTACGATCATTGAGAGTTGCTGCTCTGGGTCGTTCCAAAGTACATAGAATGACTCTGAAAACCCAGTTTGAGTGGCGTCAAATTTTAATGAATTGTCCATGGGTGTTATTATAAGTTAGATGTTGTTAGTGTTTGTGATGGGGCCTCGACAAATCCTTGTTGGATGAAGAATTCGAGGTAGCGACGCATGATTTCTGTTTGCGATGGGACATCGACTCCCGCAGCCTCGACGAGGCGCTTGAAGTTACTACGGTCGGTGGCGGGGAAGCGAACTTGCTCGGTGTCGAGTGCGCGGATGAAGTCGACAAATGGGAATAGAGCATTGTCTCGAAGCTTGGTGGCACCTTGGCTGATGAGCTCGCGCTTCCACACATCCCATGAGAGGGCGCGCACAGGGTATCCGTAGTCTTGGAAGAAACGGACATATTCTTCGACCATCGTGGGTTCAGGGTGCAGGGTGAAGTATGCGTGATTGAGGTTTTTGGGGTCTTTGGTGCCATGCACGATTGCCTTGGTGATGAAATCCACTGGCACTACCTCCCAGGTGGTATTTAGCAGGGGCCAGCTTCCTAACTGCAGACACCCTTTATAGAAGGAGGAGAGGAACTCATCAGTCTTGTGATACTCACCGGTGGTGCTTACGCCACCAACCATGCCAGGGCGGTAGATCGCAGTGGGTATGTTGCGTTCGGTCATGCCGATGTAGGCCATCTTATCCGCCACATGTTTTGCTTGCTCGTATCCATTGAGAAGTCCTTCGATGTGTTCGAGTGGCGCGTCTTCCATCACCACGTCTTCATCGCTGTATCCTGTGGACATGATGACGCCGAGGGTGGAGATGAAGTGGAAAGCAATTGGCTTCCCTTTATCCGATGTGGCGAGGCGCATCACGGTTTCCGTGGCGTCAATGTGAGCTGGCTTGAGTTTGTCGTAAGGGTAGACGAAATTCACCCAAGCGCCACTATGGAAAATGGTGTCGATACGCTTTGCTAGAGCGAAAAAAGGCTCCTCTCCTAATCCAAGGAATGGTTCAGTGAGTTCGCCAAGCATGACTTCAACGCGTGCTTCATAGCTTTCTTCCCACAGGTGGTATTTGGCCATGTTGCGCTTGATTCTTTCTTTGCCTTCCTCGGCGGTGGCTCCACGCACCAAACAGATTACTTGAGCATCTGTTTGTACCATGATTTCCGCAATGAGGAAGGCGCCTACATAGCCTGTGCCACCGGTGAGGAAGACCTGATCCATGGGGGTGTCATAGCTGTGAATATCGAAGTCTTCGTTGCGAATGTCTTCAGCTACTTGGGCTTCCTCAGCGAGGGAGAAGACATCGGAGATGAGGGTGGGCTCACGACCGGCTTTCACATCTTCAATTGCCTGACAGAGCATGGCCACGGTTGGTTCAGGGATGTTGATGAGTGAGATGGAATCTGGGACTCCGAGCTCCCACATACGAGAGAATGCTTCGGCTGCGCGGATCGAGTCGCCACCGAGGTCAAAGAAGCTATCGTAGATGCCGACGCGGTCGACGCCAAGGATATCGGACCAGATGGAAGCAATTTTCTTCTGCCATGAGGTGCGTGGGGCGATGAATTCTGTCTTCATTTTACCACGCTTCATTTTCTGGCCAGCGCGGATTTCGGTGATGAATCGATCGATGTCGCCTTGTAGCTTGGCTAGCTCGGTATGCGCGTGGTGCGCTGCCAAAGAGCTGCTCTGGGTGTTTGTAGGTTTTCCGGATGCCGGAGTCGCAGTGTCAGCTTCGGTAACGCGTTGTTTGGTGGAGCGTTTGATCGCAGCCGGGATGTCGTTGATTGGGATGTTTAAAGCCAAGAGGTCGCCATCTAGTTCTTGGTAGATGTGATCGAGGCTATCAAAGTAGATTTTGATTGGTTGGTTGCGCTCGCTGGCTTTGAAGCGTAGTGACACAGAGTGAAGGTCATGCTCTTCTGCAAGTGTTTGAGTATGGGATAGCATGTCTTGTTCGACTTGTTTCGCCAGAACGCGGCAGCTCATCATGAAGCCATCGACGACCAGAGTCTTGTCCTCCACCTTGCAGAGCAGCATGCCCACGAAGCCGTAGTCGCCGAAGCGATCGCTGACTTTGACAGTGTGGATCCACTGCCCATCCGTTTTGGTGTACTCGCGGATTTCATTTTCAGACATGCGGAGGGTGGTGGAGTTGAATTGGTTGGTGCGCATGGTGAGTTGGGCCGCACGAACGATGTCTGCGTCATTGAGGGGTGAGATCTCAGTGTGCACTGCGAGCTCAGCAAGGAAGGTTTCATAGCTTTTTGAAGCACCTTGAGCTTGGCTGCGCTGTTGGTTTTCGCGATACATTTGCGTGCGCTTGCTATCCTCTTGAGTGATTGCGGCTTGATCGAAACTCCAATGGTTAGAAAAGAAGCTTTGAGCGTTTTTTTCGTCATTTGGGAAGAGGATGCAGCGGACATTGGGTAGGGCGGAGCTTACCTCTTCACACTCGGCGGGGTTGTCATCGATAAAGATGAAGCTGTCCACGCCCAGCTGCAGCTCATCGGCAAGTTCTAGGATGTTTTGAGATTTACGATTCCAGTTGATCTTGCTTGCTACGATGTGTTCGCGAGTGAGTAACATCTCCGAGTTCTGATCAAATACTGACCAGACATCGGCTTCATTATTTTTACTCGCGAGGCAGATTAGCTTTCCTTGTTGTTGCTGCCTGATGAGAAATTCTTGGAACGCTTTGAAGCCTTGCCTTAGGGAAATTCCATTGGGGCCGTCTTCGCCAACGACTCCTCCCCAGAGAGTGTTGTCGCAGTCGACTACGAGCACCTTGGGGGTGGTCTGTATCAAGGTGTTCATGGTTCTGCAGAGGTCCAAGCCCGCTGCGGTGTAGAATTCTGGTGAGAAGGGAATATGGCCAATCTGGTCGCGCGCGCTGTCGTAGACCTTGCGGAGCTCGTAGCGGGTGTCTAGATTTCGAAGGTCGAGTGCTTGCACATTGGGGAGGATGGCTAGAGAGTCTAAGATCTCTTGATCCCATTTACCTAGGAAGTCTGCTAGGCCGAGGTGGCGGACACGGTCGGCGGTGTGTGGACAAAGTGCTAAGATGAGTTTTCCTGATACTTGTTGGGCAAAGTAAGAGAGTGCTTGGATGAATTCCTGGACTGTTGCTTCAGCTTTGTTCGGAGCAACGGCTTCAGCCTCGAAGCGGAACCAATCTTCGATGCGGATCATCAGCACTGCGATGTCGTCTCTAGATTTCGCGAGGGTGCTCTGTGGGTTGAGTAATTCTTGGAAGACCTGATTGTAGGGTGAGAAGGTGAGCTGTGGGCTAAATCCAAGTTTGCTGAGTGCGTATTTGACCGATTCCTCTACGGGCTCAGCGGTGAAGCTGGCGCAGATGGTGCAGTGTAGCGGAGTTCCTTTCTCTTGGTTTCGAGAAAGCTGACCAGCATGCATGATTTCGAGCTGTTCGCACAGTGTATCGAGGCTGTCATATTCGTACATCAATGATGCTTCTACCTCGACGCCGCCGAGGAGTTCTTCGAGTTCTCCAGCCATGCGCACCACGCTCATCGAGTCGAGAGCTAGATCATCGAGTGATTGAGAAAGGTGGATGTCTTCGGGTTCTTCGAGGAGGGTTTCAGCAATGTAGTTGGTGACCCAGTTGCGGATTTCGTTGAGTGATAATTTGTTCATAATAGTTAGGGTTTAGGCTTTTGATTTTTGATTTGGGTTTGAGATGAAGTTGATGTCTTGGAAGTACTCGAAATAGCGGTTGAGCAGTTGGTGGTCTACAGGTGGGCATGAGGTGCCGTGTGGAGCATTGGCTTTGCGTTTCCTGCTATCGAGGTTGAGGCCGCGCTTGGTGAAAAACGGCAAGATAGTCTCACTGTGTTCTTCAGAGCAGGGGATTTGCTCCAACAGAAATGGGTAGACTGGATAGAGCGCATTCCAGGTAGGCAATTCTGAGCTAAGCTTTTGGTGCCATTGATCGGAATCCATCAATTCTAATGAGTGACCTTGCCGGGTCAGCCAATCCACCAAGTCGGGTAAGGTGATTGGATTGTCGTTGAGAATGTGGAATTGTTGTCCGATGGATCGTCTGTCGAGCGACAGGTCAATAATTTGTTGGGAGACGTAATCTACAGGGGTCATATCGATGTGTAAATCGAGCTTCGGAAAGTGTCCGAGATCGATACATCCTTTGATGAAGCGGCAAAGGAAGTCATCAGTGTGGCAGAATCCGGTTTGAGAGTCTCCCATGACGAGAGCAGGGCGGTAGACCGCTACTTGCATGCCGAGCGACTCTGCGTGTTGGTAGATCTTTTCGCTTACCCATTTGGTTTTGGCATAGCCGCTAAAGATCCTGTCAGGCGAGGGGAGGAAGTCCTCTTCCCGAATAGTCGGAAATTGGTCGCGGTCTGGGGAGTTGAACACCGCGACAGTGGAGACATAGTGGATTGGTATATTTCCCGCCGCTAACGCGAGCTCGATGATGGTGTGGTTCGAGGCCACATTGACCTGATAGAGTTGGCTATAGGGGGCCACGAAATTGACGTTTGCTCCGTTATGATAGATAGAGCTTATTTGTTCTGTTAGTGAGCTGAATGTTTCAGCGTTCAAGCCAAAGTATGGAGCATCGAGTGAGCCACAAAGAACCTGGATGCGGTCGGACCAATGGTGTTTTTGAGTTTCCCATTCAGTAATTTGTGAGAGGCTTTGTATGATCCGTTGCATGCCTGCAGTGGGGTCGGATGCTCTCACTAAGCAGTAAATTTGCTGTTCGGTGTTCTGAAGTAAATCACGCAAGAGGTAGGAGCCTAGAAAGCCGGTGGCGCCCGTGATAAAGATTCCCTTGCCGAACTTGGCTAGTTCGGCTTTCTGGTAGCTCGCGCAGAGTCTGCTTAGTTTGGCAAGTTCCTCGGTGTACTCTAACTTGTGTGCTCCATTTGAGGGAGGGCAGTCTAGAAGTGTTGCTAGATCTTCAATTGAAATGTCTTGATAGAAAATCGAGAGGTCTATAGCGGATTGATGCTCTAGTGATTGGCTAAGTTTGCTGGCAAGCTGGACCAATTGTACGGAATCAAGACCGAGGGAGTTAATGGCATGGTGGTCTCCAAGGACTTCAGCTGGGAGTGCCAGTAGCTCAGCGATGTGTTGCTTCAGAGTCTCCAAAGTATCCTGATGGGGGGCTAAGTTGGTCAAGGCCTCGGGAGCTGCGGCGTCATGTCTATCGATCAGGCTGAGATCGTCCTGGTGGTTCTTGGCGCAAGCTGCGCGCTTGATTTTGCCCGAGCTAGTGCGCGGCATTTGCGAGTATTGCCAAATCTTGACCAAAGGGCGGATGCCGAATGCAGAACTGATCAGTTGCACGATCCCTTGCTCGATTTGTTGTGAAGTTGCCAACTCAGATTGCTCATCAATTTGGACTGAAATGCCCAGAGCTGCTCGTCCGTTGTCATCGACTTCGTATGCGGCAAGGGCGGCTATGGCGTGCTCCATGTATTCTGAAAGCAGGCTTTGCTCGATGTCTTGAGGGTAGTAATTCTTTCCTCGGACGATGATGAGCTCCTTGAGCCTGCCGGTGATGAAAAGCTCGCCATCCATCATGAAACCGAGGTCTCCAGTGCGGAAGTAACCATCTGAGGTCTGGGTGTCTGAGTGACTGAGGTTCCAGTAGCCAGATGTGATGCTGTCTCCTTGAAGCGTGATTTCGCCGATGTGTCCGTCGAGGGTTGGTTCTTCTGTGTTCGGATTGACGATCTGTAGTTTGGTTCCTCCAAGAAGTTTGCCATTACTGAGGAAGGCGATGCTGTCTTCAGAAACCTCTTCATGGAGCTCGACGATATTTTCTAGGAGTTTTTCTCTGGAGAGCTGAGCAAGCTTTGGTGGGTGTTCTGAGTCTTGCACACTGGTGCATAGTGTCTCCGTCATGCCATAATATGGAGTAAAGCAATGCTGAGGTAGTTTGAGCTTTTCAAGCGCGCTGAGGAATCTTGCCACAGTGTTCGACGAGATCACTTCTCCCCCAGAGATGGCCATACGCCAGGAACTTAGATCAAGCTCTTCGCTGATTGAACTTGCTGCAATGAGTTCATATGCAAAGTTTGGAGCTGCTGATAGAGTGGCCTTGTGGTCACTAATAAGCTGGAGCCAAGTGAGGGGCTTCATGATGAAATCCGCGGCTTGGTAGACAATGGTTTCTCCTCCGACTAGTGAGAGAATGCTGCGCATGTAGAACCCTGCGATGTGACAGTTTGGCAACCACACAACAGTCTTATCCTTTTGTGTGATATTTTGTTGGATGATAAACTGACTGTAATTGCTCACTAACATCTCATGGGTGATGGGCACGCCTTTTGGGGAACCAGTGGAGCCTGAGGTATAGAGTAGCAGGGCTGGACTAGGTGAAGTCGCGGCGGTCGCACTGAAGTTGTTTGTGGCGATTGGGGAGAGTGCTAATTGCTCGTAGCTAAGACAGGTGGAGCCGCCAGTGATGGGCTGGAGCTGGGTCAGGGTCTCTGCTGGTCCTAGGATGATGGATGGGGACGCTGATTGGATGATGTGTGCCAGCCGTTTGAGCTCAGTTCGGTCGCTCTCATTTTTGGGAGGATAACTAGGGACGGGGGTGAGATCTAGCATCCAACAGGCAATGACTGAGGGCATGAATGCCTCATGTGTGGGGCTAGGTATCAGTACTCGGTCGCCAGCTTTGGCAATCTGTGAGAGTTTGTTAGCAAAGCGCTTCGATTGATCGATTAGCTCAACATAAGTGAGTATGATTTCCTCTTTGAGGTGCTGAGAAAAGTAGCGGAATGCTACGTTATTTGGTGTCTGCTTGGCGTGGTGTAGGTACGCATCTACAAGGCTATTAAACTGCATTTTAATAGATTCTGTTTGAGGTTATTAAGTGGCGACGTTGCTTTAGGAGACTAATTCTGACGCTTGAGTATTCTTGAACATAGGGTTTCGGAAGCTAGTGACGACTGTGTACTCCTGATTGAGATACATGTGCTTACTGCGCTGCCTCTGGATTTTGCCACTCGTTGTTTTTGGGCATTCACCACGTTTCACGATAACGATCTCGAAGATGGGAATTTGGTGTTCGCGAGCCAGGTGTTTCATAACCTGCTTGGCGAGTGTTTCCGGGTTGGTGTCGCGGGTGCATTCTCGTTTAATTTCAGCGATCACCACAACGAGCTCGGCATCATTTGCTTGAATCGAGAAGCACGAGACTTGGCGTGGACGAATGGCGAAGAATTTTTCTTCGGTAGTGAGTTCGATATCCTGCGGGGAATGGTTTTTCCCATTGATGATGATGAGGTCTTTGGTGCGGCCCGTGATAAAGAGTTCGCCAGTTTCATCGATGAAGGCTAGGTCACCAGTTCTAAAGTAAGGCCCATTGCCGTTTGTTGTATTTAGTTGGAATGCTTCATGAGTCGCCGTGTCATTGTTCCAATAACCTTGCGTGATGATTGGGCCTTGAAGGAGAAGCTCTCCGACATGATTGGGAGGCAGTTCTGTCAGGGAATTGGGTTCTGCAATGCAGAGTTTCACCTCACCAGCTGGGGTGCCACATCCCACGATGTTGAGCGATTTGCGTTTAGGGTCCAGCTGATCGGTCGCGATACCATTAGCAAATGATTCGGCGTCTACTGATTTGTAAGCATAGAGTTCAGAGCGGCGTGTGCTGGTCACAGCGAGGGTAGACTCCGCCATGCCGTACGCGCTGCCTAGGGCTTCTTTCCTGAATCCTACTCGAGCAAAGGTCTCGGCAAATGCCTCGTAGGAGTTGAGTCTGATTGGCTCAGCTGCGTTATGGATACAGGTGAGGTTTGACAGGTCTAGGTCAGGCCAATCTTTGTCCTTCACACTCTCTACGCAGAGGTCAAAAGCGAAGTTGGGCGCTATCGTGACAGAAATTCGATACTTAGAGATCGCCTTTAGCCAATTCAACGGCCTTTTTAAGAAGGCTGTGGGCGTCATGATGTAGCTAGGGTAGCCGCTGTAGAGTGGCTGCAATACGCCGTGAATCAAACCCATGTCGTGAGACTGGGGGAGCCATGTGATGCCAATGTCTTCAGAGTGCATGCCAAAGACTTCTTCGTGATACGCCCCAATGTCCTTCAGGTTTTGGTGGGTCACAATGACCCCTTTGGGGGAGGAGGTGGATCCAGAAGTGTATTGTAAGAATGCTGGATCATTCCAAGTTGTGTCTGGACGTTCCCATTGACTTCTATCTCCCAGAGCTAGCTCTTCATAGCTGATGAGTGTGATGTCTTGAAGCGTTGGGTGTGCGGCAAAGAGGTCTGCGAGCTTTTCCCGGTCGGAGTCGCGTAGGATGGCGAACTTAGGCAATGCGTTGGAAGCTACTGAGCTGAGTCTTCTGACTTGTTCAGCGGTGCTTGGGACGATGGTGGTTACCGCTGTGGCTCCTGATAGCATGCAAGTCAGGAATGCGATGCTATAATCAAGGTCACTACGCATGATCAGGAGTACGCGTTCACCAGAGCAGTCGTATTCTTGCAGTCTACTCGCGCCGCGTTGGCATTGCTCCGAGAGTTCGCGGTAGTTGAGTGATTGGGTGGCAGTCGTACCGTTTTCTAGGTATGAGTAGGCTGGACGTTCAGGGGTTTGTTTGGCTCGCTCCAAGACTATGTCAGCGTAGTTGGAGCAATTTGCTGTGATGATAGGTAGGTTTTTCATGTGATGTATCTTGTTTGTTAGACTATTGGGTGGGTTGTTAGGATGTGTCTATAAATATGTTAGATGTGGTGTTCTGGTTTTGGTTAGTGGTGTTTTGTAAGTGATTTAGGTATATCATCTTGCTTTGTTGTTTTTTTAGTTGGTTTGTCTCAAATAGTTAGCAGATTGTAACTGTTTTCTGTTAGTTATTAGTGTGGGCGGTGTTATTGTAACTCGTTGTTTAACAATGGATATGGCTTTGTTGTGGGTTTTAATGTTGTTTATTTTGAACCGTAATATCCTACTATATATAAATATGTTAGATTGTGTTGTTTATGCGATTTTCTCATGTTAATGGTGGTTAGTGATATATTGTATTTTGGTTTGTTTCTGGTTGTTTGAGTATTGCTTTTTTATTTTTTGTTTGAGATGTATTTTGTTGGGTGTTTGTTATTGGTTGAAGTTTGAAGTGTGGATCTTGAATTGAGTCTTCGTTGATACAGTAATCACCAAGTGTCGAATTAGTGTAACATGCTAACTGTTAGTTTTTAGCGTGATATGAAGATGTGATAATTAAGTTTTCTGTACTAGTGCGACATAGCGTCAAAAACGTGAAACTAGCGATTCGGTGAATCGCCATAGAGTCTACAAAATGACTCATTGAAGAGGGGCTTCAGTAGCGGCTGCTCTGAAGTTTAGGTCGGACATTGACCTAAGGTGGGGAGGCTCTGTTAAAGAGAGAGTGATTTCACCCAGGATTCGTAACTGCGGTCTGGGCCGTTGATGCCAGACTCGTTAGCAGCTTTGAGCGCGAGGTGTGGGGCGCTACGGGCATCTCGTGGGCTAAAGTTGTAGAACTTTTTGAAGTTGCGAGAAAAAGAATTGGGGCAGCTAAAGCCACATTGATAGCCGATTTCGGCAATACTGAGGTGGTGGTGCTGAGCTGACTGGATGAGCTGCAGTGCGTGGCGCATGCGTTGCTCGCGTATGTGTGAGGACAGCCCCCCTAGCGGCTCGGTGACTCTGTAGAGTTGGGCGCGTGAAAGGTGGAAGGCGCTGGCGATGGTGGAGGGGTAGAGGTCGAATTTATGTAGATTCTTGCGAATGAACTGTTTGATTTCGATGAGTAACGCGGTTGGGAGGGTTTCGGCGTGTTTGGGGAGTATGTCGGCCGAGTGTTGGAGTGCTGAGCTTGCGAGGTCGAGTAGTGTGCGTTGGGTGCAGACGCTGGTTTCGATGGTGAGTTCTCCACCTAATTTGTGGAGCGAAATCATATGTTGCTTTAGGAGTTTGGTGAGAGGGCGATTGCGAGGGAGAACTTGGCCATGCCACCGGCTCACAGTGGGGAGGTAAGATTCGATGAGTTCGCGTGGAAAGAGGATTGAGAGGTTGTTGAAGTTTGTGTTGTTATTGGCTACGGGTTTGGCTAGATCGTAGACGATAATGTCTCCTTGGAGTACTTCTGAGTATATCTGCGGGCTATCAAAGTCTGTGGCTCCCGACAGGTAGAGCTGCACCATGATTGAATCGATACCGTCAGCGGAGAGCGCTTTTCTGGAGCGTTTGTAGATTGCTCCAGTGGATCTGGTGTTGGCCAGCATGGTTTGGCCAATCATGGCGGCGTCGAGGTGGGCGTAGAAATTTGCTTCTGTTTTTTTCTCTTGGAGTTCCAGGTCGAAGAGCACTGAAATGCTATCTCGAAAAACTTCATAGCGATTGCCTGAGGCGATCGAGTCTGTGCTGAAGGTTGTTCGAGGGATGAGGTTCATTTCAACATGCTTTGTCCTATTTGTGAGCTCATTAGTCAAACCATATTGATTATTCTGTGAGATGGATTGGTGTTTTTTTGAGACAGATCGTCTGACCCGGGATTGTTAAATTGTGTATACTTGTGTAGTCGGGCATCCAGCACTGATGATAGAATTCCTCCCCTCTGCATGAGTCATGCGTTGTTCCATCGATGTCGCCTCCTTTGGGTGCCCGGCGCTCTCATGGTATCTCCTCTTTGGCTAGAGCTGGTTTTTTCCGGTATATAGATCTTGCTGGTTTTTGTTAGATTTTGTAGTGTTAGTTTCGGCTTCGACTATTTCCTAGCGCGAGTTAGGGCGTCTCAAACCCCAGCATTTAGAGGGGCGTAAGTTGAAGTCTATTTATATTAGGCAATAGAAAAGCCGCTAGAGCGTTGCTCTAGCGGCTTATTTTAGAAATCCTTACTAAGGATCAGAATGCTTAGGCAGTAGGTACAGACTGGATAGTCTTGATTACGCGGGAAGCAATCTGGTATGGGTCGCCTTGTGAGTTAGGACGGCGGTCTTCAAGGTAGCCTTTGTAAGCGTCGTTCTTAACGAAGCCGTGTGGAACACGGATGGATGCGCCACGGTCAGCGATGCCCCAGGAGAACTTATCGATGGACTGAGTCTCGTGGAGGCCGGTGAGGCGTTGGTCGTTGTCTGGGCCGTAAACAGCGATATGCTCTTCACAGTTTTCTTCGAATGCGTCCATGAGCTTGAGGAAGTAGTCCTTGCCGCCTGTTTCACGCATGTACTCTGTAGAAAAGTTGCAGTGCATGCCGGAGCCGTTCCAGTCACCTTTAACAGGCTTACAGTGGTACTCTACGTCTACTTCGTACTCTTCACAGAGTCTCTGAAGGAGGAAGCGAGCTACCCAAATTTGGTCAGCAGCAGTTTTTGAGCCCTTGCCGAATACCTGGAATTCCCACTGGCCGGAAGCTACTTCAGCATTGATGCCTTCGTGGTTGATGCCAGCTTCGAGGCAGAGGTCGAGGTGTGTGTCAGCGATTTCACGGCCGATAGAACCTACGTTCTTGAAGCCAACACCGCAGTAGTATTCACCTTGTGGTTCTGGGTAACCGTTTGCAGGGAAGCCGAGTGGGCGTCCGTCTTGCATGAGGAAGTATTCCTGTTCGAAGCTGAACCAAGTGCCTTCATCGTCAACGATTGTTGCGCGAGCGTTGGATGGGTGTGCAGCGCCGTCAGGAAGCATCACTTCGCACATGACGAGTACGCCGTTGATGCGTGTTGGATCTGGATATACTGCAACTGGCTTGAGTACGCAGTCGGAGTCGCCGCCTTCAGCTTGCTGTGTGGAGGAACCGTCGAAGCCCCACTCAGGAAGGTCTTCTACAGTTGGGAATTCGTCGAATTCGCGAAGCATGCACTTCGTACGAAGGTTAGGAACTGGTGTGTAACCGTCGAGCCAGATGTAATCGAGTCTGTATTTAGCCATAATTATGATTTGTATATTCTGCTTATGTGCCATGGGGGTCGAATCCCAGAGCAGCTTATGCTGAGGTAGCGTAAGCAATTTGCGTGCCAAGGATGAATGAAATTAATTCATCTCTGACTCATCGAATATCCAGAACGATGAGCGTTGTGTCATCTGATCCCGCATTTTCAATAGCGCGGTTCATAAGAACCTTTGCGGGGTGGCTTGTCGAGTCTGCGTTTTGGCTAAGTGCTTGATGGACGTGTTTTTCCCAACAACCGTCAATGATTCCATCAGAGCAAATCATGATGCGATCGCCTATTTGATAGGGGATAGCGGCAATTTGTGGGCGGACTTTACGGTGGCCACCACCGATCACTTCACAGAGGACAGAGCGCTTTGGATCGTTGCGGTACTGTCGTTCGTTGGTGTCGCCTCGCTGTAGCTTGCGCCAGGAAAAGGAATGGTCGTCTGTGACCTGTTGGGTCTTGCCGTTGCGGTGGAGGTAGATACGGGAATCCCCCACGTGAGCAAGGTACATATTCTCTGGGGTGAACCATGCGAGACTGAGGGTCGCGCCCATGCCTTTGAACTCTTCTGAGCTTGCGGCTTTATCGTTGATTGATTGGTGAATCTCTCCGACCTGTTGCTCGAGCAGCTCGAGGTAGTCGGGGTGGAATCCTTGGGCGGCGGAGGCGAAGGTTTTTGGGATGAGGAATGCGAATGTTTGAAGGATTAGAGAAGAGGCTAAGTAGCCTGCATTGCCACCACCCATGCCATCTGAGACGGCAAACACCATATCTTCTTTATCTAGCACATCGTCACCGATGGAGGGGAGTTCTGTGGCGCCTTCTACGCCAGCTCTGAAAACGAGAAATGAGTCATCGTTTTCTTTCTTGCGTGTGCCAGAGATCGATTCGGCATGCCAACGAAAGTTCGGTGGGGTGAAGCTCATGGTTGCTACGAGGCGTCTTGTTCGCGTGGGTCAGGCAGCAAGGTAGCGAGTTCAAAATCGATCACGCAGAACTGCCCTTCTTTTGGGTCGTAGGTGACATTGCGTGGTTCTGGATCGTCGTGTTGGACTCCGTATTCGTCTTCGAGCTTCTTGAAGAGTGAGTCGGATTTTTTACGGGAAATATTGGGAGCTGGGCTACCGCAGTTGGTGGTGCAGAGGTAGTTTTCTTCGAGATTGTAGTCGATGAGAGCAGGGACGTAGTTGCAGCCTCGGTCTTGGAGGGCTTTGAGTATTTTCACTTCGGTGGCGCAGCGTTTGTCTGCATCGGTGCCGCGGAAGTATTTATGCACGTGACCGTGGTAGTCGATTTTGACGAGTGATCGGATGCCGTCTTTGAGGTTTCGCATAGTAGGGAAGAGTATTTATGATGATGTAAGCGTGTAACCAACATAGCACAGAAGCGTTCCGATGACCAGCGTGCCGAGCGAATAGGTGGCAGCTAATCCAAGGTGTTGGTTTTGGATTAGGTTGTGCGTGTCGAGGGCGAAGCTGGAGAAAGTAGTGAAGCCGCCAAATAAGCCCGTCACAAACAAGGGATGAATCCAGCTGGGGTGGTGGGATTTGATCAAGCCTGCGGCGAGGCCGATGAGAAGGCAGCCGATGAGGTTGCATGCGAAGACCCCCCAGGGGAAACCTTGAAAGCGTGCGCTACTGTGGATCCATGAGCTCAGGGCAAAGCGTGAGCAGGCGCCTAAGCCGCCGCCTAGGAAGATGCAGATGAATTGGTGTAAGGTCATCGTGTGTGTGGTGCTACTAGTTATCGCTTGAGTACACCATGCTTCGGGCTTAGCAGGAAGGATGTGAGGAACAGAGCCCCCAGTAAGATGATGATGGCTGGGCCGACTTGGATGTTGAAGAGGTGTGCTGCGTACAGACCAGCAATACTCGTGCCAGCGCCAATGCAAGCACCTCCCCAAAAGATGGCATTGGTGCGATCGGTGAAGAGCAGCATGATGGCCGATGGTGCGACGAGTAGGCCGATAGATAGAATGGTGCCAACAGCCTGTAGGGAAGCAACTAACATGCAGATCAGCAAGCTGAAGCTGAGGTAATGCATGGCGCGTACTGGGACTCCTTGGGCTGCGGCTACGTAGGGTTCAAAGAGGGTGAGGAGGAGCGGGCGCATGAAGAGGTTGCTCAGGACCAGAGTGATGGTGCTTACCCAGAAGACGAGGTGGAGGTCGGCGGGGGAGATGTGAATGATATTGCCAAAAAGCCAATCGTGTAGGCTGGTCGTGACGGGGAGGTGAGGGAGGAGTGCGATGCCTAAGGCAAAAGCGCTGGTGTAGAGAATGGAGAGGGCGGTGTCATTGTGGATGCGGGAATTGCGACTCACCAGAGAGGAACCAAGCCCCACGGCAAGGCAAGCGATGAGAGCGCCTACAAAGGCATTCAGTTGGGTCAATTCACGGGTGATAAGGACCGCGATGGCTATGCCAGGAAGCATGGTGTGGGAGAGAGCCGAGACGGAGAGAGCGTTGCGCCGAAGGTTGACAAAGCCACTGAAAAAACCATTGGCAAATCCGATGAGCGTGCAGCCGATGAGGGCGTGCTGCATGAAAGGATTGGTCGTGATGGACTCGATAAAGCTCATGCTTGATTTTGTGAGAATGTCTCAGCGAGTGAGGATTCGGTGATCAAAGATTGGCAGTCGCCAAATCCGTGAGACTTGCAGTTCACGAGGAGGGCTTGGTTGAATAGGCTGTCTAGCGTGTTGATGTCGTGATGGGATGCAATGACGAGTCGGCCTTCTTGGGCAAGGGTGGCGAGGAGCTGGCCGAGGGTTTCCGAAGAGGGGCGGTCTAGGCCAGTGAATGGTTCATCTAGTAATAAAACGTGGGCGTCTTGGGCGACTGCGCGTGCGATGAAGGCGCGTTGTTGTTGACCTCCTGAAAGTTGGCTAATTTGGCGTTCTTGGAGGTCTTCGAGTCCCAGCGTTTCGATGGCGCCGTCGACAGCATCTTCGTCTTCCTTTCGGAATTTCTTGAACATGCCGAGCTGAGGATAACGCCCCATTTCAACGAGGCCTCGAACGGTGATAGGGAAATCCCAATCGACGGCTTCCCGCTGGGGAAGATAAGCGAACTCACGGGACCACTTCCTAATCTGAGTCCCTCGCCAGCTGATGCTTCCGGTGGACTTAGGGACGAGGCCCGCGATGGCCTTGAGTAGGGTTGATTTGCCGGCTCCATTGGGGCCTATCAGGGCCACTCGATTACCACAGGATGTGTTGAGTGAAATGTGATCGAGTGCCACAATTTGCCGATAGCTGACGCTGAGCTGATCGATAACGAGGTCATGGTGCTCGTGGTGGTGAGCGCAGCAGTCGTGGTGGGCTGAGTCGATAGCTTGGAGCGATTGGAGGTGAAGCTGTGGGGGATCGAGGCTAGGCTCGGTTACCATTCGAATTCAGCGATGTCTGAAATATTTTCGTCGCTGCGCAAGGTAAATTCTTTTCCAGCGTGCGCCTCAGGGTTGAGGACGATTTGGGCAAAGTTCATGTTCTCTGGCTGCTCCCACTCGATGTCTACCTGGAGTTCGATATGGTGAGCTTCGAGGTTGAGAGTGGCTGAGCCGTTCCATTCCTGAGAATCAAATTCCTCCACATTGAAAAGTTCTTTTCCGGTGCTTGGGATGGAGATGCTCATACGCTTGGGCATGGATGAGAAGTAGATTTCGAATTCGCTTTCTACGGCAGTGTCGTTGTGTCCGTGAGCATCGCCATGATCGTGTCCGTGGTCTCCGTGATCATGTCCTCCGTGGTCATGTCCATGACCGCTATTGGCAACGGGCTGAACTCCTTCTGGTAGGATGAGGGCGCGCATACCGAGGTAAAGTCCGAGCAGGATGACGATCGTGAGAGCTGTAGCGATGATTGGTGAACCTTTCATAAATGAATGAGCAATGATGTTGTTGGTATTATGTGTGAAGAAATCGATGTTTTGCCAACCTAAAAGCGAGCTCTTGGAGTTAGCATATTATTTTTAGTGCTTCGTTGGTAGCTCAGCTCTGGGATTGAGCGCGGTCGATTCCTCGCTGAATTGCTAGAATTTTATCGAAGTCCTTGACTCCGGGAGCGGACTCGGAACCAGATGCTAGATCCAAGGCTGCTGGGCGCACTTGACGGGTTGCTAGTTCTGCGTTTTCTGCCGTGATGCCGCCAGCCAGGAGGATGGGGAGTTGCGGGTTGCTGTCGATAAGCTTTCTGGCAAGAGTCCAATCAAATGCCTCACCGGTGCCGCCGTAGACCCCGGGCGCATGCGCGTCTAGTAAGATCGCGTCAGCTCCAAACTCTGAAATATTTGTGAGGGAATCGGAGTTCTTGACGCCAATCGCTCGAATGAATGGATAACCATGTGATTTGAATGCTTGGCAATATTCGATCGACTCGTCGCCATGAAATTGTGCGACGTCGATCGTGTTATTGTTGAGTAGGTCGAGCACCTCGCTGGGGTCGGCGTTGACGAAGACACCAACGCGCAGGATTTGGTCAGCTAATGGCTTGAGAATGGAATGGGCTTTTGTGGGGCTGATATAGCGCTTGGATTGAGGCCAGAAATTCACCCCTAGCGCTTCGACTCCATGTTCGACAAGTCCACGTGCATCTTCTTCGCGTGTGATACCGCAGACTTTTAACGAGGTGTTGGATGGGGCAAAGAATGAGCTCATGTGGGCAGCGATAGCACTTATTGAAGGATGAGTCCAGCGGGCTTACGTAGTCCAACGGCTACGGGGATCATGGCAAGTAGGACCCCCACTGCCGAAGCTGCGATGATGATGGCCATGTCAAGCTGTGGTAGCGTGAGGAATTCAGCAGCACGGAGCTGGAGGCCATTGACTGAGCCAATCAAAATGTTGTAGATCAATGGCCAGGACTTGAAGGCGATAAAAATACCAAGCCCGGTGAGGACTGCGTTCTCGCAGAGGCCGTGGATCAAAAGAATGAAACGTGGGGTGCCGAAGCTTCGGAGAAGAGCAAGTAGGTATGATTCTTGGCGGAATTCAAGCCAAGCTATGGCTCCGATAATGAGTGCGGAAATCAGACCGCAGGTCAGAACGATGCCAATACGGATTTGGGTTTGTAGTTGGTTCAGCTTTTCCACCTCCGCAATGATGCCGAGGGAGTTGAACTTGCGCGGGCTCCGGCGCTCGGCTGCGTAGTAGGCTGAGGTGGCTGCCTCGAAGCGCGTGGCAGTGTCAATGTCTCCGAAGGAGGCAATGATGTGGGTGTAAAATCCAGCCGTGAAGAAGGGGATAGCCATTTCTTCGGGTATAGCGATCGCCGACGAAGTGCCTAGAGCCAGTTGCATGTCGTCGTCCATGGCAATCGGTTTTGCATAGAGCGTGGTGCGATCGCTGGTGATTTCCTCGATCGGTGAGCAATGTTGTGGGGAGGTGCTAAGTAACCAAATATTGGGAGCTTCACCTGCGTCATGTATGCTTAGGCTTGGGTATTTGGATGAATATGCGATGACGGGCACCGCACGGTTGTCTTTCCATTGCACAAATTGGAAGGTCTGCCTGAAGTAGCTGAGACGGGCGGTAGGGAATTCTCTGTGCCACATTTCTTCTTCACTGCGGCTCTTAATGAGTTGAGTGGTAGCTTCGGATGGTAAGATTCTATCTGCTAGATAAATACGCAGTGAGTTTGTCTCAGAAAGTTTTTTCTGAAGCTGGTACTTAGACTCAGCAAAGAAGACCAAAACCAATAGAGCGAGTAGGCTCAATATGGAGGTGACCAAGATTTTACTTAGTGGCGACGTCGGGTTCTCAAACCATCTCCTGAAGGTGTTCTTCCACAGGTAAGAAGGAATTAAAATCAAGGATTTCATCAGCGATTGGGTCGAGGCGGTTGTCGTGAGTGGCGATCAGGCAAACAGTGGATTTTGGTAACTTGTTGGTCAGTGCTTGAGTGATGATTTGTGTGTTGAGGTGGTCCAGGCCAGAGGTAGGTTCATCGAGGAGTAAGATAGAGGGTTGTTTGGCTAAGGCTCTGGCAATGGCGGCACGTTGTTGCTGGCCGCCAGAGAGTTTGGTCGGTTTCTTATGCTGCAGCTTCTCAAGGCCAAGTGCCTGAATCCATTCGTCAGCGAGCGCGCTGGGTTTATTTGCTAGCTCTAGAGCCAGTAATATATTTCTGCGAACGCTTGCTAGAGGGAGCAGGTTGAGCTGTTGAAATACAAAGCCGACCTCCTCACGCAGGAAGGTGGAGGAACCAAAGCCGTGCGGCGATGTCGTCACTACCGTACCTTTTGGTACTGGGATGAGAGAAGCGATGATTCTCAAAAGCGTGCTTTTGCCGCACCCTGAAAACCCCTTAATTAAGGTGATGCCTGCATCAGCATTAAAATCGAAGCCGTCGAATACTGGAGCCGCTGCGTGAGGGTATCTGTAGCTTAGGTTGTTTACAGAAACTTGCATCAGTTGTTTGCCTTGAGAGCGATTGCTTGTGGTCCAATCATAACAACCTGCGCATCAGGCCAGATTTTCTTGATGACGCCTCGCCATCCGTCCTTTTTGAGGGTTTCTGGATGAAGTGTCGCAATTTCATTCTTCAGAATGATGTGAGCTGGCTCGTCGAGCTCCACGAAGATGTTGGCTACAGATTGTGTGCCTATGGCATTTTTTGCATAGGTGAGTTCATTTTGGTCGACCGCGAAGCACCAAGTTCTTTTTCCCTGGGATCTAGCAGTCGCTAGTTTTTCGTGGGAGTAATTGGCTGTTAGTAATCTCCCTACTGAGCCTAGGTGGATCAATAGGGAGAGCTTTTCTTTGTCGTAAGCAAATAGCGATGAGTTGTTGATGATTAAATCTGCGTGGATCGATTCTGTGTCACGAAGTTTCGCAAATAATTGATTATCTGGTAGCCAGATGGATTCCCCCTTTTTGAGCTTTTCGATTTTATCAGGGGCTAAAAAAAAGGTCAGCTCTCCGGCATGTTGTGCAATGAGTTTTGACTGATGCTCTTTACTTTCGTGGGAGCGAATGGCTTGGGCTAATTTCAGTTCAATTTCTTTCTTCTTAAGCTTGTTTTTCAGAAGGTACTGTTCGGTGTCTACCTTATTTCGGAGTCTTTCTTGTTGTTGTTGGAGTTCACCAATAGCCTTTCGAATCCGATCTTTAGTCTTCTTGTTTAGGTCTTCAGTGAGCAATGCCAATTCGAGTTCGGAGATTTTTGAAATCAGCAGGTTGAGACCTTTCTCAATCTTCAGTAGCTCTTCGATGTTGTCGTCCTGAAGGTTGTCGATTTCGAGAGCTGACTTTTCTCGCAGCAAGGATAAGTTTCTCGCTTGATTATCAAGCACGGTGGGGTTGTAGGTGGCCCAATGCTGATGTTTGACGAGGCTTTCGCTAAATCCCTTATTAATTTGCAATCTAGCCGCAGAAGGAGAGCGGTAAATGGTCTCGTTATTTGCTTCGATCGTGACTCTCTCAGCAGCGACCCATAGCTTGGGAGCCATGCCCAATTGGGTATAATCAGCAGGTAAGGGGGGGCTCGCAAGGCAAGGTAAAGCCAATAACATGCAGAGCAACGAGATTGTGAATGATTTATGCATTGTTTAGGCTAGTACTTTTTCCAGTAGGCTTCATCCCAAACCCAGAGTTGGAGATCGAATTGGGTTTGTTGGAGTGAGTTGTTTTTTAGACTCTGCTTTAAATCGGATTGTTGTTTGAGGTAAGTATTTACTAAGTTCGCTGAAGAGGTTTTGTGTAAATTACGTTCGAGGTTTTGATATTTTGCTCTCAGAATTTTTTCCTCCTCGATCAAGTATTTATACCTTTTCTTGATAAGGTATAACCGGGAGGCGTCTGTCTCAGCTTTTAGCATAAGTTCTTTGCGAATATATGCTGCACGGACCTCTGCTTTTTTTAATCTCTCGGTGGAAAGTGGATCGTTGAGTTTGATGCCATGAGTAGCACCAGAAAAAAGTTTTGTTTGTTGGGGGTCAAAGCTTTCATCAAGACCACTACTTGAATTAACCAGAGGAGGGTTGGATAGGCCTATGCTTAATTGCGGCCAACGACTGACTTTTACATTCCATAAAGCTAGAACATTGCTTTCGATTTGTAAGGTCTGGAGCATCATTCCCAATTTCCCGTAGCCAGTATTTAAAGATAGATTGTGAACTTTACGAGCATAAGAGATATTTGGGGTGGGGCCTACTAATTTCCAGTTTCCGCCGGGCGTAGTAAAGAGGTTGTTTAATCTAACTCTAAATTGTTCTTTTCGTGTAGTAAGTTCTAGTTGCTTCCTTTTAAGTTGATTAGATCTATCTGAAAAGTTGTCGTGGACGCTTTGGTTGACTTGTTTGAGTAGTCTATTGAATTCCTTTTCATCGGTATTCAGCTTTTGCTGTTCTATATATAAACTATAGAGCCTGACATGAAAATCTCTTCGAGTGACCTCTTGTCCCCATTCCGCAGCGATCATGCTCAATTTATCTGCATATAGTTGTGCGTAAAATTGGAATGGGTTTGGGATCGTGATGTTGCCAACTATGGAAAAAGAAATATCATCGGTGGTTAAGTCTGATATTTCTGTCAAAGATTTAGAGATGTTTACAAATGTAAATATCTCTGGCGCTAGTGTCCACCATGTACGGTTTTGAGATTTGAGGGTGTGTTCAACTTGGTCCTTAGACTTTAAGTACTCTAGGTTGTGACTTTCGATTCTATTAATGGCGTCATTCCATTTAATTTTTTGGATAGGAGCATTTGTAATCGATTTGGTGAGGTTCGAAATTACTAAACTTTGCTGGATTTGATGATCGTCGATGCTACGCATTACTCGTTGGTTCACTCCACATTGACACAGCAACAGCGAGAATGAGTAAATAGCCAACGAAGTACTGAGCGCTCTCTTATTCAATGGTCCCAGAGATTTATTCTAAAATCAAAATACACGCACTATCACCATGATCGTGCGTGTATTGAGCTAAATAGGGTTGGTATTGCTTATTATATCTGCGAAGGAGCAGTAAATGTCCCGGAATTACCATTAGCTGTGGTGTACGTACCTGATATATTTTGGTCGACGGTGTCAGCACTTTGGAATTCTACCACAATGGTGCCATCTTGCTCGGTACCACCTGAGATGACAATTTGTGCACTGTCGGAGCCGCCAATTCGAGTGTATGTGTAGTTCGCTGAGCCAACGGTGATTGTGGAGGTGTCATCCTTGAACACAGCAGTGCCGATTTCATCAAAGCTGCCTGGTAGACCTGCGCTTTTCGTGAAGTCTAAACTAAAGTTGTCGGTGGGGTCTGAACCGTCTTCGAAATTGAAGGTATAGCCATTGAGTGACGATGGAGACACTTTACTTACGCGGTTGACGAAATCTGGATCTAAATCATATCCAGCAGTGGGGATGTTGCCTGAGTCAGTTCTAGTTTCCATATTTGCTATGATGGTTCTTGATACTGCGCTGGCATCAGATGGATCGTAGTCTAGGTTCGTACTGGCAACAAATATACCACCTGAAAAGAATCCGTATGGTGCGAAGTCTGATGTGAAATTGGATGAGGAGTTTTGCAGTGTAGTGCTGCCATTGCCAAAGTTTACGGTATGAGATCTGGTGAATGAACGGCCATTAGGTGTATTTCCTGAAGTATCTACAAGTCCCAAACCGGAATACTCTGCCCCCGTGAAGGTGATCTGAATTTGTCCAGATGTATCATTAATGGCTTGATATGTATAAGTGGCTCCATTGATTGAGGTTGGATATGAGACATCAAGGTCAATGTTTGATGCTGTTTGGTGTGTTTGTTCCGCTGCAATTCTTGTGTAGAGCACTGAGCCCGTTTCAATATCGCCGTCATTGTACGCCTTTCCAGAAGCAGAGCTGCGAATGAACTCATAAGTGACAATGTTGTCATAGGTGATCACTAATTGTTCAAGTGTTCGAGGGCGAACGATTGTGTTGTCAGTGGCAGCTCCGCCACCACCACAGTTGGTGAGTGAGGTTACTGCTAGGGTTGTGGCTGTTACTGCGGCTAGTTTGCCAAGTGGTTTGAGTTTTGCGTAGGTATTCATGAGAGTGAGATTGGTATGTGTAGAATGAACGGCTTTATGAAGGCTTATGTAGTTAAGGTTTCGAGTTATTTCATGTCAATGTGAAATTCCCGTTAGTTAAAGGCTTGGTTCATGTTTTTGTTAGGAGGGGGAGGAACTTGAAGGGTCATAAGATGAGCATGCAATCGCCATAGCTGTAGAAGCGGTATTTTTCTCTGACGGCCTCTTCGTAGGCTTGGAGTGTGAGCTCTTTGCCTGCGAAGGCTGAGACGAGCATGATGAGAGTGCTTTTTGGGAGATGGAAATTGGTGAGGAGGCGATCGACTCGGTTGAACTGGAACCCGGGGTAGATGAAGATGTCGGTTGCTCCATGGGTTTGTGTGAGTTCTTTGGTTTCGCGGGTGAGGCTTTCAAGGACGCGGGTGCAGGTGGTGCCAACAGCCGTGACGCGTTTGGCGGAATTGATGATATTGGCGGATTCTTTTGAGAGAGCGTACTGCTCGGAGTGCATGTCGTGGTCTTCGATATTCTCGGCCTTGACGGGGCGGAAGGTGCCAATCCCCACGTGTAGTGTGAGGAAGGTATGGGGGAGGCATTTTAGGATTTCTGGCGTGAAGTGCAGGCCGGCAGTGGGCGCTGCAATGGCACCTTCTTCTTGGGCAAAGACAGTTTGGTAACGATCGAGGTCAGCAGAGTCGCTATCTCGGTTCATGTAGTGAGGAAGAGCGAGCGAACCGTGCTCGTGGATGTCGATTTCGCGGTCCCAGCGGATGAGGCGGTTGCCATTTTCTAGGATGCTCGTGACGGTGCCGGTTGCTTCACCGACGTTGACCGTGCGGCCCACTTTCATTTTTTTACCAGGTCTGACCAAGCAGTCCCAGAGGGTGGGTTCGGGGCGATTGGTGACGACTAGTTCGATTGCGCCATCGTTTGAGAATACGCGTGCTGGAATGACTTTGGTGTCATTGAGGACGAGCAGGTCGTCATCCTCAAAGTACTCTTGAATGTCAGAGAACATTCGGTGGTGGATGCTGCTTGTGGCGCGGTTGATGACCAGCATGCGCGAGCCACTTCGGTGCTCGAGTGGGCGGTCTGCGATCAGTTCTTCAGGTAAGTGAAAGTCGAAGTCATCGGTGCGCATGGGCATGTGGTACACTGTTCATTAGTCATTGGTCAATGGCAATGGGGGCGAGAAGGTGAGAGTCCAGTGGCAAGTTTTGTGATGTGTGCTAGACTGCGCGCAGAGATGTTTTATTGGTGGGACATATTAGGGACATTTATTTTTTGTGTGTCAGGCGCCTTGGCGGGTCGTCAGTTAAAAATGGACTATCTAGGTTTGTTTGTGATGGCTTTGGTGACAGGGACGGGGGGCGGAGTTTTGCGCTCGGTGCTTTTGGGTGATGTGCCTCCGGTGATATTCACCACGCCTGATTATGTGATTGTGGCGGTATTATCGGTGCCTACAGCGGTATTGTTTGATCGATGGTGGCATCGCTACCATCGATTGGTGAGTGTGGTGGACGCCCTGGGGATTGGTCTCTTTGCCTGTGTGGGGGCTCGAGCTGCTAGTGAGCATGGATTGGCGTGGTGGGCATGCATGGGTATGGGCATGATGACAGCCACCTTTGGGGGGGTGATACGCGACATTATTCGCAATGAGGTGCCGTTGATCTTTCGTAAGGAGATTTACGCTACGGCTGCGCTACTGGGAGCTGGCTTGATGCTGTATCTCGACTCCTTAGGGGTGGGGTCTAGTGTTTCCGTGGTGATTTCGGCATTAGTGGCAGCGGCTGTGCGATTGCTCGCTATCCGTTATGCGCTGAATGCGAGAGAGTGATCTTCGCGTGGAGATAGGATTCGGTGTTGATTTTTGAAAGCTCGCAACTAGAGTTTCGTAGTCTATTGATAGATGGTCAATGTTGGCCACAAAGTAGTGACAGATGTGATGCGAGGTGTTCTAGGATTAATCTACAGTGTTTTAATGGTCATTGGTGCTTCGTCTCTGATGGCGCAGCAAAGTTATATTGTGCTAGAAAAGCATTCGAAGAAGGTGCTGTTAGCCTCCGGGAGTGAATACAAACGACCGGTTGGGGGGATGGTGCAAATGGCAACGGCGAAGGTGGCCTTAGACTGGAGAAAGGTTTCGAATGTTAGTTCTACATCGATGATTCCTGTGCCAGCCGCCGCGGTGATGCAGGGAGGGAGCAATCCGCTTAAGTTGGCGGCGGGAGACCGTTTGAAGCTTCGCGATCTATTGTATGCATGTATTTTGAGTGACGATGCAGTGGCGAGCCGCACACTGGCCTACCACGTTGGGTCGGATTTATTGCGACGTCGTGGTCAGGCCGGCGATCCCTTGGGCGCCTTTGTGTTTGAGATGAATCAACTGGCCAAAGCTCTGGGAATGAGTCGCACGAAATTTGTCTCCCCAGACGACCGGATGCTGGGGAAATCCTCAAATATGGCAAGCGCATCTGATATGGCTAGGCTATCGATTAAGCTGGTGGATGACACAGGGTACAGGTTCTACGCGAAGCAAAAGTCACGCACGGTCACGGTGCATAAGGCATCTGGGGTAAACCAGAGCTACATCGTCACCAATGCTAACGTGATGCTAGGCGGGGCTCAGAAGATCATCGGATTGCGCATGTCATATGGCGGCGGCCAGCATGCAGCGATTGTTTCAGACCGTTTGCCTTATCGTATCAAATCTGCGTCTGGTACTGAGGAGGTGACGCCGGTGCAATTGATCAGTGTGGTTTTGGGTTCTCCAAGCTCGATGGGGTCAAGTAAGCAGCTGATCTCGCAAGGGTGGAGTGCTTATGAAAGGTGGCGCCAAGCAGGTTACTTAGCCTATCCAGATAGGCGAGGCTTCATAAAGGTACCACGCTAGTGAGGCTATACTTCAATCCTCCACAAGCAGAGGATTCTGATCTACTGGCATTCGGAGAGGCTGACGTGCTAGTCTTGCTTTGTGACTCGATTGATCATACTAGTGTGCTTGTCCATCGGTAGTTGGACGAGTGTGTTCGCACAGGAATATTGTTTTGATAAGACTTTGGATAAATTAGCTGGGGAAATGGTACGATCTTACCCAGATCTGCAGGGCTTGAAGCGAAGCTCTGAGATCCGAGCTGAGCTAGTGAAGGAATTTAGGAGGCTGGGGGTGGAGGACGTGCCTCGCAGTTGGATGAGGGACAAGCGTCGTCGGAAGATCGATTATGAAGAGATCGGTTGGCAGCAATTGGTGCAAGAGTTTGAACAAGCGCAGATCAAGATTCCTCAAGCGGAGTATTTGTTGCGCATCGCGAAGGAGCAGAAGCTGCGATTTGATGAGCATCATGTTGTGGAAAAGCTGATGTATTTCTATCTCAAGAAGTACTTGAACCAGCGAGAGGAGGAATCACGGGAGCGATTAGCAGAGCTTGGAAAGCAATTTACTTATTTTGTGAGAGCTCATGGGCGCGACCCAAAGGATCTGGCTGAGTTTGTGAAGTTAGGTGATGTGAGAATGTGCGTGGACCCTCAGACAGGAGAGGAAGCGCCATGGGTTTATGTGGGAGCAGGTCCTTCGGAGATCCGAGGGAGTAGTCGATTTCGAGTGGTGGCATATTCTCCATTCAACAGTGGGAGTAGAAGCAGGTTCCGCTGGATTGTCTATCGAGGTGGGCGGGTTACAGAATGGCGTAGTGAAACGATTTTATCGGCACACAAGAGGATGATAGAGAGCAATACTAAGCTGGCTCAGAAGGAGGAAGAAGCACAGGCGCGTGAGCTTGCTGAAAATCAGGAACAAATTGTCCAGGCCCAGCAAGCCATGACCGCAGCTTTGGTGGGGAGTTTTAGGCCTGAACCTGAGGTGAAACCCAAGAAAAAAGCCCTTCGAATTACGATTCGAGAGCTTTGGTGAGCGCGTCTAGGGCCTTGGCCCCGGTTCGTCTGTATGACGCTTGGTCTAGGTAGCTTGGTCTAACCTTGGGTGTTGATTCTTGAGGTCTTCGCGGCTGATACCTTTACCACCATTCATGGAATCCATGGCTTGGAAGGTGGCAATCATCCCGTGAATAGCTGCCAGTACATCGGCGGTGTGGCCAGTCTCCGAGATGGTATGCATATTGCGAATTGGGAATCCGATGGAGGTGGCGGCGGAGTCAAAGCCAGCAAGTGCGGCGGCCATGGCGTCTGTGCCTGTGTCGCGACCTGAGAAATCCATTTGGTATGGAATCTTAGCTTTGATGCATGCTTCTTCGATCAGGCTATTGAGGTACTCGCTGGTGATGGACCCCTTGGTGATGGTGAAGCCTTTACTCATAGCCAGTGGGTTCATGCGTTTGGCGGCGATTCCAGGAGCGGCGTCGTAGTCGTGGTTTACATCAGAGCCGATGAGTAGGTCGGGTTTGAATTCGCCAGCAATGGCTGTGGCGCCGAAGCGGCCGATTTCTTCATGCGTGGCAATGGTGTAAAGCACACGCAAGTTTTTGAGTGGTTTTTTTGCTAAAATTCGGGCAATTTCGGTGACGACAAAGCAACCTAGGCCGTTGTCAAGGTAGGCACCGTAGTAGGAGTCTTCAGAGAAGCCGCGCTTGATAGGGCGGTTCAGAATGATCGGGTCACCTGGGCGAATGCCCAATTTTTCAATTCGTTCTTTACGATCCTCGCCGTGCATTTGGAGTTCGAGGTAGATCATTTCTGGTTTGAGTCCCTTATCGCCACTTCGCTGTGCGGCTTCAGAAAAGTGAATGGCACCGAGGGCTTCGAGTGTGCCACCTTCGATGCGTTTGTATGCGTGAGGGTTTTCGGGGTTCTGGCAGAATAATGTCACTTCATGACCGACCAAGGTGCAGGGTAGGAAGGAATCAGTGTTTACCCAGATTTTCCCATCGCTATCAATTTTTCGGACTTGGAGGCGGATTTTGTCAGCATGACCGATGATCATGACTGATGGCAGATCATCTCGTCCGGGGTGGGTGTCCACCACGATGCCGGCATTTCCTTTGAATTGGTGCACGGCCCATGATTTGGGCATGAATTTTTCAAATTCTGGCTTGAGAACCCCGTAGCTCATGGCGGCTTCGATGCCGATGGGGCTCGGAGCTGCTAGCACTTCGCGCATGAACTTGAATTGGCTCTCAGGCATTGGCTTTTGCCACGGTTGTTTGGTGGTTTTTCTGGGCATTGGGTCGTGTCTTGTCGTTGGGTGATCGAAGCTGAATGGTGAAGTGCTTACTATTAGAGCAGGTGATCCATACGGTCCTTCTTGGTTTGGAGGTACTTTTCGTTGTGTGGGTTTGGCTCTTGAATGATGGGAAGTTGTTCTACGACTTCGAGACCGTAGCCTTTGAGGCTGATCATCTTTTTAGGGTTGTTGGTGAGCAACCTGATCTGACGTATTCCGAGGTCGTGGAGGATTTGGGCTCCTACGCCGTAGTCGCGCAAGTCAGCGCCGTACCCCAGCTTTTCGTTGGCTTCCACCGTATCGTATCCTTGTTCCTGAAGTTTGTAGGCGTGAAGTTTTGCTGGGAGGCCAATGCCGCGGCCTTCTTGGCGGAGATAGAGCAGGACACCACCTTCTTTGGAGATGCGCTGCATGGCATCATGAAGCTGAGGTCCACAGTCGCAACGGCGTGACATGAATACATCGCCCGTGAGGCATTCGGAGTGGACGCGTACGGTGACTGGCTTGCTAGAGTCAATCTCACCTCGAACGAGGGCAAGGTGGTGGGAGTCGTCAGTTTCCACTTCGTAGAGGTGGCAGTCGAAGTCGCCCCAGTCGGTGGGAAGTTGGATCACCTCGGTGCAGTGGACAAGTTTTTCGGACTTGCGGCGGAATTCAATGAGTTGCGCGATAGTGCAGGCCTTCAAGCCATGCTCTTTTTGGTATTCACCCAGATCGCCAACGCGAGCCATTTCTCCGTCTGCATTCATGATTTCGCAGATCATGCCCGCGGGCTCGAGGCCTGCGAGACGCGCAAAATCGACAGCAGCTTCCGTGTGGCCGGCACGTCTGAGCACGCCGCCTTCTACTGCTTGGAGGGGAAAGATGTGACCAGGCTTTACGAGCTTGTCTGGTGTGCTATTCGGGTCGGCCAGGATGGACATGGCCATGGAGCGGTCCGCGGCTGAGATGCCAGTGGTGATGCCGTGGGCTGCATCTACGGACACTGTGAAAGCTGTTTTCAGAGCCTCAGTATTGCGTCGGCTCATTTGCGGGAGCTCAAGTTTTTCGGCCTGATCTTCTGTGATAGGGGCGCAGATCAAGCCCCGGCCATGAGTTGCCATGAAAGCGACATTCTCTTTAGTGGCGAAGCTCGCCGCGCAAACGAGGTCTGCTTCATTTTCTCGTGATGGATCGTCGGCACAAATGATTATTTTGCCAGCCGCGATGTCATCTACGATCTCTTGTATCGGACTAAAGGTGAGTGCGCTCATAGTTTGTCCCGTACTTTCGGTTATGTTTCCTTAAAAAGAAAGTGATTTTCTTCGAGAAGCGAGGATCGGTCGAGCACAAGAGGGAATTGGCATGGATCAAAGCTTTACTATGACTCGGTGAAAAAAATTAGCCTAGGCTAAAAGATGGGGTTGACCAATTGTTGTAAGCCGCTAAGGAGTGGGACTATGAAACAAGTAAAGCGATTCGCCATACCTCTTGCGGCGCTCAGCGCTGCCATTTTATCAAGCTGTGGGAAGCCGGTCTCCATCTGGCAAGATGAAGAAAAAATCAATGTATTAGCCACTTCTACGATGGTTACCGACATGGTGAAAGTGGTAGGTGGCGACTATGTCGAGGTGATGGGGATGATGAAGTCGGGAGTGGATCCGCATAGTTACGAACAAACAGCACAGGATGTGGCTGCGATGAATTCTGCGGATGTGATATTCTACTCAGGCTTGAATCTCGAAGGACAAGTGCAGGTGGGCTTGGAAGCGAGAGCGAGCAGGGGGGATGATGTGTATGCTGTAACAGCGAGCATCGATCCGTCTGAGTTGATCCAGCCGGAACCAGGGTCAGGCGAATATGCGGATCCGCATGTTTGGGGTGATCCAGCTCTTTGGGCTAAGACAATTGATGTCGTGGTGGAGGGATTGAGCAAGGAGGCGCCAGCTCTTGCTAAGGAATTTAAAAGCCGTGGCGATGACTACCGCCAGCAATTGATTGATCTAAAGGCGTGGTCGATGCAGCGTATCGAAGAGGTGCCAGTAGAGCAGCGTGTCTTGGTTACTAGTCATGATGCTTTCTTTTATTTTGCGAAGGCATACCAATTTGAGGTTAAGGGACTGCAAGGGATCTCGACGGAGAATGTGTCCGGAGTGAAGGATGTAGAAGATTTGATTGCGTTTATCGAAGCGCGCAAGCTGAAGATGATTTTCCCTGAATCTAGCGTCAACCGCAAGGGAATCGAGACGGTGGCTGAGCAGGCAGGTGTTGCTCTGAGCGATGAAGAATTATTTTCCGATGCAATGGGTGAAACTGGAGATGTGGTAGACCATGGTGGAGAGCGCTATGACCGAGGTACCTACCTTGGGATGCAGAAGCACAACATCAACACAGTGGTGGATGGGCTCAAGTGATTGCGGATGGATCTTTAACGCTGATTTGCTAGAATAGAGATATGTCGACTCCAGCACTAGAGACGCACGACCTCACGGTCACGTACCACAAGCGCCCGGTATTGTATGGGGTGGATTTGGCTATTCCCGAGGGAAACCTCGTTGGGATTATCGGGCCGAATGGCGCGGGGAAGTCAACGTTCATCAAGGCGGTGATGGGAGTGGTGCCTGGTTCTAGTGGCTGGGTCAAAGTATTTGGCAAGCCCCTCAAGGACATGCGTCACCGTGTCGGCTATGTGCCTCAAAGAGAATCGGTGGATTGGGACTTTCCTGTGACGGTGATGGATGTCGCGCTGATGGGTACTTATGGCGAGTTGGGTCTTTTTAGGCGCGTGGGCAAGCGTGAACGCATGATCGCGTCTGAGTCCCTTGATAAAGTGGGGATGTTGCCGTATGCGAATCGTCAGATTGGTAACTTGAGTGGTGGGCAGCAACAGCGAGTCTTTTTGGCTAGAGCTCTGGCGCAGGATAGTGATTTGTACTTCATGGATGAGCCGTTTGTGGGGGTGGATGCTGCGACTGAGCGCGCGATCATCGAGTTACTCCAGGAAATGCGGGCCCAAGGAAAAACTGTCATTGTGGTGCATCACGACCTCCAGTCGGCCCAGCAATATTTTGATATGTTGATGTTGCTGAACATGCGCTTGGTCGCGTGTGGGAAGACCAAGGATATTTTCACTACTGAGCTTCTCCAGAAGACCTATGGCGGCAAACTCACGATTCTCTCTGAGATGGCCGATAAGGCTGCGAAGAGCTCGTTTTAATCAAATGTAACTTTGCGATGATGAACCTGGAATTACTCGCTACGTTGAGTGTGACCCAGTCGGCTATTTTGGCAGCGATTCTGGTGGGTCTCTCATGTGGCTTGCTCGGGTGCTATGTGGTGGTGCGTCGCGTTGCATTGGTGGGCGATACCTTATCGCATGCGGTGTTTCCGGGTGTGGTGGCTGGCTTTATGTGGAGTGAGGAGCGCAACATTTATTTGATTTTTCTTTGTGCGATGCTTGCTGGGTTGTTGGGGGTGATGATGGTGCGTGCTGTTCAGGCTACGACTCGGCTGAAGTCGGATGCCGCTTTGGGTGTGGTGCTTGCTTCGTTTTTTGGGATCGGCATTTTGTGGAATTCTACGAACCAGCAGAGTGGAGTTAAAGACTTCTTGTTTGGTGACCTTGCGATCATCAGTGCGCTGGATTTGCAGTTGATGGGCTGGATGACTGCTCTGGTGATTTTTGTGGTACTTTTGCTGATGCGGCCATTGCAGGTGATCAGCTTTGATGAGGGGTTTGCCGTAGGCCTTGGCTACCCGGTGAAGGTGTTGAATTTTATTTTTTTCGCCCTATTGACTTTCACGGTGGTGGTGGCACTGCAGGCGGTAGGGGTGGTGTTGGTTTCGGCGATGTTGATCACACCGGCCGCGACAGCCTACTTGCTGACTGATCGGATGCATCGCATGATGGTGTATTCCGCGGCGCTTGGCATCTTTGCTTGTGTGGTCGGGGCTTTACTTTCGAGTATGGTAAGCGCAATGCCTCCGGGCCCCGTGATTGCGCTTACGGCCACTGCGGGATTCTCGGTCGTGTACTTTATGGCTCCACGCCATGGGGTGGTGTCCAAGTGGATGCGCTCTAGACAACAAACAAAAAAGGTGAGCCGAGAGAATATTCTGAAGGCAATCTATAAAGAGCTCGAAACTGATGGCTTCCAAGCGCACAACGTGAGCATCGAAACGCTGGCTGTGATTCGCAAGGTCACCATGGAGGACGCGTTGCAGCAGGCCAAGTCACTGGTGCAGGCTGGCCAGGCACGATGGGAGCGCGATAAAGCTGCGATCTACCTGACTCCGTCTGGCTGGCGTGTGGCTGCAATGATCGTGAGAAATCACCGCCTCTGGGAGCTCTACCTCACTGACTTGATGAACTACGAGAGTGATCACGTTCACGATGATGCTGAAAAGATAGAGCACATTTTAGGAGAAGACGCTGTGCGCAGGCTCGAGCGTGACCTGGACTTTCCGGAGTTCGATCCACATGGTATGCCAATTCCCTCTTTGAAGGATTTTGAAAATTCGAGGCTTGGCTAATTTCGTAAAAACTGATAGAAGCTAATCAATTAGATTCTCATGGAAGATAAAGCAAAGATCAGAACCGTACGAGTACGAATCAACGTGGATGCCAAGAAGCCGCCACGCCAGAGTACAGGGGCAATGATCGATAATTTGTTGGCTATGACAAAGAAGATGATGCACTTGGCTGGCGACAAGAAATCGTCAAAATAGTTAATGAATCTTATAGAACTGCCATGGGCTTATTTCGGGATAGGCGCTGTTTGGTTGACCTTGATGGCGTTTTTGGTTGCGCTTCCCTGTTCTCAGTTAGGGGCTTATCTCGTTCTGCGGAGGATGTCGCTTGTCGGGGATGCGATTAGTCACAGCGTTCTGCCTGGTATCGTCATCGCTTTTTTGTTTGTGGGGGATTTGGCTTCGCCATGGCTAATGCTCGGTGCTGCGAGCACGGGCTTGTTGGTGACTTTATTGATTGAACAAATTCATCACCGCACACGCATCAAGCAGGATTCTGCGATTGGGATTGCCTTCACTTCTTTATTTGCTCTGGGTGTTGTGATGATATCACTCAAGCTTCGGGGGGTGCATTTAGATGCAGAGTGTGTGCTGGAAGGTTCGTTGGGGGATATTTTGAACTACAACACAGTGGCTGTGATGGGGCTAGATGTCCCCACACCAATAGTAACCATGGCGGCGGTATGTGCGATCACTCTATTGTTGATTGTGGTGTTCTATCGAGTGTTGACGCTGAGCTCCTTTGACCCTGGCTTGGCAAGTTCCTATGGATATCGTCCAGTTTGGGTACACTATGCTCTGATGGCATTCTTGTCGGTGGTGGTGGTTTCAGCCTTCCAAGCAGTCGGCGCTATTTTGGTGATTGCGCTTCTTGTGATTCCAGCATCGACGGCCTACCTATGCACGCATCGCTTGAAGTGGATGTTGGTGCTTTCAGGGGTGCACGCCTTGTTGTCATCTGTGGCGGGTATGTACCTGCACGTCTGGATCAATGGGAATCAAGCCGCTGCAACAGTAGTGTCGGGGCTGGTGCTGTTTTTGCTGGCATGGTTTTTTGGCCCAGCGGACGGCATGGCGACGAAGTTCGTCAACCGCCGTAACAAAGAGTTCACTGAGCCGTTCGTCTAATTATTTGATGGTGAACTTACGGCCTCGGCCATTTTTCCAAGCTTTAGAGAGCGAATCGTAGAGTGCTTCAAGGTCTTGGAGGTCACCGAGCTTGTACTCAATCGTTCGCGCATGCGTGGTGATCGGATATTCCTTGTGTACCGCAGTGCTCGTGTCGACCCCGGTTTTACCACCTGCTTGGTCGGCAATTTCTCGTGCTCGATTGGTGATGGCTGCGATGCCATTAGGGCCATCGGATTCCCCCACGAGCTCAATCACGTAGAAGCGAGCAAGTGCTGCGCCCATGGTTTCCACATCGACCTCGTGGATCACCATTCCTTGCATATGGTATTTGTGTAAGCTGATCGACGAGATGCGTGAAAGCGAGACTAGGTACTTGCCTCCAGGGAGGTTGGCCTCCCAAAAGTGCGCCTGATTTACTTGGTCTTTACTTGAGTCATTATCATTCTGAGCGAGTGAGAGTGGGGCCGCGAGCAAGGAGAGGGCAATGGTAGATGATAGAAGTTTCATTCGGTATAAATTAGACGATTCGATATTCATAGCTGAGCAGCTTAGGTTGAAACAGCTAAAAGTGAGAGAAGTCGTATAGAAATTCTATCAAATTGAATCTGTACTAGATCGTTAATAATGGGGAATAGAAACAGGTGATCACTGTGAAAGTATTTTCTTTGAGGAATGTATTCTATAGGTACCCGTTGGTTTTAATTGGTCATATGCTGTGTAAAAAATGGTGTTAGGTCGGTTTGATTCCTGCGAAAAAACTAGAAAAATCAATAATGAAAAAAACAATAACTACGCTAGTTGCTGGCTTGCTTACCACTCTGATGAGTGTGGGTGAGGAAAAACCACCCAATATTGTGGTCATCATCAGTGATGATCAAGCCTACCACGACTATAGCTTCATGGGGCATGAAGTGATAGAAACGCCACACATTGACAAGCTAGCCGAGGAGAGCCTGCTTTATGAACGCGGCTATGTCACGACGGCATTGTGTTGCCCATCCTTGGCCACAATGCTTACAGGGATGTACCCGCACCAACATGGTTATACAGGAAATGACCCCCAGCCCTATCCGGGTGAAAGACACCCCAGTTCGCAGCTGCGCAATAAGTGGGCGGATCATTTTAAGACAATGCCTCAGTTTCCAGCGCTCCTGCAGAAGGCTGACTACCTATCCCTGCACACAGGAAAGTACTGGCAAGGTCATCCGAGCGTCTCAGGTTTCACCCACAATATGGGTGCGACAATGCGCAATGGTTCTAAAAAGTCTCTGAACATAGGACGCGAAGGACTGCAGCCGATTTATGATTTCATTGAGGAAGCGCAGGGGCAAGAGAAGCCATTTATGGTTTGGTATGCGGCATTTATGCCACACACGCCACATACGCCACCGGAGAGGCTCTATGAAAAGTACATCAAGAAAGGCTGTGACGACCGCGAAGCGAAGTACTTTGCCATGGTGGATTGGTTCGATGAAACCTGTGGAGAACTTCTCGCGCATCTCGACGAAAAGCAGCTTACTGAAGATACCGTCATTTTCTATATCTGTGATAATGGCTGGCCAACAGGCGCGAAAGGCTATCGAGGTCATAAGCTGACTCCATACGAGCAGGGGGTGCGAACACCAATCATGATCAAGTGGCCTGGCAAAGTGCAAGCAAAGCGCGACACGGTGTCCTTAGCCTCCAATCTCGACCTCGTTCCCACACTCCTCAATGTGGCTGGTGTGGATGCCCCTGAGGTGTTGGAGGGGATTGACCTTCTTGACCGCAAAGCTGTAGCTCAACGCAAAGCAATCTTCCTTGAAGACTTCACCCACGATATGGTTGCTCCGGATAACGATGAAGGCACTATCGAGGCTCGAGGGATTGTTAAGGGATTCTGGAAGTATTTGGAAACTTATGACCGAGACCCAAAGACGCTAGAGATTAAACGCAGAAGAAACTTCCTATTCGATCTGGAGAAGGATCCTATGGAGAAAAAAGATCTGCTAAAAGACAATCCAGAATTGGTGAAAAAGCTTAAGAAAGAAATGGACGATTGGTATGACCCAATCATCCGTTGATTGAACCATTCCAACTGAGGCGTTCTTCAGTGATTGAGGGGAATGACTTCATGGGCTCAAGCCCCATACTAGTGAGCTAGTATGGGGCATTTTTCTCTCGGAGATTTATTGATATTCAAGTATTGTTAAAAACATCGCTCGAAATCGGGATTTACAAGGAACAAACTTTTCACCAATATTCGCGCCCATGGCCAAGTATCGAAAGAATGTTGCAGCAATCATTATGAACGACAATAATGAGATGTTGATCTGTGAACGCAGTGGCAACAAGAATGCTTGGCAGTTTCCGCAAGGCGGTGTGGATAAAGGGGAGACGGTCCTTGATAGTTTGTACCGTGAAGTGGAGGAGGAAGTTGGGCTATCCAGAGAGCATTATGAAGTGCTGGATGAAAAATCTGGATACAAGTACCTGTATCCAGCCAAAGTCAGTCAGCGAAAAAAGCATGACGGCCAGCAGCAAACCTACTATTTGTGTAAACTGAAGCCTGGTGCACCTGAAGTGAATATCACTCAGGAGAATCAAGAGTTTCAAGACTACGACTGGGTGCTTCCTGAAGAATTTGACATCATGTGGGTGCCAAAATTTAAGCGGGAAGTCTATAGCAAGGTGCTGAGTGACTTTTTTGGTATCGAGTTCTCCAGTGTCGCTTAATCGAGCATTGAGAGCGATTAATCCGCGGATGCCTGAGTAAGCTCTTTGTGTTTACCTCCTCGAGGAATGATGGTGAGGTAAAGGTCGCCATCGAGGGTGCTGAACTTGGTATAAAAGTTATCAAAGCCGACTGTTTTTAAGTGGGCTGGCTCTTTGAACGCGGCGTCATTTCTTGAGTCGAATAGCTTGAATCGGCCAGCTCGCCCTTCGAAATAGCTACCATCGACATTGACTGTGGCGCCAGAGAGGTTGATGAAGGAATTGGCACTGTCTACCGTACTGACCCCGGTGGCATTGAAGATGAAATTCCACTTGCTGGTTAATTTTCCTGGCAGGCTACTGATGCCATCCATGCGGATGCTTGCTTCATCGCCATGGATGTTGATGGTGGGCTCGAATGTGAATATCTGACCTTTGGTCAGTGAGACTTCACCCCCTGAGATATTCAAGATGCTATCTTTGAGGCAAATCGCGTCATTGGGGCCATCGGCTCCGTGAGCAACGATGTAGCCGAGTTTGAGGTTTACTGTGCCCCCCCGCGCAAGCATGACACCATTTTCTTGATGTACATGGGCTGAAAGTGTTCCTCCGTCGATGTTGATGACGGCATTGGTGCCGAGGTCGAAGGCGATTGGAGTGTTCGGGTTCGCATTGATTTCTCCTCCGTAGAGGTTGATTTCACCGCCGGCACCATTTTCAGCAGAGAGGCTCACGGTCTGTTTGGGTGACCATGTGCCGCCCTTCATGTTGACGATGCCAGCGTGGGTCGCTTCAGGGCTGGATAAGAAGACTTGGTTACGAGAGATCCATTCCCCGCCATGGATGTTGACGGTGCCGTGGTGAGAAATGTGTAACTGATCAGCTGCACCGAGAAGTACGATGCCCTGAGTTTCAATCATCCCTCCAGTGAGGTTGAGAATGCCCCCACGGGTTTGCTCGTAGCCAGTCGCTGGCGCGGCGAGCTTGGTCAGTCCAGCAACGGTGAGTGACCCACCGTTCTCAATATTCAAAGTTCCAGCCTCGATGTGGCTGCCAGCAAGGCTGAGGTGGTTGACCTTTTTTCCTGGTGTGTTGAGGACGGCGGTACGTTTTGCCCCGATGGTGGCGATGTCAGCAATGGTCGGTTCTCCGTAGGATATATCGAATTCCATGTTGGCATCGAATAGGTCGACCCAGATATTTGGGCTGATATTTGTGTCCCAGTTGGCTGAGTCGCCAGCAGGTGGATTAAAGATCCAATCCTTTTGCGCTGGTGTAGTGGGACCTTCACCGAAACAAAGCTGACTCGTAAGGATCATCGAAGAGATCCCCATGCAAAGCTTGATCGTGGTATTCGCGCGCGTCATAAAAACTTATTTGGGAAATGGAATCCCGAGAGGGTGCGAAATGCCATTTTTTGATATGTACTATAGTCTATTAGTTGGCGTGGTGTGCCTATCCCTAATTTTTAGGGGCTTGGGTGGCTTTGTGTTCACCCTTCAGAATGCGAGCTGGTTCACCTTGAGTACTTTGTGGCTGCAGTTGAAGCCATGCTAGCATTGAGCCCTTGAGGTGTTTGTGTGGTGGTTCTTTGATGCCATAGCATTGCAAGCCTACCGGACCAGTGAATCCAATAGCGCGGAGTTTATCAAAGAGCCGCTGTTGCGGGAAGCTACCTCGGTTGAGTGGTTGGATCAAGCTGTCCCAGTCAGACCCGGAGCTGTCAGCTCCATTGGTGCTGACAGCCATGAGATGTGGGGCGCAACGATCTAGGGTTTCTTCAAGCTTTTCGAGGTCTTCGCTTTTGAGATAGTGGCATAGGTTGAACATGAGACCGAGGTTGGGGTGTTGGACATCATTGATGAGTTTGAGTGCCTCATCGATGGTTTGGACGGCAAGACCGACGTGAGGGTAGAGAGCTACCTTAATTTCATGCTCTGAAGCGGTCTGCGCGGTCTTACGAATCGATTGGATGACTGCAGGGTTGAGCTTTGGAACAGTGAGTTCGATGATCCCCCCTTGAGCCAGAGGGGACATGAATTCAGCACTGACAGGCGCTTCATCCGCATTGATGTAGATGCTGAGGACTTTGAGACCTTGAGCTTGGTAAGTCTCGATCCAGGGAGTGAGGGCGTCACCTCCTACGAACACTTGGCTGACGCCGTCGTATCCGAGTGACTTCAGGAGAGGTGCTTGTTTCTCAATTGGGACGCCTTGCATCCCATTCGCAAATGCATAGAAGGCTAGGGTGGATTGACCAAAGCACCATGGACCGATGATTGTTAGGATGCCCAAGGTGAGCTGTCGCAGCGTTTTAATGATCATTGTCGGCTAGAATAGGAAGTGCTAGCTCGTTGTGTAAGAGTAATATTGTGCATCCTTGAGATAAAATTTAGGATGCAGGGAGCACTTTGGATGGATCAGTGGGTGAACTGAAGAATTCTGGCTATGAAGTCCATTCGTTCGTCATCTGTGCTACCTGTGATGTCATTGTGCCCCCGTGTTGCGAACTCATGAAAGTGGGTCTTGCCAAGATGTGCATTGGCGAGTTGCTTTGCGTGATGGATTGGAATCATCTCGTCCAAAGCTCCATGCATGATCAGGGTGTCTAGCTGGATAGATTGAATGCGATGGAGGTTGTCGAAGCGGTCGTTGGGGAAGACTGGGGCTCCAAATGCCACACGGTAGATGCTAGTGAAAGGTGAAATAAGAACGAGGCTACGAGTGTTAGGGTGCTTCTCAGCCAGGTAGCAAGAAGGTCCAGAACCAATGGATTGCCCGACGATCACAATATCCTGCGCCGGAATGTTAGCTTCTTGTGTGAGGTGTTGGTAGGCTCGATCGATTGCTAGATAGCAACCAGACTCACTGGGTTTCCCGGAGCTGAGTCCATACCCTGGGTAGTCATAGACCAGGCTTCCGTATCCAAGCCTATGAAAGCGCCGCATGAGTGGGTGTATCATACCGATGTCCTCACCATTGCCATGAGACCATAGCAAGGTGGGCTGGCCATCGGTAGCCGCGAGGTGACGGAAGGCGATTTGTGTTCTCTCAGTGTCATTCAAAGTCAGGAACTTTAGATTCTCAGCTTGAGAGGTGTAGCTCGAGCTGGGAGCTGGGAAGATGAGGTGATCTCCAGCAAAGACTGCGAAAATCATTAGCATGAGATAGATGCTGAGGGCGGACTTGATGAGTCGTCGCCAGCTCAGCTCGCCAATGAGGTACTTGCGCCAGGGATTCATGTGCGGTCTGGGTAGCGCTCTCTCCATTGCGCGAGGGCTTGGCGGATGTCTGCAGCTTCCCGAGTAGGGCTGAGTTCCCAAGTGTGCGGCATTTCTGGTTTGAAGAATGGAAGCAAGTCGTCAAAATCAATTTCTCCAGTGAGGGGAACCCGGTGGTCCCTGTCTGGCCAGTAGACGTCGTGGACATGTGCGCCGATCAGGTAGGGTTGCATGCTTGCTAGCCAGTCTCGATGCTCGAGGAGGTGGATGTTGTGCTTGAGTTGCACGTGGCCAAAGTCGTGCCAATAGCCCACCATCGGGTTGTCTTTGAAGTGTTCTTGAAGCGCGAGCATTTCAGCTTCGGTGGGCATGTCTTCGTAGCGTGAGCGCGATTCGATTGCGAGTTTCACACCGAATTGAGTCGCCTTTTCGACAATTTCTTCGAGTGCTTCGATTGCTCTGGTGTAGTAGATTTTTCCAAGCTTTGCGCGCTTTTTGATGAACTTTTCTTTGAGGCGAAGGAACTTCTTCTCGTCGTGCTTTTCGTCTCGCACGAGTTCCGTGAGTTTGTTGGTCCAGCGTTTGGGGGGCATTGGCACGGAACCCATGTGCATGACCATGTAGTCTGCCTCAAAGTGTGCCGCCATCTCCAGTGTCTTGAGTGTGAGCTCTAGGGCGCGCTTGCGATCATAAATACGGTGGGATGTATACTCGTATGCATCCGGCGCATCGATCATGACCTCAACCGGTGACGGGAAGTAGTTGTGCACCCCGCAGCAATGGAATTTGCCTTTTTTGTAGGCATCCATCAAGCCGGGGAGCTTGGTGATCATCATGCCATGGCTTAACTCGATATTGCTGAATCCTAGCTCGACAATCTCATCAATGACTTTCTCACCACAATTGTGACGTGAGTTGTTCCAGCATGTCGAGAAGCTGATCATTAAGTGAGGTTCGGGTACTGAGGTTAGTTGTCGTTCGGGGAAATCAATAAGACGATTTCTCCTTTGGCTTTATGGTTGCTGAAATGCTGAAAGAGTTCGGCAGAGCTGCCACGGTGGTAGGTTTCAAACTTCTTGGTGAGTTCTCGCGCTACGCAGACCATTTGATCGGGAGAGTCGCGGTTGAGAATCTCCAGAGTGGATAATAGCCGATGTGGTGACTCAAAGAAGATAGAAGTATGTTCTGATTGGCAGGCTTGT
The DNA here is from genome assembly GCF_000378105.1 of Rubritalea marina DSM 17716. Classification (GTDB taxonomy): domain Bacteria; phylum Verrucomicrobiota; class Verrucomicrobiia; order Verrucomicrobiales; family Akkermansiaceae; genus Rubritalea; species Rubritalea marina. The sequence continues at coordinate 61,143 of NZ_KB899252.1, read as the reverse complement.
TCCAGCATTTTTGAACGTTTCCCTTTTTTCACTGGGAGGAAACCGCCGAAGAAAAAGGCATGGAGTGGGAAACCTGAACCGACCAGAGCTGTGAGGACTGCTGAAGGGCCTGGGAGTACCGTGTAGTCCAGCTCGTGTTCAATGCAGGCTTGCATCAATCGGTAGCCTGGGTCGGAAATGGCAGGCATTCCGGCATCTGTGATGACGGCGATGTGATCACCTGCCTTAGCGCGTGCTACTAGCTCGGGGGTTTTCTGAGCTTCGTTGTGGTCATGCAATGCCGTGACTGGCTTTGCGACTCCAAGGAACTCGAGCAGCGGTCGCGAGTGTCGCGTGTCCTCACAAGTGATGAGGTCGGCGGAGCTAAGAACCTCGATGGCTCGCTGGGTGATGTCGCCGCGGTTGCCAATGGGCGTGGGTACAAAGCTGACCATGATTAAAACCCGTTAGCGATTCGCTGCGTGATGAGCACGGCTGTAGCTTCAGCTGCTGAGGGGAACGCATTGCTGCGTGAGGTTTGTTGGTTGGATTCGATGGTGAATTGAGTGCGGCCCTCCTCTCGGCCCTTCGAGAGCAGGTTATTTTGGTTGTCGACCACTCGCCAGGAGGCTTTGAGGTACATGAACATTTCCGAGGCTCTGAGCGAGTCGAATGGATCGTATCGCTGCACGACGTATTTGATTTCTGTGATGTCGACGTAGAGTGTTGCGTCAGCATTGCTGTCGTTGCTGATGGTGTAGGTGCCGTCGCGAGTGATCGTATCGATCAGGCTGTTGGTCATCATGCTTGAGAGGCGTTGCTCTTGGGTGTGATTGGTGGCGAGTGGCACGGCGAGGCGCTTGACGGCGGCTAGCTCCGTAGGCTTGGTGTTGCCGACCTGATAGCCGCATGAACTCAGCCCAATGAGAGCTGTGAGGAGCAGGGCGATATTTAAAAGTTTCATGATCTGGCCTTAGAGATGTGGGCGGTTGCTCAAGCTATTGTTTGGGCAGTGCGTCAAGGTGTTCCTGAGCGAGTTTGTGAAGTTCGGAGCCTTTCGTTGTTTCCCTAAGTACTTCACGATAATAGAATGCAGCGGAGGAGTATTGCTTTTTCTTGCTGTAGAACTCGGCAACGCTGAAGCTGCGCTGGATATCAGCTTTCTCGATGAACTTGATTTTCTCTTTAGCGACTTTCGCTTGTTTGGTGTTTGGGTAGAGCAGAGTGAGATCCGTGAAGGTCGTGAGGGCTGTGTCGAGATTACCACGGTTTCTATTGCCTTTCTCAGTTTGATCGAGCAACAGCTGGCCTACTCGGAATAGTGCTTCAGGAGCGTAACTTGACTTTGGGTACTTCACATAGAGGTCTTCGTAGGCTGCGATGGCGTTGCCTAGGTTTTTATCGCGTTGCCACATTTCTGCGATCGCGAATTGAGCCTTTGCTGCTGACTTACCAAAGGGGGCATTGTCGCGGACTTGGTTGAGCATCTTCTCGGCCTTCGAGCGGGGGATGTCAGATTTTAGTCCGATAAAGGAATTTTGAATTTTCCCATCGGCTGCGGCATGGGCGACGATTGCCTGCTGTGCTAGGGCATGCTCATATTTGGCTGTGCCGCGGTATTGTTCGATGAATTTTTGGTATTGCTCGAACGACTTGATGAGGTCGCCGTTGAGTAATAGAGTATCTGCGGCATAGAGGCGTGCTTCAGGGCCTTCGGCAGAGAGCGGGTAGCGGTCTGCGATGCGTGTGCAGATTTTTGCTGCTTTCTTGGTGCGGCCACGAGCCGCTAGACTCTGAGCTTCCTGATAGAGCGCGGTGGCCTCCGGTTGGCTGGATGGGGCAACTTGTCCGGTAGCAACTTGAATTTTTTTGTTGCTGTTGGAGCAGGAAGTGAATCCGCCAACGAGTATCGCTGATGCGGTAAGGGAAAGAGCTACTGCTTTGTGCATGAGTGGAATTTAGTGAGCTGTGGGTTCCTTGCCAACCCTCAAATGTGTGAAAATATTGTGCGGCTAGCAGCTGCTAGAAATAGATGCTAGTGGTCTGGCTGTTTGGAATGTGGCCAGTCGATACTGCCATCGCTGTAATGTTCTTTTTTCCAGATGGGGACTCGGGTCTTTGTCTCGTCGATAATATAGCGTGCGGCCTCGAAGGCTGCATCGCGGTGGGCGGATGATACCGCCACGTAGACAGCCATATCGCCTATGCGGAGGTGGCCAACACGGTGCGAGCAGTGGGCTGAGACGATAGAGTACTTTTCGAGAGCTTCTTGAATGATCTTGGTTCCCTCTTTTTCGGCGAGCTCGTTGTAGGCGGAATACTCTAGTGAGCTGACGGGCTTGCCTTCGTGGTGGTTGCGAACCCAGCCTTCAAAGCTTACAAAGCCCCCAGATTGTGGGTCGAGAGTTTTGAGGCGGATCTCTTCAGCGTTGATGGTGGTGTCGGTGATGTGAAACATAAGAGGATACGGAGTGTTTACCAAGGGTAGAAGGGGAGCTCGGTGTTGATCGGAGATTGATGCGGGGGGATCTGAACGACCCCGCTGCAGTGGTGGGTCGCGGTGTATTCGCCTGAGTTTTTTGGCGAGGCGGGTAGGAGCCTACCATCAATCATTTGCGCGGCGAGAATTTGTGTGCGTGGGAAAGGGTTCAAATAGACTGCTACTGGGGGCAATTGGGGTGGGGAGAATGCAGTGGCCAGATGCTGCCGTAGGGCTGGAATCACATAGCGAGCGGTGCAGGCCATGACTGATAGTGGGTTCCCAGGAAGAGCGAAGATAGGAATAGGCTTGAGATGAAAGGCGAAGGGTTTGCCTGGGCGCTGAGCCACTCCGTGGAATTCTGGATCACCGCAAAGTTTCTTCAGGATGGGGGCGATGAAGTCAAATTGACCTTTCGAGATTCCGCCAGTGAGGATAAGCATGTCAGCTGTGGCCAGTGAGCTGCAAATGGCGGCTTCTGTGGCTGCGGGGTCATCTGGTAGGTGGTGATGGGTGAGGGTGGCAAGCTTCTTAGACTCGAGGGATGTCCTCAGTGCGATCGGGTGGCTTGCACGGATTTGGTGGGTCTCGGGGGATTGATCAATGGGGACCACTTCATCACCGCTTGTGAGTAAGTGGATGTGCGGTATTTTTGATACCTGCACATGGGTGTAGCCACAACTGGCGGCCGTGGCTAGCTCCGGAGCAGCTAAGGTGGTGCCAGTGGGGAGAAGTTCAGCTCCTCGCGCGGCATCTGCCCCCATGGAGTGGATGAAGCTTCCAGCCTGGATATTGTCCCAGTCGAGCACGCGTGCCGTTCGCGAGGATCCATCGTCTGAGATTTCAATGTTCTCCACAGGAATCACGCAGTCGACACCGATTGGTGCGGTGGCGCCGGTCATTACCTCGAGGCAATGAAGCGGGGATTGGAGTTCTAGCGCGGGGCTACCTGCGGCCTGGACTCCTTGAATTTGAAATTTGAGTGAGTCATCGAGCTTTTTGGGGAATTGGATGCCGATGCCATCCATCATCACGCGATGGAATGGCGGTATAGCGCGGTCGCTGAGGATGGGCTCGCGTAGCACTCGGTGGTAGGCATCGTGGATGGAGATGCTTTCTACCGAAGCGACTGGGAAGTGACTAAGGATCGCCTCTTCGGCCTGTTGTGGAGTGATCAATGGCATGGCTTGTTGCGGCGGATCTTGTCCTTGCATGAGGCAATGATCAAGTCGCAGTTTTGAGAGAGTGGTAAATTGCTTGGATTTGGTGATTCCATGTCTTTTTGGGTTTGTCTCTTCGCTAGCGTGGTTTACGCTGGCTGGGATGAAGGTACAGGATATGCTGAAGCGACCGATGCGCGATCTACGGATTTCCGTGACAGATCGATGCAATTTTCGCTGTCGTTACTGTATGCCGATCGAGATTTTCGATAGCACCTATGAATACCTTCCCCGGGAGGGTATTTTGAATTTTGATGAAATTGAGCGATTTGCTGAGGTTTTTGCCGGGCAAGGGGGGCAGAAACTGCGGATCACTGGAGGGGAGCCCTTGTTGCGTCGAGATCTTCCGATACTGATCGAGAAACTTTCAAGTATTGACGGTATCCAAGATATCGCGATGACCACAAATGCTTCATTGTTGGCAAAGCATGCCGAGCCACTGAGAGCGGCCGGTTTGGATAGAGTCACGGTTTCTCTAGATGCGCTCGATGAAGAGGTGTTTGGTGCGATGAATGGCGTGGGGGCTAAGCCTCAACGGGTGATAGATGGTATTGATGCTGCCATTGATGCAGGCCTAGGAGTGAAAATCAATTCTGTGGTGCAGAAGGGTACCAATGAAGGTGAACTCATTGGCTTGGCGCACTTTGCTAGAGAGCGTCGCGTGCCGATCCGCTACATTGAATACATGGATACAGGGAATACCAACGGTTGGAAGCTTGACCATGTGGTACCGAGCGCAGAAGTGCATGCGCAGCTTGCACAACACTTCACGTTGGAGTCGGTAGGGAATCCTAAGCTAGGTGAAACCGCTCAGCGATTTGCAGATCCCTCAGCTCCGGGTTTTGAAGTAGGGTTTATTAGCTCCGTTACCAAGCCGTTTTGTCGTGATTGTAATCGCATGCGACTCTCAGCAGACGGCCATTTGTACACCTGCTTGTTTGCTTCTGAAGGTTATGACATGAAGTCGCCGATGCGTGCTGGTGAATCAAATGCAGAGCTTGCAGATCGCCTCGTTTCTTTATGGGGGGGGCGTCACGATCGCTACTCAGAGCTGCGCAGTGAAGGGAAAGCTGGGGAGCCTAAAAAAGAGATGTCTTATCTGGGTGGCTAGTCTCCGGGTGAATTTATAAAGTCGCATGAGGCACGCCTTGACACAGCGACTGGCCTCGCGCATGAGTGGGGGATGGCAAGCTACGAACTCGTGGACATTATTCTTCCTCTAGAAGTTTCTGAGGATGAGGAGGCTAGGAAGAAGGCGGTGTGTAAAAAGTTGCGCATCAAGCCCGAGCGCGTCCATGAGCTTCGCATGCAGAAACACTCGATTGATGCCCGTAAGGCGCAGATCAAGATCCAGTTGCGCATGGAGGTGGGTGTTGATGGCCCGCTCCCAGTCTATGAAAAGCCAAGTCCAAGCTACGCCAAGTTAGGATCGACCGCCGAACCTGTGATTATCGTGGGTTGTGGGCCAGCTGGTATCTTTGCTGCGCTACGCTGTATCGAGTTGGGGGTGAAGCCCATCATCGTTGAGCGCGGTAAGGATGCGTCGGCTCGCCGTTTTGATTTGGGGCCAATCATGCGTGAAGGGCGGGTAATTGAAGATTCGAACTATTGCTTCGGTGAGGGGGGGGCAGGCACCTATTCAGATGGTAAATTGTATACTCGGGCTACGAAGCGCGGGCCAGTGAGGGATGTTTATGAAACATTGGTGGCGCATGGAGCTCCAGAAAAAATCCTGACCGACGCCCACCCACACGTGGGCTCGAACCTCCTACCCAATGTGGTGAAGGCGATGCGCCAGTCGATTCTTGAGGCTGGTGGGGAAGTGCATTTTGAATCGAAGGTGGTGGATTTTCTGCTCAGTGCGGATCGTCAAAAAATGACCGGGGTGGTTCTGGCCGACGGGCGTGAGTTGCTCGGCTCAGCCGTAGTCTTGGCTACTGGGCATAGCGCGCGTGATATATACAAGCTTTTGGCTGAGAAAAAGATCTTGATGGAGCAAAAGCCATTTGCGGTAGGGATGCGTATTGAGCATCCTCAGCCATTGATCGATAGCATCCAATATAGCTATGATCGAGACACCGAGAGGCCGCGCATTTTGCCCGCTGCTCGCTACCGTCTGGCCACCAAAATTGATGGGCGTGGTGTCCACTCATTTTGCATGTGTCCGGGGGGCTTCATTGTGCCAGCTGCCACCGAAAACGATGAAGTGGTGGTGAATGGGATGAGCTTGGCGCGACGGGACTCACCCTTTGCCAATTCAGGCATGGTGGTCACGGTGGAGCCGGAAGATACCAGAAAATTTCAACAAGAGCACAGGATTCTATCCGGGATTGCCTATCAGAAGGATCTTGAAATCAAAGCGTCTCTGGCTGGTGGTGGAAAGCAAAAGGCACCGGCCCAGCGAGTCAAAGACTTCATTGCTGGTAAGGAGTCTTCGACCATTCCCAAATCGAGTTACTTCGCTGGTCTCACATCGGCCCGACTCGACGAGATTCTACCACGCGATGTTTCTTATCGCATGACACTTGGTTTGAAGAAGTTTGGCCGACAAATGAATGGCTATGTGGGAGAAGAGGCGAACCTCTTGGGGTTTGAAACGCGGACGTCTAGTCCGCTCAGAATTCCGCGGCGTGACGACACACTAGAGCATCCTGAGATCGCGCACTTCATCCCCTGCGGTGAGGGGGCAGGCTATGCTGGTGGGATTGTCTCCGCCGCACTCGATGGGATCAAGTGCGCTGAAGCTGCTGTCCGTGTTCGTAACTAACTGAATATATCATGCCAGATTATTCATTTGAAGAGAGTGCGTGGCAGCGAGGTCACGACCTTGTGATTGGTATTGATGAAGCGGGGAGGGGCCCGCTAGCTGGGCCCGTATCCGCTGCTGCTGTGTTATTGCCGGATGGATTTTCTCACCCTTTGTTAGATGATTCAAAGAAACTGAGCGAGAAGAAGCGAGAGCAGATTTACGCTGATTTAATGGCTGATGATGGAATCCGTTGGGGGCACGCGTACGTGGAAGCTGAAGAGATCGACTCCATCAATATTCTCAAAGCTACTCATCTAGCGATGGCAAGGGCGGTTGAGGGAATCGGCCTGGATCTGTCTCCGTATTGCTTGATTGATGGCTTAGCGGTTCCCCAGTTCCCATACGAGTCTGAGGGGATTGTGAAGGGGGATTCGAAGTCAATGTCGATCGCAGCGGCGAGTATCATTGCCAAGGTCAAGAGAGATCGCGCCATGGTGAAGTATGCTGAACAATACCCTGGGTATGGTTTTGAGAGGCACAAGGGTTACGGGACGAAGGTGCATTTAGAAGCACTTCGTTCATTGGGGCCTTGTCCGATTCATCGCCTAAGCTTTGCCCCCGTTGCTCAATTAGAATTGTTATAATACTTGGGTAAAAGAACTTAAATTACCTATTAAGCAAGCTATCGGCTTGATCTGAATCACTTACTCATCTACTTCGTTATTATGTGGCATTGGTCCAAACTATCATCCATCAAGTGGCTTGACGCTTGGGAAGAGCGCTTTTACGGCAACCCGAATAGCGTGATTAACGAAATCAAGGGCGGGAAGTCGATTCGTGTCGCTCTCTACTGTGAGACTGAAGAAGAGGCACGCGCCATTGAAGATCAGTTTGGAGGAAGTGTGCGCAAGGTGAAGGATCAAAACTGGGCGGCGCTGAGCGAAGTGGAGAAGCCTCCTTTGAAAATTAGAAACGCGATCCTTGTTACTGGCAGCCGGAACGAGCAAATCGTGGAAAAGCTTCGCGAGGATAATCCTGAGCGCAAGGTGCTACGTATGCCCGCAGATATGGCATTCGGAACGGGTGATCATGCAACGACATCAACCTGCTTGAGATTGTTAGTCGATGTGGCCAGAGAGCGCTCTAACTCTGAATGGGAGATGCTAGATGCAGGGTGCGGGACCGCAATCTTAGCAATAGCAGCTAGGCAGCTAGGTGCTAAACAATGTGAGGCTCAGGACTTTGACCCTCAGGCTGTACGCGTCTCAGAGCAAAACCTCGAGCTCAACCAAGTGGATCAGATTCAAGTTGTTCAACAGGACGTGCTGGCATGGCAGCCCCCTCAAGAGTGGGACGTGGTCGTGGCGAATTTATTCTCCACGATTCTTCAGCAGGCATTTCCAACCTTGAAGAAGGCAATGAAATCAGATGCCGACCTCATTATTTCAGGAATCCTAAAAGAGCAATGGGAGGATACGCGAGCGGCTGCAGAAGAGTGTGGCTTGGTATTCAGCCGAGTGATCACCAAAGGAAAGTGGGTCACTGCGCAGGGGCGAGTTTCCTGACTTTGACTGGCTGGCCCGCGGCTGCGGCATGGGGGGTGGGATGAAATCTCTGTTTCTCATGCATTTCTCTTGCATGCTGGCGATGATGCTTTAATAAGTGCTGTGGCTCTGAGGCGAGCCTATTTTGATCTACAGACTATGGTATCGCCTCTTGAGCGCGAACACATTTTCTAACTATTGGTACTATGGAAAGTATATCATCACGCGTGACTGGTGTGACTCCGTCACTCACATTGAGCATCACAAATCAGGCCAAGGCTATGAAGGCCAAAGGCGAAGAAGTTTACGGTCTTGCAGGCGGTGAACCAGATCTCGACACTCCAGACTTCATTAAAGAAGCTGCGATTAAAGCAATCCAGGAAGGCAAGACTAAGTACACGCCTGCAGCTGGTATTCCAGAGCTTCGAGAAGCAATTTCTAAGAAGCTCAAAGACGAGAACGGTCTCGACTATGAAGCTCGTCAGGTTGTGGTGAACAGCGGAGCCAAGCATTCTTGCATGAATGCGATCATGGCGGTTGTGGAAGAGGGTGACGAAGTCATCATTCCATCACCGTATTGGGTATCATATCCAGAAATGGTCCGTCTTGCAGGTGGCGTTCCAGTGATTGTGGAGACCAAAGAGGAGAATGGTTGGAAGCTTACTGCTGAAGAATTTGAAGAGAATATGACTGGTCTCACTAAGATGGTCATCATCAACTCACCCGGTAACCCAACAGGGGCTGTCTACACTGCCGAAGAGCTTAAGGCAATTGGTGAAGTTGCGCTCCTAGAAGACATCGTGATTCTTTCGGATGAAATTTACGAGCACCTCATCTATGATGGTGAAAAGCACGTAAGCATTGCATCTGTTAGTAAGGAAATCTACGACCTAACGATCACAGTGGGAGGCTTTTCTAAGGCATACTCAATGACTGGGTGGCGTCTAGGTTGGATTGCTGCTCCTCAGCCACTTGCTGATGCGATTAGTAAGCTTCAAGGTCACACGACCTCCAATGCGTGTTCGTTCGCCCAGTATGGTGGCCTTGCTGCGCTTGAGCAAGAAAGCTCCTTTGTGAAGGACCTGCGCGATGAGTACGACGTGCGTCGTCAGTTCATGCTTCAGCGTCTCAAAGCAATTCCAAACATCACCATCGTGGAGCCTAAGGGAGCCTTTTACTTCTTCGTGAATTGTGAAAAGCTGGGTATGAAGTCTGTCAACCTCTGCGACAAGTTGTTGAATCGCTATCGTGTGGCAGCTGTACCTGGTGTGGCATTTGGTAATGACCACTGTATTCGCATTAGCTACTGCACCACTCTTGATGTGCTCAATGAAGGCCTCACGCGTTTTGAGGAATTCTGTCGCGCGCACTAATTCCCAGTCATTAGCAAACAAATTTCAAAGCACCCTAGGTTTCAAAACCTAGGGTGTTTTTTGTACAGTCTGACCTCCTTGTGAGCTCTGGATGATGGTGTTCCATCCGGTTTAGAGTCAGGTGAATCATGAGAAATAGAATGCTTAGCAAAGATGGGGTGACGCAGGGAGTGGTGAAGCAAGGCTTCATCGAGTTCTTGGCGTCGTTGCGGATAAGGTATAGTGGTTCCTACTCTATTTCTTTACTGGCTCACTCTAGTCTCAATCTCCTCGACCGCCCACTGAGCGTGTTCGGCTATCAGTGGGTCGTCGCTTTGGCTGAGTATTTTGAGTTGAGGGAGCTCTTTTGAACTGCCCACATTGCCGGCAACCACGCAGGCGTTGCGTAGGAATCTAGGGTGCTTGATTCGCTTGATTGGAGACTGGGCGAAGGTTTGATTGAAAGACTCAGGGCTCAGCTTGAGGAAGTCGTTGAGTGATTTCTCAAAGATAGCTCCTTTAGCGTGGAGCTTGGTGTCATGGCTGAGCTTGGCGAAGCGATTCCATGGGCAGACTTCTAGGCAAACATCGCAGCCGTAGATACGATCGCCGATTGCCTTGCGGAATTCTAGCGGGATGGCCCCTGGGTTTTCGATGGTGAGGTAGGAAATGCAGCGCCTCGCATCCATTTCTCGTGGGCCAGTGATGGCGTCGGTGGGGCAATGGTCGATGCATTTGGTACACTTTCCGCAGTGGTCGCGCAGTGGCGAGTCAGCTTCCAAATTTAGGGTGCTGATGAGCTCGCAGAGGAAGAACCAATTGCCTATTTTGGGGTGGATCTGGACGGTGGACTTGCCATTCCATCCAAGTCCAGCATCGGTGGCGAAGTCTCGCTCCAGCACTGGGCCTGTATCCACATAGTACCGTTGGGTGCCACCCATTTCACTGAGTGCGAGGTCGAGGTCTTTGAGTTTCTCTTCGATGATGTTGTGGTAGTCCACATTCCAGGCGTAGCGCGCGATCTTGTAGCCGTGCCCAGGATGATCATTTCCTGGGAAGTAGTTGTAGGCGAGACTGATTACCGATTTGGCACCATCCACGATTTCACCTGGATGCACTCGGCGCTCTTTATTTCGCTCCAGCCATTTCATTTCTCCAGCGCACCCTTGCTCGACCCAATCGAGGTAGCGATCGGCGTGGGTTGCGCGCTTTACTGTAGATATCCGGCACTCAAAAAAACCTAATTGCTTGGCAATGAATAGGATGTTGTTTTTCGTTGTTTCCGAGGAATGAAGCATAGTGCGAAACCAGTATTTACAGGGATTGCGGCGCTGGCAATGAAGGATCAAAAAAAATCAGAAAAAGTACTCTTTTTGTCTTGCACGCGATCGTGAATGACCCTAGAACTCCCCCGCCTCGCAAGAGGTGCTAACCGCGGGTCGCAAGATCCGAAATTTTCTACGATGGGTAGATGGCCGAGTGGTTAAAGGCGGCAGACTGTAAATCTGCTCACGTAAGTGTACGCTGGTTCGAATCCAGCTCTGCCCACCATTTTCTAAGAAGTTACATTGGGAGGTGTAACTTTTTTATGAGGGAAAAAGTGCAGCACAAGCAATTGTGCTGCACTTTTATTTTGTCTGGAAATCATAGTTGCTAGATGCCCACTGATTTCTTAGTCTTCCCAAGTGGTGCTTGGATACTGAACTTACTATGGATTTGAAGGCGATTGAGAAGAATGGTGAGACCGAGCATGCCGCGAGCAAAGGTTCAGTGGTGGAGAGTATTGCTGCGGCATTTGCGATCGCTGGAGATCTTGTGGGTTATGGTGAGATTGACTCAGGCCACATCAATACTACCTATCTAGTGACTTTCCGCGATGGTGCTAGAGAGAGCCGTTATATTCTTCAGCGGATCAATGAGCAGGTATTCAAGGAGCCATTGATGGTCGTAGAAAATGTTTGCTACGTGACCAAGCACATTAACCACAAAGTACTGCTTCATACTGATGATATGGGTGGGCAAACGCTGAATATGTATCCGTCACGCGATGGAAAATTCTATGTGGAAGGTGAGGGGGGGGGGGTGTGGAGGTGTTACAACTTTATCGAAGGGTGCAAGACGTACGACATCGTTGAGAGCACGCGACAGGCCTATCAAGCAGCTCACGCATTTGGCGCTTTTCAAGATCTGGTTGCAGATCTTGATGCAGGGCAACTCACAGAAACGATTCCACACTTTCATAATACTCAAAAGCGTTTTGAGGCATTAGAGCGCGCTGCTGAGAGGGATGCTCATGGCCGCTTGTCTGAGATTCAGGCTGAGTACTTGTTTGTACTTGAGAGGAAGGATTGCTGTGGAGAGTTACTGCGCCTTCAGCAAGAGGGAGTCTTGCCGACTCGAGTAACCCATAATGACACCAAGCTCAATAATGTGATGATGGATGAGGCGACGGATCAAGCAGTGTGTGTGATCGACCTCGATACGGTGATGCCTGGGCTCTCGGTGTATGACTTTGGTGACCTTGTTCGTACGGCAACCAGCCCAGCTGCTGAAGATGAACGTGATCTCAGTATGGTGGACATGCGCATGCCATACTTTGAGGCGCTTGCTGAAGGGTATATCGATGGCTGTGCAGCGCTGACCCAGGTGGAGATGGACTATATGGTGACTGGCGCAAAAATCATCACCCTAGAAACAGGGATTCGATTCCTCACTGATTATCTTGAAGGAGATCAGTATTTTAAAATTGAGCGTGCCGGGCAGAATCTAGATCGAGCGCGCACTCAACTTAAGTTAGTCGAGAAGATTGAAGCTCAAGAAGAAGTGATGCGGAATGTCGTTCAAAAGCTAGCTAGCGCCAGGAGTTAGGATTTCAATTTAGCATGGACTATAGTCCAAAAAACTGGGATGAAGTGTGATCTTGTGATACGTCCAAAGTCCCATTCGAGTTGTCATACTCAGAGCATTCAGCATAAATCACACCAGGAGCAGGAACGATGCCCTGCATTATGATGGCTGTCCCTGATTTTGGGCAACGTGGGGTGTTAGGAATAGCTTTGCCAGCCCCAATCAAATCTCCTGATGTGATGGCGTCACCAGAGCTCAATCCATTCATGTTTTGATGGCTTCTCATTGCCTTTTGTATCGAGGCAAGTTGGCTAATGCAGGCAGCGCGGTCTGAGGAGTTTTTGTAGTACTCGGCACTCACAAATAACATAGAAGTTAAGCCGGTAATTATCGATATAGTGATTGATAATTCAATGAGTGTGAGCCCACGCTGGCGGGAGGATTTGTGGACGTTCATGGGGGATTGTTAGCTTGTATTTAAACGCTAGTATACATCCTACTGCGATTAAAGGTTTAATTTATCAAAACACGCTCTAACAGAGTGAGTTTTCTACTCAGTGTATGCGTGAGCGCGCAAGCTACTACACCTTGTACCCTTGTGGGTTAGCGGATTGCCATTTCCAGGCTGAATCTACCATTTCTTTGAGGCCAAGTTCGGCCTTCCATCCAAGTTCCCTGAGTGACTTTCGTGGGTCGCCCGTGACTTCGGCGATGTCACCGCTTCGTCTTGGGCCTACTTCGTATCGGATACTATGGCCACAAGCATCTTCGAATGCTTTGATCATTTCTAACACGGAATAGCCCCGGCCGGTGCCGATATTGTAAATATGGACTCCTTTGGATTGATTAAGCTTTTCGACAGATTGCACGTGTGCCTTGGCGAGGTCGACGACGTGAATGTAGTCGCGCACCCCTGTGCCATCTGGGGTGCTCCAGTCATCACCAAATACGACAACCTTTTCGCGGATGCCGGCAGCTACCTGGCTGACGAATGGAAGTAGGTTGTTTGGATAGCTTGGGTCTTCGCCGATGCGTCCTGAATCGTGGGCTCCCACTGGATTGAAATAGCGCAGAATTGCTACGTCCCAATGATTCGCGTGGGCTGAATCAATAAGGATTTGCTCCATCATCGACTTGGTGTGGCCGTATGGGTTTGTGGCATGGATTGGAGCCGATTCATCAACTGGGATGGTCTCGGGATCTCCATACACTGTGGCAGATGAGCTAAAGACGATCTTAGAGACACCATGCTTGAGCATGGCTCGATAGAGGTTGAGTGATCCAGTGATGTTGTTTGTGTAGTAGTCGAGTGGTTTTTCCACGGATTCACCAACAGCCTTGAGAGCTGCAAAGTGAATGACTTGTTGGATATCTGGGTGTTCTGAGAAGACGGTATCGAGAGCAGCCTCGTTCAAGAGGTCAGCTTCATAGAACGTGATCTTGCGGTTGGAGAGTTCTTCTACGCGCTTGACTGCTTCCTCGCAGGAATTGATGTAATTATCAATCAAGACAAGTTCGTATTCTCCTTTGAGGAGTTCGACATTGGTGTGGGAGGCGATGTAGCCAGCTCCACCGGTGATTAGGATCTTCTGCATAGAAATTTGGGTAATATGGGAGGCACTTTGCACGAATCCAGTGCGCGTGAGGCTATCATGCCAAAATCACGCGTCCTGTGCAAAAAAAAACCAAGCACGCATTGTGCTTGGTTTTTTCAAAATTAAAGGAACTTGAGGATTTCTTTGGGATCGTTATTGATCGAGTGCGCCACTTTTTCAAGGTCGGCAAGCTCGGCCAGGCGTTCTGGCACATCGACGGACCCTTTCCCTAATACCTCTTCCATGGTTGGGAGGAACTTCGATGGATGCGCTGTTTCGAGAATGATCGTCTCGGATTCTGGTGAAGCTTGGAGCCAGGCTTCAGCAGCCAGAACGCCAACGGCGCCATGCGGGTCGATGGTGTACCCAGTTTCTTCTTTCACACGCTTGATGGCCTCACGTGTTTCGTCATCATCGAAGGCGACACCGGAGATGTTCTCGCGCATGGCTTCCCAGTTGTCTTCGAATAAGTCTTTCATGCGAGCGAAGTTGGAAGGTGCGCCCACGTCCATGGCATTGCTGATGGTTGGCGTGGATGGTTGTGGGTCGTAGTTGCCGTCCGAAAGGTAGCGAGGGACTGTGTCATTGATGTTGGTGGCGGCCACCCAATGGCGAACTGGGAGACCCAGCGATTGAGCGAGGAGGCCTGCGGTCAAGTTACCAAAGTTCCCACTAGGTATTACAAAGACTGGCTCTACACCATCTGGAAGCTGGCGCGCCGCATTGAAGTAGTAGAAAGCCTGAGGGATCAATCGGGAAATGTTGATGGAGTTCGCACTCGTAAGGTTGTGCTTGAGCATCAAGTCACGGTCGAGGAAGTTAGCCTTCACCATAGCCTGGCAGTCATCAAAGCTGCCGTCGACTTCGAGAGCTGTGATGTTGTGACCGAGTGTGGTGAGTTGCTTCTCCTGAAGTGCTGATACGCCGCCCTTTGGATAGAGGATGATGACGCGAGTGCCTTCCACTTTGTGGAACGCTGATGCGACGGCGCCACCGGTATCGCCAGAAGTGGCCACAAGAACGGTGAGCATGCTGTCATCATCTTGAGTGAGGTGTGCCATGGTGCGTGCCATGAAGCGGGCTCCGAAGTCTTTGAAGGCGAGGGTCGGGCCGTGGAAAAGCTCGAGTACGTGGGTGTGCTCTGCAATTTTGACTACTGGCGCATCGAAGTTGATTGCCTCATTGACGATGCTTCGGAGGACTTCATCCTCTAAGCTATCACCTAGAATTTGTTTGGCCACGTGGAAGCCGAGCTCAGGGAGGCTCATGTCACGCCAGCTCTCCCAGAAAGATTGAGGGAGAGGGGTGATGGACTCAGGCATGTAGAGCCCGTTGTCTGCAGGGAGTGAGCGGATTACGGCTTCCTTAAGGTCGACTCGGAGCTCTGGATTGTTGGTGGAGTAAAATTGCATGATGAGAGTGGGTGAGTGGATGAATTAGGAAATGACGCGCGCGCCTTCTTGGTTGATTAGGGAGACGTGCTGTTGGTTGCTGATCGCGTTTTTGGTGAAGACGTCAGAGATGCATTGCGCTACTTTTTTGGCGTTTTCTTCACCTTCGCATAAGGCGAAGACCGATGGTCCCGCTCCGGAGATGGAGAAGCCGAGAGCTCCGTGAGAAAGTGCCTCTTGCTTGGCTGTGTAGAACTCTGGAATGAGTTTTTGGCGGTGTGGCTCTGCGATGAGGTCGTGGAGAGAACGCCCGATCAGGCCGAGGTCATTGTTGTAGAGGCCGCAGATGAATCCACCAAGGTTCCCCATTTGGCCAGTAGCAGTACTTACAGGAATCTCTGTGGGGAGGATGTCGCGAGCAATTTTCGTGAGAATTTCGATGTCTGGGTGCACTACGGCAGCCCAGAGGTTTTCAGGCACAGGGAGCTGGGTGATGTCTAGCTCTTCATTGGATCTGATGAATGTGATGCCACCGAGGAGGGATGGGCCCACGTTGTCGGCGTGGTAGGCACCGTCTGCGCTAGCTTCTCCGGTCATGGCAAAGGGAAGAAGTTGCTTTTT
The DNA here is from genome assembly GCF_000378105.1 of Rubritalea marina DSM 17716. Lineage (GTDB taxonomy): Bacteria > Verrucomicrobiota > Verrucomicrobiia > Verrucomicrobiales > Akkermansiaceae > Rubritalea > Rubritalea marina. Next base: position 45,366 of record NZ_KB899252.1, on the reverse strand, counting down.
GCTGAGTGGCTCACCGAGAAGCATGTTCACCGCGTAGACGCCGGCCACTGCTGACGCTGCTGAGGAACCTAGGCCGGATCCGAAGGGCATTTTTTTATGGATTTCCATTTCGATCCCCTTGTCTGTGAGGCCGAGGTGTTTCAGTAGGTCTTGAGCTGCCACGCCAGCGGTGTTGCCTTCTACAGTCTTAGGGAGCTTGCCATTGTCGCCAGTGATTGCAGTGATGCGCAGACCCGGAATATCGGAAAATCTTGCCACTACTTCATCACCTGGGGCGTCAATTGCGAAGCCTAGTACATCGTAACCGCATGCCACATTGGCGACGGTGGCGGGTGCGAATACTCGGACTTCTTTATGCTCTTCATTTGCCATAGTGCCTATGCCCATAGCAGGGAATACCTCACTTGGGTAGTGCGATTTTCGTGAAATTTCGAACTCCTGACCCGGGTGAGTAAGGGTGGGTGGCTGTGCGAGAGTGGGGTGATTATGGGTAGGCTATCTCGGTGACAATGAGAAATGTGGTGCTAGTTCGTCATTGGCTAATCTAATTTGTGTTGTTCCATTGTTAGTATTGTCTTGTCTGGTCGGTATTCAGCGACTAATACTTGGCACTGATTGGGGTATTTGTTTCCCTAATTTTCTATAAAACCACCAAACACATGAAGACTGAAAACAATTTTGTAAGTCTAGCGATTGATGCCGCCATCAAATTATTCCTCTTAGGGTTGATGGTGACATTGTCCTACCAGATTCTGAAACCATTTGTGATGCCTGTGTTGTGGGCGATCATTATCGCGGTAGCATTCTCACCCATGATCACAAAGTTATCCGGTATATTTGGAGGGAAGAGGAAGCTCGTGTGTATCTTGTTCGGGGTGATTGCGGCCGCTATCTTGATTGTGCCAGTCATACTTCTGGCGTCCACTTCTCTTGAGGCGATGCAGGTATTGATTGAGGACCTTAAGGACAATAAGATTAGTTTCATTCCCCCAGCGCCTGAGCGCCTTGCTGATATTCCATTGGTTGGCCAGAAGCTCACGGATCTATGGAACCTTGCTGCTACCGATATCCCAGCAGCGCTCTCAGCGACGAAGCCATTTGCTGAGAACTTAGCAGCCCAACTCACCGCTAGTGTCGGCGGCTTGCTGGGCACAGTCGTGCAGTTTGTGATTTCCTTTGCGATTGCTGCTGTGTTGATGATCAGCCCTGAGAAGGGGTTTGCAGTGACTAGAAAGATCTCTCTTAGTTTTGATCCTGTCCGAGGTGAGGAGTTTACCAAATTGACGATTGCGACGATCCGCGGCGTGATGACAGGTGTGGTGGGTGTGGCTGTGATCCAGTCAGTATTGGCGACGATTGGCATGGTGGCCATGGGGATGTCGACTGCGGTCTTAATTGGTGTGCTTGTACTCATCTGTGCTGTGGTCCAGTTGCCGCCTATTTTGGTACTTGGTCCAGTGGCGGCGTTCACCTACAGCACGCACAGCCCGACGGCTGCGACGATTTTCCTTATTTGGTCTTTCCTCGTCAGTGCTAGTGACGGTGTGCTCAAGCCCGTGTTGATGGCACGCGGTGTTGATACTCCGATGTTGGTCATTCTCCTAGGAGCGATTGGAGGGATGATGCTCTCCGGAATTATTGGCCTTTTTGTGGGTGCTGTAATCGTCTCGATCTCTTACGCGGTCTTTATGGCTTGGGTGAACGAAAAACAATCGGATGATGAAGTCGAACAAGAATCCAGCAATGACGCGGTGCCGTCTGAAGAATAAGTAACCTTACAAGAGCTACACGAATACCATGCAATTACCTCAGTCTCTTAAGCAAGCTATCACACCATGCTCAGCCGCTGCAGGCTTGGCGGTGTCTTTTTTATCGAGCTGTTCGCTTGGCCCTGACTACGAAGCGCCAGATCTTCGAGTGAGTGCGAATTGGCAAAGTGAAGGTTCATCGATTTTAGCCCGAAACCGCTCAAAGGTGGATTCAAAGTGGTGGCGCCAGTTTAAGGATCCTGTGATGAATGGATTGGTAGAAGATGCGTACGATGAGAACCTCAATCTGCGCGTCGCGGCTCTTCGCATTCTAGAATCTCGTACGCTATTGGGAATTGCCCAAGGCAACCTCTTGCCTCAGAGCCAGGCCGCGAGTGGAAATGTTCTTGGTGTGCGTGATACTGGTGGTGGTTCACCAGATATTTTATCTGCATCAGTTGGGTTTGATGCCTCTTGGGAACTCGATTTTTGGGGGAAGTTTAGGAAGTCTATTGAAGTGGCCGATGCAAATTTGATGGCTGACGTGGCGAGTTTTGATGATGTTTTGATCTCTCTGACTGCTGAAGTGGCGACCACCTATGTGAATATTCGAACTCTTGAAGAGCGGATCAATCTGGCTCAGCAGAATGCGAAGTTGCAGAAGGAGTCACTTGATATCGTGGATCTCCAATTCCAAGCCGGAACCGTTACCGAATTGGATGTGCTCCAAGCGAAGACACTCCTCACGAGCACGCAATCTCAGATTCCTCGTTTCCAGTCCAGTCTCTATCAGCTGCAAAACGCTCTTGGCGTCTTGCTAGCGGAAGATGTGAAGGTGATTCGTAAAAAGCTCACCCGCACCAAAGGGATACCAATTGCACCCACGAATATTGCTGTTGGTGTTCCAGCGGAGCTCTTACGCCGTCGTCCTGATATCCGCCGTGCGGAGTTGCTCGCCATGGCTCAGAGTGAACGTGTCGGCATTGCTCGAGCTGATCTTTACCCAAGCTTTAGCCTCACAGGGTTCTTGGGGTCTAGTTCGACAGACTTTGGGACTGCCAATCTCGAGAACGTTTTCAACAGCTCGAATGTGGGCTACACATTTGGTCCAACGTTCCGATGGAATATTTTAAACTACGGGCGCATAAGAAATGCGGTACGTGCTGAGGATGCTCGTTTAGAGATTGCTCTTACTGACTACCAAAACACGGTGCTCAATGCTGCGCGTGAAGTGGAGGACGGAATGACAAGTTTCATTCACACCCAGCGAGAGGCTGAATTCTTACGTCAAGGCGTTGAGAGTTCGAAGAAATCTTCTGAGATTTCAATGATTCAGTACAAGGATGGTCTCACCGATTACCAGAGGGTGCTCGATTCGATCCGCTCCCAGACACAGCGTGAAGATGAGTACGCGAATGCACGTGGCACCATCGCTACAGACTTTATTGCCATGTACAAGGCACTCGGTGGTGGATGGGAGATGCGAGATCGCGAGAATGCTATCCCTGGCCACATCCGCGATAAGATGATGCAGCGCACGAATTGGGGGAGTTTTCTTCAATCGTCGTCTGAAACAGCGCCGCTCGACAGCAAAGGAGGATCCAACAGCTAAGTTCTATGCCTGAAAATCATAAATCCCCAAGTGATGACAAAAAAGCAGCGGCTGACGCTCCTGCTGAAGAGCCCAAGAAAAAAGATGTAGTAAAGACTTGGACGCGTGTTGCCGCAGCGGTCTTGGTAGCTCTATTTTTAGGCCATGTGCTGAGTGATAAGTACGTGCCGTACACTGCGAATGCTCGCATAGAAGCATTTATCGTACCATTGGCCTCGCAGGTCGCAGGCCGTGTTGAGGCCGTGGATGTTTCCAACAACTCACTGGTTGCAGACGGTGAAACTCTTGTCCAGATTGAGCCGAATAGCTACGAGATAGCCGTGGCTCAGGCTGAGCTCGAACTCCAACAGGCAAGTCAAGCTTCAGAATCTGATGCAGCTAGTGTCTCTACCGCTCAGTCGAAAGTGGTCGAAGCTCGCGCTAACCTGGAGAATGCCAAAGTCAAAGGTGAGCGGATCATTCGCTTGAGTGAGCAAGGAGCCGCATCAGTGAGTCGTGCTGATGATGCGCGATCTCGCGTCAAGGCGAATGAGGCTAAGCTGGCGAGTGCAATTTCTGAATTGGAGAAAGCCAAGAGCAACTTAGGCGTGGAGGGTGTGGATAATACTAAGGTTCAGCTAGCTTTAGCAAAGTTAGAAGCTGCTAGGCTTGATCTTCAGCGGACAAAGCTTGTGGCTCCGTCAGACGGTGTGGTGACCAATCTATTGATTGATAATGGTCACTATGCGAATCCAGGAGCTCCAGTGATGACCTTTATTTCACTCAGAGATGTGTGGATTCAGGCAGACATGCGTGAAAATAGCCTGACCCATATGAAGGCGGGTGATGAAGTTGAAGTTGTTTTGGATGCTGCGCCAGGTCGAGTGTTCAAAGGCCGTGTGCGCAGTGTGGGTGTGGGTGTGGCTGATAGTGCCAATAACCAGATCGGCTCACTAGCTACCGTCAAGACAAGCCAGGGATGGCTCCGTGAAGCACAGCATTTTCCAGTGGTGATCGACTTTGATCAGGAGGCGACCAAAGGCTTCAAGCGTGCCGGTGGCCAGGCCAATGTGATCGTCTACACCGAGAAAAGTACCTTGTTGAAGTGGGTGGGGATGATCTGGATCCGCATGGTGAGCTTTTTCTCACATGTCTACTAAACTGCTCTAGCGTGTAAGCCATGACCTTACCTCAGTTGATAGCGATCCGTTTGAGTGTGGGTGTCACACTCTCGGTCGCTTTGTCGTATGGCATGGCGTGGCCACTCTCATACATGGCGCCTATTTTTGTGGCGATGTTTTTGATGATGCCGATCCCATGGATTGGATGGAAAAATGCCATGAAATTGATGCGTCGTTTGGCGGTAGGTTTATTGGGTGGATTGCTCATCTCTGAGTATTGCTTGCAGCTGCCACTTTTCTGTGTGCCGCTGTATTATTTGATTTTCTTCTATATTTTCTACAATGACGCTACGGCGCCGCCAATGGCGACATTGTTCATGATGCTAGGAGTGACGATGGTGCCAATTTTGGGTCTGCTAACACCAGTGGCTTCACATTACATTGTGGCTTACCTCTCAGTGAATATGATGATGGGTTTGGTGTTTATGTGGTTGATGCACCGACTATTGCCTAATTCGAAGGCTGTGATGCCGAAGGTAGCGGCGAAGAAACAGGCGGCACCGAAGCCTCCTAGTAAGGAAGTGCGCTTGCGCTTGGTGATGGTTTCCACGATTGTAGCGGGCAGCGCGGTGTTGATTTTCTTCACCTTAAACCTGCAGCAATTTGCTCTAGCGATGCTGTACATATGTATGATGGCTGGCACGCCTCAGACGAATGCGAGCCTGCAGGTCATGAAGGCCAACTCGATTGCATGTATTATTGGGGGTGTTGCTGTGGTCGTCGCATACAATTTGTTAGTGGCTGTACCGACATATCCATTCTTAATTGTTTTGACCTTGTTATTTTGTTTGTTGTTTAGTGCGCGCATCGTGCGTGGGGACAAATGGAGTAAGTCGTGGGGAAGTGGTTTGACGACTTTTTTGGTGTTGTTGGGTAGCTCGACAACTGGGGATAGCTCGGCGAGTAGTAATGTCTACTTGAGAATTTTCCAGGTGTTGTTTGCTGGGCTCTTTACGATTTTTGCCATCGCAGCAGTGGAGTACTTGATCCGGATCGGGGCGGCCTTGGTGAGGCGGTGGCGATTGCGCCTTGAGCGATTGCGCATTGATTTTGCTAAGTAAGCTTGCTAGCTATCGTCAATGCCATTGATTCGCCGAATGATCAGCCCCTTCATTGTTGCTATGATTGTGCTTCAGAGCTCGATTGTGCTGGGGCAGGAATCCCTTGAGCAACAATTGCAGAAGCAACACAGAAAGCATTTGGATGGCCTGAGGGGGCGCTTCCCAGCCCTGCGGAATCCTTACCGAATTGTCCCTAAAGGGATCGTGGTGGATGAGTTCGAAGAGGAGGACCAAGAGATCCGCTTTCAACATGTTTGGAAACGCGATATTCCAGCTACATTGTTCTGGGTGGGGCAGCCGCTTGAGGGTGACACTCAGCGCCTTACCAGTGCATGGGATGATGATTGGATTGGCAGCTTCGGTGGGGTGGATGACCCCGCGCGTCGAGATGGGTTTCATCCATCCGGCTTTGAGGTGCAGATGAATCCTTTTTACGTGGCTTTACCATATAACGATATCATGCCTGGCGGTGGCATGTTCAAGCCTGAGGCATCAGAAATCATCAAGTGGTTTTGGGCGCGAGCGAAGGCCCCAGGTGTCTCAGTATGTAAAAACCGATGGGTGGCAATCCATCTCGGTTACAAGGTTTGCTATGCGCAGTGGCAAGATGTTGGGCCTTTTTATGATGATGATGCAGGCTATGTATTCCAGCATAGCCGCCCGCTTCAGAATCGTGATGGAGCCACTGGTATGAGCTTTAGTCCGGCAGTGCGCGACTTTCTAGAATTTAAGGCTGGGCAGAGAGTTTCATGGAGGTTTGTCGAAACCGAAGATGTGCCGCATGGCCCATGGAGTGGTTGGGTGCTTCCTGAGTGAGGGGGGTAAAAAAAAGCGAGGCCTCCTAGGAAGCTTCGCTTTTATGATGATGTATTTCTTCGCTCAGCTGATTAGCTGATGCTCTCTTTGCCGAAGTATGGCACCAAGGCAGGTGGGATCGTAATGGAGCCGTCGGCGTTTTGGTATTGCTCAATGACTGCGACGTAGAGGCGCGGCAAGGCGGTGCCTGATCCATTAAGAGTGTGGCAGAACTGGTTCTTGCCCTCACTGTTTTTGTAGCGGAGCTTGAGGCGGCGTGCCTGGTAGGCGCCGAAGTTTGAGCAGCTGGAAACTTCAAGGAATTTGTCTTGGCCAGGAGACCAGACTTCGATGTCGTAGGTCTTGGTGGCTGAAAAGCCAAGGTCACCTGTACAGAGTTCGATGGTGCGGTAGTGCAGTCCGAGCTTCTGTAGCGCGGCTTCAGCGTGGCCGGTGAGCTCTTCGAGCACTCTGGTGGATTGTTCTGGGTGCACGACTTGGACAAGCTCCACTTTATCGAACTGGTGCATGCGAATGATGCCGCGGTTGTCGCGACCTGCGCTGCCAGCCTCGCGGCGGAAGCACGGTGTGTGTGCGGTCATCTTGATCGGGAGTTCGCTTTCCTGGAGGAGGGTCTCACGGCAGAGGTTGGTCACAGGAACTTCGGCAGTAGGAGCGAGGAAGATGGCACCATCTTCGAGACCGTACATGTCTTCTTCAAATTTAGGGAGCTGGCCAGTACCTTCCATGCAGTATCGGCGGATGATGTGAGGAACATTCACTTCAGTGTACCCGTGTTCTTCACTTTGGAGGTCGAGTAGGAAGTTGATGAGGGCGCGCTCCAAGCGGGCTCCGGAGCCACGATAAACGGCGAAGCCGGAGCCTGCAATTTTAGTTGCGGCATCAAAGTCGATGAGACCGTGCTTGTCTGCAAGTGCGACGTGATCGAGAGGTTCTGCAATTTCAGGTTTCTCACCCCAAGTACGAATTTCTGGGTTCGCGGATTCGTCCTCGCCTATTGGGCAGGCCTCGTGCGGGAGATTTGGGATGCTCATGAGCAGATTGGTCTGCTGGGCTGTGATTTCATCGCTTTGGTGGTCGAGCTCCTTGGCTTTGTCACTGATGAGTTTTACCTCGGCTTTTGCCGCTTCAGCCTCTTCTGTTTTCCCCTGGGCCATAAGGGCTCCGATGGTCTTGGATGCTGACTTTCGTTGTGCCTGAAGCTGTTGTTTCTCGGTCTCAATCGCACGACGCTTTTCGTCGCATTCGAGAACCTCTTGGATCAAGTGGTGGGCATCACCACCACGCGTGGATAGGCGTTGCTGGATGGCCTCTGCGTTTTCGCGGATATCACGTATGTCGAGCATGCGTGTTGTTTAATTGGATCGCTCAAAAAGGTAAATCTTTAAATGTGAATTCACGCTCCTTATGGCACAAGGATCTGGGCACAAAAATGCTCTAATCCCAGCGTGGAGGAATTAGAGCCAGCGAATTTCTGTGGATGTCGTGCTAGCAGATGCTACGCGAGCTGAGGCATGAGCTTGTGTGAAGCAATGGCCTAGAGATCATCAAGGTCGAAGTCTTCATCTTCTACCTCGACTGGATCGCCGTCTTCTACACTGAGCACAAGGTTGTGGTCCTCTGCCTCAGCAGTGAAGTAAAGCGGAAGCTGCACCTTATTTTCTTCGTTCATGAAGATAGATGATTCTTCGACTTTGATGTCCTTGAGGAAGTCCTCTTTATTTTCGATAGAGGCGAATGTGACGATGATGGTTCCTTGCTTCATGGCTAGTTCAAATATACTCCGAGGCTGGGCAGTGTAAACTTTTATTGTGGATTGTTTCTATCCTTTCTTCAGATGATTCATTGTCTGTGACTTGTGGTGCTTTCGGTGGTGTGTCAAGCACGTTGGTAGGTGATAGAACGGCCACTCTCTAGATGTTCGATGTGCAGACAGTGGCTACCAGCAGGCACCATTTCAGGAAAGCGATCAGGCCATTCTACCACGAGAATGGCGTCGCGTTCAAGGTAGTCTTCCCAGCCGATGGAGAGAAGCTCTTCCGGCGTATCCAGTCGATACCAATCAAAGTGAATCAGCTCTGGGCGGCACTCAGGGTATTCATTGACTAGTGAAAAGGTGGGGCTTGTAATGGAGTCGGTACGTCCTAATCCCTCTGCAATCCCTTGCGTGAGGTGGGTTTTGCCCGCTCCAAGGTCACCAATGAGAGCCACGATGTCGCCAGCTTGTAGGTGCTTGGATACTTTCATGCCCAATGATTTCATGGCGCTCGGACTTTGGACAATGGTAGGAAATAGCTGCTGCATGCGGCTGATTTTGAATTTAATTGCGATAAGTGCAAAAAAAATCTTGTCGAGATCGTGAATTTGTGGTCAATTCCGCGCCCAGCCCAGCACGACCTTGTGTGAGGCCCTGAATTTAACCATTAAACTTGTCAGACCTATGGCATACGCAGTTTTCAAAACAGGCGGTAAGCAGTACCGCGTTCAAGCAGGTGATCAAATTGACGTCGAGAAGCTCGATGCAGTAGTTGATTCTGAAGTTTCTTTCGAAGAAGTTCTCCTCGTTAACGATGGCTCCAACACAACTGTTGGTGCCCCAGTAGTAGAAGGAGCTAAAGTAACCGCTAAGGTTGTTGATCAATTCCGAGGTAAGAAGGGTGTAGCATTCAAGTTCAAGCGTCGCCAAGGTTACCACAAGACTAAGGGCTACCGCCGTCATCTCACCAAGCTTGAGATCGTAAGCGTAGCATAATTACTAACTTATAATTACTCACTACTATGGCTCACAAAAAAGGACAAGGTTCCGTTAAGAACGGCCGCGATTCACGCAGTAAGCGTCTCGGCGTTAAGAAGTTCGGCGGTGAATCAGTAACAGCTGGTAACATCATCATTCGCCAGCGTGGTACCAAGTGGACTCCAGGTAAGAATGTTTACCTTGCGAAAGACCACACACTTCACGCATACGTAGACGGCAACGTTTACTTCGACCAATCTGGTCGTCGTGTGAATGTGGCTCCATTGGAAGCGTAAGCCTCCGACGCTACAGCTAAGAACACAGCTTTTCTATTAGCCACCGCGCCATGTGCACGGTGGCTAATTTTTTTGGTAGATAGGGCAGCTCAGGTGATTGCTAATTTCTTTATCGATCTTAGTATTACGGGTTGTTTTTTTAAGTGAACCATTCAGCGTGTGACTGGAACAAGCGATGAGTGATGCAAAGATCAAGTTGATTGGTGCTGTAGTAGCGGTGGTGTTGCACCTGTTACTCGCAGCCCTGTTCACTCATGATGCCTTTATTAAGTGGTTGAAGCCGGATAAAACGGCTGAGCAAGTGGAGCAGAAACCGGAGAAAGCCCCACAGGTTTCATTCCGGTTCAATGTGCAGCCCAAGCCTGAGCCACCGAAGCCCAAGCCAGTAGCTCCTGAACCGCCGAAACCAGCGGAAAAGCGTTTCAATTCGACATCCTCTGAACAGGCACAAGGTAAGCCAAAAGATGCCACGCATTATGGTGACCGCGATACGGTGGCGCAGAGTGATACTGAAGCTGAGCAAGATGCTCCGAATATCCCGGCGGTGAAGGGGAAGAAAAAAGGTGGGCAAGTACTGGCTTCAAATTATCAGGATGGGAAGCTCGACAATGATCGCGCAGGGGGAGCTCAGCAGACGGCTCAGCCACCAGCACCTGCGGTGACTGAAATTCCTGAACCCCAAGACCAAGCCACTAAGCAGGTGACGGAGCCATCTGATCAACTCACTGGTAGTGATGCTGGGCGTTCTCTTGCAGGGAGTAACAACCCACTTAAGGAATACATGGACGCGGTCAATAAACTGCCGTCCTCAGTGCGCAACAAAAAGACCACAAAGCAGTTGCCCAAGCCAGACAAAGGGGAGGGTGAAGATGAAAAAGAGCAGAAGAAAAAGGTGGTGCAGGAGCGGCCGAAACCGCGCAAAGAGTCGAAACCGAGGACCACACGCATCGATTCATTATTTCCCAACCCGGGCGAAGATCCTGGCTTCCGTGCGCAGACGAATGCTAGCCAGATTTCAGGATCGATTTCACGTAGTGGTGGCGTGGCTTCCTTCGACACTGAGGCCAATGCCTTGGGCCGCTACAAGAAGCAAGTGAGCAATGCTACTGCCAAAGAATGGTATCGCCGCATCGGCAAGAACCCCGACCTCGTGCTGCCTGGATCGCTGCAGGTGCGCTGGTTGGTCTACCCGAATGGCCGCGCGAAATCGGTACGTATTCTCAATTCATTCCAAGGTTCAGAAATTCAAACAGGCATGACCCTACAGTCGATTTCTGGCGCTAAGCTACCTCCCATGCCGAAGGATCTGGTTTCCGAGCTCAAAGGCGACCCGATTGAAATGATCATCACTTTCCAATTCTAAACCATTCAAAAAACAAACAGACCCAAATTATGAATACACATTCAATCCTCGCAGCAGAAGCGACTATGTTTGAAAAACTTGCCGACTTCTACGAGAAGGGTGGGATCATCATGCTGGTGCTTACTGGCTGCTCGATCCTTACCGTCGCAGTGATTATCTACAAGTTGCTCGACTTATCCAAAAGTCGCGTCATGCCTGAGCAATTAGCGAAGGATATCGATGTGGCTACCCTCAACCCATCTGAGCAAGCCATGCTCGATGTCGCCAGTAGTAGTCGCGACGAAAAGTCCGTGTTGGCGCGCCTCACTCAGATTGTGGTGAAGCACAAAGACCGTTCACCAGCCGCTGTGCGCGATGCCGTGCAATCAAGAGCGCGCGAAGAAATCGTGAAGATGCAGAGCGGGATAGGTACCCTGGATGTGGTGATTGTGGTGGCTCCTATGCTGGGGCTCCTAGGCACCGCCAGCGGGATCACCACGGTATTTGATGGGATGAGCTCTCTCGGTGACATCAAGATGAGTATCATGGCTCAAGGGGTGGCGGAGGCGCTGACAACGACGATTGCAGGCTTGGCCGTGGCGGTTCCTGCGGTGATTGGTCATAGTTACTTTAACCGCAAGATTGAAACCTATGCGTCCCGCTTGGAGGTCGTAGTCGGCAATATGGTTCATGTCTTATTGCCGGAAGATGGCGAGAAAGATTAAAACAACTAACGGCTGTTCGCCATGGAATTTTATAAACCAAAGAAAACTATCCCAGCGATTCCGATTGTCTCGCTGGTGGACATTCTGGTCATTTTGCTGATCTTCTTCATTGTAACGATGCAGCCCAAGCAAAAGCGTACGATCTTAGATATCTCGATTCCGGTGGTGGGGGATCTACAGACGGAGCAAGTAGTAGACCCACGCGCAGTTCTAGCAGTCAATGCTGAGGGCGAGATCACTCTCGACTCGGTGAAAGTGCATCCTAACTTATTGGTGGACTACCTCAAGGAGATGAAAAAGCAAGGGCGTGAGCTTGAGCTGGAGATGGACAAGCGCGTCCGGTTGGAGCAAATGATCATGGTCTCTGAGTCATTGACCAAAGCGGGATTCGAATCTAACCTTCCCACACGCGTTCTGACCGGTGGGAAAGGGGAATAGTAATAACCAGGATATAGAAATATGATTTTAAATATTATGCAATTGGGCGAAGCCGTCCTGCGCAAGAAGTGTGAGCCAGTCCAGTCGGTGGACGAAAAGGTTGAAAAATTTGCTGCTGACATGATTGAAACCATGAAGGATGCAGAAGGCGTGGGCCTCGCAGCGCCGCAGGTGGGGGTGGACATCCGCATGGCGGTGGTGGACACCAGCCACGATCCGGAGTGTGTTTCATTCTTCAAGGTGAACGGAGAAGACGCGAAGATGGAAGACCACATGCCCTTGGTATTCATCAACCCAGAGCTCGAGTTTTCTGGTCCTCATGAGACAGACATCGAAGGGTGCCTGAGTATTCAAGAAATACGTGCTAAGGTGAAGCGCAAGGTGAATGTGAAAGCGACTCTTCCTCAGCTCGACGGTTCCGTACTCGTCGTGGAGACAGACGGCTTGTGCTCGCGTGCGATCCAACACGAGGTAGATCACCTCAATGGGATTCTCTTTACTGATCGTGTGAGCTCCACTGCCAAAGCTCGCCTTAAGCGCAAGCTTAAGGATCTCGCGGCTACCAAGTGGGAGTACAATGCGAACGACCCTGAATAGGTCGTCTTTATCTGCTCCATAATTACCAAGGCGACCCAGTTCGGGGCGCCTTTTTTATTTTAGGAAAAGAAGGACTCCAGCACCCATTGGTAGAGTTTATTTCCGAGATAAATTCCTAGAATGCCCATGATGCCGGCGAGTACTGGAGGAGCTGGTATTGGGAGTTTGAGAGCGGTAAAGATGACACCAATGAGGATGCCTACGCCGAGTGAGAGAAGAACTTCTGACATGCTGCTGCGAGGATAGAGAATCCGTTTGGCTTTACTAGCTAGAACTTGCTTGGCTGCAGGAATTGGTCATGATGGCTGCATGAAGGTGGCATTCAAGGAATGGTTCGCAGTGTGTGAAGCGATTGGTAAGGGTGAACAGGATGTGCTGATTCGCAAAGGGGGTATCCACGAAGGGCGGGATGGGTTTCGCTTCAAGCATGAGGAATTTTACCTTTTCCCTACCTTATTTCACAAGCAATCCACGCTCCTGCTTGGTTCTGCCAGAGCTGATTTTCCGGACCCTTCAAAGCGGGTGTGGGAGGTGGGTGATGTGGTGCCGGTAAAATACAAATGCCGCGTCACGGCGGTGGAGGATGTGCGTGATTGGCAGCAGGTGCTCGCTCTCAGCGGTCGGCACATCTACAGCGAAGAGCTTCTTCGGGAGCGATTCCTCTGGAGTGGGAAAGGGATGGATGAAGGTAGTGTGCAGGTAGCGCAAATCTCTGTGGAGTTGCTCGATCCGGCCCTTGAGGTGGCTTATAGTAAGGCGCAAGGCGGCTGCCGCTCCTGGGTGACTATTCCTTAGGTTTTTGCTTCATGTCTGGAATCGTCCAAGCATTGAGCCATTGCTGGGCGCTGCGGTGGTAGCCCATTTCCAAAAGTACCTTCTCCAAGTGTGGGAAGTGTGCGGCGCCGTAAAAGATCGCGATCTTGCTGTGGCCATCTTGGAGTGCTTCCTCCAGCTTTTCGATACAACGATCGTTGCGCTGGGTGATGATCAGGTTTTCTTCATCCAGGCTAGCGAGTTGTTTATCAGCTTCGGCGAGCTGGTCGATTAGCAACAGTTTTAAGCGATTCGGGTTTTTTGAAAGAAGTGCGATGAGAAAGCTAATGGTGCTGGGGGATTTGGCATTGCTGCCCTGCATGGCTTGCTTGAGCATGAAGCTTGAGATTGAATTGCCATCTTGTTGATTGAGAGCGAGGAATTCAGACATCGTCAGGTCGGCATGAATGAAATGGTCAGGCAGGTAATTCACCACCGAGAGCTGAGACTCCAGCTGCAGGCGGTCCTGAAGTGATTTGGTCATCGACCCTAGTACCGCCAGGCTCGGTAGCGGCGAGTCCTGACGTTCTCGATTCTCAATCTGGTGTGCTGCTGCGGCTCGTTCTGATTCGATGACTTCGCCGCCGATGAGTTCGAATAGCACCGCAGAGTAATCATTGAGTATGTCATTGAGTGCTTCGTAGTACGCGCGATCTGCAATGTGCACAGCGCCGACGAGATCGACAGAGCTTTCGCCTTTGCTGTAGCTCGTGATGGCAGTTTGTAGAAGTGTCTCGCCTGAGTCGGGGCGCTGCACCCTTACGAAGTCAGTGCTGAACTTATTCTCAGCAGCTCTTGACTGAGCAATGCTCCCAATCATGGAGCAGGCTGCGATGAGGTGTAGGAGGAAGCTATGCAGAGGTTGAATCATGTGTCCGTGGCTAGGTAAGATCTCTACCATAAGTTAGTAGCAGCTGATAGCTATCAATTCAATCGATACATAGAGTAATTCTAGCTTGCCTTCATTGCTTGCGACTGGGATGTTTGGAAACAGAGCAATTGCGGTGGATACCGCTTAAACTATGGCAGCAAAGCAAAATAGAACGCATCAAGAGATCGCCGACCAGAAGTGGCCGATGTGGTTGCGTGAAGTCGTGGGTGTCGCGTTGTTAGGGTTTGGCATGTTGTTGACTTTGGCGATGATTACCTACACCCACAAGGATATGCCGGTAATGGGGCTATTTGCCTCTGAGAATAATGAGGCGAATGACCCCCGTCAAAACCTGATCGGTCCCGTGGGTGCGATCATGGCGCATTTGGTATTGCTTGTGTTTGGTGCAGCAGGGTACTTGCTTCCGATTGGTATTTTATGGATTGGTGCGGCCTACACCTTCATGAGTGCGCATTTCACGCGTCGCACCTTTTTGGGGCTATTTTTCTTTGTCTTTGCAGGTTCTTGTATTCTAGCGGTCACTGGGTTTTTGGGGGACTGGGCGCTGCGCAATCATATCATCTACCCTGGCGGCTATGTTGGCTATTTTATTGGCACTAGGGTGTTGCAGGCATTGTTGAATGTGACTGGATCGCTGATCTTATTGTTGGTTGTCTACATCATTGGGATGATCATGCTCACGGGAATCAACCCGATCTTTTTCTGCAAGAAATGCTATCAATCGACCAAAGAATGGGTGGAGACCAAGCGCCGTGCCCGTGTGCGTAGTACCGAGCGCAAGATGAAGAAGGTGGCTAAAGATTCTGAGAAGCAAAGTCGTACTGACGAACGCAATAAGGCGAAAGAGGAGGCGAAGCTAGAGCTCGAGCGGAAGCGTGAGAATGAACGTAAGCTGAAGGAGCAAAAGAAAGAAGAGGCGAAGCGCAAGCAAGAGGAGGAGGAGAAGAAAAACCCTCAAGTTGAAATGGAGCTGAAGGAGGTTCCTAAACCGCAAATTATCGATGCTTCCCAGCGCAAAAAAGCTCCGGTGGCAAAGGAAGGCAAGGCCTTCCAGAAGGAGAAGAAGCCAGAAGGTGTCTCGCTTTCCACAGACGCTTATGAAGGCTATGAACTTCCTGGCTTTGATTTATTGTCCTACGACGATTCGGTACCTGAAGATCAGGGTGCTGATCAAGGGGAGCTGCTCTCCGTTCAGAAGACCATAGTCGACACGCTCAAAGCGTTCGGTGTCGATGTGAGCGCTGGTGACATCACTCGTGGTCCTACGATCACGCGCTACGAGGTCTATCCGAGCATGGGCCTTCGCGTCAGCCGTATCACTCAGTTAGAAGCCGATATTGCACGTGCCACCAAGGCCGAGCGCATCAACATTCTAGCACCAATTCCCGGCAAAGACACCGTTGGGATCGAGATTGCCAACGACAACAAAGTCGCTGTGCCATTGCGTGAGCTCCTCCAGGACGAGGCCTTCACATCAGCGAAGAAGAAAATTCCATTGGCACTGGGTAAAGATGTCTACGGCAATACCGTCATTGGCGATCTAGCAGCGATGCCACACTTGTTAGTCGCTGGTGCTACAGGTGCGGGTAAGTCGGTATGTATCAACTCGATCATCACCTCGATCCTCTACAAGTTTACCCCAGACGAGTTGCGCTTCATCATGGTGGACCCGAAAGTGGTGGAGATGCAGGTCTATGGCGAGCTACCACACTTAGTGGTGCCTGTGGTGACCGACCCGAACAAAGTGGTAGCGGCACTGCGTTGGGTGGTGAATGAGATGGAGAAGCGTTACCGACTCTTCGCCAAGTGCGGGGTGCGCAATTTTGATGGATACAACAACCGTCCACGCCCAGAAGCTGAAGAGGCTGCGCCAGAGCCGGAAGTCCCTGAAGAGGAGGCTTCTGAACTCGAAGAGGAAGCAGATCCAGAAGTGATTGAGTCCATCGCCCGTGCTCTCGAAGACGGAGAACTAGGACCAGGGGCTGAAGTCGAAGAAGATGAACACGGTGACGAAGAGGCTGAAATGCCGGATCGCTTCCCTTACATTGTGGTCATCATTGATGAGCTTGCCGATCTCATGCAGACCGCTCCAGCGGATGTCGAGATGAACATTGCGCGCATCGCTCAGAAGGCGCGTGCTGCAGGGATTCATTTGATTATTGCTACTCAGACACCAAGAGCTGACGTGGTCACCGGTATCATTAAGGCCAACATTCCAAGCCGCATCGCCTTCCAAGTTTCCTCGGCACTCGACTCCCGCGTGATTCTCGACACCAAGGGTGCTGATAAGCTGGTGGGCAAAGGAGACATGCTCTATCTCCCACCGGGATCCGCCAAGCTGGAAAGAGCCCAGGGAGCCTTCGTTTCAGATGAAGAAGTCGAGGCGATTGTCGAGCATTGCTCGAAGCAATCAGAGCAAAACTTTGAACCCTCGATCCAGGAATCGATCGAGAGTGGTGGTGGCTCAGATGATGACGGCGGCAATGACGTCTCGGATGCTGACGAAGAATGCCTTCTCAAGTGTATCGAAGTCATTACCACCGAGCAAAAGGCCAGTACTTCGATGCTCCAGCGCCGCCTCAGGCTCGGCTACACACGCGCCGCCCGCATGATGGATATTCTCGAAGAACGCGGTATGATCGGCCCAGCCGATGGTGCCAAAGCTCGCGATATTTATATTTAGGCGCGTCGCGCCGGTGGGCGCTGATCCGCTTGCCTCTGGTAAAGCTCATCTTCTTGGCGTATTGTTTGCGGTTGGCGTATTGCTGGGGTAGCGCTTTTTAGGGACCCGAAACCTTCTTCTACAAATTCCTTGGCTCCAAATATCACACCATCACTGGCAAAGCGAAGACGGCACCTCAGTATTTGACCGATACTCAAGTTCCTACCATCGTTTAGCACTTTCAGGTCGCCAAAGGTTTCATACTTATGCATCAAGTCGACGAAGAACTCTCGTCCCGCATCATCAAATACAAACTCCCGCCACACACTACGTCACACTAGGTGATACACTCCGCCACAGCATTCCTGCTGCGGTGACATCAAGCACCTTACTTCACCGCTGCGCCAAAACTGAGATTCTTCCACCTAGCGAGTCTGCCACCATGTATCATGTGCATCAGTTCCTTCACCCTCAATTTTCATTACCCACAATTTTCTGGTTGTTAAACATATATGTATGATATGCTCACTTTCTGTCGCACACATGAAACTTGAAACTGGTGTCTCAAACCCTCATGTTCTGTGAAAACACGCTACAGATACAATAACACCATGAAACCAACACATAGATTAACTGGTCTGGCCCTTGCAATTGCCGGATTACCAATTGCCTCGACTCAAGCGGCAATTCTTTTACAAGACGACTTTAGCACTCCCAGTACACCTACAGATCAGTTTCGAGCCTATGAGGCTCGTATTGATCTAGGATGGAATGGATCTCGAACTGGCGGCAACCTTTCCGAGTGGGATATTACAGGTGGTCGTCTGGAGAATGCCTACGCTGTCGCTGGCGATTCTGTCGAGGGCGAGTCACCCGCTTGGCAGTGGTGGACCAATACAGCGACCACAAGTACCGACACTATTCTAACGGTCTCTTTTGATTATGGCACAGATGGGAGTGACTCTTTAGAAGTTCACTTTTGGGCGATTCAATCCGGGGCAACTCCGACAACTACTTTTGACTTTCTTTCAAACACCTCGAACTGGCGGAGCGGTAACAGCTCATTGAATGAGGATGTCAGCGCGGGAGGTTATGACACCTTCAACCTATTGGATGGTGACACCACTCCCGATGATGAAGACTCTATCAGTGGATCCTTGTCAGGCACAGGGACGTTTACTTGGCAGGTTGATGTGAGCACCTTGGGGATCGCAGGTGTGTCGACGGTTGGTGATATCGATGGTTTTTTCTTTGGCCTTGGCGCTGATGAAACAGGTGGTGGCACATCTTATATCGACAATCTTTCGATTACGTCTGTTCCTGAGCCATCCAGTACAGCCTTGCTCGGTCTAGGTGCTAGCGTGCTTCTACTTCGCCGTCGCCGCTAAGACTTTAGACTCGATCAGCATCTCTTAAGATTTCATCTCCAGTTGGCATGAGAAGCCAGCTGGAGATTTTTTTTAGGTGAAAATACGAAGTGAAGTTATTGTTTGTCGCTACGTGGACAACCTTCAGTGAGGGTGCAAGCTTGGATGAATACGCCAAGGCGAGTGATCTACGAACACATGTACGTATGCGTTTGGTACATATGGTGACAGGCTCAGAATGAGAAAGACCTTTTGGTACATATGGTGACAGGCTCAGAATGAGAAAGACCTTAGTCTTGGTCTTTTGAGTGTGCGGAAAGGGCATTGTGAGCAATTTACGAATAATGCTTGCTATTTCGTGGTAGCGAGCGCATAGGTCGCGTCCTATCGGGTGGATGATCCACCTTGGCCGCCATTGATTTATGTTGAATAGGTATCGATCAGACGCGGCTTTATAGCACAACCGAACTGATTATGACCGACGTAAAATTTACGGACTTGGGACTCTCCAAGCCCCTTCTTGATGCTGTACTCGACCTTGGATACGAGGCTCCATCACAGATTCAAGCCATTGCCATTCCTAAAATCCTAGAGGGTCACGACATTGTTGGACTTTCTGAAACTGGATCCGGAAAAACCGCTGCCTTTGTACTTCCAGCCTTGGAGATGATTGACACTCAGGTGTCACGCCCACAGGTGCTGATCCTTTCACCTACTCGCGAGCTTTGTGTTCAGATTAGTGAAGAAGTTGGCAAGTTGGGTACAAACCTTAATAGACTTCAATCCACACCGGTTTACGGTGGTGCACCTATTGATCGCCAGATCCGCGGACTCCGTGGTGCGCACATGGTGGTAGGAACTCCAGGCCGATTGATGGATCACCTCCGTCGTGGAACACTTCGCACCGAAGATCTTAAATTGATCATCCTCGATGAAGCCGACAGAATGCTCGACATGGGCTTCCGTGATGACATGGAAGAGATTTTGGGCCAAGTGGACACTGACTATCAGACACTCTTTTTCTCTGCGACAATGAATCGCAATGTTGAGCGTTTGATCTCTAAATTTGGTAAAGACCCACAGAAGGTGGAAGTGGCTAAGAAGGCTCTCACTGTGGATCGTATCGATCAATCGTACTACGAAGTTCGCAACCGCTCAAAGGTGGAAGTGCTTTCCCGTTTGCTCGACATGAATGCTTTCCGATTGGCTGTTGTATTTTGTAACACGAAGCGTGCAGTGGATGAGGCTACTGAAGCACTTCTTGCTCGTGGATTCACTGCGGATCGTTTGCATGGCGACATCACCCAGCAAATGCGTGAGCGCGTGATCAATCGCTTCCGTGATGGCAAAGTAGAGCTACTCATTGCTACCGACGTGGCAGCGCGTGGACTCGACATCGACGAAGTGGATCTCGTGGTGAACTACGATCTTCCGCAAGACCCAGAAGACTACGTGCACCGTATCGGCCGTACTGGCCGTGCTGGACGCACAGGTCGCGCAGCATCCTTTGTGTTCGGCCGTGATGTCTATCGCTTGCAGAATGTGGAGCGCTACATCCGTAGCAAGATTCGCCGCGAAAAAGTACCATCTCAGGAAGATGTGGAAGGCAAGCGCGCGGATGTTCTTTTCGAGAGCGTGAAGCAGAAGTTAGAAGAGCAGGAAAAAGGAGCTCCATTCCTCAACCTCGTGGATCGCTTGCTTGAGCAAGGCTACGCCGCCACTGACATAGCTGGCACGCTCTTCGCAATGATGCGTGAATCGACTGGTCGCGAAGGCGAGGAAATTCAAGAAGATCGCCCAGGCGGTGACCGTGGTGGTGATCGCCGTGATCGTCGTGATCGTGGCGAACGAGGTGGTCGCTTTGAACGTGGTGGTGATCGCGATGATCGTCGAGGTGGACGCGACCGTGGTGAACGTGGTGGCAGCTACGACCGTGAATCACGTCGTAACGAAGTGGCATCTGGGATGAAGCAAATCTTCCTTGGTATTGGTGGTAACCTCGGCGTGGCACCAGGAGAAATCGCAGGTATGATCTACAGCGAGGCGAACCTCAACAGTGGGCAGCTCGGTAAGATTCGAATCTTCCCGAAGCACACACTGGTGCAAGTGAAGGATGGTCAAGAGCGCAAGGTGATCGATGCACTCAAAGGTCAGAAGCTCCGAGGAAAGCCATTTCCATGTCGCCTCGACCGCGACCTATAGTCCAAGGGCTTAACGCCTTTTCTCAGCTTTGCTGTATGCATTGATTCGCCAAGCACCTCGACTGTTCTTCAGTAGGGTGATTCGGTGATCAATGCCCAGTAAATCATCATCGAGGATTCCGGATTCAGTAATCAAGACCTGAACGGTGCTGGGGACTTCAAGGTTGTCGTATTCACACTGCAGCTGCGTCACCTGACCTAGAATGTCAGGGGTGAGCACTGCTAATGCGATACTCGCTGGCGAATTGCCGATGCTAGGGGCAAGCTTACTTTGCCTCTCTAGCAGTTGCGCTTTATTCGTATTCGAGCTCGCTGAAGCAACTGTGTCATCTGGAATGTATGCGGTGGCTGGAGCTGGGTTGGCTAGACGAATTACCAAATCGTATTCGGAGCTGCGCCCTTGAGTAGCAGCTTCTGGGTCTAAATAGACAGTGATGCTGTGATTACCGTCTTCAAAGAGTTGGCCATGATATTCAAGCGCCTGGGTTTGCGCTGTGCTGCTCAAGAGATTCTTTGGCCCCTGTGGGCCCGGAAGGTACAGTTTGAACTCAGTGTATTGGTTATTCGGGCGCAAACTGACGCTCAGGAATTGCTGAGCCTTTGCTTCGATTGTGTAGGTTTGAAATTCCTGACCACTCAGACGACTGGTGATCGTGCTAATGGGTTGATCTGTTGGGAATTCTACGTCGATGGCTTCAGCGTTCAGTAGCTGGATACTCGCGTATAAGACGCTACATGTCATGGGGGAGATCTTCATGCCGCTAGGATCTTATCAGGTCCACACCAGCTCTCAAGCAAGTACTTGCGCCTAGATATTCGCTAAAAATTAAAAATCTAACGGAAATTGCTTTATTTCTGTTAGATGTTAGATAGTTATTTCTATTGAACCTTCTCTGAGGGATCCCCCCTGAGGTGATGGTCATTAAAATAAAACCTTAAAATTAAGACGATGAGTACAACAACAGATCCTTCAGCTTCAGCAAACAAGATTGGCCTTTATAAAGTGGATCTCACAGCGGGCAACAAAGGTATGCCAGGTGCACCTATTTTGAGCCTTTCCCTTCTTGTGAATGCAGCATCTGGAGAAGTAACTGGCCAAGGTGTCATTTCTCAAGCAGTAGAGAGCGGTGATGTTAAAGT
Source organism: Rubritalea marina DSM 17716 (assembly GCF_000378105.1). GTDB lineage: Bacteria > Verrucomicrobiota > Verrucomicrobiia > Verrucomicrobiales > Akkermansiaceae > Rubritalea > Rubritalea marina. The sequence continues at coordinate 23,762 of NZ_KB899252.1, read as the reverse complement.
GAGTAACATTACAGGAAAGCTGCGTTCAACAGGCTTTGGTGAGTACACCAAAGTACTTGCTCTGCAGGGCGAGGGTTTCGTTTCCTTTCCTCCTCCAGCTATTGGTTCCTACCTTGCTCCATTCGAAGCTCACTTCAGCTTGAAGAATGACTGGAGTGGCCTTGGTGCATGGGAATTGAAAGGTTCTCAGCCGGTTGAAGATGTTCCGTGTGAACTCGCAGACCACGACTAATCCAGAATTTGCTACTTATTCATAAGGAGTAAGATGTATCGATGGCGGACTCCCTGTGGAGTTCGCCATTTTTGTGTTACGTTAGAAGTGTGATGATATTGTTACCATTTCAAGGGGCCAATAAGCTCAAAGGGATCAACCTATAATCGCTGATTTGGGTGATTTCGCACTGTGCGTGGCTTATTGATCAGCCAGTGTGTGGATGGTGTTCTGGATTTCGCAGTGGACATGGTTTCCATCTGGGGATTTCAGAAGTGCCTTGATTGACATTTGCCAACAGGGCTCGATCTCTGGAATCTCGAGGGTGAGGGTGGTGCCGTCCGCGCTGAGGCTTGCATCGGTGACTGCGAGAGTTTTTTCGTTGTAGCGATCCGAGCCGTATTTTGCTGTGCGCTTGAGCTCCCAGGTTCTGACTTGGAACTGTCTCGCTACATCGTTGATTGATTTTGGGTGGAATGCTGAGCAAAATTGGATACGAACCCCGCCTTTGAAGGCGTTGATTTCGGTGGCGAGGTAGGCTGGCTTGCCGGTAGCTCGAATGCGGTAGAGGCCGCCGGGTTCTTGCATTCTGGCTGTGCCCCATGCTGCCATACCGCAGGTATAGAGGTGGCCGTCGGTAGGGTTGAATCGGCCGCGCATGATGCCGGTGGGTAGGTCCGGGATGGGGAATCTTTGGGCGCCGCCTTGCATTTGACCATCGATGGATTCGTGAGGGATGATCTCTAATCGTCCATGTCCGTAGGAGAGGTGCATGAGCTTGCCATTGAGGGCACCCCAGCTTTCGCTGTCGATCCAGAGTAGCTCGGCTGGTGAGCGATCGAAGTTTTTATCCACCCAGCAGAGTGGTTGTTCCATCATGCTATCTGAAGTGTCTTCAGGTGCCCCATAGCCCCACATGTTGCCATAGAATCGGTCGCCGGCTTGTACCCAGTTGATGCGGTTCATGGGGTTCCAGTTGCCTTCTTGATCGGTGACAAAGAAGCTACCGTCGGGGTTGCGGCAGACGCCATTGGCAGCGCGGAAGCCGTGTGCGAGGATTTCAGTTGTCGTGCCATCGGCGCTTACTTTGAGCAGGGTGCCGTGTTGGGGGACCAGAGCTTGTGCCGCGTGGCGGGCGCTTTTCGCGTAGTAGAGGTTTCCATCATCATCCACTTGTAGGCCCATGGCGAATTCGTGATAGTGTTCGGTGACTTGGTGGTCGCTGTTAAAATTCTGGTAGAAGTCGGTCTCGCCATCTTGGTTCATGTCGACTAGGCGGACGATTTGATCACGGCAGTTTACCAAGATCTCGCCATCACGGATTTTGATGCCGAGTGGTTGGAATAGGCCTGAGGCGATTCGGGTCCACTGGATGGTGTTGGCGTCCGCTTTGTTTAGCCCGTCAACACGCCAAACATCTCCATCCCAGCAACAAACGAAGGCGGAAGCGCCATCGGCGCTGAAGTCGACACCGGTGGTGCGCAGGCGGCTATTCCATGGATTGTCTTTGGGGATGGTGAGTGCATCCCACTGGAAGGCTCCGTCTTGTGTACCTTTTTCAACTTTCGTGGTGATTGGGCTTGGCCATTGAGCTGGTCCGGGTGCTGTGAATGGCTTAAGGTCGCGAGCTGTTGTGTTGGAGGCTGCTTGGGCGGACCCAATGGTGATGGCGAGCTTTAAAGGAGTGGCTGCCGCAGGGATGCTGACGACTTTATAGCCAGCTTCATCACTTAGAGTGGCTTGCTTGTCACTGCTTGTAGCTACCTGAGTGCCGGTGTCGGCAATTCGAAGTTTGAGAGCCTTGCTAGATTTTGCGATATTGAGCTGCCTCACGAGGTGGCCATTGCTATCAACTTCATGAGATTCTAAGACCTTGGCATCTCCAATGCTGTAGCTAAGTGTGACTTTTCGGCCTTGTTTGTAGGTGCCGTGGAAGCTTGCCCATGACTTTGGAAGCGGGCCGAAGTGGCGGCCGTCGGCACCGACGGTACGTAGGTCGTCAAAGGTACCAGTTTCAGGGTTCGCCCAACCTGGTCCGTCCTTGGTTTGAAATTGAGGTGTGCCGATGGTGCGTGGGGAGGCCGCATGACGGCCATTGAAATTGATGCCTTGCCAATCAATGAAGCCATTGCCAGTCCATGAACCAGCAAGGCGCATGGTGTCGTGTTCAAATGCGACCCAATGATTGCCTTTACTGACCCCTCCATCACCTGCATTGAGGCGGATGGCGATGCCCTTGTAGGCGATGTTTGATGTCTTTGGGTCTTTGGTGCCGGGTTTGAATTGGGCACGTTCCTCGGCTGTGCTGAGTTCGAAGCTTCCGTTCAGAAAGACGCCGTAGTCCATTTCCGACCATGGGCTGGAGGCGATAGGCATGGGGCCCATGTCACGGCCTTCTGGAAGTGACTTGATGTAGGCATCGTCTACGCGGGTGAATTGGCTTGGGTTCTTTTCTCTGAGGAATGCGGTGCGGATGTAATGGATGACTGCGTATTTTTCGATCGGTGTGAGTTGCATTTGCGGCACCATGCCTCGCCACCCACGAGTGATGGTATTGTACATGGCATGTGGGTCGGCGCCGTTTTGGAATTCACCTTCCCAAAATTTGAGGGCGTTGGGGATGGAGCCCTCTTCGGTGGGGCTGCCATGGCAGTTGTGGCACACTTGTTGGTAGATCTTGGCTCCCTGATGGATGACTGGAGCTCCTTTGTGGCGTATCAAGCGTGCGTGATCGATTTTTGCTTCGTATTCAGGGAGAGCTTCTAGGGGGAGAATGAATGGCCCTTGGTTCTGCTCTTGAGTTGAGGCAGTGGGACTAGAGATCAGTGCGATCGCCCCGGCGATGAGCAGGGAAAAGGTAGAGGTTTTGGTGCATTTATCCATGGCAACAGTATCCATATACTACAGCGACAGAGGCCAAAGTGTTGCAGCTAGATATTACTTTCTCGATCAAACATTTTGCAGGACCACGTTTGCGCGAGCTTTGTGTGAAACTTTGCTTGATGAAGGAGCCTCCATCTCGAGATCGGGGGGGTAGTTGGCTAGCTGGGGGGATTGAGGTTGAAGACGCGATGATAGATTAAGAATGTCGATAAATTCACAGAATATTTTGAAAAATGACAGGTTTCTTGTTCTTCTTTAAGATTCTGTGGTTCAGCTAGTTGGGTGTGAGTTTGTGAATTTTATTAGATCTTTATCCCTTATATAGGGGATAGACGGGGTTCGTGTGACTAAGTATAGAAGGAGCAGTATCTGACGCAGTCCTCGTGTCTGCGTTTGGTATAACTCGAATTTGTAGTGTAGGTGGCAACCGGGTGGTGCCACTTTAGAGTGTGCTCCAAGTGACTTTGTTGCTTGGAGCATTTCTGTTTATAGCAAGGCACAAAAAAGCTCAGGGTGTGAGGCCCTGAGCTCTGTGGTATGAAGTGGTGGTGCTTATTCAGCGGTATTAGGCCGCATTGTCGTTGCTGCGCTTCTTCTTGAGCATTGGCGGTTTTTCACCTTCAACCACAGGACGGTTGATGGTGACGCTTTCGATGTCAGTTCTGCTTGGCACATCATACATGACATCGAGCATGAGGTTCTCGACAATCGAGCGCAGTGCTCTGGCCCCAGTGCCGCGGCGTACGGCTTCTTCAGCAAGTGCTGTGAGTCCGTCTTTGGTGATCTTGAGTTTCACGTCGTTCATCCCAAGCAGCTTCTGGTATTGTTTGACCATCGCATTTTTGGGTTCGGTGAGGATACGTACCAATTCTTCCTCATTGAGCTTGCGGAGTGAGGAGAAGACTGGAAGACGCCCGATGAATTCTGGGATCAAGCCGAAGTGCAGGAGGTCCTCAGGCTGCACTTTGGTGAGAAGTTCGCGGTCTTCGGTCTGCAAGCTATCTTCTTGTGAAACTTGGAAGCCCAGACTGCGCTTGCCGAGGCGGTCGCGCACGAGGTCTTCCATGCCGACAAAGGCACCACCAACGATGAAGAGAATTTTCTCGGTATTCACTTGGATATACTCTTGTTGTGGGTGCTTGCGGCCTCCCTGTGGTGGTACGTTGCAGACCGTGCCTTCTAGAATCTTGAGTAATGCCTGCTGCACTCCTTCACCGGAAACGTCACGGGTGATGGAGACGTTCTCTGTCTTGCGGCCGATTTTGTCGATTTCATCGACGTAGATGATACCGCGTTCTGCACGTTCGATATCGCCATCGGCAGCTTGGAGTAGTCGAAGAATGATGTTTTCCACGTCTTCCCCGACATAACCAGCTTCGGTGAGCGTGGTGGCGTCTACAATGGAGAATGGGACATCGAGCACGCGAGCGAGTGTGCGAGCGAGGAGGGTCTTGCCGGAACCGGTTGGACCCAGCATGAGGATGTTTGACTTCTCGATCTCGACACCATCGAGCTCGGGGTCGTGGCTGTGATTACTCTGGCGGAGTCTTTGGTAGTGGTTGTAGACCGCTACGGAGAGGGTTTTCTTGGCGTGTTCTTGGCCAATGATGTATTCATCCAATCGTGCACAAATTTCTGCAGGAGTGAGGAGTGAATCATCGGATTGCAGATCGGTGCCCAGCGTGCCATCGGTACTGCTGAGCTCACCGAGCTCTTTGATTTCTTTTTGGAGGATACTGGAGCAGACATCGATGCATTCATTGCAAATGTAGACCCCCGGGCCTGCGATGAGTTTCTTTACCTCGGAGTGGCTTTTGCCACAAAAAGAACAAAGGGTGAGATTTTTAGAACGTGCCATAAAAGTTGGATGGTTTGGGTGGGGCGGTGATGCGGGGTGATGGGGAGAGGCGGGATCTAGATACAAGTGAGCGGGTGTGGCATAGCATCATGCTAGCGTCACACCCGCTCGAAATGGTTGGGTGCTTGCTACTTAGAGTCAGCTGCCTGAGGATTTATTTCGAGGACTTTGTCCACGAGTCCGTAGGCGACTGCTTCTTCAGCAGACATGTAGTTGTCACGGTCGGCGTCTTTTTCAACCTGCTTGGCAGTTTTGCCAGTGTGCTTGGCAAGGATGTTGTTGAGGCGTCCTTTGAGACTATACATGAATTCAACCGTGCGCTCAACGTCGGAAGCCGTGCCTTGTGCACCACCAGAGACCTGGTGGATCATGACATGCGAGTTCGGCAAGCAGAAGCGCTTGCCTTTGGTGCCGGCGGTGAGCAATACAGATCCCATGGAGGCGCAAATGCCGATGCAGTAGGTGTTCACATCACAAGTGAGGAACTGCATGGTGTCGTACATCGCGAGGCCCGCGGTGACTGAGCCACCGGGGGAGTTGATGTAGACGTGGATGTCTTTCTTCGGGTCTTGCATCTGCAAGAAGAGCAATTGCGCGATGACAGCGTTGGCTACGTTGTCATCGATGGCAGTGCCGATGAAGATGATGCGGTCTTTAAGCAGGCGGGAGTATATATCGTAACCGCGCTCGCCACGGCCATCTTGTTCGATGACGGTAGGGATCGGGTAGTAATTGGCCTGCGGAGCCATGGGATTTGAGTTGTCGGTATTAAGCATCTGCGTTTTCTTCGGTAACATTTTCAGTTGTACCACTAACCTTTGCGTTCTCTACCAAAAAGTCAATAGTCTTACCGATAAGTACCGAATTTCTCACATTCTGGATGGCGTTCGCCTTCTGAAGTTCTTTGATGTACTTCTTAGGAGCTTTGTTCTCCTGCTGAGCCATCTGGTAAATGCGTTGAAGTACGTCTTGGTCTTCCGCTTTAATTTCTTCTTTGAAAGCGATTTCCTGGAGGAGGAAGTTTGTCTTGAGGTTGGTCTTGGCTTGCTGAGCCGCGGACTCTTCAAGTTCTTCCTTTTGTGACTCAAGGACATCAGGAGTCATGCCTTGCTGCATCGCGCGTTGTGCCATGCTCTGGATGTTGCCCTGAGTTTCAGCAGCAACGAGTTCTTCAGGAAGGTCGAAGTCAACCGCTTGGTTGAGTTGTTCGACGATCTGGTTTACCTTGGCGTCTTCAGCAGCGCGCTGCTTCTCTTGTTGGAGTTGCTCACGGATGACTTCCTTGAGTTCTTCGATGCCTTTTTCTGGTAGAAGCTTGCCTGCGAACTCGTCGTCGAGCTCTGGAAGTTCCTGGAGTTTGATTTCCTTTACTGTGACAGCGAAGCTCACGTCTTTGCCGCGGACTTCGGAAAGTGGGAAGTCTTCACCGATTGTGACGGTGACTTCTTTTTCGTCGCCAACCTTGAGGTCTTTGAGTTGTGGGCCGAAGTTTGGAAGGAATGAATCTTCTTCAATCTTTACCCAGTGGCCTTCACGGCCGTCGAGGAATCCAGCTGGCTTGCCGATCGCTTCAGCGACTGGCTTGCCGTCGATGCTTGCGGTGAAGTCAACGACTGCGAAGTCTTCGTCTTCGAGGCCGCGGTCTTCCACGTCCTTGAAGTCAGCAAAGCGTTGCTGCAACTCAGTGAGTGAGTTGTCGACGTCCTCGTCAGTGACCTCGGAAGAAGGAACTTCGATTTCGAGTCCCATGTATTCAGGGAGTTCGAACTCTGGAGCTAGGATTGCTGAAGTGTTGAAAGTGAATGTGCCGTCATCATTGAGTTCAGCTGCTTCAGGAGCATTGATGTTGAGGACTTTGAGCTCTTCTTGCTTGATTGCTTCTTGGCAACCTTCTTGTACAAGACGGTTCGTGAGCTCTTCTTTGATTTCGTTTTCAAAGCGCTTTTCGATCACCTTCACAGGAGCTTTACCTTTACGGAAGCCTGGGATGTTGGCTTGACCTACGTATGACTTAACGATGTTTTGGCGCTCAGAAGCTACCTTGTCGGCTGGAACTTCTACGTTGAGGGTAGCTGCGCAGCTTGATTTTTCTACTGTGATATTCATGACAGAATGGATGAAATAGTTGGCTGGTGTCGGTGCAATATTATGCGCACCAGCGCGGGGTGGGGGAAGGTAGGCAAGAAATTTCAGAAGGTCAAAGCCGAAAAAATTGGATTTTTCTTATTTTGAGTTCCTTATGAGGTGGATGTCATCGAATTATTTGCTGTGGGTGCACGATTGGCCTTGTAGAATCGGTAGATCCCTTTGAGTTTCGGGTTGTTATTTCATGAGTATTGAGTGGTCATTTAATGAATTGATGGCATCTGAAGCCCACTGGGCCTTGGTGGGTGGCAATGGCTCTGGGAAGTCGGTGTTTGCCAAGCGGCTGAAAGAGGAGCACGAGGATCTCAATGTGCAGATTGTCTCATTCGAGGAAGAGCAGGCCTTGCTGGAACGTGAGATTTATGAGGATGATAGCGAGTGGATCGATCAGATGGATCCTGGGCGTACCATGCGCGAGCTGATCGAAGAGCATTTAGCCGAGGGAGTGGCAGTGGAGGAGTTCATTGAGTCGCTGGGTTTGCAGGATTGCATTGATACTGGGTTTCGTTTGCTTTCCACGGGCGAGCGTCGGCGTTTGATGCTGGCGCGTGCGCTGGGTCAGAAGCCAGATGTCTTGATTTTGGATGAGCCCTATGATGGCGTGGATCGCGGATCCATTCGGCAGCTTCAAGAGTGCATCGATCGCGCAGCCGAGCAGACACCTACCTTGTTGATCACTCATCGGCTTTCACAGATTTCTGAACGCATCACCCACGTTCTGTGTATTGAAGCTTGGAAGCTTGTATTCATGGGTAGAAAAAGCGAAGCGCTTAGCGACCCTGCGGTGGAGCAATTGTTTGCGGGGGGGGCAACTTCTGCCGCGCTGCCCAAGGCCTTGCCGATGGAGCACCCATACCAAGCTGAGGAGGGCAAGGCGATGGTCGACCTGCGTGCGGTGACGGTGGGTTACCATCAGAAGCCGATTCTCAAGCATCTTGATTGGGAGATCTTCCCGGGCGAGCAGTGGCGCGTTTCGGGCCCTAATGGTTGTGGGAAGTCCACCTTGGTTAGCGTTATTTCTGGTGATCACCCGCAATGTTATTCGAATGAATTGTATTTGTTTGGTCGCCGCCGAGGCACGGGGGAGTCGATCTGGGAGGTTAAGCATCACATTGGAATCATGTCGACAGCGCTCCACCAGCAGTACCGGGTGACGGTGACCGCTGAAACCGTGGTTCTCTCTGGTTTCTTTGATACGATTGGGGTCTATCGCCCAGTGAGTGCCGAGCAGCGAGAAATCACACAACAATGGTTGGAGTTTTTGAAGCTCGACCATCTGCGGATGAAAAATTTCCACCAGCTTTCGTTTGGGCAGCAACGGATGCTTTTGATTGCGCGTGCGTTGATCAAGCGGCCGCAGTTGCTCATTTTAGACGAGCCGTGTCAGGGGCTCGATCCTGTGAACCGTGCGATTGTGATTCAATTGATGCGTACCATCGTCCAACGCGGTATCGCTCAGGTGATCTATATCTCTCATGAGGACGAGGATCAGGTCGATTTTCTGACACACGAACTTCGTTTTGAGGTGCGGAATGGTGAACGATCTGAAGGTGATCCAGCGTATGTGGTGAACAAAGGAAATTACCCAAGCTCAGCGCTTTGAATCTGGATAATTTGCTTGCTTTTACTCACTCAATAACAAACCTGTATTACAAATGAATCTCAATCTGAACGACAAAGTGGTGATCGTGACTGGCGGTTCCAAGGGAATTGGAGCTGGCTGCGTGGAAGCCTTTGCAGCGGAAGGGGCGATCCCGGTCATTGTTGGGCGCTCGCCAGCTGTTGGTGAAGAGCTGATCAAGCAATGTGGGAGAGGCGCGGTGATTGAGGCCGAACTTTCCTCTGAGGAAGCGTGCAAGCAAGCGATCGAGCAGACATTGGCGCAGTTTGGTCGCATTGATGGAATCGTACACAATGCGGGCGTGAACGATGGGGTGTCACTTGGTCATAGTCCTAGCGACTTCATGGGCTCGCTGCAGAAGAACATCTTTCATGTGTTTGCGCTGACGCATTACGCCTTGGAGGCGTTGAAGGCATCGAAGGGTTTCATTATTAATGTTTCATCGAAGGTGGCAGATACGGGGCAGGGTGATACATCTGGCTACGCAGCATCAAAGGGTGCAATGAATGCCTTGACTCGTGAGTGGGCGCTATCTCTTGCCAAGGACGGCATTCGTGTGAACACCGTCGTTCCAGCCGAGGTCATGACGCCGCTATACCAAAACTGGCTCAATACCTTGGAGGATCCAGAGGGCACACTGCAGCAGATCGAGGCGCGCGTGCCATTTGGTCAGCGCATGACGAGTGCGAGTGAAATTGCCAACATGGTGGTCTTTTTAGCATCTGAGCGATCCAGCCACACCACCGGACAAATCATGTATCCGGATGGTGGTTACGTGCACTTCGATCGGTCCTACGGGGCGGTCGAGAAGGAATAGTGCTGCAGATGGTTCAACGTATTTTTAATCACACGACACAACAATTCACTCATGAATGATTATTTTGATTCTCGCTTTCCATCCGTGGAGGCGTTGCGCGCGCAGGCAAAGAAGCGTATGCCTGGGTTCGCATTTGATTACCTAGATGGTGGTTGCTTCTCTGAAGTAAACCTAGACCGCAACACGCGCGAGGTGCGTGAGGTGCAGCTTAAGCCTTATTACCTCAGAGATTACAACGGGGCGAGTCAGGAGACCGAGCTCTTTGGCGAAACTTACGATTCGCCATTCGGCATGGCACCAGTGGGGTTGCAGGGGCTGATGTGGCCACATTGCTGTGAGATTCTTGCGCAGGCATGTAAAGATCACAACCTGCCATTCGTGCTCTCAACGGTGGGAACGGCAAGCATTGAGAAAATCTCTGAAATTACTGAAGGTAAATTCTGGTTCCAGCTATACCATCCAGCTGAACCAGAACTCCGCGATAAGTTACTTGATCGCGCATGGGCTGCGGGCTGCCGCACTCTCGTGATCTTGGCGGATACGCCAACCTTTGCCTACCGCCCAAAGGAGATTAAGAATGGTCTCTCGATCCCACCGCGCATGACCTTGCGAAACGTCTACCAGATGTGCACGCATCCTACTTGGTCATTCAGTCAGCTTGCGGCGGGGGCTCCTGAGTTTCAGACGATGAAACCGTACATTCCGAAGGGATTGAACATGAAGCACCTCGGGCTTTTCATGAATAAGACGTTCTCAGGTCGCCTCAATGAGGCAAGGATTCAACCGATCCGTGACCGCTGGAAAGGCAATATTGTGATCAAAGGGATCGTGAACCCTGAGGACGCTGAAGCTGCGATTGCGCAGGGTCTCGATGGACTCTGGGTATCCAACCATGGTGGCCGCCAGCTCGACTCAGGCCAGTCTACAATCAAGCCGTTGCACGATCTTTCAAAGGAATTCAAAGGCAAGATTAAGCTGATGATGGATTCCGGTCTGCGCTCTGGTCCGGATGTCGCTAATGCCTTGGCCTCAGGTGCTGACTTCACATTCCTTGGGCGCACGCCAATGTATGGCGTGGGAGCACTTGGTAAGAAAGGTGGTCACCACACCTTCACCATGCTCAAGCGTCAGTTGCAGCAGGTCATGGAGCAGGTAGCATGCGAGAAGGTGTCTGATTTCCCTCAGCACTTGATCGAGCAGTAAATCAAGCGCTAGCCAAATTTTATTAGCCCAAGCTTCCTCGGAGGCTTCGGGCTTTTTTGTTCTATGAGGTTGGCTCAGTCGAGTCCCATGATTTCGGAGCGCTCGGCTGCAGCAGTGAGGTGATTCTCAAGGGCTGTCTGAGCAGCCTTTCCATCACTATTGATGAGGGCGGTGATGATCGCTTCGTGCTCTTCGATGGTGTCGACGCGCATTCCCTCGGTGGCTGCCATGTGGGCCAAGCCGATATGCTTTTGGTAATGTGAGTAGAGTGCTTTGCCAATCATGCTGATGAAGGCATTGTTGCAGGACTCGAGGATTTGAATGTGAAACTGTGAGTCCAACTCACCAAATTCTAGATCGTTGGATGTGATGCGCATTTTGCCGATCAACTCGTTAAGTCTTTCGATACGCGTCGCTTTGTTGCGCTTGCTGTGAGCTAGTCTGTTGAGAGCGGCTCCCTCGATGAGGATGCGGAATTCGATCAAGTCGTTGGAGGCTTTTTCATCGGATACCAAACTTGAGTATGCTGCGACAGCCTTGGAGACCATTTCGAGGTTGCCGCTGGCCACATAGCTACCACTGCCATTGATGGTCTCGATGAGTCCGCGGCCACGTAACTCACGCAGAGCTTCGCGCAGGGCGGTGCGGCTGACGCCGAACTCATCGCAAAGCTTCCCTTCTGAGGGGAGTTTCTGGCCTTCTTCAAGCTCACCCGAGAGGATCTTTCGCTCCAAAGCGGATTCCACCCCTTCGCTTTGTGGAGACTGGCTTGTGATCGATGGTCTTCCTGCTTTGCTCATAGATACCTTTCAATACCCTATACTGAATGTCTGTACAAGCAGCGCTTGTGACTCTGACGGGAAATGCATGGCTTTTGCTATTCTGGTGACCAGTATGCTCGGCTAACAGCCTAAGCCTAGGGGGGCAGGAATTTTCAGAAATTGGATTGACCAAGGTCATTCTGTAATACAGCTTTGGGCGCTACCATGATAGATAGTCACCACCATCTCTGGAATTACACCGAAGAAGAATTTTCCTGGATTGAAGCTGAGCATGTGCGTCGAAGCTTTCTAGCTCCTGAATTGGACACGTTATTGGAGGAGAATCAAGTCGATGGAGCGGTGGCCGTGCAGGCGCGCTGTTGTCTTGAAGAGAATGATTTTCTTTTGCAGCAGGCGGATCAGAGCAGCAAAATCAAGGGTGTGGTTGGTTGGGCCGATCTGAAGGCGGCTGATGTGTCAGAGCAGCTCGCTGCTTATGCAGGTGATCCCCGCTTTGTGGGGGTGCGCGAGATCACTCAAGGCGCCGCTGATGAAGAATATTTAAGCAATCCAGACTTTGACCGTGGAGTGCGTGCTCTTGGTGAGAAGGGTTTGGTCTACGATGTCTTGATTTTCCAGAATCAATTGGACGTGGCAACGGCATTCATTGATCGGCATCCAGAGCAGCAATTTGTCCTCGATCATGGCGCAAAGCCTGAAATTCGTGCGGCATCCTTTCCCGACGCTTGGGAAGCGGGGATCCGCGACCTGGCGAAGCGCGAGCATCTTGTTTGTAAAATTTCTGGCCTCGTGACAGAGGTGCGTGATGCGAGTTGGGACGAGACGCTGATGCGCCGATACCTGGAGGTCTTGCTCGAGTCCTTTGGTCCGCAGCGCCTGATGTTTGGGTCCGACTGGCCAGTGAGCTTGATGGCGAGCTCCTACAAAAAGTGGAAAGATTGTGTGACGGAGTTTAGTTCCTCACTCAGTATAGATGAACAAGAGGCAATTCACACTGAGACTGCCACAAAGATTTACCGATTAACTCAATAAATACGCATTGATATGAAAACTGCTGTAGTAACTGGCGCTGGTTCCGGAATTGGCCAGGCCATCGCCTTGAAACTTGCCGAAGAGGGCAATCACCTAGCGATTCTTGACTTCAACACCGAAGCTGGTGAACAAACTGCCGAGATGATTCGTAAGGCTGGAGGCACTGCTGAGGTGATCCAGTGTGACGTGTCATCTACGGATTCTGTAGAGGCTGCTTTCGAACAACTTGAGCGCGTCGATATCTTGGTGAACAATGCTGGCATTGCCGCCGTGGGCAACGTGGAGGTTTGTGGTCCTGAGGAGCTCGATAAAGTATACGGTGTCAATGTGAAGGGTGTTTACCATTGCTGTCACTTCGCTGTACCCAAAATGCTGCAACAGGGTGGCGGTGCGATCCTCAACCTGGCCTCCATCGCGAGCAAGATCGGCATTCTCGATCGCTTTGCCTACTCGATGTCCAAAGGTGCCGCTTATTCAATGACCATGTCAGTGGCGCGCGACTATGTTGACAAAGGCATCCGCTGCAACTGCATCTGCCCAGCCCGTGTTCTCACGCCTTTTGTAGAGGGCTTCCTCGAGAAGAATTACTCCGAAGAAGAGCGTCCACAGGTGAAGCAAACACTCAGCGAGTACCAACCCATTGGCCGCATGGGCACACCTGATGAGGTGGCCGAGCTAGCCGCCTTCTTGTGTTCCGACAAAGCATCCTTTATCACTGGATCCGCCTACGACATCGACGGTGGAGTCACGCTGTTGCGCTAAGCTGCCAATTCTTACTTTTAACTTCTTACTGATTACTTACTAAATGAAACTCACACGATTCATCCAAAACGACAAAGTCACCCCTGGGGTCTTTGCAGACGACAACACGATCCTTGATTGCTCCAGCTTCGGCGAAGATTGGAATGAAGGGTTCTTCGAAAATGACGGTCTCGAGCGCCTCAAGGCATTCGTCGCTAGCAATGAACTTCCGTCAGTGGAGGCGTCATCAGTGACACTTGCTCCTGCGATTGCTCGCCCTTCAAAGATCGTATGCATTGGGCTCAACTACGCGCTGCACGCCAAGGAATCTGGCATGGAGCCACCAAGTGAGCCCGTGGTCTTCTTTAAGTCCACGTCCGCGTGGTCTGGCCCGAACGACACCATCGTGATCCCACGCAAGTCGGAGAAGACTGACTGGGAGGTAGAGCTTGCTGTCGTGATCGGTAAGAAAGCGAAGTATGTTTCCGAGGAAGATGCCTTGGACTACGTGGCTGGCTACGCTGTACATAACGATTATTCTGAGCGTGCATGGCAGATCGAGATGGGTGGCCAATGGGTGAAGGGGAAGTCTGCAGACACCTACGCACCATTTGGTCCTTACGTGGCGACGACTGACGAAGTGCCAGATCCAAACGAGCTCAAGCTTTGGTTGAGTGTCAATGGTGAGAAGCTTCAAGACAGCACCACGGCGGACTTTATCTTCAATGTTCAGCACGTGATTTCCTACCTTTCAGAGTTCATGACCTTGCTTCCAGGCGATGTTATTTCTACGGGAACTCCAGCCGGTGTTGGACTCGGCTTTGACCCACCACGCTACCTCAAGGAAGGTGATGTGGTTGAGCTTGGCATCGATAAGCTCGGTACTCAGAAGCAAGTAGCGTCAAAGGAGCGCTAATCGCTCACCGCGGGCTCAGCGCCCAATCATGATCAACAACACCAAATCGGGGGCGCATTGCTCCCCTCATTTCCTATGACTACTCTCCAACTCGACCCAAGGGACAATGTGCTCGTGGCGCTCACTGACCTCGCAGCCGGCGATACTGTACAGCACGGTGGCCAAAGCATCGCGCTCCGTACGGAGGTCAATGCAAAGCACAAATTTCCGATCCAGGATCTGAAGGCGGGTGACAAAGTCACTATGTACGGTGTGCTTGTGGGCACTGTATCAGAAGACGTGCCTGCGGGGACCTTGCTGCACACGCACAATCTACACCATGCCGCTGACCCATTCGGGATCGACCTCTACGAAGAGGGGAGTTTTGAATGGAGCACCAAGCCAGATGTGAGCGCCTTTGAAGGACGCACCTTCCAGGGCTTTCACCGTGAGGACGGATCGGTTGGTACTGCCAACTATTGGTTGGTGATCCCGATGGTTTTTTGTGAGAACCGCAACCTTCGCATGCTCCAGAATGCTTTGCTGAAGCCACTGGGCTACGGCAAGTCTGAGAAGTATGAAGATTTTGCTGAGCGCTTGGCTGCTGCTGAAGCAGCGGGGCAAGCACTGGCTGAAGTGAGCTTTGAGTCAGAGGAATCTGTACTTGCGCAGCGACTTTTCCCGAATGTCGATGGCATCAAGTTTCTCGCGCATTCCATGGGCTGTGGTTCGGATCGTGGCGATTCCGACTCACTCTGCCGCTTGCTAGCCGGCTACGCCACGCACCCGAATGTGGCTGGAGTCACGGTGCTTTCTCTTGGTTGTCAGCACGCTCAGGTATCCATTCTCAAAGAGGAAATGCAGAAGCGTTGTCCATCATTCAATCGTCCGCTTCAGGTGTTCGAGCAACAAGCGTACCCATCGGAGGAGGTGCTGCTCGAGGATGCCATGCGCCAGATCTTTGCGGGACTCACCCAGGTGAATCGACAAACGCGTGAAGAGGCTCCGATCACCAAGCTTTCCGTGGGCATGGAATGTGGCGGCTCCGATGGCTTTTCTGGAATTTCAGCGAATCCAGCGATTGGCCATGTCACTGACGTGCTCAGCATGCTGAATGGCCGCGCTGTTCTCTCAGAGTTCCCAGAGCTCTGTGGTGTTGAGGCTGACTTGATTCGTCGTTGTCAGACGCAGGTGGAGGCCAAGCGTTTTATCCAGATCATGGAAGACTACAACGCCCGAGCAGAAGCGATCGGCTCAGGGTTCTCGATGAACCCGAGCCCAGGTAACATTACTGACGGCTTGATTACTGATGCGATTAAATCCGCTGGGGCGGCGAAGAAGGGCGGCACTGCTCCTGTCGTGGATGTGCTCGACTACACCGAACCATTGCGCCGCGATGGCCTCAGCCTCGTGTGCACTCCAGGCAATGATGTGGAATCTACCACGGCCATGACTGGCTCAGGCTGCAATGTGATCCTCTTTTCTACCGGGCTGGGGACCCCTACGGGCAACCCGATTTGTCCCGTGATCAAGGTGGCATCCAATACCACCACCGCTGAGCGCCACCCAGACCTGATCGATTACAATGCTGGTACTGTGATCGAAGGGAAAGAAAGTATCCAAGAGGCTGGTAACAGACTCTTAGAGATGATCCTCGAAGTGGCCAGTGGCAATCACACCACCAAGGCTGTCGGACTCGGGCAAGACGACTTCATCCCGTGGCGACGTGGCGTTTCCCTCTAAATCCCACGATTTGAAAATCGAAATTGCCAAGCTCCTCACACTTGGTTATCTAACATTCACCTACCTAAAACCAAACCATACTTATGACTAAAAAGCCCGTTGTACCTAAAGAGTACTTGATCCCCTTCATCCTTGTCACCACGCTCTTCGCGCTGTGGGGCTTTGCGAACGACATCACGAACCCGATGGTGAAGGTCTTTTCTAAGATTCTCGACATGAGCGCCTTTGAAGGATCGCTGGTGCAAGCAGCCTTCTATGGTGGGTATTGTTTCATGGCTTTGCCAGCAGCGATTTTCATCACCCGTTTTTCCTACAGAGCGGGCATACTTACTGGCCTTACTTTATACGCTGTTGGGTGCTTGTTGTTCATCCCGGCGAGTATCACTCTGAGCTTCGCGCCATTCCTTGCGTGTTTCTTCATCATGACTTGCGGACTATCCTTCCTCGAGACATCTGCGAACCCATACATTATGTCCATGGGCGAAGACGAGACCGCCACTCGCCGTCTCAACTTAGCACAGGCATTCAACCCAATGGGGGCGCTCACCGGCATGTTCGTGGCAAAGACCTTCATCATGAGCAAAATTGACAGCCGTACCCAAGAAGAGCGTGCTGCCCTTCCTGAAGCTGAGATTGAAGCGATCGTGCAGTCGGATCTTGCGATCCTTCGAGCACCGTATGTGACTCTCGGTATTGTGGTGCTAGTGGTGCTCGTCGTCTTCGCTATTGTGAAGCTGCCTGTTCACCAACGCGATAAGTCTGGTGGTTTGCAATTGGGAGCTACCTTTGGGCGCTTGTTCAAGAATATGCGTTGGATAGGCGGCGTGGTTGCTCAGGCCTTCTATGTGGGTGCGCAGATCATGTGTTGGACCTTCATCATCCACTATGGCACAGAGGTGTTCATGGCTGAGGGCATGGCTGAGCAAGAAGCAGAGTCGCTTTCTCAGAACTTCAACATTGCTGCGATGTGTCTTTTCCTCACATCACGCTTTGTGTGTACCTTCCTTCTCAAATTCTTCACCCCTGGCAAGCTGCTCACCGTGCTTGCGCTCGGCGGCATGGCGACCATTCTAGGAACCATCTACCTCGAAGGACGCGCTGGCATCTATTGCTTGGTGGCTACATCTGGCTGCATGGCGTTGATGTTCCCCACAATCTACGGTATCGCGCTGGAAGGTCTGAAAGAAGATGCGAAGCTTGGCTCCGCCGGCTTGATCATGGCAATTGGTGGTGGCTGTCTCATGCCGCCGCTACAAGGCGCGATTATTGATTCAAGCGGGGTAAACGTTTCCTTCTACCTACCGTTTATTTGCTTTGTGGTGATTGCCATTTATGGCTTCCTCTGCCGCAAGCCTAGGCTACAGGCTAGCTAGATCTCAGGCCCTAAAAACTACACAGATATACAAATGAATCGTATATTAAGAATGATCGTGGTGGCTCTAGGGCTTCTGTTCACATCAGGCATGGCATCTGCTTCTCTGAAGCCAGGTGAGATTCTCCTGCGTGGCAAGCTTGTCGAGTTCGACAAAAAGAAGAAGGAAATTGTGTTTCACACTGCCAAGCACGGCAAAGATCTCGTCTTCAAATTTGAGGGTCGCAAGGGGCCGCTTATTCTTTTCAATGAGAAAAAAATAAGCATCCGTCGCTACCAGTCAAAACAAGATGAGATGTACCACGAGGCCGTGCTTGTCTACCAACCACTCAATGAGTACGACAAAACCAATGTGGACATGGTCGGCTATGTGGTGCGTATGATTGGCGCATGCGATGAAGAATTTCACGCGTACAAGACACAAACTGATAAATCGGAACGCTAGCGTGCGTTAACCATTAGGTAGACCTTTCGTATTCTAAGGGATACTTGTGCTTGCGCGTTACGAAAATATCCTACAATCTGCAGCATTATTCACCTATTCAACCCAAACTATCCAAAACCAATGAACCAATTATTCAAAGTATTGATGATCTCGCTAGGTCTTCTCTTGAGCACTGGCGTTGCCTCAGCCTCACTCAAACCAGGTGAAATCCTCCTCAAAGGAAAGCTTGTCGACTATGACCGCAAAGCCAAAGAACTGACCTTCTATGTCGAGAAGCTCGACAGGGAGCTCACCTTTGCCTTCGAGACCCGCAAGGGGCCACACATCACCTACAACATCAAAGAGTATAGCATCAAGCGTTACCAGTCGAAGCAGGACAAGATGCTTTTCGAAGCGATTGTCGTCTACCAGCCGCTCAGCGAGTACGACAAAACCAACGTCGACATGAAAGGCTATGTGGTTCGAACCCTTGGTGGTCGAGACAAAGAGTTTCACGATAAACTCACCAAGCCAGAGAAGTCGAAGCGCTAATTGGATCTCTACACACTCTCTGAAGTGCCTCACTGATGATGTGGGTGTTTCAGTCACTGCCCAACCCAAGCCACTCTAATAACCATGCAACATTTATTCAAAGCCATGCTGGTAGCTCTGAGCTGCCTTTTCCTCTGCGGCACCGCCTCCGCGTCACTCAAGCCGGGGGAAATTCGCCTGATTGGAAAACTTGTCGATTTCGATAAGAAAAAGAAGGAGGTTACCTTCTACTGCAACAAGCGTAAAGCTGAAGTCACGATTGCATTTGAGACCCGCAAAGGTCCAATCATTCTCTTCAACCACAAAAAGGCTAGTATTCGTAAGTATGAATCGAAGGAAGACGAGCTCTACCGTCAGGCCTTGGTCGTCTACCAGCCTCTCAAGGACTACGATAAAAAGAATGTAGAAATGAAAGGTTATGTCGCTCGCTTACTCTCAGGAATGGATAAAGAATTCCATGACGAGCTAACGCAGCGAGAGCCATCCAAGCGTTAAAGATCATCTGCCCAGAAGCTTTTGAGAATTTCAGCTTGTTGGGAGTACTTTCTATTGGCTATGATCTAGGCTCATTGATTCACCCCTCGATTATGCAAAATAAGATTATTCCAACGATTGCCGGTATCGCGTTCGTCATGAGCGCGTCAGTTTCTGAAGCATCCCGCCAGCCAGGCGAAGTCGTGCTTCAAGGAAAGTTAGTAAGCTATGACGCTGATGCCAAAGAGTTGAGCTTCTACTCCAACAAAGTTAAAAAAGAACTCACCTTCAAATTTGATAAGCCAACGGGCCCGACGCTACGCTTCAACGAAGAAACCCTCAGTTCGGAGGACTATCTCGCAAAACGCGACACCATGCTGCATCAGATTGTTTTGATCTACCAACCGATCAGTGAATTTGATGAAGAGAATACTGACTATAGTGGCTATGTGGTGCGCTATGTAGGCGCCGTCGACAAAGCGTTTCACCTCAAACGCCTCGAAAATCAACAAAGCTCTAAAAAATAAGACTCTTACCTATTCATTACGCCCCATACCATGATGAACCGATACTTCAGCATTCTCGTCGCCGTATTCACAATGATTGGCGGCAGCCAATTCGCCTCAGCTTCACTCAAGCCGGGCGAAGTCTCCGTCAACGGCAAGATCAAAGAAATTGACCGCCGCAAACAGCAGGTGGTGATGGTCGTCAATAAAACCGGTAAAGAGGTCACCGTGCCTTTCGAAAAGAAGAAGGTCACGATTCACTACAATGAGAAGAAGATCAGCCGCACCCGCTACCTCTCCAAAGGCGACGACATGCACATCCAGTTCATGATCGTCTACCAGCCGCTCAGCGAGTTTACCAAAGGCAACGATAGCTTCGAAGGCTACGTCGTCCGTTACATTGGTGGCTTCGATAAGGAATACCTCGACTCCAAAAAGGGAGAAAAGTCTGAGCGCTAATCCCCTGATGCATCAACAATCACTCGAAAGCCTCCGCTGTATTCACAGCTGAGGCTTTTTGGCTTAGGTGAGCTACCAATCCTGGTAGAGGGGCTGGAGTGTATGATTTTTTCTGGAACTTTCGCGAGCATGCTGTCATGATTGTTAGGCTTGGCTAAGGCTGTTTCTATTTATGAGAATTGCAATTGATGTGCGCAGAGAACCCAACTCAGGGGTGGGGCGAGTAGCAGAGACTCTCGCAAAGAGGCTGGCGCCTAGACTTGCGGGCGAGCATCAAGTGGAGCTACTGGTGTCGAAGGAGACTGAGGCCCGCTCCAGCAATCCGAAGCTCACGGTGCTGCATGAGATGTCTCACAGCCGTGAGGGTAGCACGCGCCTCAGCCACTTTTTCCACGAAAACCAGATCGATCTTTTCATCAATCCCAACACCTCGTGGATCCCCAAGGGCAACACACCCACCATCAATATGGTGCACGATAGCTGGATGCTCCTGAACCCGCATTGGATGCCCAGTCTCGATGAGTTTTCCGAGCGTTTTAAGGTCCGGAGTAAAGACATCAAAGGTGCCATCGAGCAGATGTTTCAGTCGATCCACATTGATCGTGTTTTCACCGAGTTTGGGGCCGATTTGTATCATTCCTCGGAGAGTCAGAGCCACCAAGTCGCCTTGATGCAGTACGCGCTGATCATGCGTTTTTCAGCTGGAATCGTCTGCGTCTCCGATGCGGTACAGCGTGATATCTTGAGTATCTATCAGCCACCGCAGAGCATCACCACCATCCACAACATGGTGGAACATTACGCTCCATCGACGGACCGAGAGCCCCGGATGTTTCTATGTCTTTCTAAACTGGAAAAACGCAAGAACCTCGACCTCTTGCTCGATGGCTACGCCGTGTACTGCCAACTCGCTGATCAGGCGCTGCCTCTCGTGATTGCCGGGACGCAAGGATACGCTTCCTACCGCCAAAAAATCCTCACAAAAATCGCTGAAATGACGCGCGCTGGGCTGGATGTGAACTACATTGGCCCGGTCGAGTCGCAGCACATCCCCGGCGTCTTTGGAAAGTCTTGCGCCGTGGTAGTCACCTCAGCGGCAGAAGGCTTTGGTTTGCCAGCTCTAGAGGCGATGATGGCGGAAGTTCCGGTGCTCTCGACACCGGTGGGACTCATTGAGCCATACAGCGACCATCACATCAGCTTAGACTCACACTGCCCCAGCGCGCTTGGAGCTTCAATGCTCGGGGTCCAACAATCACAACCTAGTCAGGCATCGCTCAAGCAAGCGAAGCGCCAGCTAGCCGATGGTTTCTCAGCTGAGGCAATCTGCCAACAATGGCTAGATTATATCAATCGCTTCCCCGCGGCTGCGTGGTAGTCCCACCAGGAATCGAACCTGGATCCTCGGCTCCGGAAACCGATGTATGCATATGGTGACAGGCTCGAATGCCAGAATTTTCAGGCACAGTTTATGAAAGACTTGGATCAGGTAAATAGTCTTGACCAGATCAAGTGGATTTTCGAGCCTGCCAAAAATCCTACTGGGAAAGCTGGAACTTCATTCAAGGATGCAATGATGCAACAAATCGATGAGTTACCGGTGACCGATGATATGGCCGAGAAGTTCCTAAAGAAATCAGATGTATCTGCCGCTGACTTGAAGATGGTTTTGGAAGTGAAATTTGATGATATATTTAAAAGATAATGAAAGTAATCGATGAAGTGAGCAGCTGCTCTGGACTCAAATCGCTGGAAAACGCTCTGGTGAAGCGTATCGAAGATATAGTTTATGTTGACGATTTTCAAGTGCGGGAGGTAACTGGGGTGAGTCGCATTTACCCTTTCAAAAATAATCTTTATTTCAGTTTGAAGTCTACACTTTATGAAATTGAGAGCGGTTCTTCTGAGATTCATCCAGTATTTCGATCTGACGGATACGATAACTTATATCGATTAACTGATTTTACATATTTGTGCTTTAAGCGTGTCTCTAGGGATGTTCTTAAGTATGTGATAATAGATCAAAATCACAATGTACTGTGGGGAGTTGAAGGGGATCGTTTTGCTCAAGTGTATTCAGACAGAGTTCTTCTCTCACCTAGATTCATAGACACAGAATTCTGGCTTCACGACCAGCATGGGAAAGAGTTGTTCCATCACCAGTTGCCTAAGGGATTCTCTTTTGCTGATATTAAGGTGATGGACGATGTACTCTTCATTAGGTCCAATAAGGGCGTTAATGAAGTTCAAAATCTAAAAGGCTTAGACGCTAACACTGGTGAATTGATATGGGAAAAGGAGTATAGACTTTCCGAATTCAGCGTTGCCTACAACCTACATCAAGGAATGTACTACGGTCTTAATGATAGGGATTTTCAAATTCTGAATCCAGTCACGGGTGAGTTTGTCGCTAATACCTCTGTGGACGGAATGTTCCCCAAAGGTGTCTCACCAGAGGTTCCTCTTCAGTCGATTCACGAGGGTAAGCTATGGTTTGTGAGTGGTCGTGGTTCAGATGCCTGCTTTGGCTGCTTTGATATTGAGACCCAGAGCTTAGATTTTATACAACAGCAGCCTCTGGAAGGTGATGACATTTTCGATGCCCCAGTATTCCACCAGGGGAAGTTGTACCTTAGAAGTAAGTTTGAAAATTTACTCTATATTTTAGAATAGTATTCATATTTCAATAATACATATGGTGAAGAATACATATGTCAATGCATATGGTGACAGGCTCGAATGCCACACCCGAATGCCATGTACAGATGGATCAACGAAGTACAATAAAGTGCGGGCTGATGGTTACAAAATCACTGGCGAAGATGGTAAATTCAACTATAGAATAGCGCAACGATGAGAACTAAAGAGAAGGATCTAGAGCATTTTAAAAAATTTATTACCGAGTGTGATTGGTTTATTGAGACATTCAAAGAGAGTTTGATAAAGCCTGATGCAGAACAAGGTGAAGTTAATAATGCCTCCAGAGCATTACTGAAGTACTCATTCATGAAAATGAATGCTCAGTACTCCAGTGGAGCAGACTTGGAGCCGTTTAAAGAGGACTTGGTGGTGATGCTGGATCTGATGGAGCAGTACTTTGCTGGTGGGCACAATAAATTTGGTCGAGGCAAAGAACCTGACATTCATACCTACAATATTGACATATTCGATCAGCTCTTGTGGACGCTTTCGATCGCATTCATGCTAGGACTTCCAGAAGCTGAATTCCAAAAGTTCGCCAAGGTCTTGGAAATTGATCAGGTGGAAGATAAGCTCTTCAATTTCATCCTAGCTGCCGCCATCGAAGACCGCGGCTACGATCCTGAAATGCAGGAGAGTCACATCACTAAAATCCGCCAAACATTGAAAACTGCTTTCACCGCAGAGCCAGAGGAAGCACAAAAAATCGTCAAACAATACATCAGCCCTGTATGGATGCGCGAGCACCGCAGCGCTGGTTGGTATGGCACCCACAAAGGGCCAGGCTATTCCGGCTATTGGTGCTACGAAGCCGCCGCTGTCACCTGCATTCTTGGCCTAGATGATTCCTTCTACCGAGATCACAAGTATTACCCCAAGGATCTCGTGGATTACTACCGCGCCAATCACTAGTTGGTTTATGTGCACATGGGGACAGGCTTCATGCACATAGTGCTAGGCTCGGTAGTACTCAGATGAGCTTATTCAAACAATATATGGCTGGTATTTCTATCAGCCTAGTAATGAGGGTAGATCCACACTAAAAGCTATAGTTAGCCTGAAACCCAAGTAGAAGCTCATTTTCTCGCATCGACTCCGCTCTACTGAGTGGCTTGTATGCATATGGTGACAGGCTCGAATGCCACACCCGAATGCCATGTACAGATGGATCAACGAAGTACAATCAAGTGGGGGCTAATGGTTACAAAATCACTGGCGAAGATGGTAAATTTCAACTATAGACAACCTAGAAGATGAGAACACAAGAAAAAGATCGAGAGCATTTCAGGGCTTTGATAGCTCAAAACGACAAATCTCTTGAGAGGTTTAGAGCGTGGATGATAG
>NZ_KB899251.1 GCF_000378105.1 Rubritalea marina DSM 17716 | reverse complement strand
AAGCAACAAGCCGATGTCATCGAGAATACTCTGCAGATGCTGAGCTCGGATCAAGCCACAGAAAAAGGCCGCATCGCCCACCAGGAGCTGCGCGAGCGCTTCCTCTCTAGGATGTGGGATTTGAGCAAATTTATGAAGCCTCTGAAGCAACGCTTCAGCCGTTGGTACAATGGTCGCAACGCCCGAAAAGGCACACTCTGGGAGGAGCGCTTCGATAGCACACTCGTGGAAGGTAGCAACTGTGCCATCACCATGGCGGGCTACATCGAGCTCAATCCCATTAGAGCGAAAATGGTCAAACGCCCCGAGGACTACCATTGGTGCAGTTACGCTGAGGCGGTGGCTGGAAACGAGCAGGCGCGACTCGGCATTGCTCGACTCCTTGAGTACTGTGAAACCGAATCAGAAGTGCAGCGCGTGCTGGAGACAAGCCAAGTGCATGACAAGTACGCCTGGCGCAGCATCGCCAATCGCTTCCGCATGTTCCTCTACGAAGAAGGACGCGACCTCTACCAAGACAGCTCGCCTAGCGGACCAGAAGGCAAGCAAAAGCGCGGTGGCTTCAGCGATGCAGAGATCGCCCAAGTCCTCAGTCATGGCGGCGAATTGACGGTGCGTGAGAGCCTAGCCCAGCGTGTCAGGTTCTTTAGCAAAGCCGCGGTCATCGGCAGTCAGAGCTTTGTCGAGGAAGTGATCGAGCAACTCCAAGAGAACCACTACTGGCCTACCGCCAAGGGAAGCAAGAAGCCCAGAAAACACAAGCCTCACAGCACCAACTTCAACATCAACAACGAGCCGCTCAATACGCTCCGATCGAGGCAGCTAGAGTA
Organism: Rubritalea marina DSM 17716; assembly: GCF_000378105.1. Lineage (GTDB taxonomy): Bacteria > Verrucomicrobiota > Verrucomicrobiia > Verrucomicrobiales > Akkermansiaceae > Rubritalea > Rubritalea marina. The sequence continues at coordinate 198,621 of NZ_KB899251.1, read as the reverse complement.
GCAAGAGGCGGGGCCATTCGAGTTTTAGGCCAGCCGGCACAGTCCCACCACCTAACACGCTTCGCAACAGGCAAAGCACTGGCACCACCTTGCCACAAAACGGGTATTCTAGGGCATTCCGGACCGAACATACCCAAATGTTCGCATCCAGCGCCCCATAAGTTCATGTGAAGTTGATCATCAAAGAAACTACCATGTTAGGCTCAGACCTTCTCTAAAATTAGTCTATCTGTGTTATTATTAACACAAAATATGTAATCCAAAAGATAAAGCCCGCTCATTAAATTCGTTTAAATCATGTCCTACAGGAAACACTAATGAGTCCGAATATTCAAAACCACCAGAAACAAGAATACCATAATCTTCCAAATAAAAATCCATAATACGTTCTTCTGGAGAGTTTCGCTTTATTTTAGCTAGATAATCTTCATGTGATAACAAGACATAATCCTCAACATGTTCATATTTCTCCCCTCTCAAAGATTTATAGAAATCATACATCATCGAAGAATACTCTATTGATTTCAACTCATCTAAAGGGAAAATACTAGCAAACTCATCTCTAGTTAACCAATGATCAAAAACTGTTAAATCAGCTGAGTCATAACCAACTTTTGATCGATCTGAATCCATATTTAATAATAGATCCGCATCGGGAAATTTACACTTATCACTCACAACCTTTATCTATTTCTACTTTCCCCTGAATCAGCCCAAATAGAGTCATCGCGTTTAGGGTTCTTTTTAAACCTCTTTTCACTTTTCCATTTATTGTAGTTTTCGTCAGGATGTTTTGTGTCATATTTTCTTAAATACTTCCCCTGTTTCTTTGAACTATTCTAGACAGACTAAAACCAGAAAAATCGATGGCCAGTATTTCAATATTACATTATTCTGTATTATATATTTTTTCTACTTAAGTTTTAGTTGCCTCTTCCATGCCAATGGCAATTCCCCCATGGGACCGTATAAACATTGGTAAATCATTCCCTTCAAAGATCTAACTTTAAAGTTTTTATTGAGTGCATCCTCACGATATAACACATTATGAATTAGCCACGTGTTCTTTTTTTTTCACGAAAGATATCACAACCTCATCCATGCTTTCAACCCAGACCCTTTGCTCTGAATCACCATCATTCCTAACTATGACAGAAATCTCTATGTCAGTTTCTGAGACCACTACATCACGGATTTTGAAGTGGTTTTCGAAAATTGAAGATGTCCAAAAAATAAGGTCTTTCGGAAAATATCCGATAGACAGGCTCTGAACACCTATTAGATATATATCCCTCTCATTTGCAATAGAAGACAACCTAATCAATTCATGGTTAAGAGATTGCAACTCATTCAACTCTCTAAGTAAATCTTTGCCTATATAGTCCTTCAAAACACTTTTAGAAGGATCTAAAGGTTGTTTCCCGTCATGATTCCGAACTTGGTCTATATATGATTCTATAACAGCCCGTATTTCTCTTCTGACTTCGTAGTATTCCTCAGCAGCAGAGACTAATGTTATCAAGAAATTAAATAGTACAAAATGTATTACATGTGCTTTCATGTTTTGTTATTTAGGTTTTCCTGAAGCTCCTGTACCTCTTGGAACTCTCGCTGATGCTGATGGTTTAGTAATTACCTCATGCCAATCACCTGGTTTTTGCTTACGAGAATCCATGGGCACACCTTTACCATTTACATTTTTGATATTGATCTCTCGCCTGAATCGAACCATCTTTATTTAAAACTATTCTAGACAGACTAAAATCAGAAAAATCGAGAATTAAAGGGGAGTGCCACGTCTTTGATCAAGCTATAAAACTTTCGATTTCTTGATTATCTAGCCCCTACGTCTCGTTCACTGTTCTAGGCACTCCCTCACCTAACATTAACTTAGTCTATCTGAGTTACTTTTGAGTTATTACGAGGAGGGCTCACTTGGAATTCCAAATCATCAGCGAGATGCTGTAGGCGAAGGATAAAATGACAATAGTCAGGGTGTAGAAGACCCAAGATGCTCCTGTATCGTTCATATCACATAGGCCGAAAGCTATAATGATTGCGGCGGACAACCAAATGGCAGCGACGGCAATGGCTTTGGCAATATCTCTCATACTTGTCGACTGTTAGAGTTGGTGTTGGAGGTTTTATTCCTCCTCATTGATCTCACCGTTTTGATAAGCCTCCACAAGGGATTCGAGCGCATGAATTTGCTGACGAATTTGTGAGCCACGGTCGGTATCTTTGACCAAGCGCAGTGAGTCATAGGTGCGGATTTTACGCATGGTGGGAATGATATCTTCACCGGTACGTACGACTGAGACTGGATCCTTGAAGCCGTGATGCTCGGCGAGGTATTCTCCTTGGGGTGAGAGAATCAAGGTAAAGCCTCGATCTCCGTATGCCTCCGAAAATGCGCCATCAATGGTGACAGCATTGCCCCCCCGCTTCACTGGGTCTTCGCCTTTTTCCACCTTCACTGGCACGTGACCATTGACGATGAGTCCCCCGTCCTGGACTCCCATATCGCGACAGACTCGCTCGCAGAAGCTATGGTCATGTAGAAATTCGAACCACGGATTGCGGTGTTCTTTTTTGGCTTCTTTGTCTTCGATAAAGTAGGACTCGAAAGTGGCCATCTTATCCTTTCCGAAGAGTGGTGATTTAGGCCCGGCCCATAGATAGTAGAGCCAGTCTACATCGCTTTGATCGGCGGCAGTGCCTTTCTTGAAGGCGCGCTTGATGACGCGATTGAGGGCTCCGAATTGCTCAGGTCCACGGAGGTCTTTGCCATCGATATTGAGGCTTTGGTAGGCACCATCTTCATCGAGTGCGAGGCAGGCGTGGAAGATGACAGCCTTGTCGCGCACTTCGGCCATGCTGCCTCGCTCAGTGACCCACTTCATGTGCTCCCATAGGCGAGCGGAACTGACGAAGGACTCGATTAAGCGTTGCAAGCAGTGCTCCTCTTCGGGGCTGAGCTTGTTAGGGTCTGATGGGTCTACGGTGGGTAGGTGGCTATCTCGGAGTGGGTACTGTTTTCCTTTAATGGTAACGGTGCCGGCTTCGAGGTCGAGGTTATGCAAGATGTTGCGGTCGTCCATTTCCCACTCTCGGTGTCGTTCTACCAACTGCCCCTCTAACTTAAACTGGATGATGGCGATTGCCTTTTGCATGCGTGCGATGACGCGCTCGTCTCGCTCGCCGCCGCGCTTTGGCAAGAAACAATCAGCTGGGTCATCAGCGTAGACGCTCTCGGCTAGCATTTCGAGTGGCTTGGTCAGGATACCATAGCCCTCTTCGAGCTGGAACATCCTGCGGTAACGAAGTGAGACACGCAGGACGATGGCAATCAGGGCTGGGTGCCCCAAGCAGGCTCCCATCCAGCTCACATCGTGATTCCCCCAGACGATGCTGACATTGGGCTGGTGCATGAGGTAATCAATAACCCAGTCGATACGCGAGCCGCGATCGCCTAGATCTCCAGCAACAACGAGTTCTTCGACGCTCAAATTTCGGATGAAGCGCGATGCTGCTCGCAAGGCTTCGTATTCCATTTTGCGGTTCACTAGCTCGCGTATGGTGGCGAAAAGGAAGGCTTCGTGGTGCCCACCGGCCGGGTAATTGAGCAAGATTTCGAAGAGCTCACGAAATTGCTTAGGCGTGTAGTACTTGATGTCCTTGCGGCGCTTGCTGTGGATTTCCCAGCGGATGATATCGAATTGTCGTTGCAATGTCTGCAGCACCCACTGGTAGCGGCCTTCGGAATTGTCTCTGAATTCCTCCTCCTTCATCTGCAGCAATTCAGTCGGGTAATAGAGCAGGTGGAGAAATTCCTTGAAGCCTGGTGAATTGGTATCGCCATCAAAGAGCTCGGCCACCTTGGGGCGTAATCTACCTGAGGCGTTATTGATCACGTGACGTAGTTTGCGCGCTTCACCGTGCACATCGGAAATGACATGTGTCACACCCTTAGGCAGTTCTAACTGCGCCTTGAGCGCCGCAATTTCGAACACCGCACTCTCGGAGCTGCGGTAGGTCTTTGATAGGATTTTAAGCACCATGGGTTCCATGAATCCAACAAAACAATTTTTCGAGAATTTGTAAGTAGAAAAAACAACAATAATTTGCAGAACTTGCACCCTAACAGCCCTTTCAAAATGGCTTACGCAAAATATGAATTCAGTATTGGCAATTGGGGAAATTCCTGCATTTTCGGTGTATGCAAAGGATCAAAGTAGCAGTCATTGGGGCAAGTGGGTACACTGGGATGGAACTCTTGCGTTTACTGCTCATGCACCCTCATGCAGAACTCAGCTGTGTGACTTCGCGTCAGTACGCCGGCCAGCCTCTCAGTGAGGTATTCCCTCGTTTTGCCCAGGTGGAGGGTTCCGACCTGCCGTTCATTGAGCCAGACGCCCAAGGCGTGAAAGAGAGCGGTGCGAGTCTTGCCTTCCTCGCCTTACCTCATGGAGTGGCAGCCGAATATGCGAAAGCGCTCCTAGCACTTGGTATCAAAGTGATCGACCTTTCAGCGGACTTCCGTCTTAACGATCCAGCGGTGTACGAAGAATTTTACGGTGACACCCACCCAGCTCCCGAACTCCTCAGTGAGGCGGTCTATGGCATGCCTGAACTACCTGGTCGCAGCCAAGCAATCACGACGGCTGATTTAGTGGCATCCCCAGGTTGCTACCCTACGAGCATCATCTTGCCACTCGTTCCTTTGTTAGCGAAGGGACTGATCGAAGCCCAATCGATTGTCACCTGCTCGATGAGTGGCGTCAGTGGGGCCGGCAAGACTAGCAACCAGCTATTCTCGTACTGCGAAGCCAACGAGAGCGTGAGGGCCTACGGGGCGCCCAAGCACAGACACCTTTCCGAAATCGAACAAGAACTCAGCCTTGCGGCGGGTGCTCAGGTACGCATGTCCTTCACACCGCATCTGGTCCCAGCACACAATGGCATTTGCACCACGAGCAGCGCGCTAAGTTCAGCGAGCATCGAGGAAATCACTGAGGCGCTAGAGTCTGCGTATTCAGATTGCGATTTTGTCAGATTATTAGGTCCCAATAAGATGGCTGATACTAAAAACGTCACTCGTACGAACTTTATCGACATCGGCTGGGCTCTTGATGAGCGCACTGGCAGAGTACTGCTCTTCAGCGCTGAAGACAACCTAGGTAAAGGCGCAGCGAGCCAAGCAGTACAGAGCTTCAACCTCATGTGTGAGCTCGAAACCACCAGCGGGCTACAAAACCTCTAGCCAAAGCACTGGCTTTTTTCGTACATTGGGGATTCCAGCATCTCCCGGAGCACAATTTACCTATCACTACACACGAATCCCTAACAATGGCCTCACCATTTAGAAGAACATCCGGCGGCGTATGCGCGCCAAAAGGCTTTATCGCCAACGCCGTCAGTGCCGGCATCAAGAACCCGGATGCAGAGCGCCTCGACCTCGCCTTGATCTATAGTGAAAACCCCTGTGTGGCAGCGGGGACATTCACTACCAATCGAATCAAGGCGGCTCCGGTCCGCGTGAGCCAGGCGCACTTGAGAGACCGCGACATCCAGGCCATCCTCGTCAACAGCGGCAACGCCAATGCCTGCACTGGTGTGGAAGGGATTCAAGACGCACGACTCACCGCGAGGACGGTAGCCAAGCAGCTTGGTCTCCGCCAAGCGCAGGTGGCGGTATGCTCTACTGGGGTCATTGGTCTACCGATGCCGATGGTACGTATCACGCCACAACTCGAGCCGCTCGTTGAGGGACTCGATCGTAAGAAAGGCTCAGATGTAGCGCAGGCGATCATGACCAGCGACACCACCCAAAAGGAGATCGCAATCTCGATGCGCATCAATGATTATAAGGTCAAAATAGGTGCTTGCGCTAAGGGCGCAGGAATGATCTGCCCGAGCATGGCCACCATGCTCTGCTTCATCACCACGGACGCCAACATTGGCAAGACCAGCCTCGACAAGGCCGTGCACGATGCAGTTGAAAATTCATTCAATCGCATCACCATCGATGGCGATATGAGTACCAACGATTCCGTCGTGGTTCTCGCCAATGGCCAGAGTGGCATGCCTAGGATCAAACACAATTCCAAGGAATACCGCTTATTCCGTGAGTCGCTCGAGTTCATCATGCTTGAAATGGCAAAGGCACTCGTGCGCGACGGCGAACGCGTCACCAAGTTTGTCACCGTCAAGGTCCAAGGAGCCAAGACATACAACGACGCTAAAAAAGTGGCGGAAGCAGTCGCCAACTCCGCACTAGTCAAAAGCTCTTGGAATGGCAATGACCCCAATTGGGGGCGCATCATCCACGCAGTTGGGTACTCCCGTGCGATGATTCGTGAGGAGCTCATCGACATCCACATTGGCTCGAAGGCTGCCTGTATCGGCGGCATGGAAGCCAGCACCCCGATGGACGAGCTGCGCAAACGCGTGGCTAAAGATAAATTCCAAATCACTATCGACCTCCACCTCGGTGAGGCTGAATACACGGTCTATACCAGTGACATGTCACCGGAGTACATCGACTTCAATCGCTCAGAATACGCATACTGGAAGCAAGCGCGTAAAGATGGACTCACCAAGCAATAGGTCGATAAGAGATAATTCCTAACTTGCAGTAAGAGCCCCTCCCCATCTAACGTACCTAAACTAGGAAATGATGAACCGACCGCGACTCAACACCCAATCCCTCCGTACCGGTATCACGGCTGCACTAGCCTTGAGTAGTCTCTTCATCTTTTCTAGCTGTAGTTCCCACAGCCCTGGCGGCACCATCACTGTGGCCCAAACCAGTGGCTACCAACCAAACTTTGGTCCCTTTGATAGCAATGGCAACTACGTTGATGCCTGGGCAGACAAGCCTCCGCGCAGGCGCTATGTCAACTCAGATGGGAAACCATCTTCACCATCACGCAATAGCGGCTCCGGCTACACGCCGCCAGCTCCAGTGGCCCACACTCCACCCCCTAAGGCGAGCAAACCCACTGCCAGCAAACCCAAGCCTAAGCCGGCACCTAAGCCTAGCTCGAGCGCTCGCAGCCACACCGTGAAGCGCGGCGACACACTCTATGGGCTATCACGTAAGTATGGCGTGAGCGTCAGTGCGATTCAGCGTGCCAACAAGCTTCGCAACACGACCATTCACGTGGGCCAGCGCCTATCAATCCCACGCTAAAGCGCAGACCCATGACCCTTTCTTCTCTCTCCCTGGAGAAGCCAACCGATTCAACCCTATGAAAAAGCTACTCTTCACCTCCATGGTATGTCTTGGCTGCAGTGCCTCATTGCTGGCTGAAAGCTACGAAGTCTACCTCGGCAACGACACCCGCAATGGTATCAATCGCGTACTCGTGGACAGCGAGACAGGAACCTTCTCAAAGCTAAGCATCGCAGCAGAAGCCTCCCACCCATGCTTCCTCGTCATCTCTGAGGATCAGCAATTTCTCTACAGCGCAGGTGTGATCGGTGAAGCCGCAGACGGCAAGCCACTCGAAGGCGTGACTGTATTCCAGCGCAAAGCAGACGGCAGCCTGAGCCAAGTCCAAAACCAGACAAGCAAGGGACGAGCCACCTGCCATATCAATTTATCCGCAGACGGCAAGGTGCTTGCAGCATCGAACTACTGGACGGGTTCAGTAGTCAGCTACTCCATCAAGCCAGACGGCAAACTCAGTAATATCGCTAGCTTCAAGCAACACGAAGGAAAAAGCATCCACCCTCAACGCCAAGAAGCGCCGCACCCGCACTCAGTCTATTTCAGCCCAGACAGCCGCTTCCTTTACGTCGCTGACCTCGGCACAGATACCATTGAAGTCTATGCGGTGGATGCTACTACGGCAAAGCTTAAGCACGTCAGTACAGCCAAAACTCCAGCAGGCTCCGGGCCACGCCACGTCGCCTTTTCTAGCGATGGAAGCCAAGCCTTTGTCCTTAACGAACTGACCAACTCCGTGTCGCAGTTCAAGCGCAACACCGAAAGCGGCGCGTTAAGCATAGTCGGCACCACCATGCTTCTCCCTGAAGGCAGCGAGGGCATCACTAGCTCCGAGATTAAAATAAGTAGTGATGATCAGTTTCTCTATGCGGCAAACCGCGACCTTAAGGGTCTGCAGCGAGACAGCATCTCCGTGCTCAGCCTCGACGCCAATGGAGCCCCCACACTGCAAAAAAACATTGCCGTGGGCGCGTCAATCCCGCGTCACATTGAGCTTAGTCCCGATGGCAAACTACTCCTCGTAGCGGCGAAGAACGCGGACGCTGTCATCGCCTTCCACCGTGACCCAAAGACTGGACTACTCAAGCCAAGTGGTCAGCAAATTACGGTCGAAAAGCCGATGTGGATCGGCTTCACCAAATGATCAAAGCTTGGCTCCACAGCGACGGCAGTAGGTGGCATCAGCAAGGTGTCCGTGCACGCCGCAGCTTGGGCAGGCGTCAGTGGTTTTATCCGTCTCCTGACCTTTGATCAACTCGCTGGTGACAATCCCAGTAGGCACCGCAATCACCGCATAGCCAGTCAGGATCAATATCGTGGTGATAAAGCGCCCAAGATCCGTCTGAGCCACCATGTCGCCATAACCGACAGTAGAGATCGATACAATGGCATAATAGATACTCATGGGGATGCTAGTGAAGCGACTTCCCTCCACGCCACTCTCGACATAAAACATGAGGGTCCCCGCAATGGTTGCGATCAATAAAATGGCGAAAAAGAACACCGCAATTTTTTCTTTCGACCGCGCGAGTCCATGCCAGATCACCTCGGCTCCGTGAACATAATGGACCATTTTTAATATCCGAAACATGCGCATGAGACGTAGCACGCGCACCACAGCAAATGCAGACTCACCACCGGCGATGAAGAACACCAAATAGGCGGGAATACAGGACATCATATCCACAATGCCATAAAAGCTAGTGGCATACTTCCATGGTCGTTTGCTCAGCCACAAGCGAAGCACATACTCAATGGTGAATGCTATGGTAAAGAACCACTCGATCCCTTCCAGCTGGTGGTGAAACTTGGCGTCAATCGCCTCCACGGTCTCGAGCATGGCCACCCCCACACTGAGCAATACAAACCACAGCAGCACCAGATCGAATGCCTTACCCGCTGGGGTCTCAGCTTCAAAAATGATTTCACGCAATTTGGCCCGGATGCCATCCACAGATTGGGAATCGCTCATGACATTATGGATAGCAAATCTAGCAAGTTTCCAACAGCACAGATTCTAACGAAACGATCAGGCGCTAGCAGATGCATTTTCTGCAGCCTTCTCAGCCAGCTTCTTCTGTAGCTCTGGCCACTGCTCACGGCTCACGATGTAGCCCACACAATTGTCGGAGCCACAGAGGCATGGATGATCCTCGTAGCACTCGATATCAAACCCGTAGTCAAAGGTGAGTTCCTCACCTTGCTTGATGGCACGCAGAGAGTAGATATAAATCTCATCCTCCTCAATCCAGGCTTCACAATTAGGGTCACAAGAATGGTTGATGAGTCTAGCGTCATTCCACGGCACATTGCCATCAATATCCCACTTCTCATCAAGGGTGAAAATGTACACTGCTGCGTCGCCGGTCGCTTCAGCCGTAGCAGCTTGATCCCACGCTCGCTTCTCGCTTTCCTTCTTATTCACATACTCACCGATGTATTCGATGATCTGAGTTTCCTTGCTAATATCTTGGCTAGCGTAGACACCTCGCCCATGAATCACCGAATGGCGCACTTCACACAGTTCGCTCTTACCTCGTTCGTGGAGCTCCTTCATCAGGCGAGTGGCTTTGGCTAATTTCTTGAGCCTCTTGTCACGTGCCTTTTTATCTTCGTCGACTGACATCTCAAATTACGTTTGTATCAACAAGTTAGAGTGCTGTATCCACCTTCTCTGGCAGCACCAATTGCTGTGGCAAGAGAGGAAAGACACTACGGAGGTCTTGCTTTTTGAGAGTGGCCCCATCGATGAAGGTCCAGCTGAGTCCTCCATCTCCAGAAATTGCAATTTGAAAGCTCTGACGCAAGAAACTACGCTTAGGTTGATCTTGTGAGTAAAAACTCATTTTCATTTCAGTAGGCACGATGGCAAGGATTTCGTAGTCCACATCATCGCCACTACGGATCTGGCGCACGCCCTGCTTTTTCTTTGGGTGGACGTGGAATACTTTGTAGACTGGCTTGGCCACAAAGGAATCAATGGTGATCCCCGCCTCCTCCATCTGAGAGCCCACTTGCTGGAGCGCGGCCCTAAGCCTCTGCTCGCTGCCCATGCGCTTCGCCTGACGCTGCAGCCAACGTGGATACATCTTGTCGACAGCATAGCTGAAGTTCGATTTAAGCACCTCATTACCGAGCGCCTGGGTAGCTTCCATTGCAGCTTCTTTCGTGGCTTCAGGCAGAGAAATCTCCCCACCAACAAGCTCCTGCGCCTGCAGCGTCGCCATGCATGACAAACACACCCCAATCATTAATCTTAAAATCGCCATATCGAACACAAGCTATTGATCAACTGCTGACGCAGTGGCGTCAAGCTTCAGAAGCACAAGACCACAAAATATCCCCGCAATTCGATTCATCCAAAATTTATCAAATCGGCATTGCTTTCCAGCCAATAACGGCACTAACCTAACGATCTATGGCGAAGAAGGCATTAGGTAAAGGACTTGGCGCATTGATCCAAAAGCAGGAAGCTTCCTCGATTTCGACAAAATCGCAGGCGAATAGCGGCCAGGATGGACAGCCTGGATCTTTCGATAGTTCTGTTCGCTTAGTATCTGTCGATCAAGTCGTGAGCTCGCCCCTTCAGCCACGTAAGCAATTCACCGAAGGGATGCTTGACGACTTGATGGAGTCGATCCGCCAACACGGAATCATCCAGCCACTCATCACCCGCCAGGTGGGTGATAAGCTAGAGCTCATCGCCGGCGAGCGCCGCCTCCGCGCCTCCCTCCGGCTTGGCCTCACGGAAGTCCCCGTCATCATCCGCGAAGCACTCGACAAAGACGTGCTGGAAATGGCACTCATCGAGAACCTCCAGCGCGAAGACCTCAACCCCATTGAAGAAGCCGCAGGCTATGTCCGCCTCTCGAAGGAATTTAAGCTCAAGCAGGAAAACATCGCCAAGCAAGTAGGTAAATCCCGCGCCAGCATCGCCAACGCGATGCGCCTACTCGACCTCAGCGAAAAGGCTCAAAACTTTCTGTCCCAAGGCCTACTCACGGTCGGACACGGTAAGGCCATCCTAGCGATCAAAGACCCAGAGGCTCAAGACAGCGCAGCAGAGACTATCATCCGCAAAAAACTCACTGTACGTGCCGCGGAAAAACTCGCTCAGGAATTCGAAAACCAGGGAGCGAGTGACAAAGCTTCAAAACCCAGCAAGAATGCTCCCTCGGCTGCTGACCAAAAAGTCATCGCCCGCATTCAAAAGCAACTCACCAAAGACTTCTCCACGGCTGTCAACCTCAACCACTCCGGTAAAAAAGGTAGCATCGAAATTGAATTTAAAGGAAACGAAGAGCTCTATCGCATCCTTGAATTACTTGGTGTCAGCATGAAAAAGTCCAATCTGCTCAAAGACTAGCAAGATTCGGTAACACCTAAGCCAACACCGATCGGCTCGATCCCAACATGCCAAACCAATGGCCTGAGATCACATTGAGGTAAATGATTCTCTGCGGTCTACCTCCTCCACCGTCACGCCCCACGCGTTGACTTCCATTCCACTCGGCAAGCACAGGAACCATCGAATTTGAGACAACCGATTCATGGTCAGGGAAGCACGAGACTGTACCCCGAGGGACTCACTCATCCACTTGAAAAAAATCGCACTTTTGTACCATTTTTATGTTGTCAAAGTCTTCGCGCCCCCTTACACAGTGCGCACCGCAACGCGGCAGACATCGTCTGAAAGGCCCATTAGCTCAGTTGGTAGAGCAACGGATTGAAAATCCGTGTGTCCTTGGTTCGAATCCGAGATGGGCCACCATTCTTCCTTTTCTTATCGCCCATCACAGCATTTTGCTAGGTGGGCTTTTTTGTGTCACAGAGCAGCCTAGTGTTTGGTGGTTCAAACACCCATGACAGCATGTATTCGCTTTAGAGTATGCGTACTGTGTTTGCCTGAGCGATGGTGGAGAGCTCACCCGAGGCATGGTGCAAAAGGAGGTGACCATCTTGATTGATTCCAGCCATGACGCCACGGTGCCAATCCTCTCCCTGCTGTAATTGCACATCTTTACCTTGCAGCGCTGAATGCGCATTAGCCTCATCCACAATCATCTTGAAGTGACTATCGCAAAGGCTTCCGAGTGCGATGATCTCACGCACTATTGCTGCGAGAAGTTCCTCCCTAGAAACTTGACCCTCAAACTCGTTTTCTACCGAAGTGGCGACGACGCCTTCGGGGAAATCAGTCACGGAGACATTGACTCCTATACCAATGATCACAAACTCTCCGCAACCTTCTACTAAAATTCCAGAGAGCTTGCGTCCCCCCACCCAGATATCGTTCGGCCACTTCAGCTCAGCAGAAATGCCATAGCGGCGCATCGCTCGAACTACGGCCAAGGCGGCGACGATAGAAAAACGACTCCATAGCGCACGATCTATCGTGGGTTCGAGCACCAAAGAAAACAACAGGCCCTGCTGCGAAGGACACAGCCAAGCATTTCCGCCCCGACCGCGACCGGCTGTTTGGTACTCAGCCAGCACCAAGGTGCCTGATCCCGAACCGTGTTCAATCAATTCAGACGCAGTGTCATTCGATGATTCCAATTCTTGTGCATAGTGGAACAAACCACGCAATTGCGGCATGAGTTCCAGAAACTTTGCACTGTTGAATTTCATAATTCACTATCTGTCCGATCGAATGATCCCGCAAATGGTTTCTCTGAATAGCATCCCATCGTCCCACTAGCAAAAGCTATCTCATCGAAGAAATTTCAAGCTTCCACATCCCCCTAGAAACCTAGGATTTTTTCACACATCCAGTCATATCGCACGGTGGTGTGACCCAATGCATCTAGACAGAAATTTTAGATTCTGTTATAACTAAGGTTCCAACTACTCATCTAACAATGGAAATCGTCATCCAAAACCCACTCCACGAAGAACTCTGCGCCCCGATCACCTCAGGGCACCATATGACCGACATCGACATCGGTAATATTTCCCTCAAAGAACTGGTCGCAACCGAGCTACGTCGCGCTGGTTTCAGTGTCATCGACCTTGCCGACTGCCGCCCCTCAACAGTCCACCTCCCTCTCGACCACTGGATCGATGTCGGCGCGTTGTGCATGCTATCCAGAGAAGATCCAGGCACGTGTTTGTACGACTCTGAAGGAGACTTAGTGGCCTGGAAAGGCTGTGATTCGCCGGATCAATGCAGCAACAAGATGGTGACTGAGGCAAATTGCTTCCGCATGCGCTATCCATGGGAAATTTTACAACTCAACTCTCAGGTAGTTGCCACCATTGACGAACCCTATATCCAAGGTGAGGTGAGTCCATTGGCAGAAGTCGATGGCATCCTTCACCTTGGCGAAGGCTCACGCATTTTACCGGGCGTGGTGATCGAAGGCAATGTCACCATCGGCTCGAACTGCAAGATTGGGCCCAATGCCTACATTCGTGGTGACACCTCGATTGGAAACAGCTGCATCATTGGCAATGCCGTTGAAGTTAAAAATTCGATGATTGGCCCGAACACCGAAATTGCCCATCTCAGTTATGTTGGAGATTCTGTCATCGGTTCCCACGTGAAACTTGGGGCTGGTACGCTCATCGCCAATAGCCGACACGATGGCAAGAACCACCAACTTTTAGTAGACAAGGAACTCCTAGATACTGGCCTCGAAAAGTTCGGAGCGATCATTGGCGACGGAGTAAAAACTGGCGTCAACACGGTGATTTATCCGGGCCGCAGGATTGGCAACGGACGAACCACGATGCCCTCTTCAACCGTCGATCGAGACATGATTTAAGCAACGATTCCCTCCCAAATAACAAAGCCGCTCAGTTAACCCTGAGCGGCTTTTTCGTATTCAAAATATTTTAGAATTAACGAGATGCAGCGCCTGAGAGAGCCTGACCACCTGCGGAGATGTCTTTGCCCACACCTTCCATGGTTTGGCATGAACTAAACGCAAGAACACCAGCGGCTGCAGCAACGAGAATAAGTAGTTTCTTCATGCTGGTTTTATACATCATCCTTGGAGCTTTGTGCAAATCAAATCTGCTAGGTCAAGCCAAGCTCTATGGCGCCACGGTAAAACGCCACACCGCACCTTTGCTGGCGACTCCAGCGACATCCACTGCATCCACTCTCCAGAAATACGTCTTACCTGGCTGAAGCGAACGCTGGGGCGCTAGCACATTATGCTGCACATTCCCGAGCAAGAGAGGTGACTGAGCGTCGGCTTGGGACACCGCGTCGTGGGACTCACCAAAATAAACATGAGCACGCTCTGATTGCCATGCATGAAGCCAAATGAGGTCGCTATTCGCTTGCACTTGGCCGGCGCCGTCAGATGGGATTGGCCTGCTAGCGTTAGCCGTTTGAAATCCTGGAATCCAGTAATCAAGGGCGTCGTATTGGTAGGGCCCCAAGTCACGCTTCCTCAGCCACCAGTCTTCCGTTACCCCCATCACCACGTAAGCTTTCTCAGCGATCTCAGCACCATGCTTAGGGCGGAAATCCCGTTGTTGTGGCTGGCGCAATTGAGCCGCTACACCACCACCCCAATTGTGGTCTGCAATCCCCGGGATGTGATCCTCTGCTGGGAGCCGTTGGGTACCGATACCATTCACATCCGTCACGTTGTTGCGCGTGACCGTGTGCTTGTTTGCCCAGCCCCCATGAGCAGGCAAACAAATATCTCGCACCTGATTATCAAAAGATAAATTGTGGTAGATCATATGGTGGTCGCCTTCAATGTGAATTGCCGGTTTGGTGGACTCACGTTGGTCAATCCCCCAGACGACATTGTGATGAACTAGGCATCCCAGCCCCTCAGACTCAGCTGGGTCGGCACCCTTCTCGATCATGTGTCCCGCAATGTCAGCTCGAATCCCAAACTTCGTATGGTCGTGAGTCCAACAATACCGCACAATAGAGCCAAGGTGAAGGTGCGGACGGAACTGGATCGCGGCTCCATCTTGCTGTAACATTCCAACATCAGGTCCAATATCACATAGCTCCACCGTGTTTGCTCGCCCAGCGCTCAGCACTTCAGAGGCACCTGCACGGTGGATGCTAACGCGTCGTACAAGAGCATTCTCAGCCCCCTGAAGGTGCCAGGTATGGTATCCCACTCCCGACCAATCGAGGTCATGCGCTAGGACATTCTCGATTCGGTCATAGTTGCCTTCCACCCACAAGGCCCCGCCGTCACAATAGCTGAATGTGCAATTGATGACTGCATTGTATGAGCCAGAGATTGGACCGTGCAACCTTGTGGCACAGGTGAAGTCATTGTGCTGCCCCGCATCCTCCTCACCGAGCATTCTTTTGCTGTGCTCAAAATAGAGGAAGTCGCAATCCATGATGGTCGAGTTTCGCGCGTTCTGGAAATCGATCGTACAAGCAAAGAAGTCGAGCCCCTGCACCACCACATGATTCAGCCCATGCGCTTGTATCCCATAAGTCCGGTGCTGCGCTCGCACCTTCTGCGGCCTGCCTCCACCAGGAGCCCAGAGGTAGAGCATGGACGTCTTAGGGTCGTAAAACCACTCACCCTCGCTATCCAAACAATCGAGGTGGCACTCGAGGTAATAACGCTGAGTTTGCTCCCAATAGCCATCATCCCAGAACGTTGGGTCATCGAGTACTGGATTGTCCGCTTTATAACGGAATGCATTGCTTCCAGCTTGGTGAGACATGACTCTCCGCGAGTGAGTCTGCCACTTACCTATATTCATGACTGCCATAGCCCCAGTAAAGTCGATACCAGTAGCCGAAAGGTCAGGTCTTCCAGCTTCTGTACGGGTCACCATTTCACCAAAGCCACTGGCTTTATCGCCATGTGCCCAGTGCGTATCCTGCTGCCATACCGAGCCATCTTGTATGGACGCATTCGGCCACCTCGCCGGCATCATCATCGTGTCGCCCACAAACAATTGCCAAGTATCACGCTCAATCTGCGCTTTGTAAATTTGGCCCTCATGCTGAACCCAATCAACATTCACTGGGTCTGAACCATCAATGGACACTGATTCACCTGCATAGGCTTTGATCACAACAGGCGCGGCGGCAGTAGCCCACATGTTTTCTAACTTTACAGCCTCACGGTACACCCCTTCACGAATGATGCATGTGTCTCCAGGTTTGAGGCGATCGACCGCAGCTTGGATCGTCCGCAAAGGAGTCGCCTTGTCTCCAGAATTACTATCACTCCCATCCGGAGACACGTAGTATTCTGCTGCTGATAGACCGCTCGCTGAAATGAGAAAGCACCAAATCCAAGATAACAATAGACGCATGAGGGTATTACGTAGTAACACAGCACCTGCTAACAAGTATTTTGAGATCGGCAATTTTGAGGATGCCAGAATGCGACCCTACCTTTTACCGTTGGCTCACACCACAGACTATTGATGGGTGGACAGGATCGAGCCACTGGGTCGTAACACCAGCACCTGATGGAGAGCCTGTCTAATTCGTGTACTTAGGCCTTTTCAGGCAAGGCGGCTTTCTTCGACTTCCCTTGAGTCAATGCCATGTAGAGTCCAACGAATACCACAAGCGCTTCGAGCGTGTAGAAGCTCCAGATAGCCTTGAGACCTGAGCCACCAGTAAAACCGTAGTTGTGAAGACCAATGCTCAAGAAATTTACGTGCCACCATGAGAAGGTAACCATTATCGCTAGCAAAATAGAACAAATGTGAATCCCCCAGTCGCGGATGTAGCCGGCCATGCGGGCGTGTAGGATCACCAATGTCCAGAGCACGATGATCAACGCGCCATTTTCCTTTGGATCCCAGCCCCAGAAGCGCCCCCATGAGTCGTTCGCCCAAACACCACCAAGGATAGTACCCACCAAGCTAAAGAAGAGCGTGAAACAAACACCGCCGTATACCACGCGCGTTAGAAAGCGCGAGAAGGACTTGTCATCGTCACCAATCTTGAACAAACGGGAGAAAATATAGACATGCGAAATCCCCGCGGTGAGCAGCCCACCTGCGTAGCCAATGGTGATTGTGATCACGTGTGTCGCGAGCCAGAAATTCGAGCGCAATACAGCGATCAATGGGTTCATGGGGTCGACACCTTTGGATTCTTCATACCACATCGCAAGGAACATCCCCAAGGTGGCAAAAAAGAAGGCTAGGCCGATACAGACGCGGCGCTTAGTGAGCCACTCCATGAAGCCGAGTACAAGGATCACCACCGCAGTGATGAACGGAATCGTGTCATACAAGTTGCCCACCGGTGGGCGCTCCATCAAGATACTTCGATGAACGATGCCTAGAGTGACCAGAATAAAGCCATACACCAAAAGCACCCAGGCAATGCGGTTACACACACGCCCCCAACGGGTCGCAGGTGCAATCCAGCCAAAGGCCACCACAAGGAAACCTAGCACGAAGGGAGTGAGTGAGCGGTAAAAGTAATCGAGCTTGTACATCATGATCTCGCTCTTGATCTTATCCCCTTCGCCACCACGTGCTTTCATCTTTTCTGCGACTCGACCTTTGTAGGCGTTCACTTCTTTCAGTAAGCCTTTTTCACCATCATATGTGTAGCCAAGCGCTAACTTCTCCATCTCTTTGAGATAGGTGATTTGATCGGCGTCTGGCCCAGTCTTGAACTGCATGTAGTGCGAGAGCCAACCTTGACGTTTTGGCCAAGACTTTTGCTCTGGGTCAGAGGGGGGCATCATGGCGATGTCTGAATAAACCGACTCGCCAATTCGGGTCGCAATCATATTGGTGACACGACGCAGACCATCCATTTCAGCTCCTTCTTGCTGAGCTGCTGAGCTAAGAAATTGGCTAAGTTGGGGCCATTTCTCCACCCAACCTGAAAACAATTGAAGCTCAGGGGCTAGTGGACTGCCTTCGTCAGCCATGCGGTTTTTCACCGGATTGAAATGTGAGCTCATGCTCACGTAGCTTTGAATATTTGAATAAAGTCCCAGAAATTGGTCTTCCACCAGATCAAGCTCTTGGCCTTTCTGGCGTTTTTCTGCCAGCTCATTGCGCAGGCGATCCACTTCATGGAGGTGTTCGCCAATCTCAAGGTAACTGTATCGGTCACGGCGCTTTTTACCTTCGTGACTCATGCCGATCATATCGAGCACATTGGCGTCTTCCACTTGGAAAACCTCCATTTTATTGGCAAATTCGTCGCGGAACATCATGTCCAAGACCCACTCAGTAGGTCCAATCTTGACTGATTTCCCATCGCTCTTGAATTTGATACTACGCTTGCCATTGAGCGCAAGCAGTTCAAACCCAGCCCAAGTCGAGAGTGGCTTCACTCGGCCACCATCTTGCACAGCCATCGAGCCAAATGCTTCAACCAAGTCTGGATCCCACTGTGTGTAACCGTCTATTTCAACAGGAGCTCGACGAATCATCGAATCCTTTGCGGTGTAGAGCAACATCGATGCTGCCACCAACAGGGCGAATACAAAGCCCACCCAACGTCCGATTTTACCACTAGTCATGTTTGTTCCTTGCTATGCTGGATGAAACGAATCCAAAAAGTTTAATAATGAAGTGCACAAAAAGTGCGATACCACAGGCGTAAATCGAGTACTTTGGCCATTGGTCCGAGGGATTGGTCTTCACGGTGAAGCCAGATTCAACCAACCCGTCCTTCTCTTCCCAACTCGTCTGGTAGAAAGTGAGATCCTTGTAGCGCAGCGGCTTATTCATCTCGATCTTGAAGCTGCGCTCAGCATTGCCATCAGAATCGAGGACGGTGACATCACTCTCATAAATCATGGCCATCCCTGTGCCTGGGTGCTTTTCCCCGCGTGAATCATCGAGACGTACCTGAAATGGTGTGTTCCAGACCTCACCATGCATGCGAAAACCATAGACTTTCCCATCGATCGTGACGGTCACATCGTGCCCGACTCCCTCGTAGAGCATGACTTCGTGTTGCTTACCTGATTCACGTTCAATGACGCGCACCACACAACTTGAAAGGTTTTGTTCCTCATGCCCAGTAGGTTCAGCGGCCATGGCGTAATAGCCATCCACTGCCACTGCTCCTTCGGGGGCGGATCCTTGCATCGGGTAGAGCTTGGCATTGATGTAGTAATCACTCACCCGAATATCAAATGGTAGCTCGGGAAATAAGTATTCCTGGGTTGCTCCCACTTGTCCACGCACGGCTTCCAATTGCTTGGAGTCGATCACATAAGGGCGCTTCTTGTCGTAACCATCAATCTCAGCAACCTCGACGGATAGCTCAGTCAAGCTAAAGGCGAAGTCCCCTGAAGCTCCGACGGGAAGCACCATGTAGGCCTCACGTGATTGGTGGTATGTGATCGCACCACCGATCATGAGCATGGCCATGCTCACATGGGAAAAGAAAATAGGCAATTGCTTGATCCCCTTGCGCATGCGAATGACCCCGCCAAAAATAAGGTTGAGTGTGAACACCACACATACCCAGTAACCTCCCGGAAGGATGATCGGCAGGTCTTTGCCATTCAAGGTCGGCACCACATACCAGGCGTCGAAAGAAAAATACTTCTTGAGTGTCCAGTACAGGCCTCCAGGCCCAGTTTGCTCAAGCGTGGAGAGCCAAGTAAGGATGAGCAGGAGCACCATGCTGACGATTGCCACATGGAAGCCTCCTAGGACATCGATGACGCGGGTCGCGACGTTTTTATTCTTCTTAGCCATCTATTTTCTCCACTCAATGCTGCGGCAGAATGCCATAAAGTTTTCTCTTTGGGCCGCCACCTCATCGGCTTTGGCTACCATCTTCACTGTGATCAAATTGCCGGCACTCTCCACCATCATGCCAAGCAATGCGGCATCCTCGATGGTGATCCCACGCATCCCTTGGAAAGTGCCTTGTGCCTCAATGAGGCGACCAGTCGCGCCCATCGATTCAATCCCGGCTAATTCCTCCACAACGACAGCATCAGAAGACCCAAATTGCTTCAGCCAACGTTCGGCATTTTCTTTGATGCCACCAGAAGCAATCGAAATGTACACCTCGCCATCCTCATTGAATCGGCAGTTGTAGTCGCGGAAGCGAGTGCTTGGAACGCGCCGCCACTCTGAGGGCATCGCTACCTTTAAATTCCCTTCGGTGTCGTAACTGGTCAAGTCACGCCTTTCCGTGATCTCGATCGGTGGATTTTCATCCTGACAAGAAACCAATAGAATTCCGGCCAATAGTGTGGGAATTCCTAGCAATAACTTTCGAGAGTTCATGGTCAATTGGGGCGATAGTCGCAGTGCAATGATCGTGCAAGGGCAATCTAGTCTTGAGAGGCTAATTGCCGCAACTTTATTCCCTTTGGATATTAATTTCTTGGAATCATTTCATCCAAAATTAAGACTATTACTGAGTTGCTTTTCATCTTCTTTCACACAGACTCCGCTTCGTGCAACCTGTTCGCTTCTATAACCGCTACACAAAAGAACTTGAGACCGAAAGAATTTACGGTGAAGGATTTCTAAAGTGGGCCTATGGAAACCCACTTGGTAAAATTGCGTTGCACGCCTTCGTCAAGCGCCCCCTCTTTTCCTCTTGGTATGGCCGTCGCATGAATGACCCAAAAACTCGCGCAAAAATCGCGCCATTCATCGAACAATATCAAATGAATCCCGATGAATTCCTTGAAGCGACGGATTCTTACCGACACTTCAATGACTTCTTCTTTCGCAAGCTCAAACCGGAAGCTCGCCCGATCGCCGATAGCGATCTCGTATTCCCAGCCGATGGCAGACACCTAGGCTTCGAACACGCAGAAGATGTCGCAGGAGTCTTTATCAAAGGCCAACGTTGGGACCTCAGAGCTCTGATCCATGACGATGCTCTCTATCAAAAATTTAAAGGTGGCAGCCTCGTTCTCTCACGACTTTGCCCCGTCGACTACCATCGCTATCATTTCCCCTGCGCCGGCACCCCGGGTGAAACACGCATGATCAACGGACCCTTATTCTCCGTATCCCCTCTCGCACTGAGGCAAAACCTTGGCTACATGTGGGAGAATAAGCGCACCTGCACCGTCGTCGAAACGGAAAAGCTAGGCACTGTGCTCATTCTTGAAATTGGTGCCACTTGTGTCGGCTCGATCCACCAAACCTTCACCCCCGGTAGCCCAGTCGCTCAGGGCGATGAAAAAGGGTATTTTGCTTTCGGCGGTTCATCCACCATCACCATTTTCCAAGCTGGTAAAGTCCAGCTCGACGATGACCTTCTCAAGCATAGCGCAGAGCAAATCGAACTCTACGCCAAGGTAGGTGACCATATGGGCAAAGTCATCTAACACTTTAATCTATTGGTTATGAATAACTGATAGAAAATTCCTTGCTTGGCGTTTTGTAAATTCTTGCTCATAGTGGATCTCATTCAATTCACTAGGTTAACGGTACCGTTATTGAGCAAAATAGTTGCAACTATCTGATTCTAGTGGGTTGAAGGTAAATAAGACACGTACCCCTACGTGAAAAAACCCTAACTCACCTTACATGTTCCCACGTATTTTAGCCATCCCACTAAGTGCCATAGGTCTCAGTGTGTACGTCAATGCAGAGCCCTTGCCGAAAGCAATGGTGGAAAACGCCAGCAAAGAAATCGACTACATCATCACCAGCGGTAATGAGAAAGAGGGAGTCGAAGCCCTACCCATTGCCGATGATGCAACCTTTCTTCGCAGAGCTTATTTGAACATTATAGGCAGGATTCCAACACTAGAAGAATCCAAGACATTTTTAGATAGCAAAGATCCAGCAAAGCGTGAGCAATTGGTTGACCTCTTGGTCCAATCGCCTGGCTTCAATTCACACTTGCTCAACTTTTACGCTGACCTACTGCGTCTGGAGAACTCGAGTGGCCAATCCGGGTTAGGCTGGGAGCTTTGGCTCAAAGAATCAATCCGTGAAGACAAGCCCTATGACCAGATGGTTTACGAGATGCTGACCGCTACTGGCCACTGTGCAGATGAGCCAGCAGTCGGCTACTACTTGCGCGATCGAGGAATGCTCTTGGACAATGTCTCCAACACCGCAAAGGTATTCCTAGGCACTCAAATCGGTTGTGCTCAGTGCCATGATCACCCATTCGAAGACACCACGCAGAAAGAATATTACCAGCTAGCAGCCTTTGCAGCTCCGCTCCAATACTCAAGCCAGCGGGTAAACGATCAAGTACGCAGCGCCGTGGAGTATCAGATCGAACAACATATGACCAATGTTGACGACATAACGCCTAAGCAAGCAAAACGCCTGCTACACAAACGCAAACGACAGATGACCAAAGACATCATGTCGATCTTCAAAAACTACCACCGCAGCTCAATCAGCCTGAATGAGAAGCTTACCATGAAGCTCCCACACAACTACCAGTACAATGACGCGGAGCCCAATTCTGAGGTCACCCCGCATGTGCTATTTGGAAAAGTACCACTCGCGCACGATAAAGCAGACGCCACATCGCTCGACCAATTTGCAGCTTGGGTCACAGACCGTGGCAACCCGCTATTCACCCGCGTCTTTATCAATCGACTCTGGAAGCACGCCTTCGGATATGGCCTCGTTGAACCGCTGGATAACTGGACCGACCGCACCAAAATTTCGCACCCAGAGGTACTCGACACCTTGGAGCAGATTGCACATGCCTCAGACTACAACACCCGGGAGATTCTTCGGGTCATGTTCCACACGGCTCTCTTTCAGCGCGAAGCTTACAATCAGGAACTCAGTGGTGGCGAGAGCTACGACTTCCGCGGCATGGTGCTCAAAAGAATGTCTGCAGCGCAGTTCTACGACTCCATGCTGACCATTGAATTTGGCAACGTAGACGACCAGGTCAATGAACAGAAGCAAGTGAAGTGGGAGGAATTCCAGAGTGAAGTCAACTTCATGCTCACCGCCTCACCGAGACAGCTCATCGAGCTCGATGAAAAAACCGACGCCGTGGAGGAAGCCACAAAGGAGCTCCAACGTAAAGCCACCCAATTGCGGACAGAAAAGAATAAGCTCGCCGCCGATGGCCAACAGATGAAAGCCAACAAAAAGCAACGCGAACTCAATGCTGTCTATAAAGAAATAAAAGAAGTCAAACGCATGGCAATGGAAGCTGAATCGATGGAAATGAAAATGACTTCGAATAACTACAACCTCAAAGCCAAAGCTAAGAAACGGATGCGAGCTTCCGAAATGAATACCCCCTTTTACCCAGGTAGCATCAATCGCCAATTCGGCGCATCAGACCGCAAGACCACCAATGCGCAGAACACCGACGCCACCATCCCACAAGCTCTCGTCTTGCTGAACGGCTACCAGGTTCACAACACCATTACCACCGGCGTTCTTGCCAAAAATATGAGAAAATCTGGAAAAGCAGAAGACCGCCTCAACACGCTCTTCCTCACGATCTACAATGCTTACCCCACCCCTGAAGAACGCAAACGATTTAGTGACTTACATCGCAACCGCAAGGATGCCGAGCTCCTCGGCAAAGCCATGCTCAACTCGAAACGTTTTCTATTCATTCAATAAGCTCCAAGAACCATGTCTGAACTCGATCGCAGAAGATTCCTCGCCCACACAGCTAAAACCTGCTTTGGCGTCTCCCTGGGCAGCTCAATGGCCACGCTTTTCAGCCCACAGGCTAGCGCTGCCGCTCGTACCGCGGCCAAAGTCGCAGGAGGAGGCAAGGCAAAACACATCATCTACTTATTCATGAATGGTGGGATGTCGCACATTGACACCTTTGACCCGAAGCCAGCTGCTGAAGAACGCATCATGGGCGCCACCAGTGCCATCAGCACCAATGTAGACGGGATTCAATTCGGCCATTACCTCCCAGAGCTCGCCAAGCAAGCCGACAAGCTAGCACTGATCCGTTCAATGAATACTACCCAGGGTGCCCACGAACAAGGGAAGTACTTCATGCGCACCGGTTATGCGCAGCGTGCCTCGATCGTCCACCCCACTGCAGGAGCATGGGTGAATCGACTTAGCGAACCTCTCAACGACACCTTACCACCCTTCGTCACGGTCAATTGCGGTAATGGCCATCCCGGGGCCGGCTTTCTTTCATCAGAATACCAACCACTACCCATCGGCGACCCGAGTAAAGGCCTCCAGTTTTCAAAACGCCCCAAACACACCAGTGCGGCGGCATTCGATAAACAACGAGAAATCCAGCAGATGCTGGATCGCGAGTTTGATGAACGCTTCCACGGAGGCCACAAGCTTGTGCGTTCTTATGGCGAGGTCTACAACTCCGCCGTCAAGTTGATGGAGAGCAAAGACCTCGAAGCCTTTGACATTTCAAAAGAGTCTGAGGCCACGAAGAAGCTATATGGTGGTTCTAAATTTGCCAAAGGTTGCCTATTGGCCAAAAGATTGGTTGAGAAAGGTGTGCGCTCAGTAGAAGTAGAATATGGCGGATTTGACTGGCACCTTGATAACTTTGGCAAGGCTGAAGAGATGCTCCCCATCCTCGATCGAGCTCTCTCAGCATTGCTGATCGACCTAGAGGCCAATGGGCTCTTGGACTCGACTCTCGTCGTCTTAGCTACCGAGTTTGGGCGCACCCCACGAGTCTCCAATGATGGCGGCCGCGACCACTACCCCAAGGCCTTCACCACCCTCATGGCTGGCGGCGGTATCAAAGGTGGATTCTGCTACGGCAGCACCGATGAAACAGCTTCTAATGTCACCAGCACTCCCGTCAATGCCGGCGATTTCAATGCCACCATTGGCCACGCCATGGGACTCGACTTCGAACGCGTGATTCAATCGGACAGTAAGCGCCCATTCAGAATGGCCAGCCGCAAGGGCCAAGTCATCAGCGACTTATTTGCCTAGCGACGCCCCTGTAGAGCTCGCATGAGTGTGAGCTCATCAGCGTGTTCCAGCCCACCTCCAGCAGGAAGCCCTTGAGCGATACGCGTGACACGACAATCAAGGTCACGCAGCATCTCGGCTAGGTAATTAGACGTCGCCTCACCTTCCACATCAGAGCTCAGCGCCAAGATAACCTCCACGGTTTCATCGCTGTCGTGGTGTTCGATTGCCCCCCGCACGCGTCGCTGTAGTTCACCAATCTTGAGGTCTGCTGGGCCAATATTATCCAACGGAGAAAGCTTCCCTCCCAGACAATGATAGTACCCCTGAAAGGCACCGCTGCGCTCGATTGGGAGCACATCCGTAGCTTGTTCGACCACACAAAAAAGCTGAGGCACGCGATGGTGGTCATCGCAAATATCACAGCCTCCATCGCGAGCAAAAAAACCACAAGTCGGGCACAAAATCACCTCATCCTCAGCACGCTCAAGCGCTGAGGCTAGCTCAAGAGGATTGCGCTTCTTATGCTGGATCATCCACACAGCAATGCGTTCGGCACTGCGTGGCCCCACACTGGGCATGCGTTTCAACTCATCGATAAGCGCGCGAATCGGCTCTGGGTAATCAATCTGTGCCATCGTTTAGATCATTAAATATTCACATCGAGCTGCACCCGTTCCTTGCGCAGCACCACCTGCACATCATCGCAAGGCATCTTGTGCTGGGCAGCGTACACCGCAGAACAGACCCAAGCCCAGACCACTGAAACAAGCTCCAGATGTGCCAGCCAAAGGACATTCCAAAGAACGCAGGACATCGAGAAGCCAACTAGAGAAATGAGCGCCATTAACAGCACAAAGGCACGCCTGAGTAGACCAGAGCTCATCAACGTGAACATACTGGTCAAAATACTAGCGACCAAACTCAGCCCCCACTGCACCTCAATCGGGATGATCCAGGGTTCAGAAACTGCGATGGGGTCAGCCATCACTGCCGATTCGAGCCCCTGGTGAATGGATTCCATCCAGCCAAATAACGATAATCCCATGGCCGCAATCAAGCCAGTCATCGCACACAACAAGGCGGGCATCGGCACCGTGCCTATCGGTTTTTGTTTGGGAATTGATGCACGCTCACTCACGGATGACTGGCACTATAACGAGGCGATAGATGCTGACAAGGGAATACCCGGGGATATCAAACAACACGTATTGCCATCACCCTAGGGATTATTTTTGAATCACTTCAAATGCCTTACGGAATGCACCGAGCAACACCTCTCGATCTTCCGCCCCCACTGAAATGCGGATCAGGTGCGCTGGCACGCCACAGGCTTCCGCCCAATCGAGTTCATCGTAGTGCGCCAAGATCGTGTAAGGACACACGAGGCTAAACTCATTACCCAAACTGGGTCCCTTAGACAGCTGCAACTCATCGAAAAACTTCGCTGAATGCTTTTCATTCTTCAAAGTGAATGAGATCAAGCCTCCATAGCCACGGCCATCGCGCTGCACTTTTTGATAGTTCTCTTGGTCATGGATACTCGGATACCAAACTTGATCTACCAATGGATGGGATAGCAACATCTCCACCAAGGCTTCAGCATTATCATTCACTGGAGCGATGCGCTCGAGAAAGCCTCTAGAGTTCTCGTCCAGCACAGCCGCATCTGCTGCATAGAGCCTGCATTGATCTGGACAATCGTCGCTGAGATGCTCGCGCAGATTCTCAAAATAAGGTGACTGTTCAACGACCTGCACACAGCCGGCCATCACGTCCCCTTTACCAGAGATCCATTTACTCAATGACGTGGTGATGATATCCGCATACTTTGCCACGTTCACATTGTAGACACTGGCGATGGTATCATCGACCACGAGTGGGACTCCTCCTTCACGGCATGCCAAAGATACTGCCTCTAGATCTACGGTACGCAATAATGGGTTGCTGGGCACCTCACAGAACACTGCAGCAAACTCGCCAGTGCGGATGCGGCTAATCGCTTCATCAAATGGCTCACCGCAGCAATCGTGCAACATCACCGTTCCCACACCAAAATGGTTTTGCACCTTCAGCACATCCACATAGGGAAAATCCAGCTGAAGTGTCTTCTTTCCAGCATGCAAGGAACTGATCGCACGGTGCACAGCATACACTGCTGACATTCCACTTTCGTAGAGAAACACCGAGTCCGGCCGGTAGTCTCCAAAGCCGGCCAGGCGCTGGCGAAGCTCGGTACTATCATATTCCCAGAGGCCATCGCCCTCCAACACATCCTGAGCTTGGCGGCTCGTCACCACCTCACCTGAAAATCTCCAATACTCCATCGCCACCGCATATGCAGTGTCCGGCACGATCACCGCCTGCAGCCCATCGTAGCTAACCACGCGAGCTGCCACACCAGCACGCTTTTCGATGTACTTGATGGCTCGTTGAGCAGCCGCACGGTGTGGAAGCACAATCACACGCTCGCTTTCAACCGCCAATTCCTTTGCTGCAGCAGCAAAGAGGCGCTCAATCAGTGGGTGCTTAAAGAACCGTGGGTAACCAGCTCTCAGCTTCTTCATCACCTTGTCGCGGCCTTCTTCATAGTCGATGACTGACTCCCAGGTCGGCAGGCAAACAGAAATCGCATGACGGTCGGGCGGGATCGGATGACCCAGCTCTTCTGCTGTCCAGATTGGTGCTGTCTGTAAGTTTCTCAACGCAAGAAGTCGATAGTCGAAGTGCAGCAGATTGCAAGCCCATCTTGATTCCAAGCACACGAATCCAAGTCACCATGAAGCAACATTGCCTAAGTTTAGAATGGCTGGATCTGCGCAGCTATGCCTTAATTCTGAGCATGCAGATCCGCTCAGCCATACTCCATACAACTCTCCTGAGTGTGCTACTCAGTGGCGTCACTCTGGCGAATGACACCCAGCAGCGCCTATTCAAACAATTTGACGGCAATGGCGATGGCAAGCTCACAGAATCCGAGTTCACCCATGCCGTGATGCTCAGCCTCTTCAAGGAATACGACCTCAACCATGACGGAAAAGTATCGCGTGAAGAATTCCTCCAACACGCCAAAGACAAAGAAATGGCCGCGAGAGAATACCCACTCATCGACCGCGCACAAAAGGGTCACATCTCGTTCAAAGACGTCAAAAAGTACCAAGCCTTGAAGGAGGAGCTGCGCGCTACCTTCAAGCGCGTACTACCCGCAGGACATTCTTCGGTCTCGCTGGAGCAACTGCAACAACTACAACTTACCCACTAGAGGTCACCTCCGATGCGTGTTTCATTACTCAAGGCCCCCTTGCTACGTCACTCCGGCATTCTGTGTCTGGCACTCAACCTCATTTCCTGTAGCACACCTGAACAAACCGCCCGAGCTACCAAAGGTTCCCTCGCAGGAGCAGGCGTTGGAGGCTTAATGGGAGGCTGGTCTGGAGCCGCTACTGGTGCAGCCGTGACGGGTTTGCTAGGTGCTGCCACGGCTACCGGCGACCCCAGCTACGGACGCTACCCAAGCGCTGGCACCCCCACACGAAGCACCAGCGGCAGCACCAATTCGCGCTCAACTGGATCGATGCAATACCGATTCTAGAAAACCATGAGGCTCGATCGCTTTATCTCACACCACACGCGCCTCGGCAAAAAGCGCTCCAGAGCGCTCATCGAGAATTGCGAGGTTCGCGTGAACAAGCACATCGTAAGGGACCCACTCCTGAGAGTAGACCGCTTCGACACCATCACCTGTGGATCGGAAACTCTACAGGAGCATCAAGCGCATTACCTCATGATGCACAAGCCGGCCGGCATCCTCAGCGCCACCAAGGACCCAGAGTTTAAAACTGCCATCGACTTGATTGACACCCCCTACGCCCATGAACTCCACATCGCCGGAAGGCTCGATCGTGCCTCCACCGGCCTGCTGCTGCTCACCAATGATGGGCGATGGTCAAAACAACTCACAGAGCCGGAGCAAAACGTTGCTAAAGTCTACGAGGTCGGTCTAAGAGACCCCATTGAGGAGCGCTACCACGAGATCTTCGCCAATGGTATTTACCTAGCCTACGAAGATCACACCACCCAGCCCGTTACTTTCACCCAGCTCAACGAGCGCAGGGTCGAAGTCACCCTACACGAAGGGCGCTACCACCAAATTAAGCGCATGTTCCATGCCGTAGGAAACCAAGTCACTAGCCTGCACCGAACCCGTATTGGTAAAATCGAGCTCGGCGACCTCAGTACCGGTGCCTTTCAAACGATCGAAGCGGACGCGATTTTCTAAGCCACACTAGTTGCTTCGCTGTATCCGCAAACCAACAAATTCAGTATCGGGCATGATGAACTTCTCGATCTCTAGAGTGATCTGCTGGATCTCAAATTCCTCGAGTAAGGTAGCGCAAACTTCTTCAGCTAGCGTCTCAATCAACTTCCTAGGCTTATCAGCCGCCACTGCTTTCACCCGCTGACTCACTTCGTAGTAATTAAGCGCCTGATCAATATCTTCATCGAGCTCCGAAAAGCCACGTGCAGGAATCATTTCAAGATTGAGATGAATCACCTGCTGTTGAGCTCGCTCCTCATCGGGCACGCCAAGATAGAGTGGCACTCTGAGTCCTTTCACAATGATCGTGTCTTTCATGATTCGGTCTGGGTTGGATTGTGTTGAAATAGCTGGCTCCAGTTGCTCACTTGTTCAAGGGCCTGGCGGAATTCCAGAAGATCATTCACCAAGTAGCTGGGATCCACAGACTCTAGCACGGCTCTGTGGTTGTAGCCAGTCAGCACTCCAGCAGACAAGATCCCTCCATGATGCGCAGTCTCCACATCATGCGTCATGTCACCTACGAAAACGCAGCGGCTGGAATCGATACCATGATCAGACACAATGGAGCTGATGACATCGCGCTTATCGAGCACACCTGAATACGTTTTGCTAAAATACTGGTCGAGCTGGAGATCTCTTGCTTGCTGGTGGAAGTCAAGGGTCGACATGCTGGTGAGCACGTACATCTGACAACCGTGACCACGCAAGAACTCTAAAAATTCGCGTGCATGCGGCAGGGCTGGTACCGGGTCATCAGAGAGGTCAAAGCCAAGCCGAAAATGAGTCTCTAGCTCGCTTAAATCAACTCCCTCAAGACATTCTTCATAGAATTCATTGTAAGGCAGTCGAAAGCTACGGCGGAACGCTTCACGCTCCCACTCCGGCTTTCCATAATGTCGCATCACATAGTTCGTCGCGCTCACCACCAAGGCAAGATCATCCACTAGGGTGCCAGACCAATCGAATATCCACGACCAGTCGCTAGGCGTATCTTGGCTTATTTCCTCTGTCCTCATTGCACTCGTTTGGCTCAGAGATTAACCGATTTTAAAACGGATCTGTTTCACCACCCCTTTACCTAACTCGCGGTGAAAGTTGTTGAGCATTTTACCTTTCAATTGCTCCAAGTGAAAGCGCATCGATGGCTGCACCACCTTCAACACAAGCACCCCATTGCGGAACGATTCAGGCTCAGCATGCTTGGCCACAAAGTCCCCGGCGACAGTCTGCCACGCCTGACGTAGCCGCTGTTCATCGAGCCCACCATGGACGCCTACCTTCTTTAAAATACTATCCACATGCTCGGAGGCGATGTGGACATTGCGGTTGGGATCCAGCACCGGATCTCCATGACGCCACTGCCGCAGCGTCATCTCCCGCAGCCACTTCATCGTGTGCGGGAGTTGTTTTTTGTTGCTTTGAGAAGATGGATTATTCTTCGCCATCGTCACCAATCGCCTCTACAGGGCAACCTTCCATGGCTTCGACGCACTGCTCGCGTTCTTCCTCATTTTCTGGCTGCTTGTATACGTAGGAATACCCTTCGTCTTCTTCGCGGGTGAAATTGTTTGGTGCAGTTTCACGACAAAGGTCGCAGTCAATGCACTGGCTATCTACGTAAAAGGTACCTTCGAGGTTTTCAGGATTTTTGTCTTCTCTGTCTGCCATAATATCTATGTGTGATTGGGCTCAGTGCTAGACTTGCGCACCTGAATAATCAACCCAATTCGGATAAATATCAACTATTCCTAGTGTGGATGCGCTCTTAAAGGAGCTAGTTTTGGGCCATTGATGGCGCTTTGTGCTAGGCGAAGCCAGTGTTTTCCTATACTTCCTGTATCCATGCAACATCTACTCTCCATCGAAGAGCTAAACGCATCAAAACTTGAACAACTTATCGATTCGGCAGCTGCACTCAAAGCGAGCCGAGGATCCGGTGCCCACCCAAAACCACTGGCAAATCAAACATGGGCCATGATTTTCACCAAGTCCTCCACTCGCACACGCGTCTCGTTTGAAGTCGGCGTGCGCGAACTCGGGGGCTCCATCATGTTCCTGTCTTCCAATGACATCCAGCTAGGTCGCGGAGAGCCGATCAAAGATACCGCCCGCGTGCTGGGCCGCATGGTGCATGGATGCATCATCCGCACCTTTGCCCAACAAGATGTCGATGACTTCGCCACATACTCCAACATTCCAACCATCAACGCGCTCACCGACGAGGAACATCCATGCCAGATCCTTGCCGACCTCCTCACCGTGAAAGAAAAGCTCGGTACCTGGGTGGGTAAGAAGGTGGTCTTCATCGGTGATGGCGACAACAACATGTCGTGCTCGTGGATCTGGGCGGCCAAGTACCTCGGTTTCGAACTCGTGGTCGCCGCACCAGAAGCGTGCCTCCCCCCCACGGAGTGGATGAACCTAGTGGATGCGCCCAATGTGAGTTTAACGTCTGACCCTGTAGCCGCCATGCAAGATGCTGACATCATCAACACCGATGTTTGGTTGTCCATGGGACAAGAAGGGCAATCTGAAAAGGAAGCTTTATTTGGTGCCTACCAAGTCAATGCCGAACTGCTCAAGAACGCCAAGGAGGATCACATTGTTCTGCATTGTCTACCAGCCTACCGCGACAAGGAAATCACCGAGGACATACTCGAGCTTCACGCCGATACGATTTTTCAGCAGGCAGAGAACCGCCTCCACGCACAGAAGGCTGTGTTAGCCGCTATTGCGAAATAAAATTGTTCAACCTTTCTAATCACGCAAAAGGCCCTGAATCACATCTCGCGATTCAGGGCCTTTTCTTTTAAAGACAATTCTACTGCTCGTCTCTCAAGAAGACTGGAGCATCGGGCTTGGAGCTCGCCTCATCGTAGTAATAGCCCGCGGTATTGAAACCTTTCAACTGTGCCACCTCGGTGATTCCATGACGCACAATATAATCAGCCATCATACCCCGAGCCTTTTTGGCGTAAAAGGAAATCACCTTGTATGTTCCGTTCTTCTCATCCTTGAATACGGGGCTCACAAGTTCACCATTCAAAGACTTCTTCTTCACCGACTTGAAGTACTCGTTCGAAGCTAAATTCACCACCAGTGATGAGCCACTATTTTCTAAATCTTGATTCAAAAGCTCAGTAACCTTATTGCCCCAGAACTCGTAAAGGTTCTTTCCCCGAGCATTCTCAAGCTTCGTTCCCATCTCCAATCGATACGGCTGCATCGCATCCAAAGGGCGAAGCACACCATACAAGCCCGAAAGGATGCGAATACTTTGCTGCGCAGCATCAAACTCCTCGGCAGACCATGAAGCAAAATCAATCCCTTGGTACACATCCCCCGTAAATGCAAACAAAGCTGGGCGGCTATTCTCTTGGGTAAAATCACGCTCCCACTGCACATAGCGCTCAACATTCAGCGTTGCTAACTTGTCGCTAATCGACATTAAAGAACCAAGCTCCGCCTCGCTCAGCTGGCGCAGGCGCTGCACCAATTCCTCAGAATCGTCAATCAAACGCGGCAAACTAGACTCCGTAGCAGGGAATTCCGATGAATAATCGAGCGACTTCGCAGGGGAAAGTAAGATGATCATGCTATGACTTAGCCCCCAAGGCTTTACCTTGGCAAGCAGAACCCATTAACTAATGCCTCACCAGCAATATCAGAGCGCTAGCGGTCTTTATAATGCCCGGACTTGGTCCACTTGTAGATCCGTGACTTCAAGCGCTTGAATCGATCCTTCAAATCGTAAACAAATTGAGACTTATCTTGGGAATTCGAATCGAGCCTGCGGTGCCACCCAATGTGAGCAGTCGCAGAATCAAAGAGTAGAACCGAATGCATGTTGGCATCCTCGAGCACACGGGATATCCCGAGCTCAATTTCCTCCTTGAAGCGAGCTAGTGGTAGGAACTTAGGAAAATCAACCGCCCGACGCAGCGATGGATTGAAAGAACATATCTCTTTCACCACCAATTCACCCACCACCTTACCGTCAGCGTCCAAATATTCTTCTCCAGAGAATAATGCATCTGGAAAGTCATCTCGCGCACGCACCCACACACAAAAGGCCTGCGTATCCTTCTTAAGTACCTCCAGCGAGTCCTCAATAAATCCAGAACGAAGAAACTCCCAATCATCCTCACAGTGAAAGACATAATCCGAAGTATTCGCGGCATACGCTTTATCGATACTAGCAAGCTGACCAATGCGCTGACCATTAGAAATCAATGTCACTGGGCAGCCCCAATCGTACTGGTCGAGTAAGGCCTGCGCTTGCTCGCCATAGGGTGAATCTTCAGTCACGATCACCTGGCTCAGAGGATAAGAATTCCACTGATGAAAGCTCGCAAGTGTCTGCTCTAATAAATCCATTCGAGCACAGCTCGTGATTACCAATGATACTGTATCCATTACCTTTTATTCCTCAATCCCACTCTCGCAGCGGTAGTATGTTTTATCATTCAAGACGCGCTCGAGTAGCTTATCATTTTCTGGGAGTGCCTCCCTGGACTCTTCTGGGTGGTAGATGTGTAACGCCACTGCTGAAAACTTCAGCTTGCGACGTTTCACCCCATAATTCACCAGCCTCCACGCAAGATCACTATCCTCACGCCCCCATCCCTCATAACGGTTGTCAAACCCATTCACAGCATAGAGGTCGTCTCTCCAAAATGCCATATTGCAGGTGCGTGTGTTCTTCGCCGTCGCTTTTGCTTGGAGCCCAATGAGCTTGGTGGCCCAAGGTTTACGAAGGAGGTTTTTAGCATTCCCTAATACGCCACCCTCAATAGCAGCTTGATCCCATGACCAGGCCTTCGGATCTCGCATCATCTGCTTGCTAAAACGGTCATTCAGAAGAACCCGTGATCCTTGCACGAAACTCCCTTTCTTTGCATAAGCCACATGGTCTGCCACAAAGTCCCTGTGAGCTACCATGTCTCCATCAATACAAATGACATATTCAGCTGTGACTTTTCGCAAAGTCAGATTCCTGCTCCGAGCAAGCCTGAACCCAGTATCCTCCTGCCATTCATGAATGATGTTGAGCTCAGAGCACCAACTATCGATCACTGATCTTGTTTCAGCCGCAGAGCCATCATCACCGATGATCACCTCATCAGGCTTGTGAACTTGCTTAGCTAGAGATGCCAGGCAGAGATCTAACGCTTGCGGCCAATTGTAGGTAGATATAATGACTGCAACCTTCATTTACGCTCCCTTGCTATTTCAGCAGCTCGCCAATGTTTATGGAATACCCCACCCGCATTCATCAGTGAAATAATGAATCCGTCGCGGCCAAAACAAATCCCCTTCTTGAAGAAGTAGAACTTTATAAAAGCAAATTTTGCCCTCAACAGTATGAGTAACACAGGCTTTGGCTTACCCTGGTAATTCTCCGCGTACAAACTGGTATACTGGATTAACTTCTGCAGCAACTCATGACTCCCATTAAACGAATAATGTAAAATGTGCCCCTCTAGCTCGCGAACTTCCATACTCGAAGTCTTCGGCTTCACGGATTCATGCACAATATCATCACTGAAATTTGCCACTGATCGATGGAATAGACGAACTACCCAGTCAGGATACCAGCCGCAGCCACGGATAGGCCTTCCACAATAATGATTCAGTCTCTTAAAGCGATACACTTGAGGGCTCGTAACATCCAGCGACTGAAGCGATCTAACACATTCCTCGTCTGGCCATTCATCCGAATCAATCGAAAAAATCCAATCGTAACGAGCCAAACCTACCACCTTCCGCTTAGCTGGCCCAAAACCCTCAAACTTATACCGCTCATACCTACAGCGCTCTATCTGAGACAACGCGGCATCCACCTCCCGCCCACTACGGTCATCAATGAGTACAACCACCTCAGCGACAAATCCCAAAAGGTGGCGAGCCAATGTTGCAACACGCTCTCCGTCATCACGGGTGATTAAAACTGCTGAAACCTCCAACATATCACTTCGCTAGTTGAATTCGGATGTATGCTTCTAGCGTCGCGCGTATCCCAATCGCATGGGAAACTTTGCCCAGTGCTTTGAGATACTCCTTCTTCAGCTCCTTCGTCCGATTAGGATGTGCCCTATATTCTTGCGGTAAAAGTTTACCAAAATCTGCAGGAATGGAAAAAACACTACGACAATATTCAAAAAAACGGGCCGTCGCCGCCTTTCGATGTATGCGTGCCGGATGCTTAGAAAGAGCTTTGTGATTGTTTGTAGGGTGCACGCGATACTTCACGGTGACCTCATCCGATGCATACTTATAGCCACCACTCAATGAAGTGAGCCAAATCGTAATGTTATCAGCATTGACAACCCAGTCCTTTTCGAGATCTCGGGGTAAAGGCAAGTACGGCTTTAGATCCGCAGCTCGAGCCACAAGAGCAGAATTCAATCCGCCAACATATGAATTACCGACTGCAGTAAGGACTGTCGTCTGACCAATGAGCTTAGGACAATAGCTCCGATATAGGTTCTTGTCCCCTTCTCCAAACTCCTTACTGGCGGAAAAATATAAACTTAGCTTTGGCTCATTCAAAAACTGCTTCTCCGCAAGCTCGAGATGGTTTTCATGCCAAATATCGTCACTATCTAACAAGGCTACAAGATCTCCAGTGGAGTGAACAATACCCTCACTCACGCAACTCAGCTGCCCACCATTTTTCTTCTCTACCACTCTAGCCCAAGAGACCTCCTTCAGCATCTCTCGTGCAATGCTTACAGACTCATCTGGCGACTCATCATCCACCACGATAAACTCGTCTGGCTGGCGCGTCTGATCCAGCACACTCTGAATCGCCTCTGCTAAATACGGAGCCGAGTTGTAGCTATCAATAATCGCCGTGATCTTCATAAACTAATATGAAACATCAGTAGCCATTCCTCCGACAAACAGCAACACTCGATCTTCGAAATTTCAATCAGACACAAGGCCTCGCATGAATAGTGCCCAATTTTTGGTATAATTGAGAAACTTCACAGGATTGACAAAAAAGTAATACTTTTTTGGCTTTAATCTTCCTACTAATGCAGGCCTATCTCGATGAATACTGGCCTGTGTAATCGATTTAGCATAAAGATACTTGTCATCAATGACATTGAGCCAATCTCCTGAATGTAGCCCCTGATTACTCCAATCTATGAGCATCTTCTTTTTTAAGAATGGATTGCCAGCTCGGCAAAATGGTTTCCATAGAGCAAACGAAGGATTAATAGTCATCGCCCTGTGAGTGATCGAGTACCACCTTGGCTTGGCCATAGCACGCATACATGTATGCGCATTCGTTTCTTCATTCTCAACCTTCACCAAGTACGGGGCAATATGTTTTTCAACAGGGAAAGCTGCTCCAACACAAAAACCCTTCTCTACCATGAATTGGCTCATACCAACCTCTCCACAGTGGATGACTGTGTCGTAGTCACACTTAAAATCGTAAGCTGCCCAAAATTCTCTCAGAGCCTCAAATACAACCTCAGTAAAACAAACAAAGTAGGATTGGATGTGGTAGTTTATTTGCCAGCTGTCCGTCATTCCCCATACATCGAACCCAGTTTTTCTCATCCGGTCACAGACCGATTTTAATGAGGCAAATGGACCATACACGCTATCGTTACAGTGAAAGATACTACGAAACTGTCCGAGCCTAGCTTCAAATTGCTGAAACCCAGTATAGTATGACTTAAAATCGTAGCCAATATTTTTCCGGTGAATCACAGAAACCCCCATCGCAGAGAGCTTCTCTTTGTCTTTTTCATCTAACTCCTCCGAAGTTGTCACAAAGACCACATGGGCACCCAGCTCATCGATTATCCGATCAAGCTGATGGTACACATATTTCTGCACCCGACTCTTGGCATCGTAAGATGCGTATACACAGAGAGATTCCCGACCCGCAGGGTCTTCAAGTGCGCGATAAATGATCTCTTGATTCATGGAGTTTGATTCACTACATTGCAGTATTTAATACCTAGTCAAGAATTTGCTTTTCGTGCAAGCTCTTGTATAAATCGCTCTCCAACATGAGCTCCTCATGAGTTCCCTCGGCAACTATTTTACCAGCATCAAAAACCAAGATGCGGTGCGCAATCTTGATTGAGCTAAATCGATGGGCAATAATGAGCGTAGTCCTTCCTCGGACAAGTTCCTCAAGCGCCCCCTGAACAGCCTGCTCACTTTCAGCATCCAGAGCCGAAGTGGCTTCGTCCAAAATAAGAATTGGGGAGTCTTTTAAGAAAGCCCGTGCAATTGCCAAGCGCTGACGCTGCCCTCCTGAAAGGCGCGTTGCTTTTTCACCCACAATAGTATGGTAACTATTTGGCAATTTTTCAATAAACTCATGGCAGTGCGCTAATCGCGCCGCTTCACGGATTTCTTCTTCACTAGCATCAAGTTTGCCTAACCGGATATTGTTCTCTACAGTGTCGTTGAATAAGTATGGATCCTGCGAGACAACGGATACATTGGCTCGTAAGTCATGTAATTTATAATCACGAACATCTAGCTCATCGAATAAGAGGTGCCCCTCTTCAAAATCGTAGGATCTAGAAATCAAATGAGTAAAAGTTGATTTCCCGGCCCCACTAGGACCGACGAGAGCAACAATTTCACCTGGTGCAATTTCTGCATTTACACGATTCAACGCTGGCTCACCTTCTTCGTAATTAAATAATACATTGCGGAAAGAAATCTTACCACTCAGCTGCGGTAACACCTTCGGATTTTCTGGGTCTTTCACCCCCACTTCTGCATTAAGCACACCCTCCAAACGCTCAATAGCAACAGCACCCAATACTAATTGATTCTGTAAGGCTCCCATCCGCTTAATCGGCTCATAACTCATATACAGAGCAAAAATAAGTGGTAGAACTTTCTCTAGAGTCAGACCGTTTTGTGCTGAGTAATAAATGGCGACTGACACCCCTACTGCTGTAATAAACTCCACAGACGGGTTTATGAAGGCTCGGTATTTGGTCATCTTCATAATCATTCTAAAAAAGTCATCAAGAATCACTTTAAATTTAGACTTTTCACGCTCTTCTAAATTGAACGATCTAACGTCCCTGACCGCCATGAGGTTTTCCTGCACACAGTTCCCCAATTCCCCTTCCCCCATAGCACCAATACGCATTTTCTCCATCATCCGCTTAGATAGCTTCCTTACAGGATAGATTGCTGCAGGAATCACTGCAAAACAGACTAGAATGAAGGCGATCTCACTCTGCTGGATGGACATGTAGATAAGCGAACTGACAGCGGCTATAAAAGTTACAGGCTGCTTAATCAAATCATTCGCAGCTGATGTGAGCATCTGTTGCAAACGAGCAGATTCGGTCATAATTCTCGTCATGAGATCACCTGTTCCATGCTTTTGAAAGAATGAGAGGTCTAGCTCCTGAAGCTTATTGAACACGTCTTTACGCAGGTGCTCTAAAACAAAGTTACCACAGTATGTGATCTGATATGTATTGGTAAAACCTGATATTCCACGAACCAAAAATACAGCAGGTAACATCATTACGACTCCAAACAAGAACCAGCCATCACTCTTTTTTTCAGCCTCTTGAGTGATAGGTTTGTATTCCTGATGCGAGCTCTTAAAATAGAGGGTTGGTTGAATCGACTTGTACTCATCTGAGTCATTCAAATAAAACAGATCCCCAATCGATTGCTTAATCTCGGAACCCGGACTTAAATAGGTTCCATCAATGGACAGAACTGAGCCCTCTTCTAATTTCTCATACGTCTCGGCCGCAGTTTTAGTGTACAATCGTTCAATGTGCGTGAACTCATCTTGGGTTCCCAAGTCATAATGAGCAGGCTTCAAGTCGCTACTAGCAACTGCTAAGACAAGCCCCTGTTGATCGGAAGAGAACAACAAAGGAAAGACTTTGGAAGCCATGAAGGGCAAACCAAAACCGGAGGCCACTCCGTAGATAATACCCGCAACAATGGCCAGTATAAAGCGCCATTTCACTGGCAATATTAGCTTAAAATAGGGAAGAAATTTATTCATTAATTGTAATTAATTTGAACATCATTGATGTGAGTGAAAAACCTACTACTTATCCCTAGCTTGTCAAAGCATTCTGAGATACAAACCTGTGACGAACTTGGACAGCTCTGGACCGATCTATCAGCGTTCCCATATTATAGATTGGACTTGCCACTCTAGGTATAGAGTAAAGTGCCAAGCCCTTAACCAACTGCCCGCTTAGGGATTTCCTGCCCCATGTACTCCACTTCCTCAAAGCTGTGAACCTTAACGTATTCCATACTAGTTCCAAATTCGCCAGCATATGCACCATATTTGATCGCACCTTTCTTCCCAGAAGAAGTTAAACTTTTATCGCCAATCATAGATACTACGCCATTATGAGACCTTGGTGCGTGAGCGGCGTTCAAGCCTTTATAAAAACTTGTTCCGGCTATGACAGACGGCTTCCCCCAATAGGAGGCTTCAGCCCCCATAGTTGAACCGAACGTCAAAACTTTGGATGCCGCGTCTAGTAATGCATAACTACTCACTTTAGATTCAGGTGAAATAACCGTTAAATTATCATATTTCTCGTCTAGCTGGTTCCATTTTAACAGCTCTTGGTCACACACATCCTTTAAGTTGGGGTGCATCCGAAGCCAAAAATGTATATTCTCATCATCAATATCTGATAGAAGCCGGTCAATTGCCTCACATTGACTCGAATAAATTGGGTTGGCCCATTCCTTACCAATTGCCACAAATTCGTCTTCAGAACTGTTAAAAATAACAACATTATGTCTTTCCTCGTCCCACCCCTTCGGTAGTTCATTGAAATTTTGGTCTTTAACAAATGAGACCCAGCCTTTGTCAGCCCCTAGCCTCTTCGCTCCATAAAAGCTCTTTGCCGCAGAAGCTAATGTAAA
Source organism: Rubritalea marina DSM 17716 (assembly GCF_000378105.1). Classification (GTDB taxonomy): domain Bacteria; phylum Verrucomicrobiota; class Verrucomicrobiia; order Verrucomicrobiales; family Akkermansiaceae; genus Rubritalea; species Rubritalea marina. The sequence continues at coordinate 158,377 of NZ_KB899251.1, read as the reverse complement.
TCTACTGCGAAACATCGACCATCGACGAACACTTGCTCGAAAAGCTTTCTGATCATGAGGTAAATAGTTTTTGAATATGTGATACTTAGCCTTGTCAGCGCCTCTCTCATGGAGCCAACAATGGATCCTCTTTTCTCTCGAGGCGCGTAGAACTCCTCTACTAGAGGCAAACCGGCCATTAAACGTAAGTACCACCCTAGGATTCAAAGCATCCGTGTATTGGCATGTGAGCCTATATTGAGCATAGGCGCAACAGAGCAATGGTCTCAAACGCCCCCACTCCTGCTTGACAGAGACATCTAATAGCCTCGTCCATGACACAAAGGACGACACAGCGGCTGAACCCACATCGAACCCATGAAATGTTTGCTCAGACAAGTCACCTAATGATTCGATATTTTCAAAAACATCTTGAAGCCATTCCTCAAACTCTCCTTCAAACTTGATAGGCTCAGCTTCAATGACTTCGATTGAATCCGAGACCATTGAATACACCCTACTCATCTTATCCACATAAGCCTTAGACTCCGTCTCTAAATCATCAGGGGTATAACAGGGGGCGACTGTATCAGCCAGAACGTGACTCCAGTGAGGGATAACGGCTGTCACCTTATGACCCTTCTTGATAGCCTTGGTTAGTATTTCCATTTCACAAGCGACATGCCAGTCATGGTCAATGCGAGTAGGAATAGAGAGTATATGCATTTCTTGGGTATTTTCTTTATCCGATAGATCTTTCTAGTACGAAAGCTTCTGCTGCCTCTAGTCCGACTTGAGCTCCTCGAAATTTAGCTTGTACTTCTAGAGCTTTAATAGAGCGTGCATGTGGAAAATCACGCATTTCCTCACTATAGGCTTCGAGAGCTGTCAGCTTGCGGTCAAGTTGCTGACTGATGTCTATGTAGTGGTTAGGTGAAAATGCGGAACTGAGAGAAGATCCTTGCCAGGCTGTACTAGAAGCTACTTCGAAGGAGTAAATTTGCGAAAGAAAACTACCTGGCTGAGGACGACAGGCAGTTAGGACAGCTTCGAGTACTCGGCGGTGATCTATGTTAAGATCACCACCATGGTGGGTGTAGATGGTCTCTGGCTGAAATGATTTTATATACGGCTCCAACGCTTGAATAATTTCGAGCCGTGAGACACTGTCCATGGCGTTATCTGGAAGCTCCAAGCGTGTGAGTGAACGAGCCCCAACAATACCCAACGCTTTTTGAGCTGAACAATCTCTAAGCTCAACATTCTGAGAATCTTCTTCTCCAGCACCGCGTGAACCAACTCCATTGGTGAGAAATATCACTGCGACATCATCACCTGCATCGGCATGCTTGGCCATGGTACCACCACAACCGAGGATCTCATCGTCAGCATGTGCTGCCACTACTAGAATATTTTTACTCATAATTTTCCCTGTAGGCTACTCGTATCTATTTTCCGCTATTCATGAATAGATCAATAACTGACATGTAGAGAATGTGTAGACGTGTCTTTTGCTAGGCCAGCAAAAAATATTCAAAATGGATTATACGACACCCTTCCACGCCGATACTAATATCATAGTGAGATCTTGGCACCTTTTCAAACTCAAGGCAATAATTGGGACGCTCATTTGATACACAAAGAATACTTTAATCACCCTCATATATCTCCCAATAAAATTTTGGCATCTCAGATCTGCAACAGACATCTATGATTAACCTAAAATAACTCTAGCAGCCCTTATTGCACCCTGGCTATCAATCAACCCATGTAGGTTATGCGTCATTCTATTACGTAAGTTATAAGAACTCAATTTATTTAAATCCTCTTTTATCTTTTCAAGCCAGTCCACATCATCCCAATCGATTCTAGATAAAAATAAACCATTGGAGACATAATAGTCTCTAAATTTCTCTTGATCAACATCAACACAAATCCCGATCATTGGAACTCCCATGTAGGATAACTCTCCCAGTGTCTGTCCACAGGCTGTAATAGCCAAATCAGCTTTTTGCATCAAGTTTCTCATTTCAACCGCTGAAGCACGACCATAAAGCCTAAGGTTGCTGTAGGCCGAAGCTAAACTTTCAAGGTCGAGCTGATAGGCGCTCGTACCACACACACAATGAAAATTTATTTCAGGGTAAACTGCCACCACCTTACCTAACAAACGTGGAATCAGCTCCCTAACATCACTACCACCCACTGTTATGAGAACCTCATGTATACTCTCTCGCACACGGATTTCATTACGTTCAAAATGAAACTCATCTCTCAACAAACAATATCGCGGGCCTCCAGCAAAACTCACACCGCTATATCGATAATCATTTCTTTGATAGTAGATATTCGGATTAATAACACAATCAACTGGGTACTCAATCCGGTCATAATCATCTATTACAACTACTCGTTGAGCTGCAAGTTTAAGCGACTTGTATGAATCTAGATTAGCGAGATAAGAGTCAACCACCACAATTGTATCCTCCTTCACCAGTTCACTAAACAGAAGTTCATTTTCATGCCATGAATGGTAGGACTGCTCATAGCCAGTATCATAAAGATCCTCTCTCCAGTCGTATGAGAACAGACAGAACCTGACCGAAACACCAAGCTCTACTAGACACTTAGCAAGCGTCTGGCACCGCATCACATGCCCGTAACCAATGCGCGCACCAAGCTCAGTAAAAAAAACAACCCTATGACTACCTTGCTTCCCCACAGCTACAACTCCAATAAATCTACCGCGTTCTGATAAAACACCCTATCTAAAAATTCATCAGAGAATTTATGCCTATTGTAGAAAGATTGAGCATCATTCAATGCTTCATCAAATTTAAAATAAGGGTCATCGGATGCAAACATCACTCTATTTGGCCCTAACTTTTTATACATATAGGCCAAATCCTGTTCTACACTTGACCCCAAATACCAGGTAAGTGAAATTGAACTTTCCACATAGATATTTGGCCGATCTAACGCCAATAAGCATATGCTCAAGCATTTTAAGCCACCACTATGCAACACAATCACTGGAACTTCAGTTATATGACGAGCAACACAGCAGATAAAATCTACTGTATCATGTTCAGTCATGTATGCAGTTCCATAACTACCATCGAGGCAAATGGCCATATTTAGCGATTCTGCATACTTACATAATTCTACTATCACCTTATAATCATCAATAGTGATCTGCTGTTGGTATGAGTGAAACTTAATACAATGAGTGCCCGCTGCACGGGCAGCCTCTATATGTCGAATACAGTCAGAGTCCCTAAAGTCGATTAGAATAGTCAACGCAACTTTCTTTACCTTTCTACGGGCATATACAGCAAAAGCATCCCCACTTAAAAATAAGCTTGAATTAAAAACCATAAAGTTAGCTCCTGCCAACTTAGGCAGAAAAGAAACTTGGTCTAACCTCTTAATAAGTTCATCATGATTAGCTGACATCTCCGTCGCCGTACGATCATTCACCGTTGCTTCGATCGGCGCCGGCAAATGGATGTTGAAATCAAATATTCTCATCTAGACATTGTATTCCTCTAATTTCTGCCTCAACACTTCAGGTAACACCTCAGGATCTCCTAGATAAGCCTTCAAACAGATAGTCTTATATGTCGACCACTTTAGGGTATCTATGCAGTAGTACCATATGTCCTCCTGCAACTCGATAAATTGAAGGCGCTTCAAGGTATCTTTAGTGAGTTGTTCCTTTCTAATCAGAGTACAGCCTGAGTCATCACAAACTACTACACCACCCTCAATCTTTCGCCTATTTTCCTCAGCTAATTGAAGAACTTCTGCCGTTGGCTGCACCTCTTTATTGTAGCAACCCAGTGGTGTCACGCCTTGAGCCCAGATCGGGTAATCTTGCTTGATCAATGAATGGATATCTCGCATCAAACCATTCACTACGATTCCCTCAATCTCTTTATAAAGTATGAAATACTTTGCCACAATGTCGCCAAATGCTGCATGATTCCCGCAATCAAATGTATCAACATACAGAACTCCACCTTTTTTCACTACCTCACCTTGTTCATGAATAGGCCAATTTGACTTGCTATGACCATAGATGTAACTCACTTCACCAACCGTAAACTTTTTGGAGACAAGAGGGCGTAAACCTTCAATTACACCAGATTTCCCAAGTGCATCAGCCACTTCTACCGAAGATATTCTATTATTCTTTATGACACTTATTATCTGATCCTTGAAATATGACATTATTCTGTATGCTTAAAAACTCTAGCGAAGTTGTAAAATGAAAAAACTATCCAATGGCCTAGCTATCAACTCAATCACTATTCATACTCTATCGTAATAGAGGCAATCACTTGATCAGCTTTCCGTCTAGCATCCTTCTTGTCATGAACAATCACAAAACCGTGGCGGTCTGCATCGTTTGTGATAGGCGCTATCACCTCTCCCTCTTTGAAAGCTAATCGATACTCTAACACATCGGGGTCAACCTCTAGTTTATTTAGTCCATTTATCGATTTTATGACACCTGATTCAAAAGTGAAAAATTTCAAAATCACCTGGTTCCTATCCACTACAATCTCAGATCCATCAAATTGGCTTTCCCCAAGTGCATTCAATACTAATTCTTCAACTAAATCTACGCCACTCACCTTAGGTACTATGAGCTCGGAAGTAAAACACCCACCACCACGATTCGCAGCTTCAACAAGATAAATATGCCCCTTAGAATCAATTAGGTACTCAGCATGCGTCATGCCATAGCTAAATCCTAAGCCTCTACAAACTACCTCATTGTTTCGCATCGCTCTTTCGTACAACTTCTTATCCAGAGCTCCTGGATATTCTATATCGATCGCAACTTGCAGTCCATCACCTAGCTTCGACTTCGTAGCTAAGGCTATGGACATGGGCTCTCCACCCACACAGTATCCGTCCACAGTAATTTCATCACCTTCAATAAATTGTTCAGCAATAACCAATCCTGATATACTGTTTCTGTATGCTTCCATATAAGCCTCTGTGACCTCGTCGGCACTGGATACTTTGGATACTCCAAAGCTACCACGCGCATCCACAGGCTTCACAATCAGCGGGTAACCACATCGTTGAGCAAAGCCCTTCAAATCTTCAGCCGAACGGCATTGCTCATAACGTGGAACCCTTATACCCATCTTCTGGCAACGCTTGCGTTGAACGTACTTATTCGTTGCTAACTCAGCAATATCCACACTGGGGCCTGGCAGCCCAAACTCCGTAGCTACATATGACTGAGCCAAGTAAGCATAGTCGTCCTGGTCAGAGATGACAGCTGTTGGTCTAATTTTTTTCGCAAAGGCTAGTATTTCCGTAAAATCTAGCATGTCAGCAATCAAGACCTCTTTGTACTCGACACCTTTATAATAATCTTCGGAGTAGTGCACAGCGTACAGGTCGATATCACCCCGTAATGCTAACAATTCAATCAGAGGAACCTGCTCCCAGCCAATTGCCAAAATTAACACACGTTGCTTCATATCAAAGAGAACATTGAGGGTAACAACAAACTGCCTACTGCCACATTTTCACTCAATGAAGCTCCTTCAAAAACACCAAAATCACGACAATCGATACCTTCCGGATATCTCAAAAAATCAACATCATCCACACTTAAAGATTCTCCTCTCTTAATATCTTTTTTGGCAAATAATCGGTATAATATGGATTGTTTGAACTCACTCTCAGAGGATTCTAGTCGTGTTCTAGGTAAGGAGCCGATCGCTTTTTCAGTAATACGAATCCCTTCTACCATATTTTTAAACTCGTCAGGGTCTAAAGAAAATGGAGAATCAGGTACGGGCAATGTTTTATCGATAGCAAAATGCTTTTCAATCACTTTGGCGCCCTTGGCCACAGCAGCTATTGCAGTATATACTCCATCGCTGTGATCAGAAAAACCCACGATTTTGTTAAACATCTTCTGGTAAAGCTCGATGCGCCCCAAATTAACCTCCTCGTATGGCGTGGGGTACATACTATTACAATGTAAGATGATATAGTCTGGATTATTCTCAGCTTCAAAAATATTAACTACCCCCTCTAACTCAGCATATGAAACAATCCCCGTTGAGATTATAGTCGGCTTACCTAGACTTGCAACTTTCCTCACCAACTGAGGGAAGGTTCCAATCTGTGCAGAAGCTAGTTTATATAGCGGCACATCAATATCCTCTAATAAATCGATAGCATCAAAATAAGTCGGGGCTGAAAAAAATGTGACCCCCTTCTTTTTACAGTATTCATCTAGAGTATAATGCCAGGATTCCTTAAGATCTATTTTCTTGTGTAGTTCAACGATACTCTTACTTGGATCACGATAGAGCTTATCAACGTTTAGAGATTGGAATTTTACTGCATCAGCGCCAGACTCAACAGCTGCATCGATCGATTCCAAAGCGAGTTCCCAACTTTGGTTATAATTTGATCCAATCTCGGCAATTACATATGTCGCCGCCCCTCCAATTTTAAACCCATTTACATTTATAGTTCCTTGCATTTTTCAATATAGCTATTGAGCCTATTAAGCCCTTTTTTTAATTCTTCGGTATCAACACAAAATGAAAGCCTAACGTAATCATCAAAACCACTCCCATACGCTCCCCCTGGAATAAGAGCTACGGCCTCATGTTCCAGAAGACCCGTACAAAAGTCTTTTGCATCCAACTTGATTCCTAAAAGGCCTAAATCAAAAAAATAATAGAAGCCTCCAGCTGGAGTAAACGGCAACAGTTCAGGGATTATCTCAGACACTAAAGAGCGATTTTTTTCATAATATGCTGCATAGCCTGAAACTACTCGATCTAACTCATTTATTTGACTTAAACCATACTGGGAAATCGTATTCACGCAGGTAATCGTGTTCTGCTGCACCTTGATAATCTGTTGGCAAAGACTTTCATTTTTACTGGCAATGTAACCGACTCGTAATCCCGTCATCGCATGTGATTTCGAAAAACCATCAAAAAGAACCACATTTTTAAGGCCTCTAAACCTAGCCATACTATCGACAGCATGATCATAGGAGAAAAACTTATATATTTCGTCAATTAAAAGCTCAGCTCCCTTATCCTTTACAATTTCAAGAATTGTTTGGAGTTCTGAATCTCTATAGACATAGCCGTCCGGGTTGTTGGGATTGCATATGATGAGTATATCAAATTCAGAATCCTTCAATGATTCCAACCAATTGTTTTGATACCTATTGACTCCATAATAATTTTTTCCTGCAAGCCTACACAACCCTTTATAGCCTAACCATGCTGGCTCGATAGCGCATACTGATTGACGCTCTGTAGCCAAAAAATAGGAATACAACCCATTCTTCACACCATGACTTATGATTATTTCGTCACTCAAATAGGTGCCTTTGTAACTTCTCGACACTGCATTCCTGAGGTCCATTTCTCCTTGCGCCAGTGAATAATGAGTACGGTTGGTTGACATTGCCTCGGAAATGCCTGCTTGCAGAGCACGATCTAACGGAAAATGTGTGTCTCCAATCGACAAGGATACAACATCAACACCGTCAGCCTTAAGTTGATTAGCTAGTGCCGCCACAACCATCGAGGCCGACTCTTCAATTTTATTACTCATGATAGTCCTTCTAGTTAGCACTCTGGTCTATAATGTTTATCTTTTTCAATTTTCAGAACATACTTATTCCCTCTATGATAAAAAAATGCTGGATAAGCAGTATTGTCGACAGTCCTCAGCAATTCAAACTGGTCACGGATAGTACAATCTACATCTATCTCACTATCTTTCGGCCCCCTGCGTGCATAGAAGCTCTCTTCCCCTAATTGCGGTACAGACTCTCCAATAATTTCTGGGTAGCTTTCTAAGAATGAATAACATAGAGAATATGTTGCATTAGCCTGCTTCTCTCGAATTTCTGACACCAACTCACTCCCGTCTAATAAAATGGTATCCCTTATATAAATATTCCCAGCATCCACTTTAGCCTCAGCTTCAAACAGAACTATTGGAATCTCGTTTTGACCTTGTATCACCTGCCATGTCGTAGGAGACCATCCCTTCCCTCTAGGCAGATCACTTTCGTGTACGACGATATTATGCACATTTTTTTCTAATACATCTTCTGGAATCAATTGCCAAAAAGAGAGGAGAAAAAGCACATCACAAGGTTCAATTTCATCAGCCTCATGGACAACTTGTACACTGTGCCCTAATTTCTCTAACTTCCTAACAAAGTCGTCTATCGTTGAAGACATCCACCCATCTGCTGCTGTTGCTACGACAATATTAAGCCTTTGAAATAATACTGCGGAAACCCTTAGTGCGCCTATGCCATCTGGGGCATTTAGACTATATACAGGGCCCAACAACCTCAAAACACTCCCCTCACCTTGCGATTTCCACACAGATTTTTCTACCGTTTCATTAAGAACAACATCACACCCGTTTGGGGCCTCAGACACTTCATCTGAAACCAGCATAACCTTACTCGATTTACTTACGAAAACAGATTTATGTCTTTCGAAAAAGCTATAGCCCATAATCACAAGCCACTCAATTGGCCTACCTGCTGCGGCCATCTGTAAACGACTACTCCAGCCCCCTAAACTCTCATTATTCATTACGAATCCTTCCTCACCCCCCTTTTGCTCCCCATAACCACCGTGGGATTCAGACAGGATGATAGCATCCCCCCCACGAGCGGCACAGGCATTCGCAAGCTTAAGAGCACGGCTATAATAACCACTCGTATTAGAGAGTTTCGCACCTTCTGTTAGAATAATTACTAGTGGTTTCACTTTTTCTTTTCAAGTAATTCATACGCAAGTTCGGCGCACCTCCAGTCTTCTGGAGTATCTATATCTTGAACTCTCTCTCTCGGAATAACCACACCAGTTGAGCGAGCACTGAAAAATCCATCATTTTGAAATACTGCATCTCGGCGAAACCAATAAAACTGCCCAGCATCATGGTAGCACTCTTCAAAATCTTGACTACGCTTCTTTTCATTTTCGGGCTCCAGCATCGCTACTCTTCCTCTTCCAGTGAGTCGGAGAGCCCTCTGAATAGGAAATGGATATGTAGCCACGCTAAACGCAAACTCGAGGCTTACATCACTCTCTAGAACTGAATAGCCCTCTTGTAATAGTTCAGATGTCACAAAAGGAGCTGTAGCATACAAGCAGCAGCCTTGATCGACATGTCTCCCAAAGACAGCCTCTATCTCTAACACCGCATGCGTCAATACAGGCATAGTACCAACTAAGTCACCCGAGAGGTCCTTAGGCCTCAAGAATGGAACGGTAGCTCCGTACTCCCGTGCAATCATTGCAATTTCTTCTGAATCGGTCGAAACCACAACGTGATCAAAGCATCCAGATTGCAGAGCAGCCTGAATCGACCACGCAATCATAGGTTTACCACAGAATTCCTTAATATTTTTATGAGGAATTCGTTTACTGCCTGAGCGAGCAGGAATGATAGCAACTTTCATAGTCATATCCTTAATGCCTCAACTCTAAAACTTCTGCGATGATTTTTTTTACATCCTCGTCTGATAAGTCTGGGTAGAGCGGGAGACTCAATGCCTCACTATAAAAATGCTCAGCGTTAGGGCATTTTCCAGGATTATAGCCGTAGGAATTACGGTAGTAGGGTTGGAGGTAAACTGGGATGTAGAGCACTTGTGTACCAATGCCTTTGGAGCGCAACTCAACCATGACTACACTACGCGTTTTACCGATGGCGGTGAAATCGATCTGTAGGGTATAGAGGTGCCACGAAATAAAACCTTTATCTTCGGCAGAGCGAATACCTGGAGTCTTAATCCAATCAATGTCGGCGAAAGCTGCGTTATAGAGTGCAACGATTTCCTGCCGGCGTTTAATAAAGTGAGGTAAGCGCTTAAGTTGGCTAGATCCCAGTGCGCATTGCACGTCAGTGATGCGGAAATTATGGCCGAGTTCAAGCATCTCGTAATACCATGGACCTTGTTCGCCAAGACTCAGAGAGTCCAAACCTAGTCCTTGAAAAGCATTCGAATCACGAGTCATGCCATGAGTTCGTAGGAGTCTTGCTTTAGACGCGTATTCATCATTATCGGTAACTAGTATCCCCCCCTCACCTGTGGTGAGTGTCTTTACCGGATGAAAGCTAAACACCGTCATATCCGCCCATGGATGGCCTCCCTGTTTCCAAGCTTTACCGTCTTGAAAAAAACCTCCTCCAGTACCATGTGAAGCATCCTCAATGACGATAGCGCACTTACCTCGGGCAAACTCAGCAATCCCTTTCATATCTGCGGACTGTCCGGCATAGGCCACAGGAATTACAGCCCGAACATCTTCGGACCACGCCTGCTTCAACGACTCAAGATCCATCGTATAGGTATCTGAATCTATGTCACAGAAGTCGGGCGTAGCTCCTACAAATGCGGAGCAATTTGCGGAAGACAGAAAGGTATTAGGACTAGTTATAACTCGATCAGCAGAACCAATATCAGCTACCAACATACTAAGGTGCAATGCAGCGGTAGCATTGCATACGGCGATCGCATGCTTGGCTCCTACAAAGTCAGCAAACTCTTGCTCGAATGTTTCAACCCGTGGGCCACACGTCAAGAAATCAGATCGCAGCGTTTCAACAACAGCTAAGATGTCTTCTTCACTAATTGATTGCTTTCCGTATGGTATCATAAAAAAGAGGAGGTCTATGATTATGAAGTAACGACATGATCATCGATCAGCTTCTGTAGCTCTCCAACATTAAGAAAATCTTCGTTCTCGCCAGAACTGTAATTAAAACCTTGCTCAACAAGCTCCGCATTAAAATGTTTTTTATAACTCTCAATATCCCAATTAGGCACTTGAGGAAGGATCGCATAATATTCGCCTAGGTCATAGGTAGTAAATGAATCTGAACTAGTGATCATTTCTTCGTGAATTTTCTCACCTGGTCTAATTCCTACAACAGGGTGTTCACAATCAGGCCCTATTGCCTCGGCTATATCTGTGATTCTGTAAGAAGGTATCTTGGGTACAAACAACTCGCCACCCCACGCATGTTCCATGGCATGTAGTACCATCTTTACACCGTCCGCAAGAGATATGTTGAACCGGGTCATATTAGGGTCAGTAATGGGCAAAACCCCCCCCTCACGCTTCTTCAAGAAAAATGGCATGACTGAGCCATTCGAACCCATAACATTCCCATAACGCACAACGGAAAATTTCACATCTTGCTCACCTGTGATGTTATTTGCAGCAACAAATAATTTATCTGAGGCAAGCTTTGTTGCTCCATAGAGGTTGATCGGTGCACATGCCTTATCCGTTGATAAGGCGACCACGTGCTTCACGCTACAACTAAGAGCAGCTTTAATGACATTCTCAGCTCCTCCAATGTTTGTCTTAACGCATTCATCTGGATTATATTCGGCGATATGTACATGCTTCATCGCCGCCGCATGAATCACATAATCCACGCCATTAAAGGCTCGCTTCATTCGATCCAAATCTCTTACATCTCCAATTAAAAAGCGGATAGCTGGATATTTTTCAGGAGGAAATTCCTGAGCCATCTGAAACTGCTTTTGCTCGTCACGCGAGTAAATCACAAGACGCTTCACATTTGGCCACTTCTCGAGAATAGTTTTTGTTAGTGCCTGACCTAACGAGCCTGTACCGCCCGTGATGAGAATTGATTTATCGTTAAGCATGAATGTCTATTCTATTGTAATTTATATATTTCGTTTCGTAAAAAATCAGCATAAGCATCAGAGCAAGACTCCAAAGATTCGTATTGATAAAACTGGACAGAAGCTCGGTTACCACCCTTGGGAAATAGAGTTTCACCTGTCTTCATAAGCGGGAATTCAGCAAATAGCCTAGGCTGGGTTTTATAAAACACTCCCCAATAGACTTCTTCCTTCAAACTTTTAACAGTATGGCGAAGAATATATTTCCACTCCTCATCTAAATAATTACTTGGCTTCGTTGAGGTGAAGGACGCTGCATAATTATATGCATATGAAAACCCCGTGGTAAATTCGATCAATAGGGAATATAAATCACCAGGACACCGTCTGGCCACTTCGATAATATATGGCTCTTTTGATTCGACTATAAATTGCACATGAAAAAGGCCGTCTACCAGGTTTAACTCTGAAGCCATCTTTTCAATCGCACCGGACATCAAAGAAGCAACATTCGGGTCGATATCATCTAGGACATAGCTGGTGTCTACCGCATAAGCGTCGACTGAACTGCCTTCTTTTACATAGAAAGATTTTTGAACCTTCTTGTCTTCAATAAATGCACTGCATGAATAGAGCTGCCCCTCGTGATATGACTCAATCAAATAATTTGACCCGGCTTGCTCAGCAATTGCACAGGAATGGGATAAAGCCTTCATATCCTCCCCATTAAATTTAGATACTCCTCTACCGCTAAATGCATCAATTGGCTTACATATGTAATTACCTTTTTGGGGGAAAGATGCTAAATCAACCTCCCTTGGGGCTGGCAAATTCAGTCGTGCACACAAAGCTCGAAATTTTTTCTTATCAGCTAAAATATCATTAGAATCTGCTGTATCACATGAACTATTCGGCACCTGAAGTCTGCAGCAAGTCTCAATAGATACATCCGTACATCCGGGTACAATCGCCTCAATTTCATTACTGTCACAATGCGATTGCACAGCTAAAATATCGCTGTAATTTTCATCAATCCATTGATCTCCAGCTCGCAGCGCAAGCACATCTTCAGAACGGTTACCTACTACCCAAACATCATGCCCCATTTCAAGTAGTGCCTCATAAATTGGCACAGCAGCAAATGAAGTATCTACTAACAAAACTCTCATAGAAAATTGATCTACGAATCTGCCAACTTTGGCAACTCTATAACCCTTCCCTTTTCAATTGATTCTTTAATAGCCTCAACTACGGCCATATTACGATACCCATCGAGTGCGCTAACCATAGGCTCTTCTAGTCCCCGTATCACATTGATAAAGTGGTCTAACTGTAATTGTAGAGGATCTGAGCTCTCTCGCTCACCAGCGCCGTATGAAAAGTCCTCCCACCACGAGGGTGTAACAGATGAGTCATAGTACCTATAGTTCATCGTTGGGAAATCTACAGAACCGTTAGTACCAGAAAAATGATAACATGTATCACCTAACTGCTGGGGATAGGCCGGATTTTCCCCTGCTGTTAGCTCCCAGCTCTTCGAGGATGCTGCCGCATCCGACAGCAGAAAGCTCCCCATAGCCCCATTCTCAAAATGAAGACCAATTGTAACGGTATCTTCTACTTCAAACCCTCTCACATCATGCCCAGCTAAGGCTGTTACTTTTACGACTTCTCCACACAGGTGCCTCATTAAACCAACCTCATGAATCATATTGATAAGTAACACACCCCCGCCAAGCCGTGTCCTCCAACTACCTTCTACAAAATAATGGTCAGGCTTGTAAAATAAAGCACTCCCTTGCATTGCTACAAGCCTACCAAACATTGATGACCTTATAAGTTTACGTACTTCACAAACTAAAGGGTTATAGGTTCTATGGTGCCCTACAAGGACTGGAACTCCAGAGGCTCTTGATTCGACGAGTATTTCCTCTGCTGAACTTAGGTTGTCAGCTATCGGTTTTTCTACGAGCACCGGAATTCCCTTTCGGATACAAATTAGTGATTGTGAATTATGGAACGCATTGGGAGAGCTTACGATAACACCATCCACATCTAATGAATCCAGAGCATCCTCTAGATCGTTATATAATGGCACATCACAAAAAATACCATCAACATCATGATTCACACAATCTTTAGGCTGAACAACACCAACGAGGGTTGCATCACTGCTCTGTCTAATTCTAAGAGCATGTTGAAACCCTATTAAACCTAAACCTGACACTACAATTTTTATGGGGCAATCCATTCTCTATAAATTCTACAATTTCATTATTGGCTAACCTCTGGAAACACCTCAAATTGCTGCTTAGCGAGCATACGAATTTTATCTATATACTCCTCTTCAGAATATAGCTTATCGTATTCAGCTACTAGTTTACAATTGAGCTCCTCATAGTTTTTAGGCTGCGCCAGCAACTCCTTAATTGTATTTACAATTTGCTCACACATCCCAGAAGAAGACTCAAATATATTAGGATACTGCTTGAATGAATGTGATGGAAAAAACTCTTCATTATACACAGAGAAACCAATGCCACCTTGATATATTGGCTGCGCTAAGTATCCATCGAACCCCTCACCAAAGGTTATAGAAAACTTACAATTAGTTGCTAGTTCCATAAAATCATCAAAAGAAATATCTCTGATTTCTATGAACTCAAAGCTAGGCAATTCCCTTTCTAAAATCGAAAGGACTTCAGCCTTGTGCGGCGCCTCATCTAGAGAATAAATAATAATATCTTGTTTATGAGCAATCTGAGATTTTGGGTAAGGAGTCAGATCGGTATATGCAGGTAATAGCAACGTAGGTAGACCATATTTATTTGCGAAGTCTTGGCCAGCATATGAATGGTGAGCAACTGACTGCGTCACATTTTCAGTCAGCTTATAGAGGTCTTCGAAAAGCTCTTTTTCAGGCATCAACTGTATATTCTGATCTAACAAGTTAATAGATAATTGATCAACAGATTTCAAGTAACTCTTTAATTCGTCATCTAATTCAGCATAAAACTCAGCTGAAGCGTATTCTGGAATATGCAAATAAAGGTCTTTAACTTTAGTACACAACTGAACTTGCTCGAAGCGATAGACATTCTCGGAATTCTTGAACCAAGAATTTCTGAAATACGTGTCTCCATTTTGATTTGGACGCGTCATCAAGACAATTTCGTAGCCATGATCAGCCCTCATACGCCGCAAGTGGTTCGTTATTGAGAATATTGAATAAATTCCTCCACTCATCGCATCGTGCTCAGGGAGTAAAAGAACCATTAGCTTTTCAGCCTGCACTACTTTCACAGGAAAAGTAAGATTCTGCATCGCAGAGGCAGTCTCAATTTCATAATCACTATTACCATAGCCACCAGCCATAGCGCTCCCTAGGTCGCGGCCCCTTGTAAAAGCATTCTTCGCTCTATAATATTCGAAACTAACCTTAGAATAAGGCTTTAAACATTTTTCCCGATACTCTTTGCGTTCTTCAGATGAACGAAAACGTAAAGCCAAAATATTCGTGAACAATTTGATGAGTCGGAATCTAAGAAAGCTAATCTCTTTTTGCTTAGACATAAAATGATTATTTTTGATTTAATGCCCCCTTTAGAGCTTCACAAACTCTCTTAACCTCTGGACGAGTAAGCGACGGGTAGATCGGAAGACATAAAACATTATTCGACAATTTATTAGCCACAGGAAGTCGATCTTTCAACGCCGAATCTAAATCTTTATACTGACAGATATTTGACATTAATGGGTAGAAATACTTTCTCGGGTGCACGCCTTTATCACACATAAAGCTCACAACACGATCCCGCACCCCCTCTGCTTCACCACACATTATTATTGGATAGTAGGAATAGTTGCTGACATGCCCGTCGATGGGTTTAGGAACACTCACCACCTCAAGCCCTATTAGTTCTTCATCATACCACTCGGCTACTTGCTTCCGTTTTGAGAGAATGAGTGAAATTTCATCAAGCTGAAGCATTCCAATTGCTGCTGAGAACTCATTCATTTTCCCATTAAAGCCTAGATATGGAATCATATCTTCACCTGAAATACCAAAATTTTTGATCAAATTTATTCGATCAGCACACTCCTTATTAGATGAGACTACTGCACCGCCTTCAAATGTATTAAACACCTTTGTCGCATGAAAACTCAATGTCGAATAATCTCCATAGCTCAACAAACTACGTCCTTGATACTCACAACCAAAAGCATGGGAAGCATCATATATAAGCTTTAAATTATATTTTTCAGCAATATCTTTCAAAGCCTCTACATTACATGGTCTACCATAAACATGAACGGCTAATATAGCCGAAGTCTGTTGAGTTATAGCCCTCTCCACAGCCATTGGGCACAAACCAAAAGAGTCACCCTCCACATCAGCAAAAACTGGAGTTAATCCACATAACTTTATAGAATGGGTAGTTGCAGCGAAGGTGTAGGGCGTGGTTATGACTTCACCACTGAGATTGGCAGTAAATAAAGCCGCCATAATTGCCGATGTTCCGTTGTTGCATAGTCTAAGGTGGCTAATATCAAGCGTGCTTTCGAGCTTAGACTCTAATTCCTGGTGAAATGGTCCAGAATTCGTCAAAACCCCATTTTCCCATATCCTCTGTATATATGGATACACCTTCTCCAAATCAGGGAGGTGAGGTTTTGTTACATAGATTGGAGGTTCTTTATGTTCCATAATTAATAGCTTTCATCTAATGACATAAACATCAGCTTTTAAACCCTGATAAAAGACTCATCAAATACTGTCCATATCGTGACTTCTTATAAGTCTCAGCATGCTCCGCTAATTTAGCATCATCAATCCAGCCGTTCACCCAGGCAATTTCCTCGAGACAAGCAATTTTCTGGCCTGTTCTATTTTCGATTGCTCTAACAAACTCAATTGCTTCGACCATGGAATCGTGAGTACCGGTATCGAACCAAGCCATTCCACGGCTCATTGTATTCACTTTGAGAGAAGCTTCTTTGAGATAGAAATCGATCACCTCCGTGATCTCAATTTCACCACGCGCCGAAGGCTTAACTTGCTTAGCTATTGCTGGAGCTCTTTCATCAAAGAAGTAGAGACCTGTGACCGCCCAGCTTGACTTAGGATTTTCCGGTTTTTCCTCGATAGAGAGAGCCTTATTATCCTTGTCCATCTCTACGATACCATAGCGTTCCGGATCTTGCACGTGTAACGCGAAAACTGACGCCGTAGAGCCACCATCATTTGCTTGCTGCAGTGTTTTAGTTAATCCATGACCATAGTACAAGTTATCGCCTAGAATAAGACACACAGGAGCTCCATCTAAAAATTGTTCACCTAAGATAAAGGCTTCAGCTAGTCCATTCGGGTGCTCTTGGATACTATATTCAAGAGAGATACCAAACTGAGAACCATCTCCCAAAAGGTTTTTGAAGGCTTCTTGATCATGTGGGGTGGTGATGATTAAAACCTCTTTGATACCTGCTAACATTAAAACTGATAAAGGATAATAAATCATCGGCTTATCATAGATCGGCAAAAGCTGTTTGCTGACCGACTTAGTGACAGGATAAAGCCTTGTTCCGGAACCCCCGGCTAGGATGATTCCCTTTCTTAATTTTGATGTTGCGCTCATGTGCTTAGTAATTGTTTTGAAAGTATTTCGAGAGTGAGGATTTCCAATCTGGAATATTTAAATTGAAAGTGCTTTGAATTTTATCCAAATTCATTACCGACCAAGCAGGCCGTTTAGCAGGAGTGGGGAAATCTTCTGTAGTGATAGCATTGAGCCTGTCTGGCACCTTTAACCCTAGAGCTTTAGCATGTGTAAACACCTCATTGGCAAAACCATACCAACTCGTTGGCTCGCCATCATTAGAATAGTGGTACACCCCCGCATCATCATCACTCGCATGGACTCCAATAATCATGAGAGTGCGTGCTAGATCTGAGGCATAGGTAGGACGGCCGAATTGGTCAGAGACAACGCCTAATGTATGACGCTGCTCGGCAAGCCTAAGCATTGTAGAAACGAAGTTATTACCATGATCGCCGTACAGCCAACTCGTTCTCACAATGATACTAGAAGGATTCTCGCTTACCGCGAACTGCTCACCTTCAAGCTTCGTTTGACCATAAACCCCCATTGGCGCAACCGCATCAGACTCCTTTAGTGGGGCAGTAGCAGTACCATCGAATACGTAATCTGTAGAAATATGGATCAATTGCAGCGATGCTTGCGCACACAAACGTGCCAAAGTTTGAACTGCCGTTGCGTTGATGTTCCGTGCGCTCTCTATATCGCTTTCAGCCTGATCCACCGCAGTGTATGCTGACGCATTAATCACAACATCTGGGCAATAGACCTCCAATACCGACTTAACTGAATCTACATTGGTAATATCGAGTTCAGGTCTGCCCACTGCGTGAATACTGCATTTGCTAAATTCACCAGTCAATGAAGTCAAAGCCTTGGCCAACTGACCAGACTTACCTATGACTAATACTCTTTTAGTGGGATGATCGTTCATTGAAGAGAATTCAACATTATCTTGTTAGAGCCCTAGACGCTCACCTGCATACTTCTGCTCTAGGATTGGACGCCACCATGATTCATTCTCTAGGTACCACTGAACCGTAGCTTTGATTCCTGTATCAAAGTTCTCTTCAGCTTTCCATCCGAGCTCATTTTCAAGCTTGGTCGCATCAATCGCGTATCTTGCGTCATGTCCAGGGCGATCAGTCACATAAGTAATGAGTGACTCATGTCCTCCTTCAGGTGTTGAGTCGACCATATCATCGAGTAAACGACAAACTGTCTGCACCACTTCAAGGTTGGTGCGCTCATTGCGCCCACCCACATTATATTTCTCACCGAGCTCACCAGTTTTCAGAATAGTCCACAAGGCCTTGGCATGATCATCAACAAAGAGCCAGTCTCGCACATTAGAGCCATCACCATAGATGGGCAGTGGTTTATGATGTAAGGCGTTTAGAATAATCAACGGAATCAGTTTTTCTGGGAAATGGTAGGGACCATAATTGTTGGAGCAATTAGAAATCACCACCGGCAGGCCGTACGTTCTATGCCATGCAATAGCGAGATGGTCAGATGCTGCCTTGGAGGCTGAATATGGAGAAGATGGGTCATAAGGAGTCACTTCTTCAAACAAGCCATCCGCCCCAAGTGACCCATACACTTCATCTGTGGACACCAATAAGAATTTAAACGTATCGGCCTTTTCCTTATCCAGGCCTCTCCAGTGCTTCAGAGCAGCATCCAGAAGCACAGATGTACCGAGTACATTGGTTTCGATAAACTTTTGAGCACCAGTGATCGAGCGATCCACATGCGATTCAGCTGCCAAATGCATCACCCCATCTGGTTGATACTTCTCAAACACTTGCTGCATCGCCTCGGCGTCACAGATGTCTGCTTTGACAAAGGTATAGTTATCAGCATGGGCCACCGGCTCGACCGATGTCAAATTTGCCGCATAGGTTAGCACATCCACATTGATGACATTGGCAATTTGATTGGAAACCAAATAACGACACACTGCTGACCCGATAAAGCCAGCTCCGCCAGTAACAATTACGGTTGGTAGATTCATGTTAGTAGGAAAATTCAGATTCTATTTCAGAAAGAAGGGGTTGGATTTTATCTTTGGCCGATAAAATTGGCTCAGTCACGCTCCCCCAATCGATAGCTAAAGCGGGATCGCTCCACAAAATACCTTTATCATGATCAGGGGCATATGGATTGGTTACTTTGTAGAAAACTTCAGTATCCGGTTCTAATGTGACGTATCCATGTGCAAACCCTTTGGGAACAAGCAATTGCTTCCAGTTCTCAGCGGAGAGCTCAACAGCCATCCATTCACCATATGTTGGTGATCCCTTACGAATGTCGACGGCGACATCAATAATCGCACCTTTCAATACTCTGACCAGCTTATCCTGAGCAAATGGTGGAGATTGGTAATGCAACCCCCTCAATACTCCGACCTCACTTGAATAGGCATGATTATCCTGGATAAATTCATCCTCAAAACCATGCTCCGCGAAAGCTTGCTTCTTGAACACTTCTGAAAAAAAGCCTCGTTCATCTCCAAACTTCTTAGGGATTACTTCGATAACATCAGGTATTTTCGTAGGTGTAAGTAGCATTTGTTGTTTACGTGTGAGACGTAGCAAATTAGACACGTGACTATCGGATAGCAAGCCCCGTTTCTTAATACAAATATGCGCATCAACATCATCAGCCGAAGCAATGGCGTGGGACTAGATCAAGACACTAACATTGTTCAATATACGTTAGAATCTGCAGGTCATGATGTCACCACGAGTCACTGCAGAGCAATCCCATGGTGGCATAGCTTATCTCCAAAGAATCGTGACAAATACGACATCAACATCTTTCTAGAGCGTTGTTTCCCTCGGTGGTTCCGCTCGGCCAACACCAACCTTCTCATCCCAAATCAAGAACGCTTTCCTCATAGGCTCATCAAGCATCTTAAACAAATCGATACCGTGCTCTGTAAAAGCAGGCATGCGCAGGTAATCTTTGCAGAACTCTCGAAAGCTGAATTCATTGGCTTCACCTCCCCCGACCGCAATTCCAAGGAAACTGCTGCTGATTATCAATCCGTCTTACACCTAGCCGGAAAGAGTACTCTAAAAGGCACAGAGGATATTCTTGAACTCTGGTGTAAGCACCCAGATTGGCCCACGCTCACGCTTATTCAGCATCCCTCGAACGCCCCAAGTAGTGTCCCTAAAAATGTGCGCTTGATCAGCGATTACATCTCTGATGAGCAATTATCATCTCTCATGAATTCCCACGGCATTCATTTATGCCCGTCGCGCAGTGAAGGCTGGGGCCACTATATCGTTGAAGCGATGTCCTGCTCCGCGGTTGTCGTCACCACTGACGCCCCTCCGATGAACGAACTGATCAGCCCTGCACATGGCGTACTTGTCCCTTTCAAACATGACGAAGCCCGTCACCTAGGCACCAATTACTATGTCGACTCAGGCAAGCTAGAGAACCAGCTCATACAACTCTTCAGCATGAGCGCTGATGACAAAATGGTGATCGGGAAGAGAGCTCGAGATTGGTATGATGCCAATGATCTTCGCTTTAAAAACCTCCTAATTGAAACCTTTTCACGTCAACTGAGCCAATAGAACACCACGTTAGATAGAATGCATCCATCACTCATCACACGGTTCGGCGGAATCGGCGATATCGTCTTACTCACACCCACTCTCAAGGCGCTCCACGAGCGAGATGGTGTGGCTCCTGATCTCATCACTGGCGCCAAGTGGACGATACCAACCCTCAAAGGATGCCCACACATTGGCAATATTCATATCCTTCAAAAAAGAGGGCTACCACACTTCATCAATCCCTCCTCGATTCAGCTGAAGAGATCGCTAAAATCTCAAACATTCCATACCGTCTACAATCTCCATCCCGAACAGAGAACAGCCAGACACTTGGGCTTCCTAAACCTCTCGCCCTTACACGACATATCGCACGATGGAATAGAACATGAAGCGTCTCGCCGACTCAGAGAAACTGGACTAGTGGCCCAATCCTGCGCCGAAGATCTAGAACCATGGCTCTTCTCAAGCCAGGATGCGATTGACGCTTTAGTAGCTAAACTCCCTATGCTCCAACGACCATTTGTACTCGTTCAGCCTGGGAATAAAAAAACCATGAAACGTGGTTCTCAGCACAGTGCTTCAAATACAAAATGCTGGCCAAACACCAGATGGCAAAGTGTCATCAAAGCCTTATTGGAAAATTATCTAGACCTGGAAGTCGTCCTGACCGGCTCTCCCTCAGAATTTGAATACCTCAATGAAATTACCAAGGGAATCGAATCTGATCGCCTCCACAACCTATCGAACGACCTGAACATCATCGAACTCAAAGCAGCATCATGTCTGGCTGCTGGGATGATCACAGTCGATACAGGCCCTGCGCATATCGCAGCTGCATTAGGTTGTCCTATGATTGAGCTCTTTGGGCCAGTATCTCAAATTTCTCACGCCCCCCTCACACTGGGACAACCAACTGCATTTATTTCAAAGTTTCACCCAGACGAAGGAATAAACTTCCCTCAAATAGGGCTAATTTCAGCAAGTGACGTTATTGGCAAGTTTGACTCGGTCTTTGACTTCTCAAGGGAGCTTCCATACTCTCGCCTCCGCTAATACTATGCAATCTCACGACATCACCACATTACAGCAAGACCTCACCAGCCAATGGCACGCTGAAAATCCTTCAAACCAGGCTCAAGAATTCCTCGGACTGATCACAGAAAATCATCTCTGTAACTTCCTGTTGTGGCATGAAGAAGATGTGGCGCGCCGGGAAGACATCGGCTTCGAGCCAATCTACCACGCCAAACGCGCGATCGATGGCCACAACCAACGCCGCAATGACCATATCGAAAAAATAGATAAGTATTTAGTCGATACACTCACCCCCAAGACAGAAGGAGTGCCCTTCAACTCAGAGACACCAGGTATGATGATTGATCGCCTCTCCATCCTTGCACTCAAGGAGTACCACATGCAGGAAGAAGTGGACCGCACAGATGCCAGTGAAGAGCACATCGCTAAGTGCACCCATAAAGTCGCTGTCATCAAACAGCAGATCGCTGACCTTTCCCTGGCTCTCGACCAACTCCTATCTGAAGTCGCTGATGGCACTCGCAGTTTCCGTGTCTATTATCAATTCAAGATGTACAACGATGCATCCCTGAATCCACAGCTTCGTGAAGCTGCTGCTAAATAGCACCTAACACCATCTATCCGATGCTCGAACTCATTCTGGGCAATTCTAATAAGAAGTTCTCTGGTGTAAGCTCTACGATGCTTCAGGTACTCCCCTATCAGCAGGAGGCCATGAAGCTGGCAGTATTGGGAGCTCATCATCTACCAGATTCTGCGCCTTGCATCGGCATTTTAGAGGCTGCGAAGCGCACCAAGGCCCCTCTCAGCTCAGGTGGGTATTGCGTCTTTCACGCACGTCGCAATGATGAGATGATCCAAGCTCTCATCCTGAAAAAACTACTAGGAGCAAAAATCCGAATCGTCTTCACCTCCACAGCTCAACGCCACCATTCAAAATTCACGAAGTGGTTGATTGGTCAAATGGACGGCATTATCACCACAAGCAAGTATGCAGGCGCCTACTTGGATCGTCCAGCAGACATCACGATACCGCACGGTGTCGATGAACAAATATACACCCCAGCCGCAGACAAACAAGCTGCCTGGAGTGCGCTTGGACTTCCAGGAAAGTTCGGCATCGGCATCTTTGGAAGAGTACGCCACCAAAAAGGCCTCGACCTCCTCGTCGATGCTGCGATCCCATTATTCAAAGACAATCCAGATCCTACCATTGTCGTTGTTGGGGAAACCACAGCAAAGCACCAAAGCTACCTAGACTCCCAAATTCATAAAATGGCTGAGGCCGGCCTCGCCGATCGTATCATTGTCCTGGGCAAACAACCATTCAGCGAAATCCCTAAACTCATGCGCTCCATGTCAATCGTGGCCGCACTCAGCCGCAATGAGGGCTACGGTCTAACCGCGCCTGAAGCCATGGCGAGTGGCACAGCTGTACTTGCCAGCGAAGCTGGAGCTTGGAGAGAAGTAGTAAGAGACAGAACCGACGGTTTCGTCGTACCGTGTGGCGATACCACAGCAACTCGCATGGCTCTTAAAAGCCTCCTCACGATGACAGAACATGAGCGAAACGCCCTAGGCCAAGCTGGCCGAAATCGCATCCTCGATCACTACACAGTAGAACAGGAAGCCGCCGCGCTGTGCTCATACTACCGCCAGCTATCCAAGTCTTCTTAGCCTAGGTGAGCCTCGCTAGAGCAAACTTCAGAATACTCAGGCAGTACAAAGTTGCCGTCTCCACACGCAACACGATGCTACCGAGGCTTACAGGTAGATATCCCGCCGCGATAGCTGCATCATACTCTCCCGCAGAAAAGTCACCCTCCGGCCCCACGAGCAAGCCCACCGACTGCTTCATTGACAGAGCAGCAAGAACCTCCTCAATTGGCTCGCTCCGAGGGTCGAGCGCTGCCACAACACAATACTGAGCAGGCGTATCCTCTTGGATCCATTCCGAAAATTTCATCGCTGGCATCACCTGTGGCAAATAGTTTTGCCCACATTGCTTACACGCCTCTAGAGCCACACGCTGCCATTTTTCTACCTTCTTAGCGTCCGCCTTGGCCACAGTGTTGTCTGTCTCTAATGGCTGGATTGAAGCAATCCCAAGCTCCACCGCCTTCTGTACGATGAGCTCCATATTCCCAGCTTTAGGAACCGCTTGAATCAATCGAATCTCATTCGAACGCTCTTGCAGCATGACCGATGCCGTAGGCTGAACCATCACCTCCTGCTTACTTGCTTCCACGATTTCACCTTGGACAGATCGTCCCTCCCCATCAAAAACCACCACCTCGTCACCCACCTTTTGACGTAACACACGCACACAATGGTGTGACTCCTCTGAAGACAGCACCAAGGGACCATCGCCCCAAGCGGCTGGATTTAAAAAAAAGCGAGACAACGAATTCATGGGCGTAGCTTGAACGCTCCAAGCATCGCTGTGAAGCGGTAAGTGCAAGATCTCATACTTCGACACACATCAGCATCACAACCGACACTTGGGCCGCATTTTTCAAAACAATGATTTCAATTCTTCATTTGACTTCAACACCAATTGGTTCCTTATTGTCATTATCATGCCAGTCAAAGACAAACTCATCACCAGTGCGCTCAAGATCTTCTCAAAGTCTGGTTACCGAGATGGTCGGGTAGCAGACATCGCCAAACACGCCAAAGCGAATATCGCATCCATCAACTATTACTTTGGCTCCAAAGAAGCCCTCTTTGCTGAAGTTTTACGCCATGCCTTCCAAGCCGCTGAAAAAAAATACCCCGCTGATGGAGGATTAGACGCTTCAGCCAGCTGTGAAGAAAAATTGGCGGCCTTCGCACGCTCGATCATCTATCGCACTCTAGATCCTGGCCCTGCGGGTAACTTCAATCGCATCATGAGCCTCACGGTCAAATCCCCAGGCTCCCCCACAGGCACAATTTGTGAAGAAGTACGCTCACTCCAAGTCATGCCCCTGGCCCCATTGCTCCACGAATTTATTGGAGAAACAGACGAGGTCGTCTACCAGATTGCCGCACTCAATTTCCTGAGCCTCTCCGACATTTTGGCGCAATACCCAGAGGTCGTAGAACACATCTTCGGTAAAAAGCCTGACGAAGCATTCAAAAAAACCTTCGTTGATGGCCAAGTCAAAGCCGTCATAGCAGCCACCAAAGCATTGGCCGTATAACTTTAATTTAGACGAATCCTAATAAGATAGTCGCTCATGCTGTGGCGAACCTTTCATGCGACCAACACCTGAACCTTTCATGCTTAATCGACACCTACCTACCTATTCGGTCATTGTTGCGGCTGCCTTTCTCTTGGGCGCATGCGCAGAGCTGCCCAGTAACAAGGCATCGCAGGCTGGAAACGTACTCCCGCTGCCGAAGCGCTATGACGCCACTCAGCCACCCGTACCTCAGGTAGCCAACAACATTCAGCAACTCTTTAGTGACGCTGCACTCAATCAACACATTGCAGACGCTCTGCGCCACAACCCTGAACTCAGACTCAGCGCGGCGCGCCTAGAAGAGGCTGGATTCAACACCCGCAGTGCCAAGGCGGGTCTCAGCCCACAACTCAACGCCAATGTCGGAGGTGGCCCTTCTAGGTCGAATCCAACAGGGCTCGCCGCCATCAATTCTGAGTCCTACACCGCGAGCTTAGATGCACAGTGGGAGATCGATGTTTGGGGGCGCATCCGTTCTGGTATCGATGCCAGCAGCAGCGATCAGGCCGCGATTGCTGCAGATCTCGCAGCCGCACGCCAATCAATCGCCGCCCAAACTGCCCAAGCCTATTTTCAGCTCCTACGCGCCAGCACCTTATTGCAACTCTCCGAGGAACGCCTAGTTTCATTTCAAAACACACTGAACCACGTCAACCGTCGATTTGAAGCTGGCACAGCCAATTTAGGCTCGCTCGACCTCGCCCGCACAGACCTAGAAAGCACACGATCCCAAGTAGCTCAGCTCAAGGACGAACGCGATCAAGCCGCCCGCTCACTCGCCATTCTAACTGGCAAATACCCTAGCAACCGCTCGAAGGCCACACGCTGGCCGACTCTCAAACGTAGTGTGCCAGCCAACATCCCATCCACAGTGATGATGCAGCGCCCAGACATCGATGCGGCCTACCAGCGCATCCGCGCCGCCGACTCTAGAGTCAATGTGGCCCACAAAGACCTCTACCCAAGCTTCAGCCTCACAGCTGGCTACGGGCGTCAGTCCTCCATCCTCGAAGACCTCGCCAGATCCAACTTTAATGCATGGTCCATCGTTGGTAACGTCAGCGCACCACTCATCGATGGCGGTAGAAGACGTGCCGAATTAGGGGCTGCGAATGCTCGCGCCAAGCAAGCTCTCGCCACGTACCAATCTACTGTTCTCAACGCCTTCCAAGAAGTTGAGAACGCATTAGGCTCCGAGTCCTATCTACGCCAACAATTCTCAGCAACGAGTAATGCGCTTAAAGCGGCAGAACGTGCCGAAGCTCGCGGCATGAGATCCTATGATTCCGGCCTCATCAACATCCTCGACCTCCTCGAAGTCCAACGCAGAACCTTCAATACTGAAGAAGCACTCATCAACCTCAAAGCCTTACGCTACCAAAACCGAGTCTCCCTCGCTCTGGCCTTGGGCAAGGCACTCTAATGAGAATGCTACTTGAACATCACGCCCACCTACCCATCACACACCCAATCCCGTGAAAACCATACTACGCATCATTCTTCCAATTATTCTGCTAGGAGTCGCAGCTCAAATCGCTGTGGTCATGGTGAAAAGTCGCAAGCCACTACCACCTCAAAACCCAGAGGTCGCGCTAGCGGAGCTTACCGTCTCCGATGTAAACCCAGAACTCCATTCACCACCAATCGAGAGCTATGGTAACATCCGTAGCTACTTCGAAACTCGTCTCACCTCCCAGGTATCAGGTATGTTGATCAATGTGTCTCCCGAGTTCCGAGTCGGTAGCCACGTCAAAAAAGGCACAATCCTCGCAGAGATTGACCCCACTGATTACCACGCCGCTCTCACGCGCGAAAAAGCAACATACAGCGGCTACCAGAGTACCTATGCCGAAGAAACCATCACCTCCGAACAAGCGCGAGAGGATTGGCTAGCATCTGGCAGAAGCCTCACCACCGCCTCGCCATTTGTCCTACGCACCCCCCAACTTAATGCTGCCAAAGCCAATATGGAGGCTAGCCAAGCTGCGATTCAAAAAGCTGAGGCGGACCTTGAGCGCTGTAAAATTCGAGCACCCTTCGACGCCGTCATCAGCGATCGCAGTGCCTCTCTCGGTTCCTACACTTCAGCTCAGAGTAACCTAGGCACACTCATCTCCACCGAGATCGTTTCGGTAAGGCTCCCGCTCACACCCAAGCAAATCAGCCGCATCGCACTCCCTAGCAACGACGAACAAGGGATCAACATCACTCTGACCAGCCCGGTCCAACCGGGGGCCAAATGGCCCGCTCGCATCGTACGCACCGTACCCAGCGTAGACGCCAATAATCAAGTCACCTACGCCATTGCTGAAATTAACGATCCCTATGACAGCGAAACACCACTCGCAGTCGGCACCTTCGTCACTGCCAGTATCCCTGCCACACCGATTGGACACTCCATCAAGGTTCCAGAAGCAGCCCTCGTGCGAGATGCCTACATCTGGTTGGTAGATCAACACAATCATCTGGTGAAGGCGCCGGTGAAACGCATTGCCAGCCACGAAGGATCCACCTTCCTACAAATCACTGAAACCTCACTGCAGCCTCCCTATCGCGTGGTGCAACGACCACTCACAAATTTCCGCAATGGTACAGCCGTGAAGGTCACCAACTAAGCCAACACCTAACTTCGTTAGAACTCAACTATCCCACTACTCGCTTTGGAATCACCACTGAAAAAGCACCCCTACATCACCTGGTTTGCCACCAATCCAGTCGTCGCGAACATCCTCATGTTCTCCATTTTGGTTGCTGGGATTTTCACGGCATTCAGCGTTCGCAAAGAAGGCTTCCCCGCCTTCGCGGCCGAGACCGTGGTCGTCAATGTGCCGATCCGAGGTGGCACCCCTGAAGACGTCGAACGCGGCGTATCCATCAAAGTAGAGGAATCACTTCAGACCGTGGATGGTATCGACCACGTCCGCTCCACCAGCTCCGATAGCCAAGCGCGCATCACCGTCCAAGCCAAAGAAGGCTACGACATCACCAAACTACTCGATGATGTCAAAATTCAGGTAGACGCCATATCCAGCTTCCCAGAGCAAGCTGAGAACCCAGTAATTACCGAACAAAAACGCAGCAACCCAGTGCTCTGGATTGAACTCTACGGTGACGCTTCTGAAAGCACACTTAAAGAGGCTGCTCGCGACATGCGCGACGACCTACTCAGGCTCTCAGCCATCTCAAAAATTGATACCGTCGGCAACCGTGACTATGAGATCTCTATCGAACCCTCAGAAGAAAAACTGCGACTCTACAAACTCACCTTTAATGAACTCGCCAATGCCGTCACCAATAACTCCATCGATCTCGGCGGCGGTGATGTTCGCTCTCCCAATGGAGACATCTCTCTGCGCAGCAGAGACCAAGCATACAACAAGCAAGACTTCGAAAACATCCCTGTACGCACCAACCCTGATGGCACTCGCATCTTCGTCAAAGACGTGGCCGAAGTCAGGGATGACTTCGTCGACCAGAAGCACCTCAATCGCTTCCGTGGCAAACCCAGCGTGAGTCTTCGCATCAAAACCGAAGGCAATGATGACATTCTTACAGCTGTCGAGCAGGCGCGCGCCTTCGTAGATGAATATGAAGCGAACCCTGATCTACTCCCCGAGGGAGTCAATATCGCAAGTTGGCGCGATGGCTCCACCAACATCCGCGATCGCCTGGTCCTTCTGGGCCGCAATGGCTTTGTAGGCGTCGGCTTGGTATTCCTCATCCTCACCCTCTTCCTCAACCTTCGCCTCGCCTTCTGGGTGGCTATTGGCGTTCCCGTGTCCTTAGCTGGTGCCCTCGCCTTGTTTCCTGTTCCTGGCATCGACCTCTCCGTCAATGTCATCTCAGCCTTTGGTTTCCTTGTCGTTCTAGGGATTGTGGTCGATGACGCCATCGTTATCGGTGAGTCGATCTATTCCGAAAAAGAAAAACAACAGGAACACACCGACAGCGAGGGCTATATCCGCTCCACGGTGCGTGGCGTCAGCAAGGTCGTAACCCCAGCCACATTCGGCGTGATCACCACCATCGCCGCCTTCTTGCCACTCACACAAGTCAGTGGCCGAATGGGCAATGTCTTTGGCCAGATTGCCATCACCGTGGTCCTCTGCCTCATCTTCTCTTTAGTGGAATCCAAGCTCATCCTCCCCTCCCACCTGGCTCACATCAATGTTCACGCCAAACCGAAAAACCCAATCAGCAAGCGGTGGGCGAAGTTTCAAGCTTCCATTTCAAAAGGCCTCCAGTGGTTAATCCATAAGGTATACTCGCCTGCCATCGCGGTACTCGTGCGATGGCGTTATGCCGTCTTGACTGCTTTCCTCAGTGTGTTGATTGTCGTAATCGCCCTCCTCCCTGCCGGCATTCTTCGCTTCGTCTTCTTCCCTACCATCTATGAAGACCGTGTCACTGTGACCCTTGAGCTCGAACAAGGCCAATCCGTCGACTACCTTCACCAGCAAGCCCTCAAAATTGAAGCTGCCGGATTAGAACTCATCGAAGAATTTGAGGGGAAGTACCAGCACAACCCCATCATAGAAATCCAAGTTTCCGCCTCCACCAATACCTCCGCCACGGTGGAAGCTGAGCTCACTCGATCCACCCAACGTCCCTTACTCGACACTGAAACGATCCTCAAAGAATGGCGTAAAAAAGTGGGTAACATCGCCGGCGCTCGCTCGCTCACATTCGCAGCCAAAGCCGGCCCGCCAGGGGGCGACCTTGTCATCAACTTGGAATCTTCAGATCTCAATGAACTCAAAGCCGTGGCCGAAGACCTAAAGTCAGTCGTCGCGAAGTACCCCGGAGTTTATGAGGTCATTGACACCTTCGACTCCGGAAAACCAGAAATCCAATACTCTATCACCCCAGAGGCTCAGTCTGCCGGCATCACCAAACGCGACCTCGCAGTGGGCGTACGCGACGCCTTCTACGGCCGTGAAGCCCAGCGAGTGCAACGTGGCCGAGATGAAGTACGAGTCATGGTTCGCTACCCGATCGAACAACGCGAATCACTCGACACCCTACGTACCATGCGCATTCGCAAAAATGGTGACACCGAAATCCCGTTCTCGTTGGTCGCTGACACAGAGCACGCCACCACACTCGCATCGATCGATCGCTACGACTTCAAGCGCGTCGTCGCAGTCGAGGCAAACATCGACAAAGGCATCACCTCATCTGACGAAGTTCTCACCAAGTTAGAAAAAGAGTTCTTCCCTCAAATGCGCAACAAGTACCCCAACATTTCATTAAGCCAGAGCGGTGAAACCGAACAACGAATGAAGTCGATGAAGTCCCTGCAGATTGGCTTCATGTTCTCCATCATCTTCATCTATATCTTGATTGCCATCCCATTGAAGAGCTATGGTAAGCCACTCATCATCATGTCGGTGATCCCATTCGGCATCATTGGCGCTCTCATGGGGCACTTCATCATGGGCATTCCCGTATCGATTCTCTCCATTTTTGGTATTCTCGCTCTCTCAGGCGTGGTGGTGAACGATTCACTCGTCCTCGTCTGCCGTATTGACGATTTACGTAAGGAAGGAATGGGAATCCGGGAGGCATGCATGCAAGCTGGCGCCGATCGCTTCCGAGCCATCCTACTCACCTCACTCACCACCTTCTTCGGCCTCTACCCATTATTGCTTGAGACTGAAGTGCAGGCACAATTCCTCAAGCCGATGGCAGCCTCACTCGCCTTTGGTATCCTCTTCGCCACCGTGATCACCTTGATTCTCTTGCCCATCCTATTGATCATCATGAACGACTTGCAGCGTGGCTTAAACTTCCTCTACGGAAAGCAATCCACCACCAAGTAGCTTCCTAAAAAAAACGGAGCCCGTCACAGCACCTCACTTGGCACCCAACGGACTCCGTTAACTATTTGGCTAGAAATAAGAGCTTACCAGCCCTTCAGCACACGCAGTCTCCAGCTCTCGCTGAGATCAGTGCTTGGACGCTTGATATTGAATGAGTAATCAATGTTACCATCGGCATTGAAGTAGCCCTGATAGTAATCACTATCGAGGAGGTTCACATTCTCAAGGAACTGCCATGTACCATTCACGAAGCGCTGCACAATCACCCAGCCACCAGCTGGCACATCAGTGATCGTAATCGGCACTGAGCCGATTCCACCATTCTGGATAGTGATATCAGCTAGCACCGCATTGGTCGTGTTTGCCTTCACACTCACTGGGAAGTTTTCTTCCACAGTGCCCCAAGTTGCAGTCACCACTAGGTCATCATTGTTCTTCACTTCATCGTAAACAGCATCCCACTCATTCTGATGGGTGGCCAAGCGACCAGCAAACTCGCTATCGCTTCCCCAATAAGCAGCAGAATCAACTGGCACCATCAAGAACTCTACTCCACCTTCGACCACATCACCTGCTGAGTAAGAATTTGTTACCGCGTCAGAGCTGATGTCAAAGAACATGCGCTCATGAGCCCAAGAGTTCCCCCACTTGTGAACATGAGGTGTCATGGCTGCCCCATTGAGACTAAAGTCTCTGGCGATGATACCGCGACGTGCATGACTTGCATTGCCCTCCATGGAAACCAAGTCATCAATCGCCAACCAACGATCATTGAATGGGAAAGACCCTTTGTAAGTGTCTCCACCCTTTTCCGCTGCATGGGTAGCAATCAAACCATTGTCATCACCGAGGTCGTAGTAGTCATAGGCCGGTCCGTAATAGCGATCTGCAGCCATTTGGTAGAATACCAAGCGCGTCGGGTCATTCACATCCTGAAGGAACTCATACTTGAAATCTAAGAAGCGACGCTGATAATCAAAAGTTCGACCAAGGCGGTTCTTGTAGGTGAAGCGAATCTTGTCGTCATCGGTCACCCCTGAGTAATGCACCTCAGTCACGTTTGGACCAGTCCACTTGTAAGCCGTCTTCACACGCTTCTGCAAACGCATTTCGTTGTTGCTGTCGTAGTAAACAAGGAAGTTACCACCGCCTGAACTATCGGTCCAATTGTGCGTACCACCACTCATCGAGGTCGTGAAACTAGGTCGAATATCCGACAGAAACGCTCCCCCCAATGATTGGGTAGGGTCAAAGCACATACTCTCGCCCCAGCCACCCAAAGCACTTTCATCCCACTTCCAGTTACCGCCCCAACCAATCAAACTAAGATGGGCATGTGATGCTGCAGGCTGAGCCCCCCAGTTCCCTCGAACCACCTTCAAACGAAAGCGCTTGGTTTCATTCGCGTCTAAGGTCAACACCGTAGAACCGCGCAACCAACTCCCATCATGAATCATCGGTTGGTCTGCAATCCAATGCCAGTTCTTGGAAATCTGCACCGGCTGACCGAGTGGCGCACCATAATTGACATCGTCTAATAGCACCATCGAAGTACCAGTAATTGCACCTACTTGCCCCTCATCAAACACCAAAGGGATCGTGATCGGACCTCCAACAGGATTCGTCACTTCGATCTCAAATTCATCTACCTGATCGATGTCAGCAGGCCAGCGGAAGTATTTCTCGTTGGCTAAATCAATTTTCACCGCTCCCAGCACTTCATCAAAGCTCACATCGAGCGCGCTGTTATCACTCACATTAATCGCATCATTCACAAAGACAGATGGTGACTGAACTCCAATCTGCACATTGAATTGAGGCATCACCCCCAATGACACATGGTTCTCTGTGGCACTTGCAGAAAACTGGGTGCCATTGGGAGAAACAATGTCGATACTCGTGTCCGTGATGCCTGTCACCACCGGATCACCATTCACATCACGAAAATCTAGCGTGAACGTCACACGCTCAGGCCAAGCACAGATTTCGATGCGGCCATACGCTCCAAGCTGATTGCCTTGGTCGTCCTCAAAGACCAAACCTTGATGGTCAAATCGCTGCAGATATTGCCCAGCTTCGACCAAACGTACATTCAAGTTATATCCATCACGAACATCTCCTGACACACAGGTATAAACAACTCCATCCACCGTCACCGATAAATCCATATCTGCTGGAGAAAAAGTAGTCACATCCTCTGTCAACGCTGACATATAATCAGAACCAGACACTGCATCAAAACCCGTCAATTGCACATCATCACAATCAAAACGCAAACTATAATATCCTGTTTGAATAATCACATCTGGATTGGCTTCCGCTGCTGGATTCACTACCCCCCAGTAGCGTGGACTAACAATCGGATTGCCGTGCTCCCAGTAGATGTACCCGTAGGCTTGATTGTTGTGTAAGATTGCATCTGCATCCTGCGTACTAAAACATTGTACTGCAGCCATTAACGCCAGCCACTTACGACTAAATGGGCGTCTAGTTTGGTTGTTTTTCATGAATAGGTTGTGGTTTTATTGCTTCATCTACAGACAATCCCGATCAACACTCAGAGCTCTAACTAAAAACTTGAACAACCTAACACTGTTCACCCCAATTTAGTTATCACATTCTGGCCACACATGAACGTAATTACCTGTATAACTAATAGGTATGAACTGAATTAATTTTTGAGTCAACTTAGATTAATTTATCAAAAATCCTATAAATGTATGATTCACGCCATAACAAACTCAACAAAACAAAGGGTTAAACAACTTCTGTATTCATGATAAAAAAATTCGATCAATTAGATGTATCAATTAATTTCTTTACAGGTGATAAGCAAATCATGTATAATATCAAAAACTTTTACTACACCCCTAACAATACAGCTGTTAATTTAACTCCCCATATTGGTAAACACAGGCTCGATGAACCGCCCTCGCAGGCATGCTTGCCACCATGAAACTGGGGCTCCATGCTATCTCAAGAAGCCATGCATGCAGTAAAGCCAGTCCGACGGCACAAAAAAAGCTGAGCACCTAAGCGCTCAGCAATTATAACAAGGCTCCAAGAACCTCTTTACTGACCTAAAGACTTTCGGATCACTGCATCTGGAGTATTCGCCCCTGAAAGCGTGGTCTCTTTTCCTTTGAGGTCACGATAGGTAATCGTCTTCACCTCGTTGCCATTTTTATCCGCATCTGAACCATAGATAATGACCCCAGCCGGCTTATACTTACCGTCGTTGGTCTTCAAATACACCTGGTTCTTATCATCAATGTCGATGGCGATTTCCTGCGATTCCATCACTGTGGACTTAGGAAGTTGCTTTTTAGCAATAGGTTTTACAGGTTTTGGCTTGGGTGCCTCGACGACCTCGCCTGCCGATTTACGTGGCAGTGGTCCCACATATTCACTGGCCTGCCCCTGAGTGACATTCCCACCATCTACCTTGAGCTGCATTCCTACATGGATCACATCTGAGCTAAGCTGGTTGCGAGACTTCAAATCCTCAACTGAGAGCCCATAGCGTCGGGAGATAGAACTCAAGGTATCCCCCTTCTGTACCACATAAACATCCTGCTTCTCTTCAAAGAGATTATTAAACATCCCCTTCAAACCCGAGCCATTGCCCTCATTGTAGTTCCAAAACCAAAAGGCACCTCCAAGCATCACAAGCATGAGCAAAAACATTTTCATGCTGAAGTGTTAGCAAAGGATCAGGCACTTTGTCGATACTCAGTCCTATCCAATTCCAACTCAGCCCCTCAGAGCAATGTGCTCTTTGAGCGCCTCAGCAGCACCCCTAGCCCAGCAATCCAGAACATCGCTGCAGCTGAAGGCTCTGGAATCGCCACCACATCCTCCGTACTGCTGATCACAAAATTGTAGGACGCTAGACGATAACCATTGTTCAAATCATTGGTAGGATCTCCCGGGTCGAGGTTCTCAGCATAACCCACCTCTATCGTTTGCTGTAGTGTCGAAAAATAGATGCTATCTCCTGTAAGATTCGCATCCCCCACCGTCTCCCCCGTACCAGCTCCATCACCATCGTAAAACGCATGACGGTCATTGTTATCATAACCGCGAAAGCTCAGCCCCTCAAAACCATCAAATGCAATGTTGTAGCCACCAGCGACACTGATAGACTGCACAGAGACCAACATCCTCTCATCAGTCGCACTGATGGAAGCTCGATTATCACCACGGTAGCCAAAACTCCCATTGCTGTTACTTCGCGTGATGCGTCCATTGAGCCCCACTGGCTCCACACGGATCACCACCGTCACAGGATCAGGAATTCCATCATCATTAAAATCGAGATCTTCAATCACATAAGTCATGTCACGAGCACGTCCATTTGCTAGATCCACCCGCGCATTCGATACAGACAATGTCCCCAAACTTGATGTCCCGCCAATAGCATTCGCTTCACTCAATGTGATCGTGGTGGCTGCTGTAGCCACGCCACATAGTGATAGCATGATTGTGGGTATGTACTTTCCTAGTTGCAAAATTGGGGGATAGCAAAATGATCGAAGTAAAGAAAAATCATGCCATTGTTAGGCAAGTAAAGTCAAGACTCTAAAACATTGATAACAAACAACTTCTCCTCGAGATCTACAGAAATAGTCAAAACATTTTTAAATAACAGCCTCTCCAGCACAACGGCAATAGTAAGCTCTATGCCAGTAAACAAAGGTCGATCCTCTGTCCCACCCTCAATCACAAGAGATCAATGAAAGCTCATAGCCTTCACTGGAAGCGCCACTGGTTTGCACAACCCCTTCTTAGAATTACAAACACGTGCACACTTCTTGCAGGCATAACGTGGTTCATCCGTCCATTCTCCTAATGTCTCGAGATGCTTCAAGATGTCCTTAGACCCCCACTTACACAATGTCTTCACTTTTCCCATCACAACCATTAATTCCCAATTGATACTGAATCTCAATAACATCTATACTGATCTTAGTAAACTAACATTTCAAGAATTAGATAAATCCATGACAGAATTGAAAAAATAAGGGCAAGCAA
The DNA here is from genome assembly GCF_000378105.1 of Rubritalea marina DSM 17716. GTDB lineage: Bacteria > Verrucomicrobiota > Verrucomicrobiia > Verrucomicrobiales > Akkermansiaceae > Rubritalea > Rubritalea marina. The sequence goes on along the minus strand of NZ_KB899251.1, from coordinate 122,410 downwards.
GTTGGAGACTTGCCTGCCCTTATGAATAGGATTGGAATGGTTTAGCGTTTGCTTAGTTACGTTTGATCCAGACCTCGACGCGGCGGTTCTTCGAACGTCCAGCATCGCTGTCATTGTCCGCCACTGGCATCGACTCGCCAAAGCCAGTTGCTACCACACTCTGCACCCCTTTGGCTTGGAGAAGGTTTTTAATCACATTTGCGCGGCGCTCGGAGAGACGCAAGTTGGATGATTTTTCGCCCACACTGTCAGCAAAGCCAGCCAAGATCACGGTGTAATTTTCGCGACCTGCATTCGCCAGGTAGCTCGCAATACGATCAAGGTTATTGATGGAGTTTACGTCTGGGTTGTTGGAACCAAACATGAAGCGGATGTTGGCCTGCGTATCGCGACGGTCAGCATCAGCAATGAGATCCTTATAGCGCTGAGGTACTGCGGAGTCCATGAGAAGCTGCTTCTTGAGCTTGGCAGCGTTATTCGCATCCTGCTGGGTAGAGAGACCCTGACCAACAAGACCAACCTGATCCACCACTGCCTGCCCTTCGTTCGACATCGCGAATTTCACGAGATCGCGAGCCATGTCATTTGAGTCAATCGGCAAGTAGAAATACAAGAGACGTGCTAGTGGGTAATCCTGAGTCTTCACAGTCAAGCGAGTTGGCTGGAAACCACGTGTGCTAGCACTGGCCTTCACACCGACACCGCTCACTGAGGAATCAACATAGGCAAGGCCACAGAAGCCAATACCGCCACGATCACTCGCCACGTTACGTACCAAGAGGCCTGAGTCTTCGAAACGCTTCACTTGATCACTCCGAAGCTTCGCCTTCGTAGGCTTGAGCACGCGAGACTTGAAAGTATCCCAAGTACCAGATTGCTCATCACGAGCGTATACATTGACTGCTTGATCCGGGCCACCTAGCTCTTTCCAGTTTTTTACCTGTCCTGAAAATAGCGCCGCTACCTGCTGCACCGTGAGCTCTTGAATCGGGTTATTACGGTTCACAATAATCGCCACTCCATCTAGAGCGATGGGGAATTCACAAGCTGCAGAGCGAAGGTCACCCTTGCCGATATCACTCAGCTTCACCTGTTCTTTGTCTTTGATTTGGCGTGATGCCATCCCAATATCTGCAAAACCTTTGAACAGCCCAACATTCTTGGATGAAGTCGTTTCACCAAATGCGGTGCTAGAGCCGTGCGCCTTGATCTCAACAACGCTAATTTCTCGCTTGCCAAGTTGCTTGTAGCGAATCTTGGACTCCACGCCTTCTTTCTCCACAGAGATTTCAGAGTGTCCTAGTTTCGCTAGAAATGCTTTCACAATTTCAGGAGCCAAGCTCGCACCCACGGTGTTCGAGCCGTGAAGGCGAAGCGTCGTTACAAACTCAGGTGCTGAGGTGTCGACACCCATCCGTTGCGCAAACAACTTTGCCACATTTGCAGCACTGGTATTTTCCAATGTTGCGATAATCGCAAACATGCGCTGGCGGTCCTTGTTCTCCGCATGCACCACGGCCTTAGCAGCCAGTGGCATACTGTCCTTAAGTTTCAGAAGGCCATCCACCCCTTCGGAGGCTTCCTTCGTGGTCTTAAGGTAGTCGATCAGCGTCTCGCGCTTCTCGCGTTGGTCTTTCAAGCTTGCAAACTCTTCATTCAGAGTTGCGGCAGGAGCCATGCTCATCATAAGGGCCGATATCAACCCAATGAACCAAGCTATCTTCTTAGTAGTTTTCATCATTGTCTTTAGGGTATAGTTGGGGGGAATAGTTAAAATTAGTGCTTCATGGCATCGAGCAAGCTTTCCTGCTTGCCCTCATTGTGGATCATTGCTTCCAGGCTTGCCTTGTCAGTGGAGACTTTCTCTGGAGCTGTTTTTTCAGTCATCGCATCCATCAAGCTCTTCAGCTTAACTTCTGACTGAAGCACTTGCTCCTCAGATGTCGAAGTAGACGAAGTCAGCATCACATCCACCATGCTACTTTTTCCCCCTACTGCTTTGCCTGGCTTGCCAAGCATCTCTCCCATCAAATCATTCTCTTCACTTGGCTTAGCCTTCACCATCGCATCAAGGCTTAGCTTCGCTGGAGCGACAGGTGCCGACTCCACTTCAACCACCTTGACCACCTCGATTATTTTGGGCTGCTCTACCTTAGGCTGTGCCTTTTCTAACTGAGCCTCTACAAGCACCTCATCCTTCACCAGTGCCGGCTTCTCGACGACCTCTTGAACCTGCGTAGCGGCAGGCGCTTCGTTCAACATAGCTTGGCCCAAGGCAGTGCCAGTAGTATCAAGACTTGCAACCTCATCCTCAGATGAAGCACCGAACAACAACCAGCAAAGAGCCGCTATTCCCAATACCGTACACGCTGCAATACTGCCGATGATTGCAGACTTTGATGTGCTAGAGGACGTCTCATCCTGCTTCGCCCTATCACCCTTTTCTAACTCTGGTGTCTGCCCCACGAGCACCGTCGCAGTCCCGGGAGACATCGTAGTTGAAAGAATACTGCGCATATGGCCTAGTGGCACATCCATCAAGACACTGATCGCTCGCTCCAGTGATACCGCTCGGTGGTCTTCATTTTCATACCCCCAACGAATCACCAGCTTCTGCTCCCCCGAGCGATCGGTGTGGATCATGTAGCGATCTAACGATTCACGAGGATTAGGAACGCGAAAATTCAGCAAAATGGAAGACGCACGTGCTGGAACGCCCCCTTCCTGCACCTTGCGGCGCAGACGAATCCACCCTTCCATCAATCGCATCATCTCTGCACGAGGGATATCGTTGATATTCTTCGCTGGCTCTACCTCAGGAATAATATCCTCACCCGCCTTGTTCAAGACCTGGTAGCGTTTCTCACCATTACGTCCAGTCACAATCTCTGGGAACATCATGTTGAACGACTCTTTCAACACCCTCTGCACTTCCGTGCTGTCATAGCTCAATTGATGCTTCGGTGACTGCAATCCCGGTACTTGAACCGTCTTCCAAACCTTAGTATCAATGAGAGCATAGTCCTCTTTTTCCATACGAGCCAAAGCTATAGAGCATGACTTAAATTCTGGAACATCAGAAAAGTGACAACTGCGACACTAGCTACATATCACTCTATCACAGTCTAGCAATTGCCGACAAACTAGCTTGGGCTTGCATCCCAACAGACATCCATCTATAGCTGAACACGCATTTCAACCACAGAATTCCATGCCAGCATACATCTACAACATCATCCACGTCGTCGGTATCATCCTCATCTTCATGGGCTTCGCCTACGGCATGAAGCAATGGTCCAAAGGAGCCGCTATATCCCACGGCCTCGGGCTTGCACTCACATTGATCTCTGGATTTGCCATGGTAGGCGGCAAGTTCCCTATGTGGTTTTTTATTAAGCTCGCCATCTGGCTTGCACTTGGCGGTACTCTCACACTCGTCAAGCGCAAGAAGGTGACAGGCCTAGCAGCATGGATCATGCTCGTCACTCTCGGTGCAGCTGCCGCTTGGACTGTCTATCATGGCCGATTCATCATGAGCTAATTTCGCTCTAACATAAAAACCTCGTAGAACTCTCTATCTCTTCCAAGCGCGACCATTCAGGTCGCGTTTTTTTTGTCTACTGCACGCATGCCCAACAAGTACTTGTCAAGCCACCTCCCATTGCTACCTTGTGCCCATGAGACTGCGTATTCTTGCATTACTTTCACTCACACTCCTTCCCAAAATCACTCTGGCCAATGATGCCCAGACTGCGAAACAAATCGTTGTCGAACAGCGTGTGGAAGAACTCGAGTGGCGCCAAAAGATGCTAAAGGCCCAGACTCCACAAGAGAAGCTGAGCCTATTAGAAATCCGCCCTGACAATGAGGCCTATGGCAAGCGCATGGTGGCCGCTATTGCCAGCTCGTTAAACCAAGCGTGGTCGATGGAGTACATCATTTGGCTCTTGCGTCATCACCCGACACTGAGCGCCAAAGGAACCATCAATCTCACCAAATACATCGAGCAATACCACGCGGGCTCACCAGAGCTGGGCAAGTTCTGCCTCGCACTAGTCGATGCCGGAAATTCTGATCCACAAGCAACAGCCAGCAACCACTTGGTGCAAAAGAAAATTGCCTTCCTCGAGTCGATTGTCGATTCAGACAAGAGCAAGGTGGTACGCGGCCAAGCCAGCCTCGCGCTCTCAGGCATACTCGGACAACTTGGCGATTCCTCCTCGATCAACCGCCGCCGACTCGATCTCATCCGTGTATCCATCATCCATGCGGCAGATACAGACATTGATGGCATCCCGCTCGCCGATATTGCAAAAGAAGAGATTTACAAGATGACCAAACTCTCCAAAGGCGTCCAAGCCCCCATGCTCGTGGGCAAAGACAGCAATGGTCTCCCACTCAAACTCAGTAACTTTGCTGGCAAGGTCATCGTGCTCGTTTTCTGGAATAGCTGGGAACAAGCGCCAGACACCATCAAGTTCCTCAATAAACTCCATCAAACCTATCAAAGGCAGCCAGTACAGATTGTTGGAGTCAATCGCGACCAAGCCGCCACGCTACGCAAATTCCTCCAAGAAACCCCTGTCGCCGGAGTCCATTTCAGCGATCCTGAAGGCCAGCTGAGCTACCAGTACCGCATCCAAGCCACCCCGAGCTGCTACCTCATTGACCAACAGGGCTATATCCAATATTCGGGTCAACTCGGCAGCTTTGTCGACCTCACGGTCTCTGCGCTACTCGCCCCCAATCCAGAGAAAAAGTAACTTTTGCGCAAAGATTTTCTTGCCAAGCGCTGAGATCCGGCTACAACACCGCCACACCAAACAACACCTTGCTCGGGTGGCGGAATTGGTAGACGCGCTAGACTAAGGATCTAGTGGCCATTGCGGCCGTGGGGGTTCGATTCCCCCCTCGAGCACCATTCTTTCAAAAGGCTTTCAGTAACTCTGAAAGCCTTTGTTGTTTCTACCACTCAGACACCTCCAGAGAGGGGGGGATGAGAACCCGCTAGCATATTTCTTTTCCACAAAACTAGCTAACATGTATCCTCACTGGAATGCCATCATGTTTAAAATAATCCTTATCCTACTTCTCGCTGGCTTTGCTGCTGTCCTGTTCATGGATTTTTCAGACCCAACGCTCCCGACTTCACCAGAAAGTGTCTCGATCCCAGGTCGCTATATGATTGATGATCACCGCTTCGTCGAAGTACGCCAGCATGGCAAGGACTTCGTGTATTACGAGGGAAAACTCGATTCTCCAGCCATAGGCTCGCGCATGATCAACAACTCCAAGCACAAGCGTACCAGGCTAGACACGATCCAACTCGGCACCTCTTGGACCCTGTCACTCGTGCCTCCTGAAACAATTGTCATCACCACCAGCTCCAGCGGCACCTTGCGCCGACGCTTCGGCACCAGCAGTTCCCATGACTCCAAGCCTAAATCGCTGATCCGACGCTCCCCTAAAGCGCTCCCACTTCCCACTCATTGACCATGAGCCTGGTGGATCAGGACATTGATAATCAATTCCTCCAAAGCTCTATAGCCTCCTCCTCGAGGCCTCAGCCCCCTGAAAATCAAGGAATTCTCTATTTTAGTCTGACTAATTTTGAACCCCTTCAGCCAGCGTCAACGATGTGCGGGTGTTAAAGTAGACCTTGTTCATCATGATCTTCGATAAAGCCTGGATCAGGCTGGAGATTAGGTTTTTCGGTCTCGGCCACTGCCAGCTCGTCACATCGTTCATTCATCGGATTACCAGCATGGCCTTTGACCCATGTCCAAGTCATCTCGTGCGCAGACGCGGCTCGATCGAGCCGTTGCCAAAGTTCTGCATTCTTAAGTGGTTTCTTTGGTCCACGCGACCAGCCCTTCTTTTTCCAACCATGGATCCAGCCTTGTCGCATGGCATCGACCACATACTTGGAGTCAGAGACTAGCTGCACCGCGCAGGGTTGCTTGAGCGCTTCGAGGGCGACGATGGCAGCCATCAGCTCCATGCGGTTGTTGGTGGTCTTTGCAAAACCGCCGCTGAGTTCCTTTTGATGAGATCCGGCCTGAAGGACTGCAGCATAGCCACCTGGACCTGGATTGCCGCGCGACGAACCGTCGGTGTAGATGGTGACCTGATGTTTCATGTGCCAATCCATAGCCTCAACACTTGAATCTTCCAACAGGAAACTGCAGACTCCCGGGCATGCGCATCGACATCATCACGCTTTTCCCAGAAATTGCGGAAGCTCCACTCAGCGAGAGCATCATCAAGCGGGCTCGTGAGGCCGGGATTGTCGAGATCCAATGCCACAACCTCCGAGACTGGGCTACCGGAAAGCACCGCAAGACAGATGACTACCTCTGCGGCGGTGGGCAAGGGATGCTACTCAAGCCTGAGCCCATCTTTGCCTGCATTGAAGAACTTCGGATCCCTAGCACCAAGGTCATCCTCATGACCCCCCAAGGCACGCCCTTCAAGCAACAACACGCGCAAGCATTCGCCAGCGATGAGCACCTGATCATTCTCTGCGGTCACTACGAAGGCGTCGACCAACGGGTGATCGACAGCCTAGTGGACCTTGAGCTCTCGATTGGTGACTACATCCTCACCAATGGTGCCATCGCCGCAGCGGTGGTGGTAGATGCCATCGTACGCCTGCTACCTGGCGCCTTGGGTGATGAACGATCGCACCAAGAAGAATCATTCTCGCGTCCAGACCGGCTGGAAGCCCCCGCCTACACCAAGCCGAATTCCTTTCGTGACATGGATGTGCCCGCAGTACTCCTTTCTGGCAATCACAAGAAGATTGCTGAGTGGAAAGAACATCAGGCGCTGGAGCGCACCCGCAACAACCGCCCTGACCTGCTCGGCGAGGCCTAAGATACTCGGACCCGCGCAGGCCGCCTCGCTGAGGGGGAGAAGCGCAGCTCATTCTGAGCCGCTGACCGACGCTGCTACATCCAGCAGAGCCTTATTCGAAGCCTAGCAGCTTGATGAACTCAGTATTGCCATCATAAGGACGCAGCACCTCAGCATCACCCTCATATTTCGGATGATACTTGCTGAAGGACTCGCGTGATGAAAATTGATAGAGATCCTCGCTAGCGAAGTACTTTCCAGTCTTTGTCTCTTTCAATAGGAAGAGCGGCTGTGTGCCTTGCTTCGGCCAAGCATACAGTTTGAGCTCTCCGGAGCGATTCTCTGAATCCACCTGCACCGCCACCTGAGGAGCGTCGTCAAAGCTACTCACTTGGTAGCTAGCCATCGGCACCAAGTCCGCCACTCGCTTCGAAATATTCTTCAACTGGTCCACCACCACATAGACTTTCACCCGCAGCGTCTCTTGCTTCTTCACCGGCACTAATGGATTCACCACCGACACAAAATAATCGCGAGGATTGAGCTTATTGCCGGCATAGCCCCAGCGATAGCGTACCTTGGCCGCTGTGTGGTTGGCCCTGCTGTTGCCGAAGACCAAAGCAATGCCCCAGGCCTCGGGATCATTTTTGGTAAAAAAGCCACTCCAGCCACCAGTCAGGTGCGCACTCTTGATTCCTTTCCCAGCGAAGGGAATGAACTCGGTGGGCGCGTAGCTCCCATCTGGCGTAGAAAGGATGTGTACCGGGAGGTTGCTATGCCTCACCCCGCCCCACGGAGTATTGAAATAATTCAACACATCATCCCCAAAGTTATGGATCGCATAGTTCAATTCGATCGTTCCATCCTTCAGCGTGTTGAAGCGCGTGTAATACAATGCTCCAGACTTGTAGATGGTTGGGACGTGCGCGTGCTGCCCCCAGTTCAGAATAGCGTAGGAGGAATCACAAGAACTCTCTGCTAACACAGGATTGTAAAATGTCTCCTCAAGCTTCGGGTCACGCTTGTAAACCCCCGAGCCATGAATGAAATAAGCGAGAGGGCGCTTCCTCACCTTCCCCTCTCGCACCAGGGTGCGATCGTTCTTACTGGTGCAAATCGACACCAACTGCCAGACCTCATCATTCCACTCAGATCCCTTGTGAATCTGAGGCGGCATCGCCTCCCCAAATGGACCTACAAAGGAATAGATCTGACCGCCCTTACCCACGCGCAACTGCCAGCCAGTTTCCTTGTCCCCCCAGCGGATTTCATGTTGGAATACCTTCTTCTCTTCAAGGCCTGGCGCCCATTCTGATCCATTATCAGTACACTCAGAGCTATGCACCACCATGCCGCCAGACTCCACAGGCATGAAGGAAAAGAGTGCGTCATCGTCAGCCCCTACCGTGGCCAAGTTTGCCGCTGCTAGCATAGCGGTAAGAGCTACTCGCCCACCCACCTTGATCATTGAGCCTGCATGAAGTGTCATGCTGGAATCATACGAAATGAGGAGCTCACATCTATCAACATCAGGCATACTCACAATACGCCCTGCCCAGATTCCCAGACATTCCCTTTTATTTTCTTGGAATTGTCCTACATTCATAGCACGCAGCTACTAGCATCATTTAAACCATGGAAATCGACCGCACACCCGAACTACTCTCACCCGCAGGCAACTGGGACTGCGCACGCGCCGCTGTGGCCAATGGCGCCGACGCCATTTTCTTCGGTCTATCCAAGTTCAATGCGCGACTGCGTGCTGACAACTTCACGGATGCAGACCTTCCCGAGCTTATGGACTTCCTACACGCCCATGGCGTGAAAGGCTTCGTCACCATGAACACCCTCATTTTCACCGAGGAATTAGCAGCTGCGGAAGAACAACTTCGTCTGCTCGAGCGCTGCGGAGTCGACGCCATCATCGTCCAAGACCTCGGCCTCGCAAAGCTCTGCCGCAGGGTCGCTCCCTCGGTCGAAATCCACGCCTCCACCCAGATGACGATCACCTCACCCGAGGGACTTGAGTTCATCGATTCTATCTACAAGCTCGAACGCGCCGTACTCTCGCGCGAGCTCTCCCTCACCGAGATCAACAAGTTCAAACCCAGCGAGTGCGTCCCACTCGAGGTCTTTGTCCACGGCGCACTCTGCGTTGCCTACTCTGGCCAATGCCTCACCTCCGAATCGCTGGGCCAACGCTCCGCCAACCGTGGCGAGTGCGCCCAAGCCTGCCGCATGCCCTACGAGCTCGTCGTCGATGGCGAAACCGTCGACATGGGCGAGAAGCGCTACTTGCTCTCACCCCAAGACCTAGCCGCCGTCGACCTGATCCCAGACCTCGTCAAGCAAGGGGTCGTTTCCTACAAAATCGAGGGACGACTCAAGACCCCAGAATACGTAGCCGCCGTCACCCGCGTCTACCGCAAGGCGATCGACGACGCCGTGGCTGAGCGCGCAAGCACCATCACCGACCGCGATCGCTACGCCATGGAAATGACCTTCTCGCGCGGCCTCACCACCGGCTGGCTTGCCGGCACCAATCACCCCTACCTCACCCACGGTAAGTTCGGCAAAAAGCGCGGCGTCCGCGTCGGCACCGTCGAGAACTGCGGCTCTGGCTGGATCATTTTCAACCAAGAAGGCGAGCACGGCCTCAAGGCCGGAGACGGTATTGTCTTCGACGCAGGCGAGAACCGAAACCTCGAACAAGGCTCACGCATCTGGGCAGTTGAAGGCAACACCCTCAAATTCCACGTCAAACATTGTGGCATCAATTGGGACCGCATCAAACCCGGCATCGTCATCTACAAAACAGACGACCCCAAGCTCAACTCCGAAGTCAAAGCATTGTGGAAAAATGCCAAGCTCGAACCACTCCGCGATGGACTCCACATCACCGTCACAGGCACCCTGGACTCCCCACTCACACTCAGCTGTAATGGCATTTCTGTGAGCTCTAGCGAAAAACTAGAAGCCGCGCAAAACCGCCCACTCAGCACCGAGACCCTCGCCAAACAACTCGGCAGACTCGGCCAGACAGCCTACGAACTCGGCAGCGTCGACAACCAACTCGAAGGCGAACTCATTCTCCCCGTCTCCGCCCTCAATCGCCTACGCCGTGCCCTCGTGGAAAAGCTCGACGTCGCCGCTGCTGCCGCCACACCGGCTGAGAAGCCAGTCGCCAGCGGCACCCTCGCCGACATCATGCCGGCCACTCCGAGCGAACCAATCGAACGCGCTGCCGAACTCTCAGTTCTGACCCGCCACCCACACCAAATCGAGGCCGCTCTCGAGGCTGGCATCAACCGGATCTACGCCGACTTCGAAGACATCCGTCGCTACAAGGAAGCCGTCGAAATCGTCCGCGCTGCCGGTGGCAACGCCAGCATCCACCTCGCCACCCCGAGGATCCAAAAACCCAACGAAACCGGCTACTTCAAATTCATCGACCGTTCCGAACCCGATGGCGTGCTCATCCGTAACCTCGGCGCCGTCAACTACTTCGCCGAGCGCGATGGCCTCTACCGCACCGGCGACTTCTCGCTCAACTGCGCCAACCCAGCCACCGCAAAAATTCTCAAGGAACACGCCGCCTTCGACCACCTCACCCTTTCCTACGATCTCAACATCCAACAACTGCTAGACATGCTGCGCAAGGCCCCTAGCGATTGGTTCGAGCTCACCCTACACCAGCACATGCCGATGTTTCATATGGAGCACTGCGTGTACTGCACCTTCATGTCCGAAGGCACCAGCTACAAAGACTGCGGCCGCCCCTGCGAAAAACACCAAGTCCAGCTGCGCGACCGCGTCGGCCAGCTCCACACCCTCATGGCAGACGTCGGCTGCCGCAACACCCTCTTCAATGGCCGCGCCCAAACCGGCGCCCGCTTCTACGATGAGGTCCGCGCCACCGGCCTCAGCCGCTACCGCATCGACTTCCTCAACGAGGACAAAGTCGCCACACTCCTCACCCTCCAAGCCTACCAACAACTCGTAGACAAACGCACCGACGGCCACCTCCTCTGGCAAGACCTCGGCGCCATGGAAAAACTCGGGGTTACTGAAGGAACGCTGGAAGTAAAAGCGTAGAAGTGAAATCTGAAAAGTGCCCCACCCACCGCTAGAGCACACTGCATCTGCTCTCTGAAAACTGAACTCTGAAAACTCCAGCCGCATGCTGAGCACCCCAAGCCCCAAAGGGGCGACCTATGCCACCGTGTCCTGCGAAGCTTTAGCGAAGTTGGAGCCTAGGGTCAGGCGAAGCCGCAGCCCTAGGTGTCAGAAAAAACATGAGCCCAGCCATGTAGGGGCGGTAGATAAGGTTCATGTATCATTACAGACACTCCTAACCAAGAACGAGCTTCGCTGAATAAGTTAAAGGTTTAGTTATCTTCATCTGGCAATGCACAGCGTGTTAGGGGAGGCTAATGCAAATTGTTCTACTCAAATGAGGTTATGGAAAACCTCTGGTTGGATATTCTACACTATGGTCAAGCTTAACCGAACCATGTGACCAAAATAGATGAACTATATAGCCATCCTGCACTCTTAAATTGATCATTACTAGCTTAGGCTCTTTTGAAAGTTCTGGACTTCGGTATGACACTACCTGTTTTTCTTGGGTTAAATTGTGTAACTAAATGGATCTATCCAGCCAAATATCCGTAAAGGGTATATTCCATCGCCTAATATCTGAAGCCATATACACCTCACCAATGTCACATTCACATTTGGATGAATGTTTTGATTCACTCGAAGTAAACGTAAAATAAGCAAAATTAATTAGTATCACCACAAGTGCTGATATGATGATTTTTGTATGATGTTCCACAGTCTAGATGATTGGTCATTATGATAATAACTCTTCAACCAATTCAATAGCTGCAACCTCCTCAGGGCGGAGTTTCTTGCCCACCCCTAGAAACCCTCCTTTAGGTTGAGCTATTTTTGAAGCTAGGTCCTTCAAAAAATCTATGTAATCTTCGCCACTTACTTCTACAAAATTTGATATAATCAACTCTCTGACCGCGGGCAATTCTAGCCTAGGGTTCATTTCTCTATCATTGACTAACTTGAGGTATTCCGAAGAATTTTGGATAGATTGTTCAATACATGCCACCACGAAGGGATTATCAGAATCTAGGCCATCTTTCAAAATTGAAGTAAAGGCTTTCATCTCATCTTTCTCAATAATCCCATCTGCTCCAGCAACTTTTTGAAATACAACATAAGGCGCTTTCAACAGGGGCTGAATGAGTTCTACAAAATCTTGCCTTGAATGATCAGAGTTTTTTATTCGAAGGGGAACCTGCCCAGTTAACTTAATATTTCCAAGCTCTTCATAGCCATTTTCCTCAGAATATTGTTGAACTAACATGATACCTTTACCGGAAATTCTACACCCCGCTTCGACAATAATCGAATCGCGCCTGATACCATCGAATGTCGTGTATCCATCTCGGGCTATAGCATAAGCAACTATGCTATCCGAAACCTTATCTATCTCGGCTTGAGCTAATTTAGAGACTTGATCTGGTTCTGCCACAAATCTGTTAATACTTATTTCTCCGTCATTCGTTAAGAAAAGTGCCATAGGTACCAGCTGCCCTAATCCCTCTTTTATTATTTCAGACGACTGATCTATAGCCTTGCCAGCTATACCCATTCCAACCTCGGACAAATATTCACCACTACTCATTGATTTATTTATTTTAATACAAAAATTATCCTAATTCACAGATTTACTACATGAATCATTTAACCTCACATATGTCTTAAAGGATATTTTAGACACTCCCTTTCACAGCATCCAATAGATTCCACGCTTAATTTAACAGAAAACTCGTTAGGGATACAAACATGTCATTGCCATTCAAACGGTCAAGTTTTAATAGCTCAGCACTTACATTCCTTCTGCCCTCCATACGAAGATAAGAGGTACAATAACCATCATAGAACATCGCGACATGAGAAATATATGCAATTAAGACTTTATTCCCACCCTCCAAGCCTACCAACAACTCATCCAAAAACGCACCGACGGCCACCTCCTCTGGCAAGACCTCGGTGCCATGGAAAAACTAGGCGTCACCGAAGGAACGCTGGAAGTGAAAAGTTAGAAGTGAGATCTGAAAAGTGATCTATCAACCCAGGGTTGATAGATTGGTTTTATCTGTTAGGTATTAGATGATTACGAAATCAAGTAGCCTAAGCCTCTCATGGAATTCACCGCCCCATTTACGAAGAAGAAGTACTTCCTAATTTTTACCCCCTTAATGATTGGCGGGGTTATAGTTGGCACATTTGGTTTGGATATTTTACGGGACGAAGTAAGCTCAGAATCAATTTCACATTATCTACTTCCTGCGGTGGTTGCTCCCGCTGTTGCTTCTTTGTTGATTTATAAGAGCGTGAACTGCTACACGATCAGTGTGAAGGACAGCATACTAACAGGTCCGAAATCACAATCCTTCTATTGCGATATAGATTGCATCGACCTTACCCTGCCCTTCACCCTTAAACGGCCATTCCTCAAATTCCTTTCACACCCCGTGATCACGGTGAAGCAAGGAGAACATCAGGTCGTTCTCGATCAATGGAAAATGTCCAAAGAAGACTTTCGTATTCTTGAGTCATTGCTACAGGAAACCCAGGGTGCCCAAGTGAAAGTAAAAAATCAGAAGTTAAATCTGAAAAGTGATTGATCCACCGCCACAGGCGCACACTGATTCTGAAAACTGAACTCTGTAAACTCCAGCCACTGGCTGCTGCTCCCAAAGCCCCAAAGGGGCGCCCCATACAAGCCTAGGGTCAGGCGAAGCCGCAACCCTAGGTTTCAGACAACAAGTAAATCCAGCCCTGTAGGGGCAGTAGATAGGAATAACACATAAAACCTAACACCTTCAGTCAACAGCTAGCCCAACATTTTCTTCCCTAATAGCAGACATTGCGATAGCAATTGTAACGATGAAATTTTCTCTAACTGTTATCCTACAACTAGGCTTGGTGGGCATGGCGTTCTGCAATGAATTTGCACAAAAGTTGTCAGAGGCTGCGATTGAGCGTACCGAGCACACGGTACGTTACGATGGATCTTATCATTCCATCCCCTACCCGAATGGTGACGTCCCATCGCACCTTGGCGTCTGCACCGACGTGATCATCCGCTCCTACAGAACCCTGGGCTTTGATCTGCAGAAGTTGGTTCATGAAGATATGAAAGCCAACTTCTCCGCCTATCCCTCGAAACGCATTTGGGGACTCAAGCGCACCGACCGCAACATTGACCACCGCAGAGTCCCCAATCTCCAAACATTCTTCACACGCCACGGTAAAAAACTTCCTGTGAGCCAAAAGGCTAGCGATTACAAAGCTGGAGACCTCGTGACTTGGATGCTCCCAGGGAACCTTCCTCACATTGGGATTGTGAGCCACAAGAAAGCTCGCAGCGGACGTCCATACATCGTGCATAACATTGGCTCAGGTCCCGTGTTAGATGACATACTCTTCGACTACAAAATCACAGGTCATTACCACTACGCGCCAGAGCAATAAAGAACCACATATCCCATCTCCTGTCGTACTTTTCACCCAATGTCTGAACAACGCGCTACTGAAGACCTTCCTTTAGAATGGACCACGCCCAGAAAGACTGCTCACCTGCACATTCTGCGAGCACACGCTGCACCTATCGCGGTAATCATTCGCCGCAAGCCGTCGAAATGTTACCACATCATTGAGTGGAACACTGAGACGGATGAACTTAAGTTCGGCTCGTGGTTCAATGGTAGGATTTATGCCGAACGCTGTGACCTATCATGGGACGGAAAGTGGATGGTCTATCTGGCTATGGGCAACAAGGGCCAAACATGGAATGGTATTTGTGAGCCACCAAAACTGACTACTGTCGTCGACGTGCCCAATCACGGCACCTACGCAGGGGGCGGTTATTTCCCATCTAACCAGAAACTCATCTCGAATGACGCTTGGGTAAATGACGAGTCCCTCAGCGATTACTCGAAGTCTTACGAATTTCCCTTTTCCATAGAACGCATGGAGTCAGGCGGCGCGGTCTTCCCTATACTAGACTTCCGCCTTGAGCGCGATGGCTGGCAACGCCAAGGCGAAATGACAGAAGATCGTGTGATCTATCTGAAACATAGCCCCTATTCCACCATCAGTGATGATGATCCTGGCTGGGCATGGCAACCTACCTCTAAGCATCCCACATTGCGGATGTTTTACCGTGGGTATTTGGTGGGAGGCTATACCTTTGAATTTCAGCTGGACGGACACGAGATACTCGGACCCGACGTGACCTGGGCCACATGGGACTTTAAAGGTGACTTGTTGGTCGCTCGAAAGGGTAGAATTGAACGCTACACGCTCGATGCATTAAAAACAGGCACGCCAATCTTCAGCCACAATCTCGAAGACCTTAGCCTCCCAACACATGGAAAAAACTCGACATTTAATTCGTAAGAGCGCTTTGCGGATTGCAAAGATCACGCTAGATCTCTCACTCTCTACGACACCCTCCGGGCTCGGATATTATTCTCATGACGCTTCCCTTGGTCTCCGCTAGCTTCGACCAAGGGCTAGCCTCTGGGACTACTCCGTAGTCGTTATTTCCACATCGATTCGAACGATTTCTGCGACCTTTTGTGCTTTTTTGCGGCGATGGATATCTCAACGTTATCTGGTGAACCTCCCACCCAGTACTGTGTCCTGCATAGCTATAGCTAAGCAAAGATGCCGCGCCACACGCGGCAAGCGGTGGCAAGCCACCGCACTCCGAAAAGTCTTATCCATGTTCTAACCCGGGTTTGAGGCTCCACACTTTACCTCCCAGCCCAAGGCTGGGCTGGACTTTTTGCTTTATCCTTTCACTTTTTCCCTCCTAACTAGCGTCAAGAACCACTCACGATTTTGCGCTTAAAACTCACCATTGCATACGACGGACGACCCTACTCTGGCTGGGCGATCCAGCCCAATGCCACCACGATCCAAGGCTTGATCAACCGTGCGCTGAGTGCGGTGGCGAAGGTAGACATCGCCATGCAAGGCGCGGGCCGTACAGACACCGGCGTGCACGCTGAGGCGCAGGTGGGGCACTTCGATGCCCCCGAGCACTTGCAGATGAATCCCTACAACTGGGTGCCTGCACTCAATACCAAGCTTCCTGCCACCATTCGAGTATGCGACTGTGAAGAAGTCCCTGCCGACTTCCACGCGCGCTTTTCAGCCAAGTCGAAGACCTACGAATACTTTCTAGCCACCTCACCAATATTGCACCCGATGATGGCTGGGCGCGCCTGGCACCTTCCACGACAACTCAGCCCCGACGATTTGGCATTGGCCCTGGGCCACTACCTTGGCACCCACGACTTCGAAGCCTTTGGCGCGCTGCGTGGCAACGAGACTGACACCACGAACTTCACCCGCACCATCACCGAAGCGAGCCTCACGGCTCAAGACGGAGGCTACCTCCTGCGCTACACTGGCGATGGTTTTCTCTACAAAATGGTGCGCCTACTCACGGGGGCTGCGGTCCATGTCGCACAAGGCCGCCTGCGCCCCGACGACCACCTCGCCTTGCTTAACCAGGGTCAAGGTAAGGAACTGCGGCGCTCCCCCTACTGTGCGCCAGCAGCGGGGCTCACACTGCGCCAGGTCGATTACTAATTCTCTTACAAGATGAAAGCCATCATCACTGCCACCGCAGTCACCGTTCTCGGCCTCTTTGGCTACTATGCCTACCTGAAAGGCTCGGTAAGCAAGGCCACTGACTCGCTCATGTCACAGTCTGCCCAGGCAGCCGAAGGGCGAATAGAGGAACTCAAAGACATCGGCCAAAGCATCGGGAAAGATGCCAAAAAAGGATCGCAAGCACTCCAGCAAGACCTAGAGGATCGCCTCAAAGAGGGAGCCAAAAACGTCGACGACAGCCTCGAAGAACTGGCGCAATAACGCGCCTCAACAGAGGCTCGTCACACTTAGCCCTGTTGCTCGAGAAAACGCCGGATCGCCTCCAAGGTTTCCTCACTCAAATGGTGCTCAGCACCCTCGGCATCTGCGTCAGCTTGTGTGTCGCTCACACCCAGGGCCTCAAAAAAGCGCTTGAGTAAGGCGTGCTTTTCGATCGCCCGCTCAGCCACCTGCCTACCTTCATTGGTCAGACTGATCTCCTTCGACTTGGTACCCGAAATCAATCCCTGCTCCTGCAGCCGCTGCAGGGTCCGAATCACCGTCACGTGCGACACTCCAAACACCTTTTGTAAGGCACTAATCGTCACCGCACTGCCACCCTCCAAAATCTCATGGATCGCCTCCACATAGTCCTGCGCAAGTTCTGAAGAATGCTGCTGGCGCACTCGTTCATGGATCGCTGCTCGGTGCTTGGACTCATCACTCATCCCAAGCATCTTCCCTGTTACTCCATGCTTGACAAGGTTAAAACGTAGCCCATGCTACACAAACAATGTAGCTCGTGCTACAGTAGCTCAAGCTACATAAACCAACCGATTACCAACAAGGCATGAATCAACCAAGCATAGGCGCGCCGCAACGAGCGGGCCTCCCCCACAGCGTGGCACTTTGGGCAACAGCACTAGGAATGTGTACCAGCGCATCACTCTGGGCTCAGGACACAGGCAGTCCGTTTGACACCTTAGAGACCACGGTAGTGACTGGCTCTCAGGTAGCCGAGCCGCTGCGCGACACCCCGGTACGCACCGAAGTCATCGACGCAGCATTGCTCCAACAGACAGGCACACGCACGCTGGCAGAGGCCGTGGAGTTCTCACCCGGGGTGCGCATCGACACCGCCTGCTCGAACTGCAACCAACAGTCGATCCAAATGCTGGGATTGCCACAACAATACATCGGCTTGCTCTTTGATGGCATGCCTAGTTTTTCCACGCTTGCCGGCGTCTACGGCATCGAACAGATCCCAGCTGGCACAATCGGGCAGATCGAGATCGTCAAGGGAGGCGGCTCGGTACTCTATGGGCCAGGAGCTGTCGCTGGCGTCATCAATCTCGTGCCACGTGAGCCTGAGGAATCCGGTGGCCGCATCGAGGCACGCCTGCAGGGCAGCCAGGGTGATAGCTTTGGCCAAGCACCTGGCGGGAACCTTTTTGGCCTGTACGATTATGTGAGTGATGACGAGAAAGTGAAGGCGACATTCTATGGCGGATTTGACCGTGTCCAACCGCTCGACTTGAATGGCGACGGGTTCACCGATGTGTCCATGCGTAACCTTGCGACGGCCGGCTTCCGCACCCTCTGGCGTCCGGCCGAAGATCACACCCTTAGCATCGACTTTTCCTACTCTGATGAAGAGCGCCGCGGTGGCGATACCGGCGACGCCTTCGAGCGCGCACCTAATGAGTCACAAATCGCAGAGGAGATCATGTCGCAGCGCCTGACCAACACAATCAAATGGCAGGCCGATTGGAATGCGCAATGGAGCACGCGCTTCGCCTATGCGTACTCGCACACCAAGCGCGATTCCTATTACGGTGGCACGGTGGCTCTGGGTACGGACTCAGCGCTAGGCTTCGGCAACACCAAGGATGACCTCCACTTCCTGGATGCACTCGCTAGCTACCAGCTAAGCGACCAACATCGTTTCACCTTTGGGTCGAACTTCAAGTCTGAGAATATCGTAGACAACCAAGGCTCCGTAAACCGCAACCTTGACCAAACATTTGAAAACCTAGGCATCTACGCTCAGCACCGCTGGAAACCTCAAGAGCTCTGGACGCTTGAATACGGACTCCGCGGCGACTTCAACTCCGAGATCAACGACCCCATCTTCTCCCCGCGCGCCGCCATCCTATGGTCGCCAGAAGACGACTTGCGCATCCGTGGCGCAGTCTCCACCGGGTTCCGAGCCCCTGAAGTGTTCGACGAAGACCTCCACATCGAGAGTGTCGGTGGCGATCTCCGCACCACCTTCAACGACCCCAATCTCAAAGAAGAAAGCTCGGTCACTATCTCCCTATCGCCCGAGTGGCAGGTCAACGAACACTTGCGCCTCGAAATGAATGCCTTCCACACCTGGCTCGACGACACCTTTGTGGTGCAGCCCAATGACGACCCCAGCACCCCGGGCGTGATCGAGGAAATCCGCACCAATGGTGAGGGCTCCAAAGTCTACGGGGCGGAGTTCAACCTAGGCTACTTCACCGACTTCTGGAGCCTGGAGCTCTCGTGGGTGCAGCAACGCCTAGAGTACGACAGCCCACAGCTGGTGCTCGGCGATCCTGACGACACCATCGACAATGCCATTTTCTCCAACACCTACGTACGCACGCCTGAGTCGCTGGGTCTCCTGCGCTTCAACCACGATGGCAAGTGGGTCGATTCCTTCATCACTGGCAAGCTCACCGGCCCGATGGACATCCCACGCGTCGTCTCCAACCCCGGCACTGGCGACCTCGAAGGGAACCGCCTAGAGCGCAGCCCTTGGTTCTTCAATGTCGATATCGGCGTGTCGCGAGATTTCCTCGTAGGCGATGGTGAATTGACTACGACACTCGGCATCAAAAACCTCTTCGACGACTACCAGAGCGACCTCGAGAGTGGGGCCTTCAGGGATGCCAGCTACATCTATGGGCCGGCATTCCCACGCACCTTCTTTGGCAGCCTCAACTACAGCTTCTAAGCGCGCCTCTGCCCTAGACTCAATAAACTCAAAGCCTCGCAAATACCGCATCTTATGCTGCGGTATTTTTTTGCACATTTGGGTGAGTTTGGCCTGGCAGGCTAGACTATTGCAGCCCCACGACCCGGCGCAGCTCGTCAATATACTTCGCCTGCTCCTCAGTCGCTTTCATCGCTTGGGCAGCTTCGTACTTTCCGAGCGCACGCTTGTAGCGCTTTTGCTGCACCAACAGGCCTCCATGAGAAAGTAAGGCGTGGTAGCGCGATGACTCCAGCTGCTCCGCACGCTCATAGAGCACCTCTGCCGCAGCAGCATGCCCCAGTGACACTTGGAGCTTCGCAGTCAGTAATATCAGCTCGCCATCGAGCGGCTTGCTTTTCAATAAACCATCCAGTAAGGGCAGCGCCTCTGGCATGCCAAGCTGCGCCATGCAAAACGCGCGATAGCGAGTCATCTGCTGACCTTGGCTCTCAGCTAGGGCATCGAAGCGCCCAGCCACGTGATCCAGCGCATCGAGCGCATACTGCCACTCACCGAGCACCACCACGGCCCCAATGACCTGAAGCAGCGCATGGGCGTCGGCAGCCTGGGTCTTTGCTTCGCTTGACTGAAAATTTTCCAACACTGCAGCGATGTGAGGCTTTGCCATCCTAAAGTCACCCTCACCCGCATAGAGTTGGGCCAAGAGGCTACGATCCGCGAGGCTGAGTCGCTCTTGGCGTAGCAGGAGCTCCAGCATCGCAATCGCTTTCGCGTGTTGCTCGTCTTCCAGTAAGGCATGCACATACAGCTGAGCATAGCCGAGCTCCTGTGGGGCCTCCTTGTACACCTCCTCGATCATTGCCAAGCCTTCGGAGAGCTTGTCCATCGCCATCAGGCACTGCGCCACTCCTGCCTTCCAAGAGATGTTGTTGGGCTCAGTCAGTTGGGCCAATTGATACGCTTGGAATGCGGAGCCGTAGTTCTCTGCCTCGAGATGACAATAGCCCAACACCCCGAGTGTGCTCGCGCTCATGTCCCCCAGCTCCACCGCCTTGAGCAGGCTCTGCATCGCCAGTGCTTGCTGATCGAGCCGCATCAAGGTCAAGCCGAGGTTCTTGTGGGCACGGCGAAAGGATGGGTAGCGTTTTAAGGCATGTTGATAGGCGGCGCGCGCCTGCTCAAAGTCACCTTCTTCAAAGTATAGGCTCGCGAGATTGAATTGCAACGCAGCCGACCCATTGCTCAATGGGCTGGCCTGAATCGTCTGAATCGCGGCAGTCCGAGCGCCCTTGGCCATCTGGCTCTGCACCTGCTGCAGCACCACCTTTTCCTCGCTCGTGATGTACGGTTCAATCCGAGCGTTGGTGCGGTAGGACCCATTGAATGCCTTCACAAACTCCGCGGACTTCCAGTACGACTGAGACAATGGCATGGCTTCGGGCTGCGCCATGAGACCGAGCGGGATTGCTGTGAGGAGGCTGGTGAATAAAATATGCTGTTTCATCTCTTCTGAAAGCTGTTGGGCCAATGAAAGACGACCTTGCCTACGGGCTTGCCATCTTTTTTCGGTACGGTGAATCGTGTGGTTTTGACGTAGTCTGAGAGCATCGAACGAAACCGTTCATCATCCAGCGACACAACCTTGAGCAATGTCGCGCGCCCGCTTTGGTTGAGCTCGATGCGCAGCACCGCATTCACACTGCCACTGCGCACGCCGCGAGGCCAGCGTAGGATACCCTTGCGCAGAACGCGGGGTTTCGCATCCAAGTCGCCCAGCCCCACATCGCGCTTGACCTTGCCGATCTTCAGCTTCGGCTTCGTTGGTTTAGGCTCGGGGGTGGCACGCTTTTCAACAATCAACGGAGCTGGCGCACGCTCAGTCGAAAAGAGGTCGGTCTGGGCATCAATCGTAATCTGCACCTCCACAGTAGGCAGGCTGACTGCCGTGGGGTCTGCTGATGGCACAAGCTCGTCAAAGCTCGGTGGCGGTGGCGGCGGCACATCCTCCAGCGGCTCTGGTTCATGGAGCTCCTCGATCTCCTTCTCAGCTGGTGGCTCGTAGATGGCGAGCTCGATTTCTTGGATTTCAGCGAGATCTTCATCCGGCATGTAGCGAATCACTCGGGTCACGGCGAGACCGATGACCAATACGATCACGAACAGGTTGCTGATGATGAGGGCCTTCCAATTCATAGGACTCGATTCACTTGGCGACGGCTGAAAATACTTGCTTGGCACCGGCAAGCTTCGCCGCATCGGTGACCTTCATGATCACCCCATGCTTGGCATGACGATCCCCCTGAATCACCACTGGCATCTCCGGGTTGTCTGCCAACATGAAAGAAACCACCGACTGCACGCCATCGACTCCAATATTCTTGCCCGCATAAAACACCTCGCTCTCCGCCGTGATCCCCAGGATCACCACCTCTTGATCCACCTTCTGCGCGGTGCTCGCTTGTGGTTTCTGAATCTCCACCCCGGGGTCCTCCACAAAGACCGTAGTGACCACAAAGAAAATCAGTAAGATAAAAACGATGTCGATCAGTGGCGACATGTTGATCTCGCTGGCTTGGGCACCTCCGGCTGAGCTGATGGATCGTCTACGCATGCCGTGCTCCCTTCAATTGCATCCATCTCACCTGGCGCGACTGGCATTGCTCCAGCATGTCATGCACGCGCTTGAGCCTGAGCTTCAACAACGCAAAGGCAAAGACTGCTGGCAGCGCAATCAATAGGCCAGCCTGCGTGGTGATCATCGCCTCAGAGATACCCGCCGCGATCTTCTCCATCGGCTTGCCCCCATCGCTACTCGCCATACTCGAAAAAGTCACCAACATCCCAGAAACTGTGCCGAGCAGTCCAGCCAAGGTACAGACCCCCACCATCACCCCAATCACCGGCATCCGGCGATCCAACCACGCGAGATTCTGCAGCTTAAACACTTCAAAAAAGCGGAACACATCTTCTTCGTCACGCTGCCCCACCATCGGCGAATCCATGGCACCGAGCTCCCGCTCGATCGGCCGCAGAGCAAACCAAGTTGACAGGATAATATGATACATCCAAGCACCCACTAGCAAGATCCCCACAAAGACGATGCCACCTTGCTGGAGGATGCTCAATAGCTCGCGGTAGATGATGAAAAACCAATTCATTGCCTACTTCTTCAGTCCATTGGTAAAGGTGAGACTCAATCGCTCAGAGGTCTGAACAATCCCCGAACTGCGGCGTGAAAGCATCGTGTGCAACACCAGTGCTGGGATCGCCACCACCAAGCCAAACAAAGTAGTCGTCAGCGCCTCAGAGATCCCCCCAGCCATCGGCTTCACATCACCCGTGCCCGTCACAGTGATCACATTGAACATGCGAATCATTCCTGACACCGTACCGAGCAGCCCCAGCAAGGGAGCCGCTGCCGCCGTCACAGCAATGAATGGGAGCCAACGCTGCATCGCATTCTGCACCCCGATCATTTGCTCAAAAATCACTTCGTCCACGACTTCTGCGCCGTGCTCCACAAAGCTCAGCGACTTGGCAATCACCTCACCCACCGGGTGCTGGGTGCCAGCGCAGATCTCAGCAGCGCGTTCGAGCTCTTGGCCCTTCACCGCCTGCAGTAGTGAGCCGATCCATGCGGCATCAGGTTCTTTCATGCGCCGAAGCTCAAGGAACTTGAAGACACCACAAATCAAGGAAATCACTGCAATAGCGATGATTGGCCAAATCCACACCCCGCCCTTCTCAAAGAGCCTGAGTGGGTCATCCTGGATCTTAGCAATCATGCGCGCCTTTCCCCCAGTGAGGTCGAGCATCATCTGAGCTTCCCTACCAGCAAAGAGCGCCTCTAACGCAGCACGATCTACGGCGGTATCCAGGTTGCCATATTGCTTACCACTGAGGTACTGAACCACCCCAGACTCTTGCTTGTCAGCACTCTGGAACCACGCCAAAGGACCAAAGCTATAGGTCTTACCCTGCACCAGATCGCCCTCGCCATTCACCACCTTGCTGTCACTTAGCTCACCACCAACCTTTGACTCTATCACGTCCAGAGCTGCCCCCAGCAACGCCACCTGTGATGGCGAGGCACTGTCCGCTCCAGACTCTGGAAGTTCCTGTCGCGAGCGCAGCCAGAACTGCACCGAAAAATCTTTCAGCGTGCTCTCGATGGAATCAAAATCGCGCTCGAATGCCTGAGCCTCACGCTTTACGGAAAACTTCAAGTCATCGCGTCCTTTGCGCCCGAGCTCGATCAACTTGAGCTCCTCGCGAGCCTCGCCTAAGGCAACCTCCAGTTGAGCCAATTCCTCTGCCAGCGCGATGTTCTTTTCACGTTCCGCCGCACGGAAGCCACCGAGCTTTTCTTGCGATTGCTTCAGGTCATCGCGTAGGTCGCTGAGCTCGAGCGCGGGTGCCACGCCTAGCGTGCTCGCCACCGCAATGGTTCGTATCAATCCTCTGATCATTTTGTGATTTGCACTGGAAGTTTCACCAAATCTGGGCGGGCATTCTTCTTAAAGATCGCCATCGCACGCTTCGCCTCAGACGCCAGTCCCTCATCCACCTGCCATTGCCAGCCTGCAGCACTCACCGTTCCCCGCCCCGCAAGTCCGCCACTCACGAAGTACGCACCCCCGAAGCCCAAATAAAGGATCTCAAGTTGCTTCTCCTGGCCCTTGATCTCATGAAACTCCTCTGCATAGCTGATTGATTGGTCGAACTTTGCGAGCTTCTGCAAGTACGTGCTGCATGCCACGATCTTATCCTTCAAGGCCGCATCGGCATCACCAAGGCGCGCATACTCAGTCTCAAGCTGCTGCTTCAGCAGCTCGGGAAGCAGCGGCTGCATCGCCTCGATCCGCTGGATCTGCTGCACCAAGGCATCCTGCATGTCCTGGCGCTTGCTCTTTGCCTGCCTCACAAACTCTTGATCCCTGCGCAGCGACTCCATATCCTGCGTGTGTGCCGATCCAGCTGCCTCAACCTGCTTGCGAATCGCATCCAATTCCACACGATAAAGTGCCTTAAGCCGCTCCTCCTCCACGCGCCTTGCCTGAAGCTCCAGCATCTCCTCAGACAACTGGCGCTCATTGGCCACGCGTTCCTCTACCAGCTTCAGAGCCAGCAGCGGTTGCTCCAGCGTCTCACCCAAGGCCTCAGACCCTGCTCCGTCGGCCGCCATCACCGCCACCATCGGCACTAGCGCCGCTATTCTTAATCCTTTTAGAACCATCATCATCTCGTTCTCTCACCTAATCCAATACGCCAATCCCACACAGCAGCAATCAGCAAATCACACAATTGATCACTCACCATGTAGCACAAGCTACAAATCGAGCAAACACCATGAGCTGCAGAGCCACGATGTCAAGTAAAGAATAGGCAGCAGAACAGTCAGTACAGCTCACTTCAGAACCGTCTCAATCCCCATCGCACTCTTCCGAGCAAACTTCGGGATCTTATGCTCATAACGCCGGTGGAAGATCCGATAGACTCGCCCGAGCAGGCGGAGAGTCACGAGGTGGTCAATCACGCGGTAGCCACGCTTCTTGCGAAAGAAGAGACGCTGTAGAATGCTCAGGTCCTGGGAGCTGAGTGGCACCCGAGTGAAATCAGTTTTAATGCGATAGCGTGAGCGCTCGCTGCGCGGGTACTTGGCCTTGTAGGCACGTTTTTTCTCAATCACCTTGGCGCGAAGCTCCTCAGTGAATGGAGCAAACATATACTCCCGAGAGAGGGCAATCATCTCGAACGTATCGTGCATAAATTGCACGTCATCCCCCCCCCAGCCCAGGGTCCTTGCGAGGCTTTCCATCTCGGAGAAGTTTTGCAGCACATCGTAGCCATCAGCGATGGCTTTCTCCCAATCGCCGACGAAGTGTTTGGAAATCTTTTTAATCGGGTGTTGGAAGAAAATACAATCCCAATAGACATGCAAGAGTGGCGGGATACGCACGCGACGGAAAAACCATTTTTGTTTGGCAAATTCCTCAATATACAATCCACGTAGGACTGCGTCATTGGCTAACTCCAGAAATCGCCGCACTTGCTCAAGCTTCAATGAGCCATAAAACTTCGTGAGCGCCGCATCCACACTCAGCCCGTACTGCATCACCTGCACCGTCACCGCACTATTCAGCTCGACCCAATACGAGCCAGAAGCCAAGTAGGAACGACGCTTGAAAGCATGCCAGCCCCCCGTTTGAACCCAGACACTAAAGCCCACCAAATTCTGCGCCTGCTCCAGCTGATGGGCATAGTTTTCCACATCCCAACCAATAAAACTTGGGTATTCCCCAGCCCCCTCGTATTCGCGCCGCGCCTGGAACTCAATCACCTTCGGAACCTCAGTCTCGAAAAATGCCTGAGTCAGTGGCAAGTAGCGGAAAAAATCACTCTCTCCATACTTCAAAGACAGAATAAATTTAGGACTCTCAATCCCTTGCAATAGCCCACGCACCCTACGGCGATGCCAGATGAGATCACCCACCTGGTAGGCTCCCACGGTCCAAGTGCGGCACAGCAACATCTTGCCATGCCTCTCCATCACCTGGAGTAACCCCTTCAACAATTGATTCGCCTGCTGCGCGGTCTCCACAAACAAGGTATTGTGCAGATCCCCCTTCACATCCTTGCCATCGCCTTCCCCCAAGCGCAGCACCACGCCATCCACCTCTGGAAACTCCGTCAAAAACTGATCAATCAAGGCATAGAAATACTCAGCAATTCGCGCGCGCTTCCCACCGAGCTCATGCACCAAATCCCCACTAGTCGGAACGGCATCAGTCGTCATCAGCACCTTCAGCCCTGCTCCCTTGATAATCGCAATCACCTTACGCATCTCCTCACTGAGACGCTCCACACGCCTCATCAACTCAGCCGAGTAAGAGCGATGGGCCGTCAAATGAGCCACATCATCCAGCGTCACCGTGTTGTAGCCATGCGCTCGCACACGCTTGACAAACTCAGTCATATCCTCGCGCACCCCCTCCCAGTATCGATCCGCTTCCTCCCCCTCCACGGGCAATTCAGCCAAGGGAATCTTCGACCAATTGATACGTCGCTTGGCATAAGCACCAAAAAAAGCACCTATCCCATCCACTATCACCCAATCGTAGTTCCCAGCTTCAGTTCTTCTAGACATATCTAACAAATAGACACCGTGACTCAATCAGACTGAAGCAGCAAGAGCTCAAGGATGACAGAGTCGACACAGTACCCTAGTCAAAAACAGCCACCCAACCCGGCCGGTTGAAGGCCCCTTAAGATCAATCCCAGAGCAGCAAAAACACCCCAGTCCTAAAGACCATCGTGGCAACAACGGATCTAGCGAACGAACCGAATCATAATGAGAAGAGCCATCTCTCAAGACTCTCCAATTCCCCTCCGACACACGAAACCTGACTCACTCCCAGCGATCAACACCCCCGCCCTTCCAGCTCGCTACGGACTATCGTCAGCTCCACGAAATTGGCTCCTCTACCTGCTAGTTTGATGGATTGACCCAAGCAAAAGGAACTTGTTAAAATCAGCTCCGCTGTTAGACCTTGCGTAGCACTCCGACCGAACAAATGTTCGGCGGGTATACTTAACTGATCTAGATGGAAATGAATAAAATCATATCAGGACTTCCGTGGTTTGGCCTGGGGCTAATAACTTCTAGTTTGAAGGGATACTTTACTCTGCACCACTGGATCCAAGTGTCAGTGGGACTAACACTGATTGTCTATGGCTGCATGAAAAATAGAAAAGATAAAGGATCAGATTCACAAAACCAGGATTCTAAGCCATGAGTCCGCGTCACTTGGATTTAAACCCTCACAGCCTACTGGCTAGATCAAGACGCAGTAGTCAACGTTCGACTAAATATGTTCATTCCTGAATCAGAAGCCAAAGAGCATTTTGCAACTTTAACATACCAAGAGTGGAGGCCTCTATTGGAGCTGATCAAAGAAATTAGAGCAACTCCAAGAGATTCATACACGCTGCCTTATGAGCCAGCTAAGCATGATATTTTATCTAGGTTCATAAAAGTAACATACATGAGGCCTAGTATAATGATCAACTTCGATTGGCCTTCTTGGGAGGATGGGAGAAAGATTATTAACGATGATAATATAGATTACGATTCGATCTGTATGGTAACTAAGTGCAAACTAATTACAACCCTTGTAAGAAATGATCGATTTCACGAGGGCGCTCTCGCATTAGCATTCAGAGACGGTACCATGCAGAAAATCTTGGAGAGTGTCGATAAGGAAGTTCGAAGAAATCACAGGGGAATGAAGGGTATTCTTTCTCGAATCCTCGACTTCGATTTTTCTTCGGCCCCATTCTATGTCACCACCATTGTTATTATTTTTGTGCTCCTATCACTTATCAAATCGTTCATAAACTAACTTACCTAACAGGACGTTGCGCCCAATCCCTTCACCGTCGAGAAGCGAGCCATTTCTAATCTTCAAACATTAACCCAAAAACAAAGCGCGCTGAGAGTTCAGTGATTGGTGTGCTTTACGTTAAATAATGCCTATCAACATCTACAAAACCCTTTCTAACGATGAAACTGAAGACATAGCTTGGCTCTGCAATGATAATTGGGATCTGACTGAGCAAATGAAGAGCCTAGAATTATGGCTAATAGAAAGCGGGACTCAATTACCTGTTGGAGATTACATTGCAGACGTAGGTATTTCAGTACGTGAAGGATCAGAAGCTAAAGGTGGTGGTGCCGCCTTCCCTCCTGAAGCGATGTCAGTCATGGCAACCAAAGGAATCTACTTATTCATTTCTGAGTACCCTAAGATTTAAAATCTGCCTCTGCTTAGTAACATGCACAAAGTGCAACACATACTTGGATGCTCATATTCCATTGTAACTCTATTCTACTTAGCATCTTGCTCTGAAGAAACTGTAGACATCAACGCACCAGAAAAAGTCACGGAAAACAAAAAAGAAGGGAGCTCACCTTACCCCTATGGCGTACTGGTTGATGGTCGAGATGGTTACGTCTATAGTCCACATGACCCACTGAGGAACCCACTAGATGTTCGAGGATTACCCATCAACACCCCCGTTAGAGATCCATATTCAAATAGTTTATTCCTAGTTCCAGAATTACCACCAATTCCAGGCATGCGACCTCAACAAGTATTCCAGGATGGCAGTATAGTGCCTAGGTCCACAGAAAACTAACTTGCAGAACAAGAAAGAATGAGATGGTGCACACGGATTGTTTTCTGTCATACTTCTGAACTCATCAGGAGATGAGACAATCAGAGGAGGGGGACACGCATTTGATATGAAACCATGGAGATCTAATTGTATTCCGCAGCGCAGTTCCATCATCATGACCGTGCTTGTGGCGATCACGGCGTACCTTTGTTCAAGTATTTCAGCGCGTGCCGGGTATTGTTTGGCATTCGTCTACATGCTGCTTCTCATCCTCAATTCTCTCTTTGATCAGCTCAGCTGCTGGCCCAGAGGAAAGAAGGTTGAGAACAAGTATTTTTTTGCTCTCTTCTGGGGGATTGGTCTCGGAGTTCTTGTTCCATACGTCGTGCGTCAATACCTCTTGCAGTGATCATTGTGGTCATCGGGAGACCGTGCGAGCACCAGTAGAAAACCTCATAGCCCATGGCAGGCGCTGGGCTTGCTACTGGCGACTCGCTGTGAGCCACCATCTAGTCCTTCGCTCCTGAGGTGAAGCGGAGGCTGCCATGCTCGCCGAGATCGACCTGGATCGTGTCGCCTTCTGAGAACTTCCCTTCGAGCACTTCGAGGCTGAGTGGGTCGAGGATGAGCTTCTGAATCGCCCGCTTGAGTGGTCGCGCACCGAAGCTTGGGTCGTAGCCGCTGCTGGCGACTTCCGCGACCGCGGCATCGGAGATATCCAGCTTGAATCCACGCTGAGCCATGCGTTCGGCCACGCGCTGGATTTGGAGTTCGATGATGCCGCTGAGTTCCTCTTTATCGAGGCGATCGAAGATGATGGTTTCGTCGAGTCGGTTGAGGAATTCTGGGCGGAAGTGTTGCTTGAGCACCTCGTGCACCTTGGATTCGCGTTGCTCGGCATTGGCCTCATCGAGGATGAATTGGCTACCGATGTTGGAGGTCATGACGAGGACGGTATTGCGGAAGTCCACAGTGCGGCCTTGGCCATCGGTGATGCGGCCGTCATCTAGCACTTGGAGCAAGACATTGAACACATCGGGGTGCGCCTTCTCGACTTCATCGAAAAGAACCACCGAGTAGGGCTTGCGACGCACGTGCTCGCTGAGCTGCCCACCTTCTTCATAGCCGACGTAGCCCGGAGGCGCGCCGATCAGACGCGACACCGCGTGCTTCTCCATGTACTCGGACATGTCGATACGCACCATCGCCCCTTCATCATCGAAAAGGAACTCCGCGAGGGCTTTGGAGAGCTCGGTCTTGCCGACACCTGTGGGGCCGAGGAAGAGGAAGGAACCGATCGGGCGGTCCTCGTCCTGAAGTCCAGCACGCGCGCGGCGCACTGCATTCGACACTGCTTCCACTGCTTGCTTTTGGCCAATGACGCGCTCGCCTATCCGCTCCTCCATGTGCACGAGCTTGGCGCGCTCCCCTTCTTGGAGCCGGCTCACGGGAATGCCCGTCCAGTTCGACACCACATTGGCGATGTCTTCCTCGCTGACTTCCTCGGTGAGCATGCGGCCGGCTTTCTGAAGGTCTTCCAGCTTGAGCCTGGCCTCATCGGCCTCTTCGATCACCTGCGGGATCGTGCCGTAGGTGAGCTCTGAGGCCTTGCTGAGGTCGCCCTCGCGCTTCGCTTGCTCGGCTTGATTCTTGAGTGATTCTATCCGTTCTTGGGCCTGGTTGACGGTATCGATGACTTCTTTTTCATTCTGCCATTGCGCCATCAGCCCATCACTCTGCTCCTTGAGGTTGGCCATTTCTTCCACCACCTTGTCTAGGCGCTTGGCGCTGGCGGGGTCGCTTTCTTTCTCGAGCGCCTGACGTTCCATTTCTAGCTGCATCACTTGGCGCTGCAGCACATCGATCTCGGTCGGCACCGAGTCGAGCTCGATCTTCAGACGCGAGGCCGCCTCGTCCACGAGATCGACCGCCTTGTCTGGCAAGAATCGATCCGAGATGTAACGATCACTGAGGGAGGCAGCAGCGACGATGGCGGCGTCTTGGATGCGCACCCCATGGTGCACTTCGTAGCGTTCTTTTAATCCACGTAAAATCGCGATGGTGTCCTCCACACTCGGTTCGCCCACCATCACTGGCTGGAAGCGACGCTCGAGCGCGGCATCTTTCTCAATATACTGGCGGTACTCGTCGAGTGTGGTGGCTCCAATCGTACGCAGCTCACCACGCGCCAGCTGGGGCTTCAGTAAGTTTGAGGCATCCATCGCCCCGTCGGTAGCTCCCGCCCCCACAATGGTGTGCAATTCATCAATGAAAAGAATCACCTCGCCCGCCGATTCGGTGACTTCCTTGAGGAAGGCTTTGAGGCGTTCCTCAAACTCACCACGGAACTTGGCACCGGCGACCATCGAACCGATATCTAGAGCGATCACGCGCTTGTTCTGCATCGATGTAGGCACATCACCACTGACGATTCGGCTCGCGAGTCCCTCGACGATGGCGGTCTTCCCCACCCCAGGGTCACCAATGAGTACCGGGTTGTTCTTGGTGCGGCGGCTGAGCACCTGCATCACGCGGCGGATCTCCGTGTCGCGGCCAATCACCGGATCAATTTTCCCTTCACGCGCTTTCGCCGTGAGGTCTTGGCCGTACTTTTCTAAGGTCTGGTACTTCCCCTCTGGGTCTTGGTCTGTGACGCGCTGGCTACCGCGCACTTGCTGCAAGGCTTGCTTGAGCAATTCCTCGCTCACGCCCGCCTCTTTCAGTAACTTGCCTAGCTGGCCATTCGCCTGCAAGCTCGCCAGCAAGAAATGCTCGACGCTGACAAAGTCATCGCCCATCTCGCCACGCACTTTTTCGGCACCATTGAGCACCTCGCGCAGCTCATAGCTCGGACTTGGCTCGGCATTGCCGCCTTGGATTGTCGGCTCATTCGCCAGCGCATTCAGCACCGTGGCCTTGACTTGGGTCACATCAAGGCCTGCCGCCTCAAGGATCGGCACCACCACACCACCATCTTGTTTCAATAACTCAATAAAGACATGCAGAGCCTTCAGCTCAGCATGCTTCGATTGCTGCGCCGACAAGCTCGCAAGCTGCAACGCTTCTTGTAATTTCAAGGTGAACTTTTGCATTTTCGTATTCTCCATTTAGGGTTCAAACCACCACATCGTGTGGTTCATTCATTTAGACAAACACAACATAGTGTATAATATTCGAAAATCAACACTACAATTGATACCATATTTTGTATTCACCTCGCTAATTTAAAGTAAGAACGAAAAAGTAGAAACGTAAAAGTGTTAGCACGACAGGCGGCTAGGAACCCTAGGTTTAGTTGATTCCGAAACGCTGACGCAGGAACTTAAACCTAGGGTCCTTGCATGCTTAAACTTCAACTAGCGGCAGCCACCGCGACTGAACTCTCAAATGAGCCGCAACTAGAATAAAATTGACTCTCACCAGTTGTCCAATATATTGGACAATATGAATGCAATCACTTACTCCCACGCACGTGAAAATCTTGCGAGCACGATCACTGAGGTTTGCGTGAATCATGACCCAGTGATTATCACAAAGAAAGGCACTGATGCTGTGGTGATGATCTCGCTAGAAGATTTTGAGGCGATGCAAGAAACCACTCACCTCTTGCGAAGCCCTCGTAATGCGAAGCGCTTGATCGAGTCTATCGAGCAACTGAATGCAGGTTCAGGGAGAGAGCGAGAATTGGTCGAATGAAGAAGATATTCTCAGACCGGGCGTGGGAAGATTACCTCTATTGGCAAAAGACCGACAGACGCATGCTGAAGAAGGTCAATGAACTCATCAAAGACATTGATCGCAACCACTACGAGGGCATTGGTAAACCCGAACCCCTGAAACATGCTCTCGCTGGTTTCTGGTCGCGACGCATCAACTCCGAACATCGTATCGTCTACCGAATCTCAGAAGACGAAATCCAGATCGCCCAAATTCGCCACCATGATTAAAAGCCTTCTTCAGAACCTAGGGTGCTCACTTTCGGACTGCGCTCGCGATAGCTAGCGTGCGCCACAACATCTGTAAGACAGGAGGAGCTCACTGAGTATCTATAAAACTATGTTAGACAGGCGATCATTTCTCACACGTTCTGTAGTCGCAGCGGGAGCGGCGGCTCTAGGTTCATCGGCCAAGGCTGCACCAAGTAAAACAAGCATAGGATTGGTAGCTGGGAGTCGCCTCTTGTTCCAGGGCGACTCGATCACCGACATGCAATGGGGGCGCAACCAACGCGACCGCAACCATTACTTGGGTCACAGCTATGTGTTTCTATTGGCAGCCCGGCTCGGGGTGGACATGCCGGAGGCCAAGCTCGAATTCTACAACCGTGGAATCAGCGGCAACACCACGCAAGACCTGAAAAAACGCTGGCAGAAAGATGCGATCGACATCAAGCCAGACTTGCTCAGCATTCTCATCGGAACCAATGATGTGGGCAAAGGGATCACGCCTCAGGAATTTGAAGCAAATTACCGCCAATTGCTAGATGCCAGTTTGGCCGCAAACTCGCAGCTGCGGCTCGTCATGCTCGATCCCTTCGTGCTGCGCAGCGGTGGGCTAAAAAGTGAACAAGCATGGAAGGCAAGACGCAGTGCCACCGACAAGCTCGGCGCCATCGTGGACAAGCTGGCCGCGGATTACAATGCCGTGCACATCCAGACCCAAGCGATCTTCGATGCCGCCACGGAACTAGCCCCCCCAGAGCACTGGATCTGGGATGGCATCCACCCACTACCCCAAGGCCATGAGCTCATCGCCAGAAGCTGGCTTGAGGCGCTGTGCCCACTCTCTCAGAAGAGCTAGACTTGTCCTTTGTAGCGAACAGCGGCCTGAGCGATATCGCTAGAGATGTTTGCCTGCGGCTTGGCGAAGGGCGGGACAAACCAAGGGTAGCCACCCACGAGGTCGGTGATGACGGCAACTTCGCCGTCGCATGTGTTGTCACCACAGCCGATGCCGATGGTGGGGACACTCAATTGCTCGGTGAGGCGTTGGGCGGTGGCCGGCACAACACTCTCGAGTACAATGGCAAAGACTCCGGCGTTTTCGAGGGCCCGACATCCTTCTAGGATTGCTTCGTACTCGGCCTCGGACTTCCCCTTCTTTTTGTAGCCTCCTTCTTCGAGAACACGCTGAGGTAGCATGCCCATATGGCCAAAGACTGGGATGCCAGCATCGACGATAGCCTTGACCTTTTCAGCCTGGCGAACACCACCTTCTAGCTTCACAGCATCGGCGCCTGCGTCGACCAAGAGCTGGGCATTTTCCAGAGCCTCTGCGGGACTATCGTAGGAATGGATCGGCAGGTCTCCCACCACCAGGGCATTGGTGTTGCCACGCGCCACGGCAGCCACGTGGTGCAGCATATGCTGCATGGTGACGTGAGTGGTGTCAGGGTAGCCAAGCACGACCATGCCAAGCGAATCACCTACCAACAACAAATCGATACCAGCTTCGTCAAGCAAGCGTGCCGTTGGGTAATCATAGGCGGTGAGGCAGGCAATCTTCTGCTGCCCTTTGCTCTGGCGGAGCCTCTCGGCTTTGGCTTGGCTGGTGGTGCTCATGGTTCAATATCTATCCCGGGCAATCTCGCTCTGGGTATCGGCTTACCAAGTCTCGGATACCATGATCAGGGGGCGTTCTCCACTCTGTAATTCTTGGAAATGCCACTCCATCGGTTTCTCGGACTCGGGCAAGACGAGCTCGGGAGCAATTTGCACCAAGGGCTCTAGCACAAAGCGGCGGTGTTGCAAGCGTGGATGCGGTATGACCAAACGCGGCCACTTGAGAACGAGCTCACCCATATAAAGGATATCGAGGTCGATGGTGCGAGGCGCATTCACCCCGTGCGCACTCGGACGCCCCATTTCCACCTCAATGCGCTGCAGAGCATCCAATAAAGCCAAGGGCTCCCCATCGAATGTGAGCTCAAGCACCGCATTGTAGAATTCTGGTGAACCAGGTGGGCAATCGACAGGGTCGCTACTAAAGACCGAGGACACCGGGCCCAGTGCCACCACACCAGGAATCTGTTGAATCCGTTCTTTCGCCTCAGCCAGATGCTGCAGGCGCTCACCCAAATTGGAACCCAATGCAATGCCCGTTCTCATCGACCGCTAAATAGTGTGATTCAATGGTACAAAAAAGTGGAGAGGCGATGGGGATGATCCGGCCTCTCCACTGATCTAAAGTTTCATTGTCGCGCAGGTACTCTTGAATTACTTCAAGCCCAGCACGTCCTGCATGTCGTAGAGACCAGCTGGCTTGTCCTGCACCCACTGTGCCGCGCGCACGGCACCTCCTGCGAAGGTAAGGCGGCTAGAAGCCTTGTGCGTGAGCTCCACACGCTCGCCATCTGCAGCGAACATCACGGTGTGATCACCAACGACATCTCCCCCACGTAGGGTGTGCATGCCGATCTCCTTGCTAGGGCGCGGGCCGATATTGCCCTCGCGGCCGTGAGTCACATCATCTTCATAGCTCGTGCCTGTCGCGTCATTGAGAATCTCTAGCAAGCGACGTGCGGTACCTGAGGGCGAGTCAATCTTATGCTTGTGGTGCATTTCGGTGACTTCAATATCAAAGGTGTCATTGCCGAGGATCTCCGCAGCCTTCTGGGTGAGATAGAACAAGGTGTTGACTCCGATGGAGTAGTTGGCGGCGAAAACGATCGGGAGCTGCTTGGATGCCTCGACGATGCGCGCACGTTCCTCGTCAGTGTGCCCTGTGGTGCCAATCACCAGTGGCACGTTCTTGGCAATCGCTGCTGCCAACACTTCATCCGTGAAGAAGTGAACGGTGAAATCGATAGCCGCATTGACACCGTCAAATGCAGTCTGCAAGTCCTCACCAGTGTCGTGAGTCTTTGTTACGGTGGCGCCGGGGTCAACTTCGGCAGCCTCCACGAGTGCTTGGCCCATACGGCCAGAGCGACCAAGAATAAGAAGTTCTGTCATATTAAAGGATGATTTAGGGATGGAATGATCAATGGATGCCCAGACAAGGAAAGCGTAAAAACTTCTGGCGCTGTTGGGCGTTCAAAAAAGGTTTATACGAGATCGTATTTACTGAGAAGCTGACGCACAACTTCTAGCTTGTCCGAAGGAAGTGGCAAGAGCGGAAGACGCACTTCATCAGAGCACAGCCCCATGAGCGCAGCGGCGGCTTTGATCGGCATCGGGTTGGTCTCCACCGACATCAAGGTGCTGAGTAGATCCACGTACTGGTCTTGCACCGCCTGAGCGGCCGTTGGGTCGTTGGCGCGCATCGCATTGACCAACTTCACCACAACTTCTGGCACGATATTGGATGCCACCGATACCACACCACAAGCACCACGCTTCATGAACTCGATGGTCAGTGGGTCATCGCCTGATAGAATTTCGAAGCCATCGGGCAAAGCCGCCTTGAGCTCGTCCACACGATCCGGATTGCCTCCAGCCTCTTTGATTGAAATGATATTATCACACTCAGCGGCAAGTCGTGCTGCTGTCTCAGGGGCAATCTCTACCACAGAGCGGCCCGGCACTGAATAAAGCATGATGGGAAGCTGGGTGCTCTCAGCCACTGCGCGGAAGTGCTGGAACAATCCTTCCTGAGAGGGCTTGTTGTAATATGGAGTGACCTGCAACGAGGCATCGGCTCCGAGAGCTTCAGCTTCCTCTGTGAGCTGAATCGCTTCAGCTGTGGAATTTGCTCCAGTACCGGCAATGACCTTCACGCGGCCAGCTGCAGCATCTACAGCAATACGGATCACTTCGAGGTGCTCCTGCGGGTCCAATGTCGGCGATTCACCAGTAGTACCAACTGGTACGATCCCCTCGACACCGCCGGCAACTTGCTTCTCTATCAGTGCTCTAAAAGCGGATTCGTCTACCTGCCCATCGCGGAATGGGGTTATAATTGCTGTGTGCGTGCCTGCGAACATGGCGCCAGACTAGACAACAAGCTTCACTAGTCAAGAGTGCAGACGCTTTGATGACACTATGGAGTTGACATCCTAAAATTACCTTGTAAATCACCACTCCCGCCGCGACGGAAACGTGGCACAACATTATCAAGACTATGAAAGCTGATATCCATCCTGATTACCACCCAGTAATCTTCCAAGACATGACTTCCGGTAAGCGTTACTTCACACGCTCCACCGCCAAGTCCGACACAACTGAAACAGTAGACGGTGTAGAGTACTTCGTGATCTCCACTGGTATCACTGCAGACACTCACCCATTCTACACTGGTAAATCTACCTTCGTGGATACTGAAGGTCGTATCGACAAGTTCCAGAAGCGTTTCGGTGCTGTTCGTCGCGCCAAGAAGCCATCACTCAACGCTTAAGCGGCCGAGTGCGTGTTCGCTCACTGAACACCAACGATTTTCCAAAGTCCTCGCTAGTCAATCTAGCGGGGATTTTTTTTACGCCTAATAGCCCGCTTGCTCCCGCTGCGAGGCGGCAACTCAGAGAGTGCACCGGGCCGATACCTTGTGCGTTTGCAGCCAACAGCAAACAAGCACCCTCACGCGATGCAAGGGTACCCGATGAGAAAAGCCCGGCTTTAAAGCTTACTTAAACTTGATGGCAGTCGCAGTGGCTGAGCTAGGGTGCATGCCACGATCGCTACCTTTCTTGATGCCCAAGAAGCCCTTTTCAAGTGACTTCATGATGATCGCATCCGCGCCCATCTTTTTGGCCTGCACCTGAAGGTGTGCCATCATAATATCTTCACTACCACCGAGCACAATCTTGTCGCTGGACTTGCCACTCACTTCACCAAGCACCTCATAGGCGCGCCCTTTTGGTGCTTCTTCGTAGATGGTCACATCGTCAGCAGTGTAATAAATCACCGGCTTCGGCATTGAGTCTTCGTCTGAGACAGCAGCGCCCGCAGAGGCAGCGGTTGTCGTCGCCGCAGCCGCAGCATTCTTCTCAGTGGAAGAAGATTGCGCTGGAGCAGCTACAGGCTCAAGACTAGGGGAAAATGACGGAAGCTCGAAGGTGTAGGTCTTCTTGATGCATGATGAGAGCGAAACAAGCGCTCCGAGAGCAACGGCGGTGGTCAATGGTGAAAATTGGCTCATGTGATTGTTAGTTAGTTACTGTCTAATACCTAATGATTCTAGCTAAACTGTACAAGCACCATCACAGCAACACAGCTGAACCATGTGACATTTCCGCCCCAAGAGCAACTCACCCCTACGATCGAGTTGCGGATTCACACACTCTCAGCAACTGACTGGTCAACTTGACGCCTTGCCTCAGAACGCTGGAGCACTCTGGGTACTGCCACTGGGCTCGCAGACGCCTCTATCTATTGATTCTCCGACCCGCGCACTCGGTCATAAGCCGTGATAATACGCTCTACCACCGGATGGCGCACCACGTCGGTAGCACTGAAACGGATGAAGCTCACCCCATCAATGTCCTTGAGAGCCTGCACAGCCTCAGACAAGCCCGAGCGCATCCCCTTCTTCAAATCAATTTGCGATTGATCCCCCGTGACCACACAGCATGAACCTTCGCCAATGCGCGTGAGCAACATATAAAGCTGTTCTGGTGTGGTGTTCTGAGCCTCATCAAGAATGATAAAAGCATTCGCTAAGGTCCTGCCGCGCATGTAAGCCAATGGAGCGATCTCGACCGTCCCGTCTTCCAGGTAGCGTTTGCTGAGATCTGGATCGAGCATGTCCTGCATCGCATCATACAGCGGCCGCAAGTATGGAGCCACCTTCTCCTGCATATCTCCCGGAAGGAATCCTAAAGCCTCACCTGCCTCCACCGCAGGACGCGTGAGCACAATCCGGTGCACCTGCTTTTCCTTCAACATTGCTAAAGCTTTAGCCATCGCAAGGTAAGTTTTCCCCGTACCAGCCGGACCCAGACCAAAAGTCACATCATGGCAATCCATGGCATTGAGGTAAGCGAGCTGCTGGGCTGAACGCGGAGAAACGGGCTTGCGCCCCGCCGCCCCCTGAATCTTGACCTGCCCGAGCTTCGCCACCTTCGTATCCATTTGCCCCTGCACCACCTTCAGCGCCGTGTTAAATTCTTTAGCAGAGATTTCGCCGCCGACTCGAAGCGCATCCTCCAAATCCTCTAAAGCATCCTTGGCCTTTTCCACCTGCTCTTCGGCCCCTTGTAACAAGACCCAACCATCACGACTCAGCACTTTCAAGCCAAGAACCTGCCCCATCTTCACCACATTTTTACAATCATTCGCAAAGAGGTCGTGCACAAATTGTGCTGATTCATACTCGATTCGCTCCTGTACTTGATCGCTCGTGGCCATAAGGCTCTTAAACAAATACTTTACCAATTTGCAACCCTACAGCATCGTGCCGCGCATCAATCGTGGAAAAAATTAGAGATATCCGAGAAAAAACTATTGCTATTTCGAGGAATCTCCCCTTAATTCCGCGTCCCGCGAGTCCGTCCAACCGTTGTAGGTCCTCTATGGCCTATCTCATCGAGATAAGGTCAACCACTCGCTAGAGGGTAACCCAACGCACTACTAGACATTATGTCAGAAGAAACGACAAATACTGAAGAACAAACAGCCGAAGAGAAGAAAGCAATCCTTCTCGACCGCTTCGAATTGCCAAACCGCGTCATCAAAGACGAGGACACTGAAACTGATACCTACGCACAATTCACCGCCGAGCCATTCGAGCGTGGATTTGGCCACACTATCGGCAACTCACTCCGCCGCGTTCTCCTTTCCTCATTGGAAGGCGCTGCAATCACATCTGTACGTATCGCAGGTGTGCAACACGAATTCTCTAGCCTCGCTGGCGTTGTAGAAGATGTCACTGACATCATCCTCAACCTCAAGAAGGTGAAGTTCAAGCACCACGCTAAGGAACCACGCATCCTCAAGCTCCAAGTCGAAAAAGAAGGCGTTGTCACTGCAGGCGACATCCAAGACGACAACATCTACGAAGTTGTTAACAAGGACCAAATCATCTGCACACTCGACCGCAAGACCAAGTTCGACTGTGAATTTGAAATCAAGGTTGGCCGTGGCTTCAATACTGGTGACGAAAACAAGCGCCCAGACATGCCAATCGGCGTGATCGCGATCGACTCCATCTTCTCACCAGTGACTCGCGTGAAGTACTCCGTGGGCCAAACTCGTGTGGGTCAGATGACTGACTTCGAC
This sequence comes from Rubritalea marina DSM 17716, assembly GCF_000378105.1. GTDB lineage: Bacteria > Verrucomicrobiota > Verrucomicrobiia > Verrucomicrobiales > Akkermansiaceae > Rubritalea > Rubritalea marina. The sequence continues at coordinate 82,567 of NZ_KB899251.1, read as the reverse complement.
AAGCTTGTGCTCGACGTTTGGACTGACGGCCGTGTGGACCCACCTGAAGCACTGCTTCAGGCATCCGCTATCCTTCGCCACCACCTCGACGCATTCGTCAACTACGACGACGATGCCGTAGAGTTCGAATCTGCACAACCAGAGCAGAGCGAAGAAAACGCAGCCCTCAAGAAACTACTCAACATGAGCGTCAACGAGATCGAACTCTCAGTACGCGCTGCAAACTGCCTCAACAACGCGAACATCACGTCTGTTGGTCAGCTTGCCATGAAGACTGAAGCAGAGATGCTCAAGTACCGTAACTTCGGTAAGAAATCTCTCAATGAAATTAAGGACAAACTTGTCGAGCTTGGTCTCGGCCTTGGAATGTCCTTCGACCCTTCACTCCTCACTGGCCAGACACTCTCCGTGCCTGCACCACGCCTAGGAGCTGAAGAAGAAGCACCGGTGGGTCTCGCTGACCTCATCGCGCAGAACCTTAACGACGAATAACCAAGATGAGAAAAAGACGCAAGACAGTCAAACTCCAGCGTGACGCAGCACACCGCCGCTCACTCCTATCCAACCTTACATGCAGCCTTATCGAGCACGGTAAGATCCGCACCACACTCGCCAAAGCCAAAGCTCTCCGCCCAGTTGCAGAGAAAATGGTGACTCTTGGTAAGCGTGGCGATCTTCACGCACGCCGCCAGGCAGTTGCATTCCTTCAGCAGAAGGACGCAGTGAAGGCACTCTTCGAAGAAATCGCACCAGCTGCTGCAGACCGCCAAGGTGGTTACTGCCGCATCATCAAGCTTGGTGCTCGCCAGAGCGACTCCGCTCCTATGGCTCTCATCGAATGGGTAGACGCACCAGCTGAAGTCGAAGAAGTTGAAGTGGTTGAGGCATAAGCCACACACACACCAACAACACACCATTTAAAGCAAACGCACCTGATCAATCAGGTGCGTTTTTTTGTACACTAAACCAAGAAGAATCACCCACAAGCACCGCCACGCAACACCCAAAGCATCCTTACCACCTCTCAAACCCCCTCCTTCATATTGGGGAGATCTCGCTCATTGGCCCATTTTCTCCCCCATCACACATGAATGAGATTGATCCATGTGATGAGCCAGCAGTGACTTAAATATCAATAATTGGCCGCATAATCACTAATTCAACTTGACCGTTGGTTAGGTGAAATCTAGCGTGTCGCCATGCGTCACGAAGGCGTTTTAAGTCATGAATATTCACGAATATCAAGCTAAAGAACTGTTTGAAAAGTTCGGCGTACCAAGCCCTAACGGCAAGGTAGCTAGCACAGCAGAAGAAGCGGTAGCTGCAGCCGAAGCCATCGGCGGCAACGATCTTGTAATTAAAGCACAGGTTCACGCTGGTGGACGCGGTAAAGGCACATTCAAAAACGGCTTCAAGGGCGGAGTTCACTTCCCTAAAGACGCAGCTGAAGCAGGTGAGCTTGCTGGCAAGATGATTGGCCAGACGCTCGTCACCCACCAAACCGGTGAAGCGGGCCGCCTTGTCAACAAGGTCATGATCGCTGAATCAGCAACAATCGAGCGCGAACTCTACCTCGCGATCCTTCTCGACCGTGAAACATCACGCCCAGTCATCGTAGCCTCCACAGAAGGCGGCATGGACATCGAAGAAGTCGCTGAAAGCACACCAGAAAAGATCGTTCGTCAGTTCATTCACCCACTCGCTGGCCTCCAGCCATACGAAGTACGCAAACTCGCTGCAGCACTCGAGCTCTCCGGCGACCAAGCAAAGCAATTTGCTAAGCTCATCAAGAATCTCTTCAAGCTCTTCATCTCCTGTGACTGCGACATGGTGGAAATCAACCCACTCGTAGTGACTCAGGAAGGTAACGTGCTCGCACTCGACGCCAAGTTCGGCTTCGACGACAACGCGCTTTACCGTCACCCAGACATCGTGGCAATGCGCGACACCACAGAAGAAGATCCACGCGAAGTGGAAGCTTCTGAGTTCGATCTCAACTACATCGGTCTCGACGGCAACATCGCGTGTCTCGTGAATGGTGCAGGTCTCGCCATGGCGACCATGGACATCATCAAGCACTTCGGTGGTGACCCAGCAAACTTCCTCGACGTAGGGGGTGGCGCAACCAAAGAGCAGGTTTCTGCTGCATTCAAAATCATCCTTTCTGACCCGAAGGTCGAAGGCATCCTTGTGAACATCTTCGGTGGCATCATGCAATGTGACATCATCGCAGAAGGTATCCTCGCTGCTGCTGCTGAGCTTGAGCTCAAGATCCCACTCGTGGTTCGCCTCGAAGGCACCAACGTGGCACTCGGTAAGAAACTCATCGAAGAGTCCGACCTCGCCGTCATCGGCGCAGACAACCTCAACGATGCAGCACAAAAGATCGTCGCAGCAGTCCAAGGCTAATCCACTCAAACTTTAACACTTAAAACATAAAATTATGTCCATTCTAGTAGACGAAAACACCAAGGTACTCGTTCAGGGTATCACAGGTGGCTTCGGTGGTAAGCACGCACAGCTTTCTATCGACTACGGCACTCAGATCGTAGCTGGTGTGACTCCTGGTAAAGGCGGTCAGACCTTCGGCGACAAGACTCCAATTTACGACACAGTAGCAGACGCTGCCAAGCAGTCCGGCGCTACCGTTTCCGCGATCTTCGTACCACCACCATTCGCAGCTGACGCAATCCTCGAAGCCGTTGACGCCGAGCTCGACCTCGTCGTCGCAATCACTGAGGGAATCCCAGTGGCTGACATGATGCGCGTGAAAGCAGCCATGGCTGGCTCCAAGACTCGCCTCATCGGCCCGAACTGCCCAGGCATCGTGACTCCTGGTACTGGCGAAAACTCACACGGCGGTTGCCGTATCGGTATCGCTCCTGGCTACATCCACAAGCGTGGCAACGTGGGCGTTGTGTCCCGTTCTGGCACGCTCACCTACGAAGCAGTGTACCAGCTCACTGAGCTCGGTTACGGCCAGTCCACCTGTGTGGGCATCGGTGGTGACCCAATCAACGGCACCTCACACCTCGACGTTCTCAAGATGTTCAATGAAGATCCTGAAACTGAAGCGATCATCATGATCGGTGAGATCGGCGGCAACGCAGAAGCTGAAGCAGCACGTTGGGCTAAGGAGAACTGCTCCAAGCCAATCGCCGGCTTCATCGCTGGTGCTACAGCGCCTCCAGGACGCCGCATGGGCCACGCTGGTGCGATCGTTGGTGGTGCTGACGACACAGCAGAAGCCAAGAAGAAGATCCTTGCTGAGTGCGGCATCGCCGTCTCTGAGACACCTTCCGAAATGGGCCGCACGCTCGTTGACATGCTCAAGTAATCAGTACTTGATCCACAGTATTTCCAAAGGCGCTCTACAAGTTAGAGCGCCTTTTTTGTGCCCACGCGGGAAGCTAAAGTTGGTTGAAGAAGGCGAGATCTTCCTCTGCGCGCGCGAGGTTGGGATGTTTCATCTTTTGATAGACGTGGACACGCAGCTTCAGCAGCTCTTCTTCCGTCACTGGGAAGTGAGGTTCGAGGTCTAGTACACTGGCGAGTGTTTCAGCATCGCCGATGCGACGTGCCACCCCAAGCTTGACCAAGCGCTTGGTCTTCTCAAATAGATAACAGGCGGACTCCGAATCCAGAGCTTGGTAGATCGCAGCTGCATGGTCTTGGTACTTCCACTCTCCACGATGCAGCCGGATCTTCAGCGCCGTGAGCTGACGATTGATCAACCACTCAGTCCCCCACGGGTAGGTCTGCATCTTCTCTAGCATGTCACAGATGGCCTGCACCTCTTGCGCCACCTGATGCTGCTGGCGATAGTATTCCGCCATCAAGCAATGGTAATCCAAGGGGCTTTGCTGGCGGAACAACTCAATCGCCTTGAGCGCCTTTGGACTCTTCTGTCGCAGCAAGCTGTAGGCATACAATCGACGCTCAAACAGGTTCACTGGGATGAAGCCATCCAATTCCACCTGCTTTGGATTCACACGCATCTCATTCAATAGCTCATAGCGTCTTCTCAATGGCTTTACTTGCACCCTCTTGGCCGCAGTGTAGGCAAACATCTTGCGCTGGAGTCGGCGCGATGCCGCTGCCAAGTTCTGTTCATAGAATGCCTGATCAAAGTCACCCTCAAGCTCCGGCAGCACAATACCTGTCTTAAAGCCATTGTAGAGCATGAGCTCGATTGGCTTCTCATGCTTGCTCATCCCCGCCATGCGCCCGAGCCTGAATTCCAAGAGATTGCGATCGTCCGTATTGATCTCTTTAGCCTTAGCCGCGACGGCTTTACTGAATATCCGATTGCCCACAGCGTAACTCATCACGCCCTCTAACGATGAAGTCTCCCAAGCAATATCCAAGCCCATTCGGTATGGATATTGAGCCAATTTCTCCCGAATGGCAGGGGCTTTCCAACCAGCCTCATCCTTGGTGCATAGAAACAACAAATCAGTTCCCTGCGATTGATAGACCTCCACCTTTGGGAAAACCGAACTCAAGGTCTTGATGATCAAAGCCACCTCAGAAGAACTGATTTCATATGCCTGAAGCCACTGGCAAAACACGCCCTTGCGCGATAAGTTCCTCATCACCGAGCGGTAGTACTCACGGGTGTAGAGGCTCGCCACCCCCGCTCGGTGAGGGTTCGATGGTTCAGAAATAATCAAATCGTACGGCGAGGTTCGATCCACCATCAGAAATTCACGTGCATCACCCAAGTGGATCTTCACCTTAGGATTATCCCAAAACGCAAAATTCACCGCTTCGAATTGCTTGCTAGCCTCGACCACAGCCGGCTCCAACTCCAGGACATCAATGTCTTGGACACTCTCAATCTGGCTCAACCACCCGATAGTGGTGCCGGTGCCAATGCCGATAACACAGGCATTGCGTGCATCACCATCATACAACAAAGGCGGCAGCAGGCCCACCATCGTCATCGTACCCAAATCCCCCATGGCAGAGCCATCACTCTTGCCATTACTCAAAATCGATAAGTCATCAGATGCCGCCAGCGCGGTGCTCAGCTCGCGCCCGTCACGATGGTAAATGATCTTGCGCTCCACACTCCGGATCATCCCCTCAAGAACCACAGGGCTCTGAAATGGCCCCACGGTGGTGCGCCCAAAACCAATCGGATTACTATGCCAATACGGGCTCAAAGGTTTGAGATTACTCGCCACCAACACCGTCAAAGCAATCACCAAAACGGCAGACCACGCCGACGAGTGACGACGCCACCCGCGCAACAATGCCACCACCGCGATAACAAGGCAGAGGTATCCCATCCATTGCCAGGTCTGACTCACCCCCCATTTAGGAATCACCACAAAGCCCCCCAGTAATGCGCCCACCACCGCCCCAGCCGTATTGAATCCATACACCTTGCCAACTTGCTCAGCCACACGAGCATCACCTCGCCCGACCAAAGACAAAAATAAGCCAAACTGGATGCCTGCAAACAACGAAGGCAGAAAGGTAAAGCCACCAGCAATCACCCCCCAAACCCACAACTTCGACAGCAATGGGTACCCCAAGTAACCTTGCTGAAGCACCAAACAAAAATACGCGTACTTCTCATTCCACAACAATGGCAACAACAGACACAAAGCCATCATCGAGGACACCATCGCCAGGAGTCCGTAACTTGGCTTGATGAATCGCAACAACACCGAGTACAGCACGCCACCAAGACTCATCCCCAGCAACACCAGGATCAAAATCAAGCCAAAGTTGTACACCGAGCCACCCAAGAGCGGAATCGAAATACGAAACCAAACAAGCTCAGCCACAAAGAATACCAAGCCACTCACCAATGCCATGCCATAGATCATCCGATCCGCCTCTCCCCCTACTGGCTCCACCACCTCCTCGTCTACTGGCACACGCAACACCTCCTCCAGCGCTAGCATCCGGTATGCAAGTGCGGCCAATCCCAAATTTAGTACAGCCACCACCATCAGCGTCAGCGTATTGCCGAAGCGCTCTAAAAAGAAAAAGTTGGCACTCGCAGCCCCAATCACAGCACCTGCAATGTTGAGCCCATAGAGCAAGGCTGTGGCATGACGAGAGACATCCGCCCCCTCCTGCACCATGCGAACCGCAGCAGGTAAGGTCCCCCCCATAAAAAAACACGGTATGCCAATCACCAATAGCGTGAGCACAACCTGAAGAGCCGTCGCCACTGGCAACCCAAGCTCAAGCACCCCACCCGTGGCGTAATACACCTTGCTCGTCAGAAAAAACAGCAATGGGCTCAATAGAACACTCAAGCCAATCAACGCCTCGATCACCACATACGACCTCCCCACGCGCTTCCAAACATCAAGCTTCTTGCCCAACACCCAACTCCCCAAACCAAGAGCCCCCATGAACACCGCAAGCACCGCAGATGCCGCCGGCGTCGACGCCCCAAAAAGCATACGAAACTCACGCAGCCAAACCACTTGGTACGCGAGGGAACAAAATCCTGATACAAACAAACACAGAATCACAATCCCTAGCTTTCGATTCATGACCTAACACAACACTCCGGACGACTGCTTAGCAAGACGATAAGTCACCTAGCAACACCGAACACCCCCCAACAAGGCTCGGCGTAAATCTCCATTAGATGTTTACTCGGAGCCTGTCACTAAGTACATAATGATCGCATCATGCACGATATGATTGCTCACACCCTCAATGTCTTTCTTGGCTTCTTTGCCATCATGAATCCCGTCGCCAACACCGCGGTATTCATCGGCCTCACCTCAGATGACAGTAGCTACACAAAAAAACTTATTGCATTGAAGGCTCTACTAGTTGCCTTCTGTATCGTCTCCGCCTTCGCCTTGCTGGGCAATGTCATCTTCCACATGTTTGGCATCACCCTACCCGCACTCCGCATCACCGGCGGGGTGCTCGTCTTCCTCATCGGCTACAACATGCTCAATGGTGAACGCTCGAAAATGCACAAACCCCGTGGCCAAGACCAAAGCGCAGACGACGAAGTCGCCATCTCACCACTCGCAGTGCCCATTCTCGCTGGCCCAGGCACCATCGCCACCGCTATCAATTTTTCCTCAGCTGGAGGCTGGAGCGAAACCTTGATCACCATTGCGATGTTTGGCCTCCTTTGCGGCATCACCTATGGCTTCTTCAGAGGTGGCGAAAGAATCGTCTCAACACTCGGCAAAGGCGGACTGAATATCGTCACCCGCCTGATGGGCTTGATCCTCGCCGTGATTGGCGTGCAAATGCTGATCGAAGGTGTCGCAGGCGCTGTGGCGCATTGGCAAGACTATGCTGGCTAGCAGACTCGCTCTAGCAGCACTGCGATCTTAAACGTTGCGCTGTCGTAGGATTGTTGCCATCTTGGTGCCAGATCAGTCAGATACCTCAGTCTGCAACACTCTCGAATCTCTCACACCGACATGGAACTCGACCTGATAGACACCCCTGTAGACTTACAAATCTTCTCTCCTCGTGAAATCGAAGAGGTCTTTGAAGACCCGTTTACCGTGCGCCTCATCCCCGACAATGAACGCTCCGATGGCGAGTCCCGCTTCTACATGTTAGGCAGAACCGTTGGTGATCGCTTCCTCTTCATTTCCTTCTCTACCGACGGCAAAAAGATGCGCATCTACGCAGTGCGTGATATGTCTGATCAAGAGCAACGTTTCTACGACCGCCGCTACGCCTCATACAAATAACACGTCACCATGAAAGTCATCACCCATTGGTCGGATATCCCGGACTTTGAATCCGATGCCGACGAAGCAGCCTTCTGGAACGAGCACGAACTCGACAGCAAACTCATGCACGTCTCGGTACACGAGATTGATTCTAAAGAGTCCACCACCATCACGCTACGCTTTGACCCACGCATGCTCTCACGCATCAAGCGTATGGCGCGCTCACGCTACCTCAATTACCAGTCGATGATGAAACAATGGCTCTCCGAACGCCTCGAGGAAGAAGCACGCCTCTCGACGATCGAACAAGATCTAAAAGATCCGGAATAAGCCGTCGTGATGCTCAAGTTGTGCACCAAGCTAATGGCGAAGCCCGCCCTCTGGTTGATCGCTTGGATCATCTGGTTTGCCACCCTCTGGATACTATCTAGTGCCCCAGACATGGACCAACTGCCCCCGATCCCCATGCGTGACAAGATCCTTCACTTTGGCTATTTTTTTTTGGGGGCAGGCCTCCTCTACGTCGTACTCCACCACCTGATGCAGCGACGCACCACCGCGCTCAAGGTCGCACTCTGTACCGCCATCGGCATTGCCACTGGAGTCATCGATGAATTCCACCAAAGCTTTGTACCGGGGCGCTGCGGCAATGACCTCGGCGACATCACAGCCGACACGCTGGGCAGCCTGATTGGAGCCCTCATCATGGCGAAGATCGTGAATCGCCTCCTTCCCTCAGTGCCCGCTTGACCGATCCCCCATCAAGCCCTAATTTCCTTCAAGCAAAACCACCCACACGTTTTCAATATCACATTATGATCGTTAAACCAAAAATTCGCGGATTCATCTGTACCACCGCACACCCAGATGGATGTGCTGCTCACGTCCAGGAACAAATTGACTATGTTAAGTCCAAGCCAAAACTCGAGAATGGCCCTAAGAACGTGCTCGTCATTGGTTCCTCCACTGGCTACGGCCTCGCTTCTCGCATCGTCCCAGCCTTCCAGTCCGGAGCCAACACCCTAGGCCTTTTCTTCGAAAAACCGGGTAGTGAGAAACGCCCAGGATCTGCAGGTTGGTACAACTCTGCCGCCTTCGAAAAAGCCGCAAATGCCGAGGGGCTCTTCGCCAAATCACTCAATGGTGACGCGTTCTCCAACGAGCTTAAGGAACAAGCGATCGACATCATTAAGAACGAAATGGATGGCAAGATCGACCTCGTCGTCTACTCGCTTGCTTCACCGCGACGCACCGACCCAAATACCGGAGAAGTTTACAAATCCGTCCTCAAAACCACTGGAGGTGAGTACACCAACAAAACTCTCAATACCGACAAGGGCGAGATCGATGAAGTCACCATCGGCGCAGCCACATCTGAAGAAATCGACCACACCATCAAGGTGATGGGCGGCGAAGATTGGGAATTCTGGATGGACGCGCTCATCGAAGCTGACGTGCTCGACTCCGGCGTCAAAACAGTCGCCTATTCCTACATCGGCCCAGAACTCACTTGGCCAATCTACACCGATGGCACCATCGGACAGGCAAAGAAAGACCTCGAGTCATCCTGCGCCAAGATTGACGCCAGCCTCAAAGAGAAATTCAATGGCGAAGCATTCGTTTCCGTCAACAAAGCACTCGTGACTCAGGCATCATCTGCCATCCCGGTCGTGCCACTCTACATTTCTATCCTCTACAAAGAAATGAAAGCCAAGGGCACTCACGAAGGCTGTATCGAACAAATCGAACGCCTCTTCTCCGACAGACTCTACTCAGGCGATCCTAAACTCGACGAAGCCGGCCGTATCCGCATCGACGATTGGGAAATGCGCGAAGAAATCCAATCTGCCGTTGCCGGCATCTGGACTTCAGTATCCAACGAGAACTTCGGCGACGTGGCCGACTTCGATGGCTACCAAAGCGAGTTCCTCAAGCTCTTCGGCTTTGGCCTCGACGGTGTTGATTACGAATCTGAGACCGACACCACCACAGCGGTGCCATCGCTCGCAGAATAAGGAGTAGTGGGTAGAGAGCAGCTCAGGGCTCACCCTCTACTTGAAAAATTCCTCAATCCTAGTTTCCAATGATCGGACACAGCCCGATTGGAGCCCTAGGTTTCGCAAACACACTAAGAGCTTAAAAACCTCTTCTACGTATTCGCCAAAGGCGATACACATACCACCTAGGGTTAAGGCGAAGCCGCAACCCTAGGTTTCGCAAACACACTTCTCAGCGCCTCGCCCGGATCTCAGGCGAGGCGCTTTTTGGATAAAGATTCTCACCAACACCCACGTAGACTCACCATGGAACTCGCCAACAACATCCACCTTTCCTACTGCACCAACATCCACCCAGCAGAAACCTGGGAGGAAACCTTCGCAGCCCTGCGCGACCACGCACTCACGGTGCGTGACCAACTGAGCAAGGAAACTGGTGAGTCCCCAGCCTTTGCCTTGGGCATGCGCCTCTCTGCCGTGGCAGCTACAGAATTGCTCGCTGGGGATCAACTTGAACAATTCCAATCCTGGCTCGTGCGTGAGAATGCCTACGTCTACACCATCAATGGCTTCCCCTTCGGAGCCTTCCACGGCACACGCGTCAAAGAAAAAGTCTACCAACCCGACTGGACCACTGCCGAACGCCTCAACTACACGCTGAATCTCTTCAAGATTATTGCCGAACTTGCCCCAATTCAGGCCGGTGGTTCCGTCTCCACCCTCCCTGGCTCGTTCAAAGAATTCCAAGCCGATGAAGATCTGATCTTCCAAAACCTCTACGCCTGCGCTGAGCACATCGCCGTGCTCGCGAAACAACACGCCAAAGACCTGCACCTCGGGCTCGAGCCTGAGCCGCTTGGCCACTTTGAAAACACCGAAGAATCCCTCGCGTTTTTCCAACGCTTCAATAGTTGGGCAGAGCAACACGGCAAGGACCAGACACTCATCCAACAACACATCGGCATCAACTACGACACCTGCCACTTCGCCCTCGAATACGACGATTGCTTCACCGCGCTCAATGCCTTCGCGGAGGCAAAGATTCGCATCTCCAAAATCCATCTTTCCAATGCTCTCTCGATCGATCTATCAAACGATGACGCCCTGGCATCGATCCGAAGCTTCGATGAACCCACCTACCTCCACCAAGTGCTCACAAAAGCACCCAATGGAAAGATCCAACGCCACCGCGATATCCCAGAGTTCTTTGCCTACCTCGATCGCCAAGCAGCCAATTTCGAGCTACTCGGAGAAGCACGCGTGCACTTCCATATCCCACTCTACGCGGATCCAGATGCACCACTGGGCTCCACCCGTGACCACGCCGAAGCTGCACTCGCCTACATCAGCCAGCATCCACAAACCTGCCCACATCTGGAAATGGAGACCTACACCTGGGGCGTACTCCCCGCAGCCATGCAGCTCCCGATCCACCAGCAGCTCACCCAAGAGTACCTCTGGACACTCAAAACACTCGAATCAAAGAACGCCTAAGCCTCCATGCAATTAAGCAAACCCTCCGCGCTCCTCGCCACCGGCCGCGTGTCCAACCTCCCCACCGTCTGGTCGAACCTCATCGTCGGCTTCCTCATCGCCGGTGGTCTCCATGCTGAGCATGCGATCTTACTCTTTGTGGCCTGCCTCAGCGCATCACTACTCTACGTCGGTGGATGCTTCTTAGGCGACGCGATCGATGTCGAGTTCGACATGACCCACAAGCCCACCCGCCCAATTCCATCGGGCATCCTCATGCGTTCGAGCATCTTCACCAGTGCCTATGCGATGCTAAGCGCCGGAACCGTCATCCCACTATGCTATAGCTATCTCAGCAGCGGCACAGTGGGGGCGGCGCTGCTCGGTACCTTGGTCCCCCTCAGCGGCAGTATCATCGCCTACTCGATCTGGCACAAAAAATCACCGTGGCTCGGCCTTCCTCTCATTGCCGCCTGCCGCATCTTTCTCATACTCACCGGCTACGCCATGGTTCAGCCCGATGGCCTCAATGGCAGCATCATCGGCATCGCAGTCGCAGTGGGCGCCTACACCGTTAGTTTCGCCAGTGTCGCTCGCACAGAATCATCACCCAGTCCCTTCACCTGGCGCAAATCACTCATCACATTGATGCTGGCTCTGCCCCTCCTATGCTTCTTGGTACTTCGGGTAGACCTCAGCGCAGCGCGGCTCGAAGCAAGCATCGCCCTCAGCCTCTATATGGTTTGGATGCTCAGCGCCTTCCACTTTCTCAAGTTTCATAAAGGCAAGTTTGTCGCCATGTCGTTGGCGGGCTTTTGCCTGCTGGACACCACCGTGGTGGCGTCCCATTCTGTAGGAGCCGCTGTCGCCACCACCCTACTCTTTGGTCTCGCCCTCCTGCTGCAGCGCTGGGCTCCCGCCACATAAAAAATGCGGCCAGCTCACCGAGCTGACCGCATCCTAAAACAATCAATCGATAACGATTGGATTACTTCGCAGCGAGCACGCCACGATTCACCAAGTTATTGAGTCGTAGCGCAGCGTCGCGTAGACCGTCCACCACAGCATCAGTGTAGGACTTGCCATCAAGCGTATCCACACCGAAGCCTTCAATCGCATCGCGCATCGGAGCGAGAGCGTCATCTTCATGGTGGAAAAGCTCCACAATCACCTGCTCAAGCTTGCCAGTCTTGGCGCACTCCGCAAGAAGCGCCGCAATCCAACCATCATCGGTGCTGTGGTGACCACGAGTCGTCGCAGCAGAAGCATGGAACATCCCAAGCTCACCAGATTCAGCAATCTCAGCAATCAACTTGGCATTTTCTTCCAATGACAGTGGACCATCGGCGCAATGTGCCGCATCGATCAATAGACGGAAGAACTTCTTGCCAATCATATCATTGAGCTTCTTCGCTACCTCCCAAGCACGCCCTGCATCGGTGAACGTCGCAAACTCGGTGCCACGCAGGAACTCGAGATGCCACTTTTCAATGCTAGAATTTGCAATATCCGCTTCATCATACACGCGCTTGTGCACTTTGATTACTTGCGCCACTGCCGCTTCAAATGCTGCGCCCTCGAGGCGCTCTTTCCCAGAAAGCCACTCTTCAAATGAAGTCGAACCTACCTGAGTGGTGCCAAATTTCTTCGCCGTGTTCACCCCTTCAATCAGCTGTGAAACCACAGCATCCTCGTCAGCAGGGTTCATTGGGTCAGCCCCACCCACCATCAAAATAATGTGAATCGTCAAACCAAGGTCACGTAAACCACCATACATTTCATCGAGATCCGCTGCATCGGTACCATTGAACTGGGAAATCTGCACAGATTCAATCGCCACAGGTGAACGCTCCTGCAAGGTGCGCATCTCCGCCACCGCGTAGAGCTCACCACTCTCAGTGCGCGGTAACTTGGCGTCTTCACCTGGTACCAATCCACCGACAAACTTCACGTGCGTCGGGCACACTCCCAACTCCACACCGGCTTTCAATTCTATTTTATTCTCCATAAGATTGTGGCTATTTTCTGGCATCTATACCGCCCAGCGTCAACCCCTACACATCGGCAAGATGCTTCTATTTCTTGATCGAATTTCCCGCTCAGAACAATCCATACCACAGCGCGCCGATTCCATTCAAATTTTAGACAGCAGCGCCTGCACCACAAGCTCCCCATTCCCCCCACCAGCACGAAGTTTAGAGTTAGAATATAATCAATACTTCCTTACTATCCTGACCGCTTAATTGAAATTTTGAAAACAATGCGTCGATAGCTCAGAATGCCAGCGGGTCGAGAGCTAGAAGGGTCCAGAACTCACGCATTTTTTTGAAATTTTCCGACCTCCTAGCAGCAGCACTTGAAATAGTGAAATTCCCACTTTCCAGCCATTGAGATGATCGTACTCTGAGCGGCTGTGAGCCTCAGTAAGCAAATATTCCGAGACACCCCCAATAGCTTCTTCTCCGTACTGACATGGCGGTATGGAAAGCAATACATCGACGTATTAGACGGCATCGAGTCCCTGCAGCGGCACCGCCACGGCGTGGGACTGAGCCGCCCTGAGCTACTCCAGCTATGCCAGGACGTGATCGACCAGGCGTCATTCCCAGAGGGTGACCCGACTGACGACTCCGAGGAGGCGCAGACGATCACAGCTCCTGAGATGCTACGCCAGATGCTACAATGCCAGTGGCTAGAGGAACCAAGGCGCAGCGACTACCAGCGCGTCTATTACCTCGATAGCCGGGCCGAGCTTCTTCTTGAATGCCTACGTCGCATGGCACACCCTGAGCAAGTCAACTTCACCGACAAACTGCACCTTGTCTGCACCCGCATCATGGATGAGCAAGCCTTCGAGGACCACCCACTCGCAGACATCGAAGTATGCAATGACAACCTGCGCTACGGACTCCAAGAGCTGCGCTCGATGCAGCAGAGCATGGCGCGTCTCACCCAAAGACAGCTTCACTCAGACACGCTCAAGGAAAACCTCCAAGTCCTCTACGATGAATTCTCTGAACACATCTCGCAGCGCGCATACAAATCCTTGATCGACTTGGATCTACCAGTGCGCATGCCACTGATCCAAAACCAACTAGAAAGCATCCGCCGCAACCCGCAGGTCGTCGCTAAAATGGAGCTGGAAATGCAGAAGCGCCGCCCAGACCTCAACGAAAGTGAAGTGGCGGATTATGTACTGCAGCAGCTCGAAGACACCCAGCACATGCTCAATAGTGTGGAGCCTCAGGCTGAAGCCGTCGACCGACGCGCCGCCGAATTTGCACGGCGCTCCTTCGCACGCTTCCGCTACCTGCAAGAAGTCTCCAGTGGTCGCCGCTCCGAAGTGCGCGAACTCTTCGAAACCATCAACGACCAATACGCTGGCTGTAAGCTCAATTCCCTGCCGCTAGCGCTCCAACTCCCTGACCTCAAGATCCCGCACGTCGACCTCCTCGGTGGCATGGACTCACTCTTCACCCCACGCATCCAGCGCGAGAAAGGAACACCAAACCCACTCAGCGAATACTTCGATGAGGCAGACATCGACTTCGCCCTCGATGAAATTTCAGAAAACATCAATGCCTCGCTCTCGGTCATGCGCGCCAATAGCTACGCCAGCACCCTCGACATCCCAGAACAAGGCCTCGCCTCAGCCGAGCTACCAACCGACCACGAGCAATGGGCCCTCAATACCGTGGCCCTCTTGCTGCACTCCGAGGCACTCGATAGCAGCTACGAAATCAAAACGCCAAGGGACTCAAGCGATTACACTGAGATGCCCGATGCCGAACTCGTGGATGATCGCTACATCGACCCATTCACGCTCCACCATAAATAAGCCCCCAGCAACCACGCACCCTTTACCTACCATCATGAGTCTTTCAACGTCAGCTAACGACACCCAGCATTCCTTGTTCAACGAACAACTACGCGAACGCGAACGCTCCATGCTCCAAGAGATCGGTCATCGCCTCCTCGCGCACGGCTCCATCATCCGCAGCCGCAATACCGAGCGCCCACTCTACGACTGGGCCGTCGAACACCTTCCTTGGGTAGAGGAATGGGCAAGCTTGATGGGTCTCAAGCTCATCCTGCAGCGCGATGAACGCCTCCTCATGGCTGTGCCCGAGGTCTCCGCTATCACCCGTAAAATGAAGCGCGATGAGACCCTCGTGGCACTCGCGCTCTGGTACGATTACGACGTCGAAGTACGCGAACATGGCGCCCATGAAGTCAACCTCAACCTGCGCGAATTTAACGAACAATTCCAAAGCAAATTCCCCAACCTTCAACCGCTATCTCAATCGCGTATGAAAGAGATCCTGCGCAGTTTCGCACGCCACAACTTGATTGAAACCGACTGGGAGGACGACTTCTCAGATTCCACAATCCAGATCCTCCCCACACTACGCTTTGCCATCCCATTCCCAGGGATCGAACAATGGGTAAAAACAGCCAGCAACCTAGGCGCTAGCACCCCTCCGCTCGAGCTCGACAATCCCGACAGCTCCACCGCTCCAGAGCCCAGCAACGAACAGCTTCAAGAAGAGCAGGACTAACCCCCACTACACATTTCTATCATGAGTCAAAACATCGAACTCACCCGCATCCACGCCATCAATTGGTTTGGTTACCAAGACAGCCTAGACATCAATGGCAACCTCTTGATCGCTGGGGTCACAGGCTCTGGAAAATCCATCCTCATGGACTTGATCCAGCTCGTCTTGATCGGTGACCAAAAGTCGAAATACAACCAATCAGCCACCGGCCGCGCCTCTTCACGCACACTCAAAAGTTATTGCCTTGGTGATACCAAAGATGAAATCGACGGTCTGCCACAATACATGCGCAACGACGGAGCAATCACCTACGTCGCCCTAGAATTCACCTGGCCAGACCAGCAAAAAGTTGAAACCTGGGGGCTGAGAATCGAGTTCGACAACGCCGCGCAAAACACGCCGTCTCGCCGTCATGGATTCATGATTCCAGCGAAGCTCGACAAAACCGACTGGATCGATTCCTTCGGCTTCCCGCTGGAACTCCCAAAATTCAAAGACTTCATCAACGAGACTGGAGGCCGTTGCTACGACACCATGGAAGCATACCGCCGCGAGATGGCTCTCACCCGCCACCTCAACTACGATCGCGACACGCTCGACTACCTCTTGCCTGCTGCCATGTCGTTCACCTTCCTGGACAACTTCAACAAATTCTGTCGCAATTATGTGCTTCCGCCGGACGAGATCCGCATCCAAGAAGTACGCGATTCCTACCACGCCTTTCTCTCGCTGCGCCGCGAGCTCACCGCCTTGCGACAGCAACTCGAACTGCTCGAATCCATCTCCAGCGACTTCAAAGCAAACAAGCAATCGATCATCGACAAGGACCTCTATGCCGAGATCAGTCGCGACCTCAAATGCGAAGAGCTACGCGAACTCGTCGAAGAACTCGAAGACGAAATCAAGGAACTTGAAGCACAAGCAAGTTCGGAGAACTCCCGTGAACATGAACTCGAAACGCTCCTCACGCAAGGGCGTGAAAAACGCGACCTCCTCCGCAATGCACTCAACGAATCAGAAGACGGCAGACTCTACTTACACATCCGTGATGACAACCGAAAATTAGTTTCGCAGATCAACCAACTCAGAGAGGCAGGCAACACCATCGGCGAAGCTCGCGTGCTGCGCTGCAAGATGATCCGCAACTGGCTCCATAGCCTCATCAAGACCGGCATCGACCTCCCGCACGGACAGGTCAAAACACTCGAAAAAGTACTGAGTCGTGCCGAACAATGTGAGCTCCATGAACTCACCGAACATCTCGAAACCCTAGCCGATGCGGTGCGCAACCTCCACTTCGCCTCCAAAGATGCCGAGAAGCCACTGCGCGATGAAGTGGAAAAGAAAGTCAACAAACTACGTAGCATTTCCGCGCGACTTGAAACCCTCGATCGCGGCAAGGTGAGTCAACGCTCCGCCCTGCTCGATTCAATCAACTCCACCCTCCCACGCCGCCGCAATGGCGACCCCGCCGCCTTCGCCCTGCGCGAGCTCTGTGAGGTCAAAGACGAACGCTGGCGTCCTGCCGTAGAAATCGCCTTCAACCGTAAATTTGCCGTTGTGGTAGAAGAAGAAAACTACCGCTACGCCGAGACCATTTACCGTGAAATGAAAGGAGGGGCCCCGGGGGAATCGCTGATTCACCCACAGCAAGCACTTGAGCTCAACTCCCGAGTAGAGCCAGACAGCCTCGCCCACCACCTCGAATGCCACGACCCCGTGGCCCAGTCGATTGTGAACCACCTCTTTGGCCGACTCATTTGCGTGGAAGACGCCAAAGATCTCACCAAGCACAAGGCATCCATTCTTCCAGATGGCTTCACTTACCGCCGCCCATTTGCCGAACGCCGCGCCCACTACGACAACATCCCCTACATCGGCTCTAAGGGTCTCGAGCAACAAAAACACACACTCGAGCAAGAGCGCCAAAAAGTGCGTAAAGAGCTCGAACGCCTGCAGCCACTCGCCGAACTACTCGCCGAGTGCGAACAAAACTTCCGCAAGCAACGCCTCGACAGTCCGAGCCTCGGCGCACAACTCGCCGACATCCAACAGCTCAAAGCCTGCGAAGATCGCCTCCAAGAAAACATCCAACGACTCAAATCGATCGAAAGCGGTGGGTTCGAAGAGAAGGAAGCCGAACTCGGAAACCTCGAACACACACTCGGAAACTACGACCGCGAGCTCAAAAGCCTGCGCAAGTCCGAGCTCAAAATCGAACTCGGCAAACGCCAAGGCAGCCTCGAGGACCTCCAAGAACAACTCTCAGAAGCTGAGGATGAATGCACCAAATTCATCGCCGAAAACCCCAACAATGTTGAGTACAAGCAACGTAGGGAGCAACTCTACCAGAACCTATCCACCGAGTTCCCCGCACTCGACCTCGCGGTCGCCCAGGCGATTCGACTCGAACGCGCCTGCATCGACCGCAGCCACCTCAGTTGGGCTTCACTGGTAGAAACCCGTAAAGAGCTCAGCCGCGAATTCCCCATCTACAATGAATTTGCCCCTGATGACACGAGCAACAAAGCTTGGGAAGAACGCCTCGAGCGCATCGCCAACAGCGACATCCCAGCCTACCAGTCCAAGGCCGAACGTGAGGAAAAGAACTGGCAAAACATCTTCCGCAAACAAGTACTTGTTAAACTCCGCAGCGCCCTCATGCGTGTCGACCTCACGCTCAAACTCCTCAACAAAGAGCTCAAAAAACCGATCGGCATCCACATCTATCAAATCCGCAAGAAACGCAATCCAGACTTCGCTGTCTACCAGCGCTTGGTCGACAATAGTGCCCTCGCCGAAGAAGGCTCGCTCTTCTTCGAATCCATTGACGCCGAAGCCCAAGAAGAAGTCGAACGTATCTTCAACACCCTCGTCGAAGACCCAAACAATGCTGAAGCACTCAACTTCCTCGATTACCGTAACTACTACGACTACGACATGTCCGTCCTCGATACCCGAGACCCAGACGGCCACGAAACCTCAGTAGACAAACAATCCGGCAAATTCTCAGGTGGTGAAAACCAATCCCCCTACTTCATCGCGATCCTCGCCTGCTATCTACGCGCCTACCATCGCTACGATCAACGAGGAAAAGAACCCAGTATCGGGCTCGTGCCGATCGATGAGGCCTTCTCAAAGCTATCTGGCGAGCGAATCCGCGATTGTATCGAAGCCCTCCGTGCACTCGGTCTCCAAGGAGCCTTCTCAATGTCCTCAGGAAACATCCCATACGCCATTGACCTCTGCGACCAAACCATGGTCGTCTCCAAAAAGGAACACAGACAAGGAAAACTCAATCACATCCGCAACATCGCCGTGTCACTTACCAGAAAAGATGCCATTAGAAAATTAGTGAAATCCTAGAAATTGATGTGACATCCTAGCTTAAACTAATAACAGTTAGACATGTCACCTGAACTGGAAGACCTGATTGAACAACTGTCAGAAAAAGGCATGAATGAAGAGCAGGTCTATGCTGCGCTGAAAAGCACGACTAAGATCAATGAATCCTTCACCCTAAACGACGTCTGCATCACTATGTCGCGCAGGCGCATGGGTCAAAATATTCTAGGTAGGAACAAGGGACCAGCGCACGGCCGAAGAATCTTCGGCGCCCTGTGCCTTCTGGGCGGTCTCTACGTCTTATTTTTCGTGGGAAGCGATACAACAGGCTTGGCTAGCATGAGCAAAAAAGTCGGCGGCTACGCTCTCCTTCTCTCTCTTTTGGGTGCCATTTTAATCTTCAAACCAAGAGCAGAACTGGACTAAGCCCCTTCTATTAGCCTCTCTTATAGCCACTATTCCGGAGCATCACTAAGAAACCAGTTGCGAAACACCTGCTCCTCGCATAGATACATGCGCAACAAGCGGCTCGGGCACCAGCCCAAGCTCGCATCTCCCAACATTCTTAACTAAGAACAAATCACTATTATGTCAGTACTTGTAGGTAAAAAAGCACCATCATTCACAGCGAAAGCAGTCCAAGGCCAGAAGATCATCGACGAATTTTCACTCGATCAATTCATCGGTGAAAAATACGTGGTACTCTTCTTCTACCCAAAAGACTTCACCTTCGTTTGCCCAACCGAGCTCCATCGTTTCCAAGAAGAGATCAAGGAATTTGAAGCACGCGGCGTTCAGGTTGTTGGTTGTTCCACAGACTCTGAGTTCTCTCACTGGGCTTGGGTCAACACCCCGAAAAACCAAGGTGGTATCGAAGGCGTGACATACCCACTCGTTGCTGACATCAACAAAACCATCTCCCAAGACTACGATGTGCTCGCAGGTGAGACATACGTCAACGAAGAAGGCAGTGTAGAAATCGACGGAGAACTCGTTGCTTACCGCGGCCTCTTCCTCATCGACAAAGCTGGCACAGTTCGTCACCAGGTGGTCAACGACATGCCGCTCGGTCGCTCCATCAAAGAGTGTATCCGCGTGATCGACGCACTTCAGCACTTCGAGGAACACGGCGAAGTTTGCCCAA
This sequence comes from Rubritalea marina DSM 17716, assembly GCF_000378105.1. Lineage (GTDB taxonomy): Bacteria > Verrucomicrobiota > Verrucomicrobiia > Verrucomicrobiales > Akkermansiaceae > Rubritalea > Rubritalea marina. The sequence goes on along the minus strand of NZ_KB899251.1, from coordinate 62,367 downwards.
TGGACTGGCAGAAGGGCGATGACGCCATGACTGCAAACCACGAAGGCGTCTCAGAATACCTTTCCAAGTAATCGGCCCAATCGATTCAAGATTTACAAAGCCACTTAGGTGACACCTGGGTGGCTTTTTTACGCCTAGCCTAGGTGTTCCCCCCCACTCCATCCAAAAAATTACAACGAGTTGATATGGCTGGCACACCCCATGTTCAGCCCTCAGGAATGAGAAAAGATGCCAATTGCGCATTTTTGGCTATCAGTTATCACCAACTTAGTTTAGTCCTAGAGCATCCAAACAACCCTAACAAAAAAACTCCCCCTCTTTCATTTCAAGTCACATACTAAAAAGCTTCCAATGTGGCGCTAGTAAACTATCAGAGCACTTCGTAGGTTCTGATGGCTTTCCAGCCATCTAGACTGGCACAGAAAAAATAACCAATAGGTTATGAAAACACATTCTCTAAATTTAGATTCGTAATGGTGATAACGAAACTAAACACATAACATCACCAATTAAAATACACAGTAATATGAGCACAGGTACCGTAAAGTGGTTTAATGCCGAAAAAGGTTTTGGCTTCATCACTCCAGATGACAGCGACAAAGATTTATTCGTACACCACTCTGAAATCGAATCAAATGGTGGATACGCATCATTGGACGATGGTCAGAAAGTAGAGTTTGAAGTTGGCGAAGGCAAAAAAGGCCCATGCGCAAACAACGTAAAACCTCTATAAAAACATTATAGGGCATCGAATCTGCCGCCATTCATGCCTCACCTCAAGTTCCAGCCCGATAGGAATGGGATCTGAGGGAGACACAACGATTTCTAGCTAACTGAGATCAAAATAAGCGGCTCAAAAAAACGCCTCATGCAAATTGCATGAGGCGTTTTCTATTCAAACTTTATCGATGTGAAGCTGGATTACTTCACAGCAGCTTCCACACGTTTCAGAACCTCTTCATAGGCTTCCATCACGTCACCAAGGTCTTGGCGGAAACGATCTTTATCGAGCTTCTTACCAGTCTCGATATCCCACAGACGACAGGTGTCGGGACTAATTTCGTCAGCCAACACGATCTTAGCATCTGCATCCTTGGTACGGCCAAACTCGATTTTGAAGTCGACGAGTTTGAGACCTGCATGCTTGAAGAACTCAATCATGACGTCATTGATCACCAGAGCCTTTTGCTTGAGTTCTGCACATTCTTCAGGAGTGGCCAAGCCCATCTCACGAGCGTAGTCGTCATTGATGAGTGGGTCACCTAATGCGTCGCTCTTGTAGGAAAACTCGACGATTGGCTGCTTGAATACAGTGCCTTCAGCCACGCCCACACGCTTGCTGAATGATCCAGCTGCGACGTTGCGCACGATGACTTCAACGAGCAAAATATCCACACTCTTGACGAGAAGGTTAATGTCATCAATCGACTCCACGAGATGAGTCTCAACTCCCTTCGCCTCGAGCATGCGGTAAATCGCAAGTGTGATCGCGGTGTTGAGTCGCCCCTTATTTTCAAATTCAGCCTTCTTCTCTGCGTTGAATGCAGTGGCTTCGTCTTTGTACTCCATGCGAAGCACATTCGGATCGTCGGTTGCGTAAAGTCGTTTGGCTTTGCCTTCGTAAAGAGGTTCCATGACAAATTCATTACGGCTAAAGCAACAGATGGTCAAGCCACTTGCCACACGATTTGACCTGAAAGCCAAATCAAACGAAGCGCCACAAGCTAGAATATCAAGCTGAAGCGATGTACACAGACGCGATACCACCAGTGAGTGGGATCCACTGAGCATCGCTGTACCCTTGATCCTCAATCAGCTCGAGCATCTTCTGACCACTCGGGAAATCGGCAATCGAACCAGCCAGATAACTATAGGCTTCCTCTTCACCAGTCAGCACACCTGCTATCTTAGGCAACACCTTGTTCAGGTAAAACGCATATGGCTTTTCTAGCAGCCCAGTAGGAATCGAGAAATCGAGCACCAATACATGCCCACCTGGACGGATCACTCGGCGCATCTCACTCAGTGCCGCTGGGTAATCCGCCATATTGCGCAAGCCAAAAGCCACAGTGAGCACATCGCAAGTATCATCGTCAAATGGCATCTGCATCGCATCCACCACCATCGTCTGTCTGACCCCGCGATCCTTTGCATGAGCCAGCATCTCTGGACAGAAATCGGAAGCCAAGAGCTCGGCGTCTGGGCAAGCCTTCTGGAGCTCCAACGCGAGATCCCCCGTGCCAGTAGCCACATCCAGAATGTTTTCAGGCGCCCAATTGCTCACAATGCGCCCCACTTTCTTTCGCCATAAGATATCGGTGCCCATACTGAGCACGTGATTGGTGAGCACGTAGCGGTCGGCAATTTTACTGAATGCGTCTTTTACAAATCCTGGATCCTGCATGAAATCGTTGTCGGTTGCCCGTGGGCCTTAGTCTGGAAGAATGTCTCGGTAGATACCTGGAGTGCTGTTGGGAATGGCTGTTGCGCCTATCGCCTTCTCGTAGAATGCACGCGGCCCCACCCCGCCGATAATACCATAGACGTAGCCGGCTTCTTTCAGAGCCTCCATCGAGCGTAGCAATAGAGCCTTACCGATGCCCGTACCGCGGGCTGCTTCAGAAACCCCAGTAGGGCCGTAGAATGCCTTTGCCGTGGTCTCCACACAGGCGAAGCCTAAAATTTCTTTATCACGCGTGGCGATATAACATGAGACTGGCTGACGACTGAACGCCACCTTCACCTCACTCACCCACTTGGGCGAAAAATGCTCACCCACCCACGCTGCGACGATGTGCCGTTCAAAGGCATTGGCTCTGCGTAAGATGATCCCCTGCTCGCTCAGTCTTGCGTAGAGAGCCGTCGAATCAGGCAGCTCATACAGGTTCACTATCATGTCGATCATAGCTGCAAAAGTAAGTTAGATTCTGTGGCTTACAAACCTAAAATATCGAGAAATGGCCATGCCTCGATCTCTTCTTGGCCATAAATCACGTCAGTGATCACTTCGACACCACACATTTCCTCGACAATTCCTTTGTTGGTAATGGTAGCCGTATCCATTTCATCGTGAAGGTTGTTAAATACCATTCCAGCAGGCTCGATCCCGCGCGCACGGAGCGCTTCCACAGTCAACAAGGTGTGATTCAATGCGCCTAGCTTATTACCTACCACGATGATCACCTTAGAATCGATCATCTTAATCAGCTCGGCAATCATGAAGTCTTTGCCGTCAATCGGCACGAGCAAGCCTCCAGCACCTTCGGTCAGTACCACTTGATGTTCTTGAGAAAGCTTGCGGTGCTGCTGCAGTAACTCTTCGCGGTCGATTGGCGCGTTCTCAAACATAGCAGCCACGTGCGGCGCTGCAGGTGTCTTTAGCCACACTGGATTCACAGCATCCACATCCAGCACATGCTCACTTGCATCCACCAATTCCAGTGCATCGTTGCGGTCGCCACAGCAAATTGGCTTGTAGCCCACAGCATCCACTCGCTCGGCGCGTAGTGCTCGAATGATCAACGATGACACATAGGTCTTGCCACAGTCAGTATCAGTACCAGTAATAAAAATTCCCTTGCTCATAAGTCGGAGTTACTCCGCGCTGGGAATGCCTTAATCTGAGCAATGATGCAAGCATTGCCCAATAGATTCTGAGGCGGATCGCACAAACGAAGCAATCAGTCCGAGGTGGCAGAGTCACCCTGGAAGCTGATGCTCTCGATCTCGCCACTAATCAGAAACCATACCACGATCGCTAGCACCAGGGCCGTCAGCTTCGCTATCCAATAATTCTTCAGCATCTTCATCTTCTGTCTTCTTTTCCGGTAAAAAGATTTCTTCGAGTATCGCACGGAACTCAGCATGTTCCAAGTTGTGCCTCAACTCACCATTCATCGCGATTGAGATGGCGCCAGTTTCTTCACTCACCACAATGGCCACCGCGTCAGTCTCCTCGCTGAGCCCCACCGCGGCACGGTGCCTCAAGCCCAAGGTTCGATCGGCCATTTCCTTCTGGCTCACCGGAAACACACAACCCGCAGCCGCCACGCGACCCTGAGCCAAAATCAATCCCCCATCGTGCAGCGCCGCCTTCGGGTGGAAAATACTCTGCGCTAGCTCGGCTGAGAACTCAGCGTCCAGACGCACGCCTGTATCTGCCAACTCCCGCAATGCAATATCCTTCTCTAGCGCGAATAAAGCACCCAAACGCGATTTTGCTAACATAATCACCGCATCAGCTAGGACCGAAGTGAATTCAAGGCGCTGGTTCTTGGAAAATGAAAACAAACTACTACTGCCCAACTTTGCCAGTGCTGAACGCAATTCAGGCTGGAAGATAATCACCACGGCAAACGCACCCCACAAGGCCGAACGCACTAAAATCCAAGCAATCACCTTCAACTGAAAAATAAATGCCAAGGCCGTCAAAATAGCCAAAATCATCACAATCCCGACCAGGATCTTCGCGCCACGAGTCGCACGAAAGGCACGGTAAATCTGGTAGATACCAATCCACAAGATCAAGATCTCTACCCCGTCACGCCAATGATCCAGCAACAATTGCATTACTAGCGACTATAAAAGCCTCATTGAGGCATGGGAAGCCTTATCTGGTAGATTATTACGCTCTCTAGCAAGGCACAAAAAAGCGGCTAACACATCGTGTTAGCCGCCACTAAATCTTTGCTTATTGATCCCTGAGGATTACTCGCTTGCTTCAGCTGGTGCAGCTTCTTCAGCAGGAGCGTCCACATTGAGCTCTTTAAGTAGAACGTCGGTCACGTCATACTTGTCCTTCATGAAGGCAAACACTGGTGTGCGCGTCGCACTGCTAGCGGTGTTGTCGACGATGATGTCGAGATCCTGCTCACGTGCGTAGTCGTCAACGTACTTCTGGATCTTCTCAAGGATGATGCGTTGCTCTTCGCTAGTTTGCTCACCAAGAGCCTTGCTCTGACGCTGAAGCCACTGACGACGCTCGCTATCCGCTGCGTTACCTTCGCTGAGCTTGAGCTTAATTTCACGTTCGATCTCGAGGCGTTTCTTATCACTGATTGTTGCATCAGAACGCTTCTTGCCAAGCTTTTCAATCTCTTCCTGCAGCGCGCGAATGTGCTCGAGACGCTTTGCGTTATCCTTCTGGATGCGCTCTTGGTCAACACGTACTTGCTCCTGAACCTTCTTGGTCATGTGGTACTCGTTGAAAAGCTTTTGCATGCTCACGGAGGCAATCTTCAATTCCTCAGCTGTTGCTGCTGTTAGGCTCATAACGGAAGCCGCGATCACTAGGATAGTTTTTGAGATGTTTTTCATAGATAGAAAATTCCAGTTTAGTCTGAACGTTTGCTAATGTGCACAGCAACCTATCAGTCGTCAACTTAGATTCCGTACTCTTTTTACTTTATTCTTTAAGAATCTGCCGCCACCTTTCCCGCACTTCAAGCTATGGAAATTGCGCGCACTATTACCGAGCTCTTGCTGGCGAAGAGAAAATACCATTACGCACCTGTCTTGGTACCAACGATGGGAGCCTTGCATGAGGGGCATCAGTCACTGATTCGCATGGCACGTTCGATTGCCGGGCCGAATGGTTGCGTGGCAGTCTCTATCTTTGTCAACCCAATCCAATTCAACCGTCAGGACGACCTCGATGGCTATCCGAACACCCCAGAAGAAGACCTCGCGGTCTGTGAGCAACTGGGAGTCGATCTAGTCTTCATCCCAAAAAGCTCTGAGCTTTATGCCGAAAACCGTTCCATCAAGATTCAGGAAAGCTCACTGTCGAATCTGCTCTGTGGCGCGACTCGCCCAGGCCACTTCGACGGAGTGTGCACCGTGATTGCCAAGCTTTTCAATCTCTTCACTCCGATGGATGCAGTGTTTGGTAAAAAGGACTTCCAGCAACTGGCAATCATCAACCGCCTGGTACGCGACCTCAATTTTCCCGTCGTGGTACACGGGGCCGAAACTGTGCGTGAAACAGACGGGCTTGCCATGTCCTCGCGCAATGTTCGCCTCAGCACAGAAGCGCGCGCCCAAGCCCCCGCAATTGCAGCTGCACTCAACGAGGCAAAGCAGCAGTTCCTAAATGGACAACACAATGCCAACGAGTTGACCCAGCTGATCCGATCAGAACTACAGGATGCAGCACCAAGCTCCACAATCGACTACCTCGAGTGCGTCGACGCCGCCACACTCCAAGCTCAAGAAGTCGCTGACGCTCACTCTGTCATTGCCATTGCCGTGTTTTTCGGCGATGTACGCCTCATCGACAACATCGAACTCAACTCATAAGGCACGCCGCCCCAATCAACACCCATTATGCAATCTGATTTCCTCGTCATTGGCTCAGGCATCGCTGGATTAAGCTTTGCCCTCAGAGCTGCATCACACGGCACAGTTTGCATCATTACCAAGGGCGAATCCTTAGACTCCAACACAGCGTGGGCCCAGGGTGGCATATCAGCAGTACTTAGCCCAGAGCTCCGTAGCGAAGGCGACACCTTCGAGACTCATGTGGCCGACACCCTCGATGCAGGTGCTGGACTTTGTAAGGAAGATGTCGTGCGCTCGATTGTCGAAGAAGGCACTGCCACCATCGACGATCTCTTAGACTACGGCGTGCAATTCGATAAAGTGGAAGATAGCCAGAACTTTGCGCTTGGCAATGAAGGGGGCCACACCAAGCGACGCGTGCTCCATTCCAAAGACACCACAGGCTACGCGATTGCATCCTCAATGTTGGAGAGGGCCAAAGCACACCCCAACATCACCTTACTTGAAAACCACTTCGCCATCGACCTCATCACCTCGGGTCGCCTTGGCTATGTCACCGAAGACCGCGTGCTGGGGGCATACGTACTCAACGAACAAAGTGGCGAAGTGCAAATCTTCCGATCTCACCGCATCGTCCTCGCCACTGGTGGCTGCGGAAAAGTCTACCTCTACACCACCAACCCTGACTCCGCCACAGGAGACGGGATCGCCATGGCATGGCGCGCTGGCGCCACCATTTCCAACATGGAATTCATGCAATTCCACCCAACTTGCTTCTACAACCCCGCAGCAGTGGGAGCCAAAGCTCGCTCCTTCCTCGTCTCCGAAGCCGTGCGCGGTGAGGGCGGCAAGTTAATCAACTCCAAGGGCAAAGAATTCACTCTCGACCACGACCCTCGTGGTTCGCTCGCTCCTCGCGATATCGTCGCACGTGCTATTGACCACGAGATCAAGAAAACCGGCGCGAGCTGCGTCTACCTCGATGTCACACACAAGCCAAAAGGCTTCATGAAGGAGCGATTCCCCAACATCTACAACACACTATTGAGCTTTGGGCTCGACTGCGAAACCGCGCCCATCCCAGTGGTACCAGCCGCACACTACCTATGTGGCGGCGTCGTGACGAATGACAGCGGCAAGACCAGTATTCGAGGTCTCTACGCAGTGGGCGAAGTCGGCTGCACCGGCCTACACGGCGCCAACCGCCTCGCCTCAAATTCGCTTCTTGAAGGCAATGTCGTGGCACGCCGAGCTCTAGATTCATTACTCATCAGCCAACCGCTAAATGCCACAGAGAATGAAGATGACTACCAAATCCGCGAATGGCAAATCGGAGACGCTACCCCGATTGACGAACAAGTATTGATTTCCCACAACTGGGATGAGCTACGTCGACTGATGTGGAACTATGTCTCGATCGTCCGCACTGACAACCGTCTCTCACGCGCTGCCCATCGCTTGAGAAACCTACGCAAAGAAGTCCGGGGATTCTATTGGGGCTTCAAAGTCACCCGCGATATCATCGAACTGCGTAACCTTGTGACGACGGCCTCCTTGATTGTAGATTGCGCCAATCAGCGCAAGGAATCGCGGGGCATTCACTACACACTCGACTATCCTAGAACGAGTTCCAAGTTTGAGCGCGATACGGAGATGCGCCGATTCTAACATTAGTTCTGGCATGAATTAAGGATCTATGTATGATACAGGGCGACCATAACCCCTCTCCCCGTACTCCCTTACATGACCTCCTTCATCATCGCATCCAATAGGTTGCCATTCAAGCTGGACGCCTCTGGCGAATTCCAACCCTGTGCAGGCGGCTTGGTCTCTGCACTCAATGGAGTCATCGACAACGACACCACCACCTGGGTCGGAACTGCTCAGGCGCCTCAAAGCCGTCAATTGCGTGAAAAGCAACACGCGTATTTCCAGTCGCAACGCATTGAGGCAATCTACCTCAGCAAGCTAGAATTCGATGGCTACTACAATGGGTTTTCCAATTCTTGCCTCTGGCCCTTGCTGCACTACATGTGCGAAATTTGCGAGCACGACCCCGAGTGGGATGTGCACTACAAGTCAGTGAACCAGCAATTTGCGAATCGCATTGCCGAAATCGCAGACGAAGGAGCCTGTGTGTGGATTCATGACTACCATCTCATGCTGGTGCCCTCGATGCTTAGAGCACTCCGCCCGGACTTACAAATCGGCTTTTTCCTTCACACTCCATTCCCCTCAAGCGAGGTCTTTAGAGCATTGCCTGAACGCGAAAGCATCCTCAAAGGTCTACTCGGGTGTGACTTGATTGGCTTCCACACCTTCGGCTACTTACGCCACTTCCAATCCGCCGTACTACGCCTCACCGGCCACCACGCAGATCACGGTGAAGTGCGCTTCCGCAACCGAACGGTCAAGCTCGGTGTCTTCCCAATTGGCCACGATCACGTCAACTTTGAAAAATCCTGCGACGAGCCAAAATACTTGGAAATGCGCCAGCACATCCAGCATGAATATGCAGACAAGAAAATCATCCTCAGCGTCGAGCGCCTAGATTACACCAAAGGTTTTCCAGAAAAGCTCAAAGCGATTAGACACTTTCTTACCCATCATCCGGAGCACACAGAGCAAGTGAGCTTCGTCCTCATCGCAGTGCCATCGCGCCTCGGCCTGAAACACTACGATTTACTCACCAAACAGGTGAAAAATGAAATTGGTGACATCAACCAAGAATTCGGTCGCTCTGGCTACCAACCGATTCAGATGATCCACGGCTCCTTCGAAGTCGAGGAACTCGCGGCGTACTACGCCGAAGCTGCCGTTTGCTTGGTGACACCGATCATCGATGGCATGAATCTGGTGGCAAAAGAATTCATTGCCTGCAAAAGCCCCTGCCACCTGGCTCGTCCTGGAGTTCTTGTACTAAGTGAATTTGCAGGTGCTGCCGAGGAAATGCCCAATGCCTTGTTGGTGAACCCCTTCGACACCACCGCCGTAGCGGACGCCATGGTCGAAGCACTCACGATGCCTCGTGCGGAGATTGAAGTGCGTAACGACGAATTGCTGGCGCGCTTAGAGTATAACGACGCCCGCAACTGGGCAAATCGCTACATCAAGGAACTCAAAGCCACCACGGGCAAACCTCAGAACGACAAAATCAATGAATTGAAGCGCTTGCTTAAGGCCTGCAAAGACACTCTATCGGAGAAGCAGCACCTCAACTTATTCCTCGATTACGATGGCACCTTGAGAGCCTTTACGAACCGCCCCGAAGATGCGACGCCTTCCTTACAATTGTTGGCCGACCTTCAAGCAATCACAGCCAATCCACAGATCGACGTGACCATTGTGAGTGGGCGCGCCCAGTCATTTCTTAATCAGCACTTTGCCCACCTGCCGGTGAACCTCGTCGCCGAACACGGGGCCGCTAGCAAACACGCCAATAGCCCACACTGGCTCAATCACTCAGCAACTTCAGAAACCGATGATTGGAAAACTCCAGTTATTGAATGCCTCAACGACACCTGTCTCGGAACACCCGGATCAGAGGTCGAAGAGAAAAAATACTCGGTGGTGTGGCACTACCGTCAGGTCGATCCTGAATTTGGTGAGTGGCAGGCTAAGGTGCTGAAGTCACACCTCGAAAAGCTCGCTGAGTCGCTCCCGATCAAAGTCCAGCATGGGCAAAAAATTGTCGAAGTTAGCCATCAAAACATCAACAAAGGATACGCAGTACTCAAGCACCTCGAGCAACAAAGGCCTCAGCTTGCCATCTGCTTTGGTGATGACGTCACTGATGAAGCGATGTTTGAAATCCAAGCACCACGAGGAACTTCCCTCCAAAGCGTCAAAATCGGCTCAGGTGATACAGCTGCAGAATTTAGGTCAACCATTCCATTACTCGCACAATTTTTACACAAACTAGCAGACGAGCACCAACACCTTAACCGAGAGCCAATCAACACCAGAAGCACCAGAATATGAGCGACGACAACTATAACCATGCAATTATTGGCAATGGCCGAAGCTGCGCACTCATCGATGACGACTCCAGCATTGTCTTTTGCTGTTTGCCGGACTTCGACTCAGGCACAGTATTCGCAAAGATCCTCGATGAGGAACGTGGCGGCACCTTCGGGTTGAGCCAAGTGCAGGGCAATGTCAAAAAACAAGCATACGTAAACAAAACAGCTATTTTTAAAACCACCTTTGAAGGCCCAGACGGTAGCTTTGAAGTCATTGATTTCATGCCAAAGCAATGCCATGAAACTGAATATGCGAATCGCGATGATGCCGCTAGTGACATCGTACGCATCATCAGACCACTCGACGGATCCCCAAAGGTGAACATCAATTACGACCCGAAACTCGAGTATGCGCGCTTTCCCACTCATTCTGAATCCTACCTCAACAATTCCATCAAGAGCACCAGTATAGGACAAGACGCCACGGGTGCCCGCATGTATGAATCCTGCTACCTCTACACGAATGTTCCACACGATGTGATTCTGGATGGCGGCGCATTCACACTCGAGGAACCAAAGTTTTTCATTCTCAGCTATCACGACAAAATTGTAGAACCTGACCAAGAGATTGCTGAGCTACTCCTGCAAGCAACCCACGCCTACTGGCTCCAATGGACCGCGCGTACCCATTATTCCTTGAAGTACCGTGATGAGGTCCTCCGCAGTGCCATCACCTTGAAACTTCTCCAGTTTTCTCCGACCGGAGCGGTACTCGCTGCAGCCACGACCTCCTTGCCCGAAACCATTGGTGAAGTTAGAAATTGGGATTATCGATTCTGTTGGGTTCGAGACGGCTCCATGACCATTGATGTGCTCCACCAAATCGGACACAAACGCATGGCCAAGCGCTTCATCAATTGGCTCATCCACACCGCGCCCACCAAGGACGACAACCTCCAAATCATGTATGGAATACGCGGTGAAAAACAGCTCACTGAAGAAACACTCGAACACCTGAGCGGCTACCTAGGATCAGCCCCAGTGCGTATTGGTAATGCAGCCTACAAACAAAAGCAGCACGATATTTACGGGATTTTGATGGACTTGATCTACCGCGATCTAGAATCGCGTGGTGTGCCAACCAACACCCCCACCCCAGAAGCTCTAGACCGACGCTGGACCCAGGTGCGTTCCATCGTCAAATCAGTAGAAGAACACTGGCGCGATCCAGACCGCGGGATTTGGGAAATCCGAGGGGAAGGAAAACACTTTGTCTTCTCAAAAGTCCTCTGTTGGGTGGCTGTTGATCGAGCGATCAAATTCGCTCGCATCATCGGAAAATTTGAGTGGGCCGACCAACAACTGGCACTACGCGATGCAATTCACGACGACGTCTACGAGCGTGGCTGGAATGATAAGATAGGCGCGTTTAGCCAAACCTACGGATGCGACCACCTGGATGCCTCGAACCTGTTGATGGCCGAATACGGCTTTATCGACCACAAGAACCCTCGCTTCATCTCGACGGTGAAGGCAAGTAATGAACAACTATGTAAAAACGGTTTGCTGTTCCGCTACATCAACACCGATGACTTTGGTGAGCCCACGAGCGCCTTCTCAGTCTGTTCTTTTTGGATGGTAAAAGCTCTGGCAAAATGTGGTATGCGAGAAGAGGCCAAAAGGCGCTTCGATGAACTGCTCAGCTACGCCAACCCCCACGGCCTCTATGGCGAAGACTTAGACTTCGAAACCAAACGCCACCTCGGAAATTTCCCGCAAGCGTATTGTCATCTAGCATTGATCGACTGCGCTCTAGAAATTGATAAGCACGGCTAACGCTGTCGTAACATCTCAATCAACACTCGCTTCACCGGATGCCATTCATCGGATGAAGCGACATTGATGTATGGTTCCCAGAGGAAACCATCTACCTTGATGTCTGCGTAATTCAGGTCTCCCGTACCGAGGGCTTGCATTCCATGATACTGAGTCTGAGTGATCTCACAATACGTCTGCCATAGATCATTCAACCAAAAAGATTGCTGCTCTGGCGCCATGACCCTCAGCACTCCATAACCGCGACCATTCATCCGACATCGACCATTGCCACGGAATGAAAATTGCTCACCGAGCAGCGCCAGCTCGGGCACCAACACCTCTCCTCGGTGTACCTGCGCCGATGCCTGAAACAGATCAAACCTGACTGGCAACTTGTTGTGCGATTCTATGCCCTCGACACCAGAGGAAATAAGATGCATTTTAGCGCGCCATTCTAGTGGCCTAAAGATGGGCCCAATCGCCTGAAAGCGTCCACCCACAGACTCCGCCTGCCCGCTGACACTCCAGGCTCCAGCATCTATCTTAAGCGGTTTGAATGGTTGCTCAGGCAATTGCACATCAAGCATGTAAACGAGCCCCAAGTTCGTATTGATAATTCCGATCTGGGGGTCGATATGCATCCCCATTATCTCCACCTCGGGCTCTTCCACAGTCAATCTGGCATGCGATTTATGAAGATTCAATGCGCTCTCTCCCATGATCGGCTGATTGAACAATCTGAGCCCATCCCAACGAATAAACCCACGAACATCAGCCCCAGAGATCGGAATCAAGGCCTGCACTCCCAGCAGCTGAGCCAATTGCTTGCCATCCCAACTCACTTCGAGGTCAGCTTGTTCAAAACGAAGCACCATCTCATCATCGAGTTTCTCGAGCTCATCTGCCGCTTCAAGCATCGTGGGGGTACTCGCAGTGACACTCAACGCGTGGCGCTGTATCAATTGCTCATCTGCGGCCAGAGAATCGCTAGCAGCCAGACTTGGAGCCTGAGGCTTGCTTGGTACTGGTCGAGGCTCAGGGGCTGCCTGTATGGGTTGCCCCTGATTACCAAGGGTACTACGTTGCTTAGAGGCTAACTTTGCAATAGGAGGTACCGCATGAGAAGGTATCTCTCTCCTCCGAAATTTAGCGAGGTCCACATCACCGATCAGGTCATAAAATGCCACTTGTCTGGGCTTAAGCATCCCATCGCTGAGGCTCGACCAATTCAACGTTACGGTCGTTTTGCCAATCGAAAGATCGGGGTGCTGAATACCCACCAAGTGCACACGGCCACGCCAGTCTAAATACATTGCGTGCACCTGCCACTCACCAGGTATCACTTGCGAAAGCACCCGGGTCACATGAGCTTTCATCCATGAGCTATTGCAAATGCAACTCAGAGTCGTAAACAGCAAGCCAGCACACACAAAAAAAGAACAAAAAAGGCGCACGATGATACGACGCCTTTTGCTCCTTCCTTTCTGTTGCTTACAGGGATACGGCAAAGCTGATTATTTCTTCTTAGCCTTCTGGCTAGCTGCAAAGCGGATCACCATGCTATCGTCAAGCAGAGGCTTACCACGAGAAGTCACTTCCTGTAATCGGTAAATCAACAGGTGGTACTTTCCATCAGTCGTGGTGCCAAAGGCCATATTTTCCTTCATCTTCGTGAGAGAATTTTCCGATTGGAATCTCCACTCATAACCTTTCCACTCGCCAAGCAAGCTACGCTTGGGAGCGTCGATATCACCGATACGCTCCATCGCGCCATTAGGGGAAATGAACTGTTCAGTTTCTGCATCAAATACGACCAATGAAAGCAATGAAACGACCCCTGTGCCGCTAATTTGCCATTTACCGGGACGGATCTCACGTACCAACAAGGTCGTGTTTTCAATCTTTTTCGCCTCGCGGCTGTCCCACAACTTGGCATAAGCATCATATTCTTCCTGAGTCATCTCCAACTTAGGATCGTAGGCGGGCATTGGGCTGCCCGGAGTCTTCTTCATGTGCTCCGCAAACCACTCCGGATCTTTCTGGGATACCGCGCTGAGCTTCTGCACAAACTCCTCAAAGGCTGGTGGCGGGATGACAGCGACGACTTCAGCAGGAATCGGCTTATCATCCGAAAAACATGAAGCTAGTAATTCTGGCATCTCTGCCGCCTGAATAGAAGCTGCGCACATCGCGACAGCAGCGCATATTGATTTCATCAATGAAAAGGATCCTGACATATTCGATCTTATTATAATTTCTCAGGGGAAACTAAACTACTTTGTTGGCAATTCAAGGTTCAATGCGAGGATTTCACAGCCTGCAGCAATCACTTAGACCAACCACGCATCACCAAACGATCTATGTGAACATAACGAGCTGATATACTATTCTCTGGATAACGTAGATCTAAAATCACCGGCATCGAAACTTCTTTTCCTTTTGCTAGAGAACAATATGAGATCAACGACCTATCAGTAGCAGTGCCAATCTTGGTATACCCCCAAAGGTATTGCTCCTCACCAGGGACCGTGATTCGAAAACAACGGTATGTATTGTACTTGCTGAACTCAAAAGCATGCACCCCATTGAGTTGAGCATACTCCACATTCACACGAAACTCGACCGCTTGACTCGTCTTGTTCGCAATGAATCGCCCCCAATCATTTACTTGATATGCCACATCTGCTTCCCAATCTACAAGATACTCCCCATTGTCTTGCTTCTCAATGTAGAGGTATCCACGGCCATCGATTTTGGCGAGCCACATCTTCTCACCAAGACTCTCAGCCTTATAGAAGACAAAACGATTCGATAAGACCTCCGGTATCACCGGCCTCAACTGATAGTACTCACGCATGAGTGGCAAGACGCGCCCGACATCTCTCACATAGAGTGCGCGTTCCTCAACGCTTTCAGACGACAGGTACCTTTCTACCGCTTCCTCTCTGAGTCTCAATTCACTCCTCATCTCCTGTGTGCCAGTCATTGCTACGACTTCACTCTGCCCAGCATTGGAACGAATTTTCACCAAAGACCACACCGCACCCGAAACAAACGCCAACACCAAGACACCTAGTAAAATCATCAAGGCTCTACGCCCGGGCGTATTTTCCTCTAGCTCACCCCACCCGTCCTCTGGGTCGCCGGTCCAAAATGTGTCATTACTCGGTGCCTTCTCAAAATTAACTTCAATTTCGGCTGAGGCCAGAGCCTCTGATGATTTAGGTTGATTCAGAACATCACCCTCAATCGGGCGCTTCTTGCTCTCAAGGCCATGCTCTAGCTCTCTAGAATTGGGCATTGGGTATTCCTTCACCTCGTTGGAGTCCTCATCTCGCATCACAGCTAGATTTAATGAGGATCACACGGTCTGACTAGACAAATCCATAACGATTCGTGACAAATGATTCACAAGTTCCATCTCTACAGTCGCCGCGATCTATAGAATCTGCTAATGATCACACCCTCATGAGTGAACCAGCCACCATCACCAAGCTCCCAAGAATTATCATCACCACCGCAGGGTTTGGCGAAGGACACAACAGCGCGGCCAATCATATCGCCGCCGCACTCGATGGCAGAGCTGAGGTCGAAATCATCGACCCTTGCGAGCTCGGAGCTCCGTGGGTCAATCAAAAGCTGCGTGACTTGTACCGGTTCATCACCACCCACGCCCCAAAGACTTGGTCGAAAATCTACAAGACTACCGACCACAGGGACTTCTCCAAAGAACGCCTGCCCTTGATGCGTCACCCAGAACTGGCACTTCACGAATCTCTACTGAGCTTCGAGCCAGAAATGATTTTGAGCACCTACCCGCTCTATCCCTACTTTATCCATCGCTCATTTCATCGAGGCGCTCGTAGGGTTCCCGTCATCACGGTGATCACCGACTCCATCGAGATCAACAGCTCATGGACCAAAGCTCCTACAGACTTCTGGTTCGTCACCGACACACTCACACGCCAAAAATTGATCAAGCACGGGATAGCTGCGGAAAAATTGGTCGTGACTGGCTTCCCGGTGCACCCACGATTCGAGACACTGAGCCCCGTGCCATCTACTGATCCTTGCGAGCCATTTCGAGTTCTCTACTTCCCCACTTCAAAAAAACCCATCGTACGTCGCATCATGCGCGCAATCCTCAAAAACCCACACTGCCAGACAAAAGTCACCGTGGTGCTCGGCCGCAACGTACGAAAGCTCTATGAAAAAGCCCGTGAGATTCAACTCGAATTCCCAGACCGCGTGGAAATTAAAGGATGGACTCGCAGTGTCCCAGAACTCCTCACCAACCATCACCTCGTGATAGGTAAAGCGGGTGGAGCCACCGTGCATGAAGCGATTGCTGCTCAGACACCCATGCTGATTCACCACCTCGTCCCGGGCCAAGAGGAAGGCAATCTCACCCTGCTTAAAGAAATCGGTGCAGGCCAACTCACCGAATCGTCGAAGCAAGTCAAACGTGCCATCGCCAAGATCACTGAGAATGACGCATCGCTCTGGCGAGAGATGAAAGAGAACTTGGCAAAATCCTCGCTTGCTTGCGGGGCCAGAACTGCTGCAGACTTCGCTCTAGAACAGCTGAAGCAGCAACCATGAGCACCTACCTATTTGATATTGGCAACGTCCTACTAGCCTTTGATTTCCAGCCCGCCCTCAGCAGCCTGATCGGAGCAAAGCCAAAAGCAAATGCCCTAGCTCAAATTATTGCTAAAAAAGACCACTTTGAAGCGGGTAAAATCGAAGTGCCAGACTACATCGATTGGGCATCAGAACTACTCGATTTTCAGGGTAGCCATGATGAGTTCAAACGAGCATGGACCAGCATTTTCACCCCCATCGAAGGGTCTTGGGAGCTCGCCCGTGAGCTTCACCACAAAGGGCACCGACTCATTCTTTTTTCCAACACTAATGCAATCCACGCACCGTATTGCCTAGAAACCTATCCCGACTTTTCTCTATTCGAGCATGCCGCATTCTCCCACGAACTTGGTGCCATCAAACCCAATGACGCCTTCTACACCTCAAGCATTGAACAATTCGATATCGACCCGAGTGACACCTATTACATCGATGACCTCCCAGAAAATATCGAAGCAGGCAAAAAGTTTGGCTTGAATACCCACCTGTACCGACAAGACAAGCATCACGACTTGCTTGAATGGGTGGCTCAACATTAACACCATCACATTTTCCACCATGTCAGAAAAGACAATCAAACTCGCGGTTCTGAATGGTGAACCAGAAATTTTCCACACCATCCAGGGAGAGGGCGTTAGCATGGGTGTTCCCTCCATCTTTATTCGAGCCTCATTGTGCAACCTACATTGTAAATGGTGCGACACTGACTACACTTGGAATTGGAAAGGCACCCCTTGGCCCCATGAACACGATTCCGATCCAGCTTACCAAAAGTTTGATAAACAAGACTTCCTCACTGAAATTGCTACGAGTGAAGTCGCCTCGCTGGTCGCCCAATTTCCATGTCGCAACATTATCCTGACCGGCGGCGAGCCCCTACTGCAGCAAGACGCCTGGATCGACCTCATCCAGAAGCTGCGCGCTGTAGACACCCAATATCGCTTTGAAGTAGAGACCAATGGCACCCAAGTCCCGCAACAAGCATTTGCCTCACTCATCGACCAATTTAATGTTTCACCAAAGCTGGAAAACTCTGGGAACGCCCTAGGACTCCGCGACAAACCCGAAGCCATGGCTTATTATGCCGGGCAAGACCGTACTTGGTTCAAGTTCGTTATCAGCGAGACATCAGACCTCCAAGAGGTCCTCGCCCTAGTCCAACAGTACCACATCCCGCATGACAAA
The DNA here is from genome assembly GCF_000378105.1 of Rubritalea marina DSM 17716. Classification (GTDB taxonomy): domain Bacteria; phylum Verrucomicrobiota; class Verrucomicrobiia; order Verrucomicrobiales; family Akkermansiaceae; genus Rubritalea; species Rubritalea marina. The sequence goes on along the minus strand of NZ_KB899251.1, from coordinate 44,479 downwards.
GTCCTTCTCATGCCTGAAGGCAGGGATGATCAAACACTCCAGCAAAAACGCCTCTGGCTGGCCGATTATTGCCGCGACCACGGATTCCGCTATTCGGATCGCCTCCACATCCAACTTTGGGGCTCCAAACGCGGCGTTTGATTCCTTAGCAAAAACTTTGCAACTTTTCAGATCGTGCAGAGTTTGATATAGAGAACCTGCGATTCATTTCGCTCCCCAAGAACAATCCAATGAAGGCTCAGAACGAAAAAGACCCACTCTGGGATGTGCTCTCCAATGCTTCAGAACAGAAGCCAGATGCACATTTCAGCCACAATGTGATGCGCGAGGTACGTAATTTGCCCGCTCATGAACCATGGTGGAAAGCCTTCAAGCTCCCACAACTCGCTACCGCCACTGCAGCAATCGCACTCACACTAGGCGTGGTATTTATTGGAGCAGATCCGCAGCATGCCAATCCTACCAACATAGTCACAAAAGATGTGGGCCAAACTATCCCCCCCACTGCCCTGAGTGAAAATGACCTGGACGACATCCTCACTCCAATATCAGTAGTCGCTCACCTCGACACCACGGACTTCGATGAGTTTCAAGAATTACTAGAACTGTAGTCAGCTCCTCGTAACCCCACCCATCCACTCGCATCTGTGTGAGTGGTTTTTTTGTCTCTAGTGATCGATTACTAGAAACAAAAAAACGACCAGAGCATGATGCCCTGGCCGTTTCGTAAAATACTATCGTATTAGTTCTAAAAATTAGAAGCTAACTGAAAGTGCTACACCACCGTGGAAACGGTTTTGCTCCTGATCGCTAACGGAGAATGTTGTGTCGCCAGCGTCAAGTTCGAATGTGTATGCAAGGTACGGAGAAAGAGTTGCGTTCTCTGAAATTGCGTAGTCGTAACCGAGTGTGGTTGTTACGTGATGTGCTTCCCAACCTTCGGTAAGGAAACCGAAGTCAACACCGAGACCGAGATTCTCAAGGAAGAGATCGGACTTGGAAGCTGAAAGCTCGGAGTAACCGTTGTTGTCGAACTTGTCTGGGTTACCAGTTACGTTCCAGTAATGAGTGAGGCTGGTGCTGAGACCGTATGCAAGGTCCTTGGAAAGTGCGAAGTACACTTCCTTTGCGTCACCTTCAGAAGAAGCGTTTGTGTCGATCTGGTAGTAGATGTAACCAGTGGTGAAGTTAACGAAACCGAAGTCCTTAGAAACTTCAGCGTAGAGGTCAAGCTCCTGAGTCTGATCTTTGCCGGATTGCTCCTTGAAAGAACCGAGCCATGCGCCACCTGCGAAGTCGAGACCCCAAGCGGACTTGGAGAGATCAACGCCAGCGTCGATGAGTGGCTGACCTTGCTTAGTACCACGCCAGATGTAATCGCTGTGGTAACCAGCATAGATGTTGCCTTCGAAACAAGGAGTGTCGCATTCTGCGACTGGAGCAACTACTTCACCTGCGAAAGCAGAACCTGAAACAAGTGCACCACCGAGTAGGGATAATGTAATTTTGTTATTCATAACGACACCTTGTTAGCACAGCTCGTTCCAGATCGTAAACAAAAAAATCACGCCTTTGTCACACGGATCACGTTGACCACACACTTTTTTTAATACATAATTGCCGATTATTTTTCCAAATAAGCACCTGAAAACAAGAACCCCTAAAGAAGCGTAATCCCTTGGTAATCACTCATCTACAAGACATCAACACGCCAATTGAGCAAGGAGAATACAGTAACAATCCATAGCAAATCAGGGATTATTCGACTAATGCTTAATCTTTCTTAAAAAAAATCTCATTTTCAGCCCTTCGGGCCCACATACAATTCTACAGCGTCCTCAACCATGCCGTCATGGATGCTCATTTAACCTTCGGCATGAAGATCCAAAGTAGTAGGTATGGTAGCACTCCAAAGCCGTACAAGAGCACCGAGCAGACAAAGATCAAGCGCCAGCCCCAGGTGGGGATCTCACTGAGTAGCTTCTTATTGAGTGTGTAACACACACCTCCAATCATGGGCTTATCTTTCGATGCATTCATACCAAGCACACTAATTAGATGCCCATCCATCCGCAAAACAAATCTTCACAGTGCAGCGAGCTAAAACTCAGTTCGAATCTCCTACTTTAAGTTTTCAATTAGCGTGCAGATGCGTTAGTCTTACCATCAAATTCATTCACCATGTTAGAAAAAGAATTACAAGACGCCCTCAACAGCCAGATCAACCAAGAACTCACTGCTGCATACAACTACCTTGCGATCTCTGCCTACTTCGAAGAAGAAAACCTCGTAGGGTTCGCCAATTGGATGCGCATGCAGCACCAGGAAGAAATGGAGCATGCAGAGAGACTACAGACCTACCTTCTTGATCGTGGTGGACACCTTGAACTCGAAGCCATCGAAAAACCACGCTCCGAGTTTTCTGGCGCACTAGAAGCTTTTGAATTTTCCTTGGAAACAGAACAGGAAAACACTCGCTCCATCAATGCTCTCTACGAAAAAGCATTTCGACTGAACGATCATGCTACTAAAACCCACCTCCAATGGTTCCTCACAGAACAAGTCGAAGAAGAAAAAAGTGTCGAAGAAGTCATCACGACTCTGAGGATGATTGGTGACGACGTGGCTGGTTTACTCTACCTCAATGATAAGCTAGGTGAGCGCAAGCACGACGAAAGCGAGGAAGCATAAGCACTTTTACACACACCCATCATGCACGGACAGCATAGCAGGCTGCCGTGCATTTTTTGTTTATGCGTGGTAAGCGTCCCAAGCAGCCTTAATCGCATTCAACTCTTCCCAACGTTCATAAAGCTCCAACACCCTGGCCTCCAGCACTTCAAGTTTCACCTCATATTCACGATAATCATGGGTATGCTCAGCATAGAAGTTAGGAGCGTTGATAATCGCTTGCTGGCTCGCAGCAGCCTCTTCTGCCCTTAATATATCCTCTTCAATCGTCTCTAGCTCTCGCTCTTCGCTCCACTTGAGCTTTTGAGGCTTTTCCGAAGATTTCTCTTGCTTGCTCTCCACTGTCGCAGGAACGACTTGCTCGCTCATTTTAGTATAATTGGCGCGTTGTTTATCACGCTCAGCCTTCTTTTCCAAATAGTAATCATAACTCCCAACGTTATGATAGAGCATACCATCATCTTCAAATGCGAGGACCCTAGTACAGACGCGATTGAGAAAATAACGATCATGAGAGACGACCAAGACTGAACCTTTAAACTGAGCCAAAGCCTCTTCCAAAAGCCTCAGAGTATTCAAATCCAGGTCATTGGTTGGTTCATCGAGAACTAATACATTACCACCTTTCTTGAGAATTTTAGCCAATAAAACACGGGAGCGCTCGCCGCCTGAAAGCAAATTGATCTTGGTATTGATACGATCATCATCAAACAAAAAGCGCTTTAGGTAGGCTCGTAAGCCTAAGTTCTCATCCCCCAGCTTCACGTATTCCTGCCCTTCGCCAACCTCATCAAAGATAGAATTCTCGCCATTGAGGGTAAGCCGGTTCTGATCAACGTAATTGATACTCACACGCGCCCCTACCTGCACTGAGCCTTGACTGGGTTCCTGCATCCCTAGCAGCACTTTGAGCAAGGTTGACTTCCCCATGCCATTGCGACCCACCACACCAATCCGCTCTTTCGGTTCTAGCTTAAAGTCAAAATTACGGAAGAGTGTGCGATCACCAATTTCACAGGTAAGGCCCTTACCTTCGATGACAATATTGGGCAGCTTACCAGCTGGTGGGATGATCAAATCGACATCGACTTCTTGCTCAGGCGCTTCTTGGTCTGCCACCTCAAAGTACTTATCCATGCGGTCACGCGATTTGGTTCTACGCGCTGATGGACGACGGCGCACCCACTCTAGCTCCTTCTTTAAAAACCTCTGACGCTTGTGCTCATTGACAGCTTCTTGTGCCATTCTCTCGGCGCGTGTCACCAGGTAGTCGGTATAATTCCCTTCATAACTCACACACTTTCCGCGACTCATTTCAACAATACGGGTCGCTATGTTATCCAAGAAATAACGATCGTGCGTCACAAACAAACAGGTGCCAGCATAACGAGAAAGAAAGGTTTCCAACCATTCAATGGATCCAGTATCTAGATGGTTGGTGGGCTCATCGAGAATCAAAAAATCTGGCGCTGCAAGCAAAGCCCGAGCCATAGCAACTCGGCGCTTTTCACCACCTGACAGTGTCCCAATAAGACGGTCTGCTTCTGGAGCATGTAGATTGTTTAGTAATGCCTGCGCTCTGCTCTCAATCGTCCAGCCATCCAAATGGTTGATGGCTTCCAAGAGCTCGGCTCCTTGTTCCGAGCTTGGGTCACCTTGCTCATACTGCTGAATTAAGTCTATAACGTGCGCTGATCCACTTAAGGTTGCCTCAAGCACAGTAGCTTCATCATCTAGTTCGAATTCTTGTGGCAAATACCCAGTCACCAAATCATTGCGTGTGACATACTCCCCCGAATCCGGCACCTCCACGCCAGCACAAATCTTGATAAACGTGGACTTCCCCGAGCCATTGCGGCCGACCAGGCCAATACGGTCGCCCGGCTGGATCGCTAACGAAGCGCCATCGAGCACGGTATGATGTGAATAACGGACGGTCAATTCAGAGGCGCTCGCAATCGCTGGTTCAGACATGCCCATCTCATTATCAGCTGGATGGTAATAGTCAATCGATGATGAGCACTCAGGTAAATAGACGAGTACAAAGCACGAAAGAATACATCTCACACTGCGTACTTATTGATAACATTTTTATGAATCTTTCCTATTCCATCCTCACCAGCATTGCTCTGACTAGTCTGGTCAACGCCCAGATCACTTACAAACCAGATCCTAGCGCTGACAATGGGAAGCACCTAGTATTCATTGCCTCAGATCACGAATACCGCGCTGAAGAAACTTGTCCCGCACTTGCCAGAATCATGGCAAAGCACCATGGCTTCAAATGCACCGTACTTTTCGGAGTTGATCAAGACGGCTACATTTACCCAGGTGCCTCCAACATTCCTGGTATGGAAGTACTGGATAGCGCAGACGGACTATTCTTGTTCACGCGGTTTCTTGACCTTCCAGACAAACAAATGGAGCCATTCATCAAATACCTCGATAATGGCGGACCCATCGTGAGCGTCAGGACCTCGTCACACGCCTTCAAAATCCCAGCTGGTAAAACCTACTCAAAGTTTAGCTTTCGCTGGAAAGGAAACGATTTCAAAAATGGCTTTGGCCAGCAGTACCTCGGAAACACCTGGGAAGGCCACTACGGCAAGAATCACGTGCAAGGCACACAAATCCAACTCGTGCCCGACAAACTCTCACACCCGATTCTCAAGGGCGTGCACGACAAAGGATTCTGCTACGCTGGTGCATACCGTGGCGTCATACGTTCAGGAATGGAAGTGTTGGCCAATTCACAGCCACTCACCTCGATGGATCCAAAAAGCACTTTGGATCACGACAAACCACCCACACCTTTCGCTTGGACCTTCCATTACGATACGAGCAATGGGAAAAAAAATCGAGTATTCCACTCCACCCAAGGCGCTTCGCAAGATATTCTCGACCCCAACTACCGCCGTATGCTCGTCAACGGCATGTATTGGTCACTTGGTATGGAATCAAAAATCAAAGCCGATTCGACCATCGACTTTGTAGGTTCGTACCACCCAACCACCTTCCGCGATATCAGCAGAATCGCTAACTACAAGAAGGTCAAACCAGAGCAACTAGCTGGATTCGACTCCACGATTGGCGAACCTTAGGCCTTTATCTGAACGATCAAAGTCGGATACTCTTTCTAGACTGCGCGAGCAATCGATCCCCACGTCGCACGCGAAGTTCGGTGTGTCGGTGCACACTCACCAGCAAGCCAATCGTCGCCCAAGTAAACACGAGGTTGGTCCCCCCATAACTGACGAATGGTAGCGGTAGCCCGGTATTGGGCAACACCGCTGTGGTCACGCCAATATTCATCATAGCCGGCACCACGATGCTACAGGTCAACCCGATAGCCAGCAGACGCCCAAACAAGTCAGAGCTCCGAGCCGCAATTGCTATGCCAAAAACGGCTAACATAAGAAAACAAAAAACCGTACCCAGCGTGAACCAAAGCCCTAGTTCTTCCCCCACCATTGGAAAGATAAAATCCGTGTGAGCAAAAGGAAGGTAGCCATGTTTCTCTGCCCCATTACCCAAACCACGGCCACTCACGCCACCATTACCAAAAGCCAATAACGCCCTCCATTGCTGAAAGAAAGCGCCACGCTGCGCTTCAACATTATCAGGATCCATGAACGCCATGATACGTGCCATACGGTTCGGGTTAAAATACACGACCAAACCCAACAATGTGGCACCTGCCCCCGCTGCCAAGCCCAAGAGCCATGTGCGCACCCCAGCCACAAACATCATAGCGAATGCTGCCACAGCCAAACACGCTGAAGTTCCCATATCTTTTTCAAAGAAAATGAGACCCAATAGCAAACCTGTGATCACCATCGGCATGAGGAATCCCCTACGGAACTTTTTGATCTCAGCCTTGTAATGGGTAAACCAAGCTGACAGAGCGATGACTAGAGCAATTTTTGAAGGTTCCGAAGGCTGAAACGTCAGTCCAGCTAGGCTGATCCAGCGCGACTCACCATTCACCTCCTTGCCGATACCCGGAACAAAACATAAGGCCAACAAGAAAATCGCAAGCACATAGATCGGCTTCGCAAATCGCCGCCATGTTCGGTAGTCAGTGTAGGTGAAGAACATCGCAGCCCCACAGCCCACCACCGCAAAAAAAGCCTGCTTCTTGAGTAGAGAATATTCTTTCCCTTCCTCGACCCAAAGACTCGTGGAGGCCAACATCACCAGCCCGAGCACCATCAACAGACAAGCAGCCAGACAGACGATGATGGCATTGCGGTTATCTAACCACCTGTTGAGGATCGGATCCACAGCGTGTTACTTTTTCAATGGAATCTCTAGCTTTTGCCCTACGCGTAGCTGGCGAGCATCCTCAATTCCATTTGCAGCCATCAATGCATCTTGGCTCACACCCTTTGCTTTTGCGATCCGGTAGATGGAATCACCTTTCACCACAGTGTATGACTCAGCGAGGGACTTCGCTTCTTCCACCACCACAGCCTTCACCGTAGCAGCTGCGCCTTCAGCACTAGGCTGAACTTTCACCATCACGGGCTCAACCTGCTCCTCCTTCGGTAAATACAGCACCTTACCGGCATGAATAGTCGTATTCTTATTCAGTGCGCGCAGCTTTTCTACTGAGACTTTATGCCGCGTGGCAAAGCTTTCATAGGTGTCGCCACTTTTCACCAATTTTGGCTCCAAGCCTTCAAACTCATTCGAACTAGCAACATTCGCTGATGGGAGATCAAGGGGTTGTAACTGAGACTTATTCCACTCAATGGCAACGTATATCACGCCGACAGCAACGACATGCAAAATAATGACAACCATCCAAACACTAGCTAGGCTCTTGTGCGGCACTTCTGCCTGCAGCTCTCCTGGTCGCGTGCTCGCAGCAGCCACGGCTTGCTTGCGGCGTGAACCAGAACTCACACGTGCATGCACAGCGCGAATGCCGCGCTTCTTCTGCGGCTGAACTCGATTGGTTTGTAGCTTTCTAGAATTCATGGGATTTCTTTGGTTTATTGATACGTTAGAGCGGTAGGGACTCTACCAGTTTTTTAAAATGTTTTCCGCGCGCTTCATAGCTAGGAAATTGATCGAATGAAGAGGTACCAGGCGACAACAAGACGGTGTCGCCTGCAGCACTCACGTCGTGAGCGACCAAGATAGCCTCATCCAATGTCTCCACTGCTGTGACAGGGACTGATAGTGAGAACCTTGCCTCAAGCTTTCTCGCTATCTCACCGAAAACCACGCTATGCTTCACCGTCTTCGAAAGCGTCGGAAGCAGCTCCTCATACTCTAGCCCCTTCTCTTTACCTCCAGCGATCAAAACGATCGGTCCTGGCAAGGCATTGAGGGCGCTCTGAAGCGCATGAATATTTGTCGCCTTGGAATCATTGATGTAATCCACTCCCTTCACTGAGGCCACAAACTCACATCGATGCTCAGGTGGTGAAAAATTCGCCAATGACGGAAGCACCTCTGCCACAGAAATAGCTAAGGCCTCTAATGCCGCAATCGCAGCCATCACATTCTCAGCGTTGTGAGAGCCTCGCAGTGCAGAGTCTCGCATATCAAGGATCGGCTTACCGTGCTGTAACAACTGATGACCATCAAGCGTGTAGTCAGCATCCTCGCTGACACTAGAAAAAGTCACCCCCTGGGCAACTAGCTCACCCAAATCTTCCCCTTGTCGGTAGACCGCAGTGTCTCTCGACGTTTGATTCTTAAAGATCTGCCTCTTTGCATCGAAATAGGTCTGTAGGCTCGTATAACGATCCATGTGATCCGCAGAAAAATTTAACCAAATCGCAACGTCGGCATGAAATTCTTTTACCGTCTCGAGCTGGAAGGAACTCAATTCTAAGGAAACAAAGTCGGGATCATTGCCTTCTAGCACCACCTCAGCCAACGGCTTTCCATAGTTTCCACATGCCACACAAGTGAAGCCTGCAGCTTGAATCAAGTGCTCGATCAAGGCTGTCGTGGTTGTTTTTCCATTGGTGCCAGTGATGCCGATCACCTTACCTTGATAATAGCGGGATGCCAATTCGATCTCTCCTAGCACCTCACCCGCCAGGCGACTGAATGCTGCCACAAAAGACCCATAGGTATCTATCCCAGGCGAAAGAACCAAAACGTCTGAAGCCACCGTAGCTCCAAGCTCTTCACTAGCCCCGGAATACCCTACAATTTCAGGTTTCCAAGCCTCAAAATGAGCAGCGGGATTGGCGTCATAAACACGCACATTTGCCCCCTTCGACAGAGCCAGCTCAGCCGCAGCTCGACCACTTCGGCCAGCTCCTAACACGACTACACTTTTTCCGGCGAGTTCCATGCTCTATATAATTTTCAATGTCGCTAATCCGAGCATTGCGCTCAAAATCGAAATAATCCAAAAACGCACGATCACTTGGCTTTCATGCCAGCCTCGCAGCTCAAAGTGATGGTGGATGGGAGCCATTGCAAAGACTCGCTTCTTACGCAGCTTGAAGCTTCCCACCTGAATCATGACGGAAAGCGCTTCCATCACAAAAATCCATCCAATGATCACCAACAACAATTCCTGCTTGGTACAAATCGCAGCAGTCCCGAGTGCTCCACCAATTGCCAAAGACCCAGTATCACCCATAAAGACCTTCGCCGGGTGGCTGTTGAACCAAAGAAAGCCAAATGATGCTCCGACCAATGCTAACATTACAACAGCGAGCTCGCTGAGCATTGGGTGGTACGCAATGTGTAGATAATCAAAACCTAACACCAAATGTCCTCCAAGATACGCCAGCGCGGCATAGGCTAGGCCAGTAGTGATGGTACAGCCTGCAGCTAATCCATCTAAACCATCGGTAAGGTTCACCGCATTGGAAGCCCCAATGATAATCAAAGCAAAAAATGGAATGGCGAAGAACCACATGTCAAACAATGGGCGCTTGAAAATCGGAGCCGTCAGTTGGCTTGAGCTCATTGGCTGAGCCTTTCCATCCACCTGAAGCCAATAACCAGCAGAGCCACGTGGTGGATAGCGGTCGACTTCTTCGCTGACACTCTCGGCCTCGCCAGTAGACACCATCACAGTTTGTAAGGCATCTGAACCAAGTGCCGCTCCATTGGCATCCCCAGTCACTGCTGGTTGCGCATACAGGAACAATGCTGCAACAATCGCAATCCCGAACTGCCAGGATAGCTTCACTCGCGGGCTCACTCCATCAGAATTTTTCAACTTCACTTTGGTGAAATCATCCACAAAACCAAGCAAGCCAAGTCCGAGCATCACAAACATCGTGACTGCGACAAAAGGATTGAGAACGCGACCACATAAAAGCACCGCAACCAACACTGAACCTAGGATAAGCACGCCTCCCATCGTTGGTGTGCCAGCTTTCGCCCCGTGGAGTTCATGCAATTTGTGCACCTCTTCTGCAGAACGAATCGGCTGACCGACTTTCAATGAAATCAGCTTTCTAATCACCCATGGCCCAAAGGCCAATGACAAGACAAAGGTGAGAGCACAAGCCAAGCCAGCACGCACTGTAATGTATTTCAACAGGTTTAAGAAGCTCGTCGCTTGAGCCCATTCAGCCCCCGACTGAAACGCTTCATTCCACCATTCGTAAATTAAGTATAACATAGAAAAATTAATTTTGTGGGAAGGCCAAGCGCATGACTTCCTCCATCTTTGCTGAGCGACTCCCTTTGAAGAGCACTGCATCGTTTGCTTTGCAATGGTCTTTGAGCCATTCTGCAGCCACGGCTTGGTCGTCGAAGTGATACGCTGCACCGCCGGCCTTGAGTGCTGCATCTGAGATTGGCTTTGCCTCTTGCCCAACTGTCACTAACTCGACTCTACGCTTCGCGGCCAATGAACCTACCGACTCGCAGGATGTCTCAGCGTATTCACCGAGCTCAGCCATCTTCCCCAATACAGCATAGCGCTCAGCATCGGTCGCTAGCTCCAATTCATCTAGCGCCTCAATTGCCGCCTTCATCGACTCTGGATTCGCATTGTATGTGTCATCAAACACCTGCACCTCTCCTGAAATAAACGACCTAAGTCTACCACTCGTAAGCGTCGCTGCATTCAATCCATCAGCAATTTCAGCCAATGTCATGCCCAATGCCTTCCCTACCGCTGCTGCTAGTAATGCATTGGATACCATGTGGCGCCCCACCACTGGCAAGGTCACGAGTTCACCTTTGACCTCATCGCTCACCAAGTGGAAGCTCGAACCACTCTTACTCATAGCCAGCTTCTCCGCACGAATCTTGCCACGGCCATTCCCAACAATGATCACTCGCGATTTAGTCTGCTTGCAGTAATGGTCGGCAAAATCACAAACAGCTGATAAGCAAAGTACGCCATTCGCTGGAAGGTAGCGCACCAGAGCACCCTTTTCAGTAGCTATTGCTTCACGGCTTCCAAGGTATTCAATATGCGCCGTGCCAATGTTGGTAATGACACCGATGCGAGGTCTGGCGATTTCGCACAAGGCCGCAATCTCACCATGCCCACTCATGCCCATCTCAAGCACACAAACCTCCGTTTCTTCAGGCATTGAAAGAATGGTCAGCGGGAGTCCGATGTGGTTATTGAAATTCCCCGCCGTAGCATGAACCTGATACTTTTGCTGCAATACAGCCTTAGTGAAATCTTTGGTAGACGTCTTACCATTGGATCCAGTGATGCCGACCACTTCGACATTTGCTTCCTTCAGATGCCAAGCTGCCAATGATTGTAGAGCTCGTAAGGTGTCATCAACCACAACCACTGCGATGCCTGTCTTGGTAAAACCCTCCGGAAGGTGATCCACAATGAGAGCCTTCGCACCTTGATCAATCGCTTGATCCAAAAACGCATGCCCATCAAAATGATCGCCACGCAACGCAACGAAAGCCGCCCCATCCACGATCGCTCGTGTATCAGTCGATACCGAAGTAATCTGCCCAGTGAGCTCGCCGCGGCTCAGAGACCCACGACAGGCATCAACGAGTGAATGGATTGGGATGGCTTTCATTGGTCTAGTTGTAGTTATTCGTTGCTAGATTGTTCTCCTGGGTTTCTTTTAGGATTGAAGGGGCGTTTGAAATCCTTTGCTCCACCGACACGACGCTCACCGTACTTCTGAGGTTTTTCATGCTCGGACTTATAGTTTGGATCGAACTCGCGTTCCTCTCTAGGTTGGCGCTCATCGCGTTGCTTTTGGCGTAACATTGCCTCGCGCGCACGCTCTTCGTTTTCACGTTGTCGCGCTTCGCGCTTCTGGTGCATGGCTAACTTTGCCACCCTGCGATCATCAAAGTCTACCTTCCCATCGGCAAATTCCTGATAGGTCTCATGCCCTTTCCCTGCGATCAGCACAATGTCACCTGCTGAGGCCACATCAATGGCGGTGCGAATCGCCTCTGCTCGATCCACAATAGAACGGTACACCTTGTGCTTCATTCCTGGTTCAATTTCTTTAAGGATCGCCTCTGGGTCTTCTGATCGTGGGTTGTCTGATGTGATAAAACACATATCAGAGTACTGACTCACAGCTTCAGCCATGAGTGGGCGCTTCCCAGCGTCTCGATCGCCGCCACATCCAAAGACTGTGAGAAGCTTACGCGGGTCTAGCTCTTTCAAGCTACTACACACTTTGTCGAGCGCATCAGGAGTGTGAGCATAGTCCACGAACACATTCACTCCGCCAGTAGAACTCACCAACTCGAGGCGACCAGGCACCTGCGGCAGCTCTGCAAGAGCCTGCACCGCATCACGTAGTTTAATGCCAGCTGCTACCGTTGCAGCTATCGCACCCAGGCAATTATAAACATTGAAGCGGCCAATCAGAGGCACGCGTACCAAGTAGGACTTTCCTCTGTTGTCTAGTTGAAACTCGGTGCCTTTCACCTGCTCTTTAAGGTTGGAAACTTTGAAGTCGCAGTGCGCATTCATGCCAAAGCTAATCAACTTTGCCCCCTCTGGAAGTTCCTTGGCAATTTTGGCTCCATAGAAATCATCCGTATTCACCACTGCATAGCTCCCACGTGTGGTAGCCACATCATTGATGAAGGATTGCTTCACCTTGAAATACTCCTCCATATTCCCGTGGTAATCGAGATGATCTTGACTCAAATTCGTAAAGACAGCGGCCTTAAACTGGACACCAGCCAGACGTTCTTGCTCGATTCCGTGCGAGCTCACTTCCATCGCCACACCGCGGCAGCCGTTCTCCAGCATCGTTCCAAACAAGCCATGTAGCACCTCTGCATTTGGTGTGGTGTGACTAGCGTCCGCACGCTCAAGTCCGTCATCAACCTCAACAGTCCCAATCAAGCCCGCACGCAGCCACGCTTGCTTCATGATATGCTGTATCAAATAGCAGGTGGTCGTTTTACCATTGGTTCCAGTCACACCCACATTGGCTAACTGGGCACTTGGTTGACCATAAAACTGGCTGCTTACCAATCCAAGATTCTTACGATTATTGGCACAATGAATCCAGGTAACTGCCTGATCAAAGTCTGCTGGCTGAGCCACTTCTGAGAGTACCGCCACAGCGCCATTGGCTATGGCGTTATCGATAAAGCGATGCCCATCATTTTCGATTCCTTTGACGGCAACGTAGAGCGCCCCTTTTTGAACCAAACGGCTATCCGAAGTAACCTGCTTGATGATGATGTCGAGGTCTCCTGAAGCCACGGCTTTAGGAAGACATTCTAATAACTGTCTTAAATTCATTGTTTTGTAAGCTGATGAGAGATTTCTTCCGTAGGAGTCAAATGCATGTGCGCAGCAGTGCGCTCAGCAATTCGCTTCCAAATCGGTGCAGCAATCGTGCCGCCGTACCGCTTTACTTCAGTTGTCTGTGGATCGTCAACTACGACTATGCAAACAAACGCAGGATTTTCTGCTGGCAGCATCCCAGCGAAGGAAACTGTGTACCGTCCCTCGATGTGCCCACCATTCACAGGATCATGCTTCCGCGCAGTTCCTGTCTTCCCACCTTCGGTGAATCCAGGCACATCCGCTCGAGTCGCTGTCCCGCCAGTAGCCACCACGGTTTTAAGTGCATCACGAAGCGATTCTGCGGTCTCTTCAGAGATCACGCGCTTCAACATCTTGGGCCTGAATTTTTCAATCACCACCCCCGCATTCGTATCCACAGACTTCACGATCTGGGGCTGCATCAGCTTTCCACCATTGGCAATCACACAGTAGGCGTTGGCTACCTGCAAAGGTGTCACACTCACAGCATAACCATATGACACACGCGAGAAGTCGACCTCATTGCCAGTGTTCACTAACAGGCCTCGGCTCTCACCAGCCAAACGAACTTCCGTCTTCTTACCAAACCCGAAATTCTTCGCATACTCGAAAAATGTTTTCTTTCCCTGCATCTGAGCCAACTTAAATGCTCCGATATTTGAAGATTTCTGGATCACTTTCCAGACCGGTAAGTCACCGTAGGGGTGATGGTCTTTCACCTGCAGTCTTCCCTTGCGATAGTTTGCCCAATGACAATAAATAGTGGTATCTTTCGATACGAGCCCCTCGTTCAGCGCGCCTGCCGCTGCCACGATCTTGAATGTTGAACCCGGTTCGTAAATTGCTTGTAACGCATAATTGAAGCCATTCGAGACCACCTTCTGGCGCAGATTCAAGTTGAAATGTGGGCGACTAGCCATTGCTAAAACCTCGCCGGTGTCTGGCTTCATCATCACCACACAACCTTTGACACCCTCAAATTCTTCCATGCCGCGGTCTAACTCCTCTTCACAGATCGCTTGAATACCCATGTCGATCGTGAGTTGGACGTTTAAGCCATTGTTTGGAGCGCGAAATGACCCTTTGTGCGCCGGCATGATGTTGCCGCGGATATCACGCATCTCCACCTCATACCCATTGGTTCCCTCCAGAAAGCCATTCATCGAAGATTCGACCCCAGCCAATCCCCTTCCGTCGCGGTTCACATAACCTACCACATGAGTAGCAAGCTCAGGCGCTGGATACCAACGGCGCTTCTCCTCACGCAAAAACACTCCCTTAATACTGCGATCCTTAATCAGCTTCTCAAGCCTAACAGCTAACTCGCTCGCAAGACCATGGTAGATCACTTGTTCCCCCATGCGCGACATATCCAACTTCGCACGAAGCTCTTTTTCACTCATCCCCAATGGACGCGCCAATTCATCGATCAAGTAGTTTACATGACCATCAATAATCGCCTGCGGATCAGAACTGTACTTCTCCAGCAACTTCCTCGCCCTTGCATTGATTTTGCTAGATTTCTGCGCACTATTCCACGTCCGCCATTCTCCCTCACTTCTGAGCTCTGCACAAGCAACCCCCTTGGCAACATGCTTAACATCCTTCAAATGATAGAGGTCTACCACTACCGATTTGGATATCACCGTGGTAGCAATGATCTCCTCGTCTCGATCCAATAAAACACCGCGGTTTGCCTGAATCACCTCGGTACGCTTATACGAATTACCCGCTGACTTCTCGTAGCGGGCGCGATCAAAATACTGTAAATAGACTAGCCTACCCGATAGCGCTGTTAGACCCACACTCAATGCGAGCGTTAGAAAAACACAGCGTGTACGAGTGGCTTTTTCCATTTTACGGTGATGTTGTGGCGAATGAGGCTGCCGGGATAGTAATGACCTCGATATCTTGAGAGCGAATCGAGACTAACTGAGAATCTCGGTTCTCTAGATCCGCGCGAATCATGTGACGGTTCAATTTGCGATCAATCTTGACCTGCACCATCTTAATATTTTCCTGCGTTTCCTCGATACGTCGCTCAGCAGCGTCGATTTCTCTGGCAGTTTGAACCTGAGCATTCTTCAGGATCGCATGCATCACACCACCGGTCGCCAACATGGCGCCAAGCACAACCAAAGCAATCATATGCAATGGATTTGAAGGGTTTCTATCTGACTTTCTGTGATTCATATCAATCCTTTCTATTAAATTCTCTCTCCCACACGGAGCACCGCACTACGAGAACGAGGGTTTCTAGCAACCTCTTCTTGGGTCGCTTTGATGGGTTTTCTTGTGATTTGTCGAAATGTGTAATCAGGATTTGGACGGGGCTCTGGCCATTCGGGGCGGTCGATCTCAGGCATCGATGTGTGCCTAAGAAAACGCTTCACCATTCTATCCTCGAGGCTGTGGAAGCTAATCACGCAGAGCCTGCCTCCTGGAGCCAGTATGTCCTTGGCCGAGTCGAGTAGGCGTCGCAAAGATCCAAGCTCGTCATTCACTTCGATTCTCAGGGCTTGAAATACTTTAGTTGCTGGGTGAATTTTTTTAGGACCTCGTGGAATGAGCTTTTCGATACCAGCTGCCAGTTGAGTGGTCGTTTCGTATGGCACGTTCTGTCGTTGTTCCACAATGTAGCGAGCGATTTTTCTGGAAGCTCTCTCATCGCCGTATTCCCAAAAGATGCGCGCAAGCTCCACCTCATCCCAAGTGTTCACAATGTGTGCCGCAGTGATTGGTGAGCTAGGCCCCATACGCATATCCAAAGGCCCTTCCTTGCGGAAAGAAAATCCACGAGCATCACAATCAAATTGACGTGAAGACACGCCAAGATCCACCAACACTCCGTCCACTTGCTCGATCCCTTTATGGGCTAATAAGGAATGAGCATCTGCAAAATTACCCACTAGTGGCTGAAAACGTTCTCCATAAGCCGAGAGTCTTTGCCCCGCGTACGCGTGAGCTTCAGGATCGCGATCCACCCCGAACACAGTTGCCCCTTTGTCGAGCATCATATGGGTGTGCCCCCCGCCTCCCAAGGTTCCGTCTACTAATACCTTACCTGCGCCAGCCTGCATTGCGGTAACAGACTCATGTAAAAGTACTGTCTCGTGATAGTGAGGTAACGCGCCACCACCTGCACTGAATTCGGATTCAGAGCGTAGAAGTCCTGAGTTCAGGCTTCTCGGAGAAGCCTGAACTCTGACTTTTGCTATAGCTGGCTTGTAGCTGCTGTTCATTTCCAATTAAAAGATATCCATCTCCTCGTTGAGGGCTAATGTCTCTGCATCCTCACGAGCACACATTTCTGAGTAATTCTCGGCACTCACGATTTCAAAGTATGTCCCACGGCCCACCAACATTGCCGGGCCGTCTGGCTCAACTCCAGGGTGATTACAGAGCGCCTTTGGTATCAAAAGCTTCCCCTGTGGATTCATCGTCACTTTGATGCAGCGGGAAAATAATTTCCCTCGCATCAACGCACGCTGCTTGGGTGTCCATTCCGCACGTGAGTCGATTTCACCTAAAACACTCTCAAACTCCCCCTCTGTGTAGACCTTGAGAATCGGCTGATCATACTTTTCAGCCTTGAGCAATCGCAGCACCCCGCTACCCGCTAAAACCCGCCAATCAGAAGGCACAGAGACCCGACACTTCGGATCAAGCTTGTGCTCAAAAACCCCCTCAAGGGTATGTTCGTAGGTTGGCATAGGTAGGCGTTATTTACTGTCGACACACTTTTATACACTTCAGTACACTTTGATGTCAAAACTTAAATAACAGAACCAACTAACGCATTGTTAGGAAGATAGGAACATTCCACTCATTTCAACAAACCACCGTCGAACCACCTAAAAACAAGAAGCAGAGTGATTCAAAGATCTACACGCGAATGATGTGAACTCGAGTGCACCAGAAAACAACTCAGTGTACCAAGAATCTTAAAAGCATCCAATTTAGGCACAAAAAAGCGGCAGCACCTCATGGATGCTGCCGCAAATAAATCAAACGAATCGTTTAAGAGGCTTCAGACTCCCCCTTTGGCTTTGACTCAGCCGGAGCTTTCCTCTTGGAAGCGGAAGAGGTGTAGAGCACACCATTGTGCATCAACACCAAATACCCCTGGTCGAGCATCCAGTGCAGATCGTGATACCAGAGATGCTTATCCTCGTCAGTCACTTCAGCAGGCAGGACCGCCTCCCAAAGTTTGTCAATACCAGCTCCCTCGTTTAGCGAAACCCATTCTTTAATCTTAGTCAGACGGTCTGAGAGAGTCACATCATCAGCAATTTGATGTGGCCGTGATGGACCACAATGCAATTTCCCCATCCACTTGAACACCGCGAGATTGCGACCAGACAGCTGGCGACAGAGGAATGGAGCCAACTTACTTGGATAACGTTTTTGATCCGCGATCGTATCTTTCAACAAAGTAAGAAGCCCTGGTGCAAGTGACTTACCTGGGATCTGAGAGTCCACATCCGCACGATGCGTGAATCTGAACACCTCCTCCAACGCGTTCGTTTTAAAGTGCTCAAGCATTGCCAACTCACCGTCCACCACCTGAGTAGGATCTTTCTTGTAGGTGTATCGTGTCAGCTTCTTCGTGGAATCCACCCATGCTTGCACCACCTCTTCAGCAGAATCAGATTCAATTCGAGATTTGTATTTCTCAAGATCCATAGCGGCAAAATGAGCCGCATGGTGAGCCGCTACTTGCTTGCCAAATTCATGGTGACTGGAGGGACCAAAAACAAACCCTGAGAACCCGCACTTAGAAACGGCAGAATACTTACCATTCGCACCCTCCACCTCAACTTGTTCTGAGGAATAAATCTCTTCTTTCCAATCGGACTTCGCAAAATGAGACACGCATTCTTCCTGCGTCAAGAAGACTGCTCCATCATGCTTGCTCTGATAGAACACATTGGTGCTGTCTTCTCTGCGAAACACCACTTTATAGCGCTCACGGGCTACGAGAATCATGCGAGCCAACTCAAAGACTGAATGAGTGCGTCCGGATGCCACGATCTCTTTAGCAAGATTATCCACCCCTTCTTCTATAGGCATAATTTCAGCCGCGACACCCTCTGGTGCTATTGCTGGCTGAGGGCGCGGGCCACGACGGCGCTCACCACGTTTGGCGTCGCCTGAAAACGGTTTACGGCCCTGACCACGCTGCGGGCGCGCTTGGTCACGTTTACCTCTTGGTTTAGCGCCTTTATCACCTCGCTGATCTGCGTGCTTTTTGCGCGGCTGCTCACTCTTATCTCTAGCCCAAGATGGGCCAAAATCCAAAGCACTCAGGTCAAGTGCGTTATTCTCTTCTGGTTTCTCGTTCATCAGACGGCGCCATGCTGGCATATTTTTTTCAGAAGACAACACCATCTTTTCGCATCTAGCCATCGAACTAGCAATCCACACCCATCCAGACAAAATATCCTACACATTCCCCCTTCCAATCACCCAAAGCTCGACTACTATGTGCGCATGCAAGCATTCGCAAGTGCAGTACTTTTTGATTTTGATGGCGTCATCATTGACACCGAGTGGCCCATCTACGAAGCATGGGCTGAGATTTTCCAATCTGAAGGGCAACACCTCGCTCCAGAAACCTATGTACAATGCGTCGGCTCTGACTTCAATACATGGTCAGCCGAAACCCATCTCGAAGAACTGACTGGCAAGACCTATGACTGGGACGCCATCAACAAACCCAAACAAGCCAAAATTATGGCAGCCCTAGAGCAACCGAGCACTCTGCCGGGTGTGCGCGAGGTCTTTGCAGCATGTGCCGCTCATGGTATCCCCATCATGGTGGTATCTTCATCCACCCACCAGTGGGTGGACACCTTCCTCAAAAAACTCGGACTCTACGACCTGATTCAAGGATCTGTATGCCGCGGTGACGCAGCGCAAATCAAGCCAGCTCCGGACCTCTATCTTGAGGCCGTGCATCAACTCAAACTTCCAGCCCACGAATGCCTCGTGATCGAAGACTCACTCAATGGCACCAAAGCCGGAGTCGCTGCTGGGTGCCAAACCTGTGTCGTCCCATCAAAGCTCACCTCGAGCCTCGATTTTTCGATTGCGGATAATGTCATTGGCAGCTTACTCGAGTTGGATATACAAGCTATCAAATCCATTTAGACCATGTTTTTGCTAAATAAAGCATTCCAACTTCGCGATAAAGCGAACAAAAATGAGGATGAGAAACCATTCCTCGAACACCTCGAGGACCTAAGAATCACGATCACCCGAATCGTGGTGGTACTCCTCATTTCCACCCTGGCCTGCTTTACCCTCAAGGACAAATTAATGGATTTGCTCCGCAAGCCTATCGTCACGGTGTGGGAGCAATCGCAGGCCGCCACACTTCCAACATCCCTCACCCCTGAAATTTGGGAACTAGCCAAGCGTAGCGCGCATCACGCCGAAACACTCAACCCTGAAGAGCGCGCAGTCTATTTTTCCCAATTCGAAGAAGAAAAGCTCGCCTTCTACGCAAGCTGCACCAACTACTACCGCGCAGCGCTCACACTCAAAGATAAGGACGCGCGCCTAAAATTTATCCAAGAACTTCCAAAGCTCAGTGACGAGCAGCGCACCCTCCTCACCACCATGCTAGATAAGGGCAAGGACGAAGCCCTCGCCAACGCCAAGGTGGATGCAAAAAACAACGTGGTGTACATGCGCTCGTTGAAGCCCACTGAGACCTTCATGCTCTCGCTCAAGCTGGCGTTCTTTGCTGGCATCGTCGTCGCATTCCCGCTCGTTCTATATTTCACACTACAGTTCGTGCTCCCCGGTCTCAAGAACGAGGAAAAGAAAGCACTATGGCCAGCCATGTTTGTAGGATTTGGCCTCTTCCTATCTGGGGTATTCTTCTGCTACTACCTCGTGCTCCCCAAAGCACTCGAATTCTTCTATGTCTATTCCAATAGCATGGGAGTGGAAAACGAATGGCGCATCGGGGAATACATCACCTTTGCCACACAGTTCACACTAATCTTTGGCCTCGCCTTCGAGCTCCCAGTCGTCGTCATGACCTTGGTGAAGCTCGGATTATTAGATTACGACCTCATGAGCCGCACGCGCTCATACGCGATTGTCTCTATTTTTGTTATAGCCGCGATCATCACCCCGACTGGCGATGCCCTTACCTTGAGTATGCTAGCTGTACCGATGGCCTTACTCTACGAATGCTGTATTTGGTTCGCCTACTTCACCCGCAACAAAGAGCTTAAGGAGGAAGAAGAGGAAGCATTCGCCACGGCATCAGCTCCTATTCAGGAATATGGCATGAGTGAGGAAGAGCAACTCGAGCAATACCGACGCGAACATGCTCACCTCTACGAGAATACCGAAGAGGACACCGATGAGAGCAAGCATTACGATAAAGAATATTTCGACAAAGAAGCGGAACAACAAACTGATGGTGAAGGTGAGGAGCTCGACGATGGCGAATCGGAGGAAGACCCACTGAAATTCCTCGACCAAATCCGTCAACCGTACGATCCTAGTCTCCACGGTGGCGTGGATGAGCAGGGTGAAGATGAATCTGATGAGGATGAGTCTGCCAATGCCTCCTCAGAATCTGAACAAGCTTCTGACATTGAGAACGAAGACCACCCCAAGGCTCAAAAAAATGAGCAAAACGAAACTGAAGACGATACGAAATGATGAAATCAATGACTGGATTTGGGCGAGGAAACAGCGCCAGCGACACACTTATTTGCAACGTCGAGGTGAGCTCGGTAAACCGTAAACAATGCGAAGTCGTCATCCAAATCCCACGCTCACTTTCTGAACTCGAGTCGCCACTTCGCAAGCTCGTCCTGCAGAAAGTCTCACGAGGCCGTGTCAACGTTAGCATCAGCATCGAGCGCAACGGCGACGCTGAACCATCAGTCCAAATCGATGTACAGAAAGCCAAAGCTCTCACCAGTGCACTCGACAAGCTCGCCCATGAAATTGGCCAGCCATTGAGTCTCAATGCCAGTGATATCCTGCGCACACCTGACATCATCTCCTTTGACGAAGAAGATATCGAGCTGGATAAAGCATCCCCACTGGCGCACTCGGCACTCGGCCTAGCCCTAGACCAACTCATCGAAATGCGCAGGCGTGAAGGCGACGACCTCAAACAAGATTCGCTCGAAAGACTCACGATGCTACAACAACTTAGCAACAACATCGAGGCGCAAGCACCCAGTGTCGTCACACGCTACAAAAACAACATGATGCGTCGACTTGCTGAGGCAAACCTAGAAATCAGCCTCGATGATGAACGCCTTCTCAAAGAAATTGGCATCTACGCCGAAAAGTGTGATATCAGCGAGGAAATCACCCGACTGCGCTCACATTTCAATAAATTCACCGAATACCTCAACTCCCCAGAACCCGTAGGTCGTTCACTCGATTTCCTCTGTCAGGAAATTAATCGCGAATTCAACACGATAGGCTCCAAAGCAAACGACGCCACTCTTGCCCAATTTGTGGTCTCCGCAAAAACTGAGCTCGAAAAAATTAGAGAGCAAATTCAAAACGTCGAGTAAGCACGAAAAACGCTCCAAAACCTATGCTTTGGAGCGTTTGAGAATGTGAACCTATTTGAGAGCTATTGGCTGAAGCCACCAAGCACTCCCTGTCCTTCTCCCGGGAGCCTGCGGTTCCATGGAATCGCACTATGCTCACTGGTTGGGCCAAGATCCTTTTCTGATTCCGGAAGGTTGCATGACACAGATGATGCAGCAAAAACTAACAGAAGGGCTTTGAAGCTGAATGATACGAATTTCATATGGAGGCATTCTTTAATCTGATCCGCTGAGCATCAAGAATAATCCGCTAGAATACTAGCAAACGGCATTCAAAAATCGTGCTTAACTCGCACAAGTTTCACCCCCTGAGGAAGACGAATCAAGGTATCCCACCACTGATCCCCCTCATAAAGGTAGCGTAACTGCAGCCCCCTTAGCTTGCCCTCCACCAATGCCTGCACAGCATCATCAATATCGACTTTCTCGGAGTCATCCACATAGCCAGTAGAAGCATACTTGGGAATCACCTCCAAGATTTGAGTACACACCTTGATGTCAGCAATCAAACGCTCAAGGGCTTGAGGCTCCAGCGCCCCTTGAAACAATTCAGGAAAGTCTATACCACTTCCTGCTGGTGGCTCTACATTTTGGTCGTTTGTCATGATTCGTATATACTAGGAAATGGTGATCGCAGACAGTGGAGCGGGACACACCTCGACACAAACACCGCAGCCCGTGCAATGCTCTGCCTGAAATATAGGTTTCCCCATCGATGCCACAATCGCTCCAGGCTCAGGGCAACGCTCCCTACAAGACGAACAAAAGCTGCGCTGGAATGCCAGACAATGCTCCTCATTCAGAATTGCCACGCCGGCCATGTCTTGGTCATCTGATGTCTCCGCAGGCTCAGCATGGCCGCCTTTCCATGGCTTAAGAAAACTCTCAAATAAATCACGCCTACTTAATGATTCCTTCACGACTTCGCCTCACTGTTGTTTGAGCTCAAAGCGCTCCCGATTATCAAAGCCGCTGTGGACAGCGTGACACTGCATGCAATTTTGCCTTTGTGGATGGGATGTCTGGATCGCATTCGCACGGCCTTCACCATGACAGGCCATGCAATTCTGTCTCATATGCACAGGATGCGGCATCACAGGTGGAGCCTGAGCGAACGCTCGCTCTCCCTTACCAGCAGAGGATTTGCCACCAAAAACATTTTCTACTGACAAACCATACATCGCTTCATGTGTCATGAAGTCCTTCTTCACCGAAGGGGCATGACATTGAATACAGTTTGGTAGATACTCATGACTCATTACTGGTGAAACTTTCCCAGCCATCAACACAGGACGCCCAGGAGAGTGGCAAGAGACACACGATTGAGTATCGCGCGTGGAAATCGCATGTGGGATCACTGGCGGGGCTCCATCATAGGCCCTACGCGATTGCCGCCTCATCACGGCCTCCTCACGTTCTTCTTTTGTCAGAACCGGCATCTCGTGATGGTTGTGTGAGACTCGGGTCAACTTATTCAAATGATTGACCCATTGTGCGTTATTCTTAAACAAGTCACTGGGAATATTCTGGTAAGTGGGCGCAGTGCGATCTGATGGCACAACCACGTTCGAATCATCCACGACTTCAAGATCCAGCCAAATTCGATTCCCAACATCGTCCTGAGAAGAATGCCGCATCTCCATGAAAAACCCCGACACTGAGACAATCACGACAACAAAAAGCACGATCGAGATGGCACCTTTCGAGGTCAGCCCGTGCTCTTCAGGATTGGGAGTATTGTTATTATCCACGGCTTATTGTCCTCTCTAGAGTTATCCTACTTTCTCGATACGCACCGCGCACTTTTTGTAATCAGGCTCAAAGGACACCGGACAAAATGCCTCAAGAGTCACCTCATTGATCAACTTGGTTTCATCGAAGAATGGCACAAACACAGAACCTTGAGGCGGCAAAGAACGCCCATTCACCCATGCAGGCAGCACCATTTCCCCACGCCGTGAAACTACTTTGACTAAATCGCCATTGCCAATCCCCTTGTCGCGGGCATCGTCTGGGTGGAGCTCCACGTAGGCGCTGGGCATTGCATTATGCAACTCCTTCACACGCATCGTCATCGTTCCTGAGTGCCAGTGCTCAATCACACGCCCGGTGGACAACCACATAGGAAAGGCTTCATCCGGCACTTCCGGTGGAGCTTCATAAGGGCAGAACCAAATCTGCGCCTTATCATCTTTTGTTACAGAATGGTAAAATTGAATCCCTTTTCCTTTACCAACATAGCTGTCACTGAACTCAGAAAAACGGAATTTCGTCTCACGATACACACCGTCATCTCCCTGCACTACAGGCCAGCGTAACCCCGTATGTTGGGCCAACACATCGTAAGGTGCTAGATCTTTGTGCTTCTTAAACGTGAAGTCTCGGTACTCATCGTATAGCACACGATCCACATTAATATCGTGGTAATGCGCATAATCCCATACAGCCACTTCATCCCCCCCCTCATCAGTCATCTTGAACAAGAAATCACCATGCTTATCTTTCATTCCAGCATAGCCCATGTCGTAGAGTTTACGTGCAACAGCCAGAGTCATCCAGGTGTCTTCACGTGCTTCACCAGGAGGTTCCACCATCTTGAACCATTGCTGAGTGCGGCGCTCTGAATTACCGTACACACCATTCTTTTCCACCCACATGGCAGCAGGAAGGATCAAGTCAGCAAGTGCGGTCGTCGCAGTGGGATACACCTCAGACACAATCAAAAACTTATCCTTCAATGCCTCTTTGTTCGTAAACAACTTGGCGAGATTGGGTAACGTTTGTCCCGGATTGGTCACCTGCACAAACATTGTAGTGATGTCGCCACCCTCAGACGTCGGAGTACAAAACTTCTCCCACATCTTCACCGTATGGTACCCTGGCTTCGGGTTCACAGTACCAGCAGGTAACTTCCAAATTTTTTCACAATCAGCGCGATCATCAGGCTTGGCAACCAAACGCCCACCCGGCAACGCATGACACAAGGTGCCAACTTCTCGTGCAGTACCACAAGCGGATGGCTGACCCGTCAAACTAGTCGGTGCATTTCCCGGAGTTCCAAAGTGCCCAGAAAGCAGATGAATCCCATGCACAAGCCGATTGATCGCAGTTCCACGAGTATGCTGATTCATCCCCATACACCAGAGCGAGGTAATCTTCAATTGATGGTCCGCAAAGTAACCTACCAGCTTTTGTAGCTGCTCCACACTAAGTCCAGACAACTCACTGACATACTCATAAGTGTAGGGCTTTAGCTTCTCTCGGTATTCCTCAAAGCTACTTGCTTTCCCCATCAAATCACGTGTGCGTTCATCCACATCGATCCTAAAATTACAGTGTTTCTCCACGAATGCTTTATCGTAGGAGCCGTCCTCTATCAGATAGTGAGAGATACAATTAGCGATCGCCATATCGCCTTGTGGCTTCATCTCCATGAACTCGTCCGCAAATTCAGTCGAACGCGTGCGGCGAGTCCCGATATCCACAATAGTCACCGTCTCACCACGAGAACGGCGATCGATGATCCGAGAAAATAATACCGGATGCATTTCAGCTGGATTATTACCCCATAAAATCACGACATCAGCCACATCCAGGTCATCATAGCACCCTGCTGGTTCATCCACCCCATAGGTTGAAACATAACCAGTCACAGCAGACGCCATACACAAACGCGCATTCGGATCTATGTGGTTGTTCGACAATCCACCCTTGATGAACTTTTGTGCAGCATAACCTTCTGGCACAGTCCATTGGCCCGATCCATAATTTGCAAAGCCTTTTGGATTATCATAAATCTTTTGCGCCATGATGTTAATTGCTTCATCCCAAGTGATGTTCTCTAACTTCCCATTCACTCGTAATTGTGGCTGCGTAAGACGGTCTTCACCATACAGAATCCCACCCACATGATATCCCTTCATGCACAACAAACCTTTGTTTACATCGGCACCTTCATGGCCAGCAATTGCCTCCACTTTACCATCTCTCACCCCCACCTTCACATGGCAGCCAGTGCCGCAAAACCGGCAGGGCGCCTTGTCCCACTTCAATCCTCCTGCCACCACAGGAGAATGGTGCTCCTGACCAGCCTTCGCTGCAGCCGCAGATGTGGCAGCAGCCATAGCGGACACCTTTAAAAAATCACGTCTCTCTAGCATAATAGGGGTTTTATGTATTTAAATTTAATCAACACTAGCAAATATAACATCTACACTAACAACATTATCTAATCCTTCCAGCATTCGATGGATCATCTTTGATTGTTGAGGTGAGTCAACTTCGACAACCACAGGCAAAGAATCACCCACAAGCTCACCCACTGTAACCTCCTCTATCGACTTCAATTGAGACAAAATCTCAACATCATCGAAGGCTCCACGGGCAAAATTTAAAAGCAATCCATTGACAGGCATAACACAAAAACAATCGCATAAAGCTACATCACACCCTCAATGTTAGGCAATCAAAAAATGTATCCATTTACCACTTGCAAGACATAAATTAAATCGCCTATGATACGAAGTGAATGCTATAGTATAGCGGCCTAATCATCCACCTCGTTTGATGAACACAAACCTTCTTTACAAAACCTGCATTGGGTGTGCGATCGCATTGATTATCGCAGCACTCGTAGGCGGCGTCATCTATTACGCTCCAGAGCCGGATGACACGCACGAGTACTCAGACTCCCCATGGGATCCTAATGCTCCGAAGCACCCAGTCACGATCAACTCCACACCCTCTCTGCCATTTGTCGATTCGGGCCGCAAAGACCAAGCGGGCAACCCCATAGGAGTGCGCTGTAACACCTGCCACTCTAGCAAAGAACCTAATCTCACCCTCAACAATGGGGCCTTACTACACGAATTCCATCAAGGACTACACTATGCCCATGGGGGCATGAACTGCGTGAGCTGTCACAACCCAGATGACTATGAATCACTCAGGCTCGCCAACGGCGAATCCATCCCCTTTTCAGAAACCATCCAACTCTGCGCACAATGCCACGGCACCCAATACCGTAGTTACCGTGATGGCAGTCATGGCGGCATGACTGGATACTGGGATCTCAGTAAAGGCCCACGCCAGAGAAACACCTGCACAGACTGCCACTCCGCACACGCCCCGGCTTACCCCAAAGTGATGCCCGTATTCCCGCCAAAGGTTCGCGAAGGTAGCAAACTCCCCTCCCAGCACTAATCACCAATCACCTCACCAATAACCCTATCAGCACTAAAAAACCCATGAGCTCATCATCATCAGGAGGCTGCGGAGGCAATTGCAGTTGCAACAGTGGAGGCGGCGACAACAGCGACTCCAAACTCTTCGACCGCAGAACCTTGCTAAAAACCACTGGAGCCACGCTCGGTATCGCAGCTTTCGCCAAAGCACTCGCGCCACTCACAGAATGGTCTGAAGATCTATCCGTTGAGGAATTTGTCCAAAAGCATTACCGTGAGCTCGACGACAAGCAGCTCAGCGAAGTCATCAAAAAAATCGAGGCCGATACCAAAGCAGAATATGGAGCGGATGTGACAGTCACAGCACCAAAACCTCAGAAGGGCGTCAAATTTGGTTACGCACTCAACCTCAGTGTCTGCGTGGGGTGCCGCCGCTGTGCAGAAGCCTGCCATATCGAAAACAACCACGACCGCGCATCTGGCAATTCATACATTCGAGTTCTAGAAATGGAAAAAGGCTCGATGGATCTCGAACACGGCAACGCCAACTACAACCATCCGGTCCCTCGCGGTGACAAATTCTACATGCCCGTGCAATGTCAGCAATGCGACAACCCACCCTGTGTCGACGTTTGCCCAGTGGAAGCCACCTGGAAAGAAAAAGACGGTATCGTCGTTGTCGACTACAATTGGTGTATCGGCTGTCGCTACTGTGAAGCTGCCTGCCCCTATCACGCACGACGCTTCAACTGGGAAAAACCGCAAATCCCCAAAGAAGAAATCAACCCAAATCAAAGCTACTTAAGCAATCGCGTAAGACCGCAGGGAGTGATGGAAAAGTGCACCTTTTGCCTCCACCGCACACGCAAGGGGCAGATGCCTGCCTGCCTTGAAGCCTGCCCAACCGGTGCCCGCGTGTTCGGCAATTTGCTCGATCCCAATTCTGACATCCGCAAAGTACTAGCAAACAAGCGCGTCTTTGTTCTGAAAGAAGAATTGGGCACCAAACCAAACTTCTTCTACTTCTTCGACAAATAAGACCCCAAGAGCGCATTCGCAGTGCTATTTCCACCCACGAAAAGACCCCACACCTATGGCTGACCAACCGAAACATGACGCCAAGTTCCACTACCGCTCCTTTCCCAGGTTTATTCTCTTGGCGCTAAAGCTATGCACACAAGGTTCTTGGACATTCTATGCTTGGATGATTTTCCTCACATGCATTGCCTTAGTCGGAGCCAATGCTTGGGCGATTCAGGTGCGAGATGGCATGATTGGCACAGGCATGAGCGACCACGTCTCTTGGGGGCTCTACATTGCCAACTTCACCTTCATCGTAGGACTCGCAGCCGGCGGCGTGATGATGGTGATCCCCGCGTATCTCTACAAAAATAAAGACATGCATGACACCGTGATCATTGGCGAGCTTCTTGCCATTGCCGCGATCATTATGTGTATTCTCTTTGTGGTGGTGGACCTCGGAAGACCCGACAGGTTTTGGCACATGTTTCCGTTGATTGGTAAGTTCAACTGGCCCATCTCCATGTTGACCTGGGATGTGCTCGTCCTCAATGGCTACCTCTTGATCAACTTGCACATTTGTGGCTACCTACTCTACAAACGCTTCTTAGGTGAAACTCCAAATCCCAAGCTCTACATCCCCTTCGTATTCATCAGCATCGCTTGGGCTATCTCAATTCACACCGTCACCGCCTTCCTGTACTGTGGATTAGGCGGACGCCCTTTCTGGAATACAGCGCTGTTAGCACCGCGCTTTCTCACCACTGCCTTCTGCGCCGGCCCTGCATTCATCATTTTGGTGTTACAACTCATCCAACGCCTGACCTCCATGCCCGTTGGAGCAGGAGCGATCAAAACCCTCATGGGCATCATGCGTGTCACGATTTGGATCAATCTCGTCATGCTCGTGTCAGAACTTTTCACCGAGTTCTACACCGGAGGATCACACGCCACTGCAGCTAAATACCTCTACTTTGGATCACACGGGCTCAATGCCCTAGTGCCTTGGATCTGGACCTCCACCATCTTTGTGGTGGTTGCGGCCATTTTACTACTACGCCCCAAGCTTGAGAATCACATGCGCACGCTAGACATCGCCTGTGTCCTGGTTTTTGTGGGGATTTGGATCGAAAAAGGCATGGGATTGATCATTCCGGGGTTCATCCCATCCACCCTCCACGAATACGTTGAGTACATCCCCAGCTTGATGGAGTGGAAGGTAACGGCGGGCGTCTGGGCTGGAGGCTTGATGATCTACACCCTCCTGCTAAAGGTTGCCATTCCTATCTTCACTGGTGAAGCGCGCGATCACTACCCACAGAAGAAAGCTGCACTCAATGACTCAAAAGCTCATGAATCAAACGACCCTGAGCACTCAGCCGAAAGTACATAAAGCACGCCCGATTCGACCTTCCAGCGTAAGTCCCATCCCGCAATAGCACTCCCGTACTCGCGCGCATCAGCCCCTTGGTAAGCTGGTCGCGGGTCTAAAGACAAACTGCCCTCAATGACGCTTCGATGCCTCGAGTCACTGGGCGCTTCACATCGCCACTCAAGCTCCAACCTCTCGGGCTCGCCGCTGACAAAACCTCCCACAGCCTCCGGTACCGAATCCGAAAATGGGACATACGGTTTTATATCGAGTATCGGTGTACCACTAACGATGTCCACACCCTTCACTTTGAGCCGAACACCAGTCTCAGCACTGATCTCGACCCTCTCTAACTCCACCACCGACATCCCAATTCGGTTCGGCCTGTAGGGCGCTCGTGTGGCAAACACTCCCATGCGTTGGTTTCCCCCGAGTCGAGGAGGGCGCACTGTTGGACTGATGCGCTGCTCATCTGCTTGATGAAACTGGAACAACAACCAAATGTGGCTGAATGCCTCCAGTCCACGCACGTAGGACGGGTCATTAAATTCCCCATCGAACTCAATCCACCCCCACGCTTCCTCCACCAACCGAGGCTGGCGTGGCACGCCAAATTTCTCGCGATAACACGTCCGAATAGTGCCAATTTGCTTGAGCTCTCGATCCATGACACCCAAGTCACCTCAAATACAACGATCTCGCAAATGAATTTTACAGGATCCTTTATCCTCAGCATTGACCACAAAGCCATCAGCACCTAACTTGTTCGCTCATGCGTATCACTGCCACGATCATCATCACCATCGCCTTTGCGGCTCTTAACGCATCCGTGGCAGCTCCTAAAAAAGAGCAATCTCTCGATCAGGAAATCCCCGCCTATGACTTTGGCATCCAAGCACTCGCTGACCACCTCCCTGAGCTAGCCGTAAAACGCTTCGAAGAAGCATACAAAGTACGCAAGCTCAGCGACCAACAAAACCGTGAAATCCTCTACCGCCTCACAGAGGCTCAGGTTCGTGCAAACCAACCAGAAAAAGCGCTCATCACACTGAGAAGTAAGTTTTTTGAAAAACATCCCGAGAAAAACTTCTGGATGGCTCACGCACTCGCCGCACAAGGGCAATACCGCCAAGCAATCAAACATTTTGAGATGCTAGGTGACGATTCAAAATACCGCGATGAAGCCACCTTGAGCCTCGCCAATCTGCAGACAGCCGTAGGCCGCAGCCAGGATGCGATCAACAACTTCCAGAAAGCAGCCAAGTCCTCCAATGCGGCAACCCGACTCAAGGCCAACACTGCCTTGATCGAGCTCTACATCGAAGAAGGTAAACTGAAACGAGCCAAGAAAAACCTCGCAAGCCTTCCGAGCGACCATCCTGCGACAACGCAAATCAAGGCATTACTCGACGCGCAAATTTCACTGCAAAGCGAACAATTCACCGAGGCAATCGCTCAATTCTCCACCTACCTCAATGCCGACCAACCAATCAATTCGCGCTTCTACGGTATTGCTCTGATCGGACTCGCCGACGCACGCCACGCAGCCGGCCAGGTTCAAGAAGCAAAGATTGGGCTTATCAATTTCATCAAAAAACACCAGAATGCCGACATCAATAGCCTTGCGTTTGAACGCCTGAGTGCCTGGAGTGACACTGGAGCAAATGAAGATGATCGATTCTTTAAACAACTCCAAACATGGGCTGGGCGCGACCCAAAAACGGTAATTGGCTTCCCACTAGCAGTCATTTCCCATTCCACCATCAACCCCTTCTCTCCACCTGCAGCACTCAGCACGATCAGCCCTGACCTTCAAGCTCTCGCTCAGTACTATTATGCAAAACATTGCGCTGATGCCGGCACCGCAGACGGATATTCAAAGGCACAATTTGAATTCACAGCCTTCCGGCTCCTCGCGCCGCAGCACTCACTATTCATGCCCTCAGTCTTCGAATCAGCACGCTTGCAATTACTCGCAGACAACAAAGATGACGCACGGATCACCTTGGCAATCCTCACCAAGATGGCCCAAGCCCAGCCCTCACCTGCAAACCGCGAAATCCTTACCCGCGCTGGATTCATCGCTGGATTGCTCAATGTTGAGTCCGAAAACTACGAGGATGCCATGCAGGCATTCGATCTGGCCACTCAAGCACCTCAACAAACCATCGCAGACGCAGCCCAATTCAATCTCGCACTCGCAGCCCTGCGAAATGCAGATCTTGCCGCATTTGATGCCAAGCAAAATGAGATCAGTGACCGCGAACTCGCGATCCAACTCGAAGTCGAGCGCGCACTCTATCTAGCTCACCAAGAACACCCCGAAGCCCGTTCGGCGCTCAACACCTTTCTGATCCACCACCCCCAACACCCGCAGAGTGTCAATGCCCGCATTGCCTTAGCCTCTATCAGCATCAGTCAGCCCCCCATCGACCCCATCATTTCAAAAGCACTGCTCGACAGTGTCGACCGCTCAGCATTGAACGAATTGCAATACACCGATTACACACGCGCGGCTTACTTACTTCACACGCAACAACAGGACTGGGATGCAGCAATTGAAGCCCTAGACAATTTCCTCATCCTCTTCCCGGAGTCGCCGCATGCAGACGAATTCACCATGCAGCAAGGCCTCACTCTCTACAGAAATGGCGAACATAATAAGGCGCGTCAGCTCCTCACCAAACTTGCGGATGATAACCCTGATAGCCCACTCGCACCATTCTGCATCTACTATGCCGCCATGGCCGCCCGCTTCGAAGGGACTCCCCAATCCCTCAATGAAAGTGTGGATCTCTTCCAAAACGTCATCGAGTCGAAATCCGCACTCTCCACGGAAGCTCGTATCCAACAAGCTAGAATCTTGCTAGATACCAACCGCACAGAAGAAGCAAAGTCCTCACTCCAAAAAGCCTACAACCCAAAATCGGAAGTCCCCCAACAAAGAGAAATTGGCCTATTGCTAGCCACAGCACATTATACCGAAGGTAGCGAATCCAGCGCAGCCTACGATAAAGCACTCGCGATTTACACTCAGCTCCTGAAACAGAAAGATCTGCCCCAAGCGTGGAGTAACCAAATCCATTACATGAAGGGTCAAACCCTCGAAAACATGGACAGAGATCAAGACGCCCTCGATGCCTACTACCAAGTGATCAATGAAGAAGCCACCCACCAACAAGGCCAATCCCAAGAATGGAAATGGTTCTACCGCTGCGGCTTCAAGGCCCTAGCTTTACTCGAAAAACAACAAAACTTCCGTGCCGCCGTCTCGGTCGCGAAAAAAGTAGCCAATGCAGGAGGCCCCGAGTCTCAAAATTATGCCAAACGTGCCCGAGACCTAGAGATGAAATATATGATCTGGGAAGACTAACAAATTCCTTATTTTCTTTACCCCCACAACGATTACCCTACTAAGAACTCATGAACAGCAGAGAACGATTCCTTACCGCCGTGCAATGTGGCTCACTCGAACGCCCCCCCGTGTGGATCATGCGCCAAGCAGGTCGCTACCTACCGGAGTACCGCAAGCTCAAGGAATCCTATAGCTTTACCGAAATGGTCAAGTCTCCAGAGCTCGCCACCGAAGTCACCATGCAGCCACTCCGCCGCTATGACCTCGATGCCGCAATCCTTTTCTCTGACATCCTCGTCATCCCAGAAGCATTGGGCCAGCCATACCACTTCCGCGATGGCGGAGGTATCGGCATGGACTTCATCCTCGAGACAAAAGAACAAATTGAAGCACTCGATGAGAAAAACACAGGCGACAAGCTTCTCTACATGGGTAAAGCCCTCGAGTCCATCCGCGCCACGATGGGAATGGACAAAGCGCTACTCGGATTCGGCGGATCACCATGGACACTCGCGGCCTACATGACTGAAGGTGGCTCGCTCAAAAATTGCTCTCGCCTCAAACACCTCTTCTATGAAGATCGCTCGCTCTTCGAGACACTCATGGAAAAAGTGACCACTGCCTTGATCGACCTCTTCAAAATGCAAATTGCCCACGGTGCAGATGCACTGCAGCTTTTCGACTCAGCTGGCGCATTCTGCTCAGCCTGTGATTACCACGAAATGTCAGTGAAGTGGATGCAAAAGGTCATCGACGCAATGCCAGCGGACTACCCAATCATCATCTATGCCAAAGGCATGGCCCACCACTCCACTAGCCTCATCGCCGCTGGAGCCAAGGTTCTCTCAGTCGACTGGACTGTTGACCTCCCTCAGTTCCACTCAGCGTTACCTGAAGGCATTGCCGTGCAAGGGAACTTCGACCCATCCATCCTCGACGGCACCGCGGAGCGCACCCGCATTGAGGCCACGCGCCTCCTCGACTCAATGCGAGGAAAGAATGGCCATATCTTCAACCTCGGGCACGGCATTCTCCCATCTGCCAAGCCTGAAAACATGGCGGCATTGATCGAAACGATCACCCAATACCGCTAACCTCCTATAGTCCGCTGTGAGCGAAGAGCCATACCCATATGCCACACTTGAAAAAGAAGGCTACGAACTCGAAGCCGTCGAAGTGGCTAACTGGGAAAATCATGGCGTCATCAATGAGCCTATACCCAGTGATGAACAACGCTACGCAGTGGGTGAAGGCGATGTGGTAAAACTCATCTTCCACTACCGCGAACCGCTCAAAGTGAAAGGTAAATCCTACCACGCCGAGCACATGTGGGCGGTAGTGACGAGTACCGACCAAGGGTTCATTACTGGCTTCCTTGATAACGAACCCTTCTACACCAAAATCCTTCAGCCTGGAGACGAACTCACCTTCCACCCAGAGCACATTATTAGCATCTGGCGTGGCGAGTGATCGCTTGCCAGCATGACAACACCACAGCACCTTGACCGAGTCAGAACCATCCATTGGCGTCTTGGACTCCGGAGTCGGCGGACTCTCGGTGCTACTCGAGCTGCGTAAGATTCTCCCACACCATGCATTCCACTATGTCGCAGATTCTGCGTGGTGCCCATACGGGAGCAAGTCACCCGAGCAAATTCGCCAGCGCACTCAAGCCGTAGCAAAACATCTCATGGAGCGTGGAGCCAGCACCATCATCGTGGCATGCAACTCCGCCACCATCCACGCAATTGCAGCACTCCGCGAAAACCATCCTCAGATCGACTTTATCGGTCTCGAACCAGCCCTCAAACCCGCCAGCAAACTCACCCAAAATGGCACCATTGCAGTGCTAGCCACCTCCGCAACCCTCGCTGGTGATAAATTCCTCCGGCTCGTTGACAAATGGATCACCCCAGCTGGTCACACCCTAATCACCCAAGATTGCCCAAAGTTCGTGGAACTTGTCGAACAAGGTATCACCCAAGGTGCCGAGGTGGAGGCTGCGATCGCGCACTACCTTCAGCCAATCGTGGAGCAAAACCCCGACACCCTCGTCCTAGGTTGCACGCATTATCCATTTCTAAGCGAATCGATTCGCGCATACATACCCAATCACATCAGGATCCTCGACACAGGTGCCGCGGTAGCGCAACATACTGCTAACAAACTCTCCCAACGACCACCAGCTCAAGACCTCACCAAGCTATGGAGCGCGCAAACCACCGTCCACAGCACTGGTGACATCGCGCTACACAACACGCTCATTCCAAAGCTCTGCGTTGCTCACCAGCTTCGAGTCCAATCCATCAGCATCTGACCATCAAGCCCAGCAGTGGCTACTGATTTCCCCCAAACACCATTCTCCAACCACCATTTCCCATGCCATTCACACAACTTCACAGTCGTCTCCAGCAAGCCCTCGATGAGCTCAAATTCACCAAGGCCACTCCCATCCAAGAACGTGCCATCCCCAAAGTCATGAAAGGTGGCGATGTCATCGGCATCGCCCAGACCGGCACCGGTAAGACAGCCGCTTTCCTACTCCCCCTGCTGCATGCACTCATCGAGCGCACCGAGGCCAAGGAAACCCGCCACACTCGTATCCTTGTCATCGCCCCAACACGCGAACTCGTCTCTCAGATCCAAGAAAACTGTAAGGCATTCTGCAAATACACCAACCTACGCTCCGCCGCCATCCATGGTGGCATCTCTGATAAAGGGCAAATCGATAAACTCAATTCGTCAGTAGACATCGTCATTGCAACGCCAGGCAGACTCCTCGACCTCGTAGAACGAGGCTTTGGCAAATTTGGCCAAGTCGACGCACTCGTACTTGATGAAGCTGACCGCATGCTCGATATGGGATTCATTCCCGATATCCGCACCATCTGTAAAAAGCTCCCCAAGTCCCGCCAGACATTGCTCTTTTCGGCGACGATGAACAAACAGGTGGAATCTATCACCAAAGAATTCCTCCACTCACCCACGATTGTCGAAGTCGACCGCCGTGCAAACCCAGCTGAAACCATCCAGCAAAGTATTTACGAAGTATACGAACACCAAAAAATCGACCTCCTCAAACACCTTCTCGCCAGCTCACACACGTTTTATTCAGTCATCGTCTTTGTCCGAACACGTCACGGAGCCGAAGACCTCATCCAGGCACTCAAGGCTGATAAAATATCTGCAGAAGCCATCCATGGTGACAAGAAGCAAGGCCAACGCCGCCGCGCACTCAAGGACTTCCAAGCCGGCGACGTCCGCGTCCTCGTCGCTACAGACGTAGCAGCTCGAGGCATCGACATCTCAGGAGTCACCCACGTGATCAACTTCGACTTCCCCGAGCACAGTGAAGACTACATCCACCGTATCGGCCGCACAGGTCGCGCCGAACAAGAAGGCGAGGCCATCACCTTCACCACCCCACAAAACCAGCTAGCACTGCGCAAACTCGAAAAGCTCATTCGCGTCACTCTACCAAGAAAGCGTGCCGAAGGATTCCACTACGACAAGCAACCCGTTCACGCTGAACCAAAGCGCCGTAACAAAAAACAGGAAAAACCAAACCACCACCAATCACCCTCGAAGTTCTCAAATAAGAACAAGCCAAACACCCGAAGCTCACGCGACTCCAAGCCAAAGCGTAAGCGCAGATAAATCCATGGAGCTCAGTCAATCGATCCCCCCTATTGACCCGATCGCTACTCAGCTTGCAGTTAACACGAAAGCCCCGACACCGTGCGAGAACCCTATACTTCTAGGATCTCAAGTAAGTCGTCGAGGTGCGTCGCAGGTTTTACTTTCTCCATCACAGCCTCGATCTTGCCCTCAGCACCAATCACCACCGTAGTGCGCACGATCCCCATGTAAGTCTTGCCAAAGTTCTTTTTCTCAACCCAAACACCATAAGCTTCGAGCATTTCAGTCGATTCGTCACTCAGCAATGGGTGCACTAGTCCCTGCTTGGTAATGAAATTTTGGTGCTTACGAATACTGTCGGCACTCACACCAAATACCTTCACATCTTGAGGAAGGCGTGAGTACGAGTCTCGAATATCACAAGCCTGAGTCGTGCAGCCCGGAGTATTGTCCTTCGGGTAAAACACGAGGACAACGCGAACTCCGCGGAGATCCTCCAAGCTCACTGTGCTCGGCTCTTCATACTCTCCTCCTACTACAGGTAGTTCGAAGGCTGGGGCGGTCATTCCTGTCTCTAGTTTCATGATACTTACGCGATTGCTAGAACTAGGGATATAGCGTATGGTGCCACTGCGCAAGCCATCATGAGAATCAATCTAGCCAATGCCATTACCTGCATACGCATCGCCTTGATTCCAGTATTTGGCATTTTTGCCGTTAAGTATGGCGCCAGCATCACAAATGGTCAGCCCATCGAATGGATGCGCTACGCCGCCCTCGCTAGCTTCATCATAGCAGCCTCCAGTGATGGCCTCGATGGCTACATCGCACGCAAATACAACATGACTTCAAAGCTTGGTGCGGTGCTGGATGCACTTGCTGACAAGGTCCTCATGCTCACAGGCCTCATCACCCTGTCTTATGTCTCATGGGGTGCTAGCGACTGGCTCATCCCCAAGTGGTACATCATCATGGTAGTTGGACGCGATGTGAGTATTGGCATAGGCTGTGCCATGATCCTCTCGCTGGGTCAGACGCTGCGGGTCAAACCACACTGGACAGGAAAAGCAACCACTGTCGTCCAGCTTTTCACGCTCGGCTGGGTCATGCTCAAGGTCGTCCCCTGGTCGCCACTATACCCCACCATCGTTGCAGCAGTCTTGACACTCTGGTCATCTTGGGCTTACAGCCTTGACTGCATTCAGCAGCTCAACAAAATAAGAACCGACTAGGTTCTGCATCGCCTCGTGCGAGCCCATCGCTGCTCTCCCTCCCGCTCACTCAAACGTTCAACTTTTCTGCATCATGCCAAAGACACCTACTATCGCCATCGTCGGCCGACCCAATGTTGGTAAATCAGCCATTTTCAATCGATTGGCTGACCGCCGCATTGCCATCGTACATGACGAGCCAGGGGTGACCCGAGACCGCATTGCAGCCCCCTGCCGCATCACCGATGTCCCATGCGAAATCATCGACACTGGCGGTATTGGCATGGAGCTCGAAGACGGATTCCACGACCAAGTCACCATCGAAGCCGACCTCGCAATGGCATCCGCAGACATGATCATGTTTGTTGTCGATGCTCGTGACGGACTCACTCCCACCGATGAAGCACTCGCACAAAAGTTACGCCGCGCCAAACCACCAATTCTCCTCATCCTCAACAAATCTGACCACGCCGAGCAAGAACTCATGATCGGTGACTTTGCCCGCCTCGGTCTCGGCGCAGGCATCCCCATCTCTGCCGCACACGGACGCGGCTTTGGTGAACTCGCTGAACGCCTCGACCAAATCGCACAAAACGTGATCGACACAGCAGAGGCAGAAGAAGAGGAAATTGAAGAAAAAATCACGCGTGATGGACTAAACATCGCCATCGTGGGCAAACCCAATGCAGGTAAATCCTCATTGGTGAACGCGATCCTCAAGGATGAGCGCACCATCGTTTCAGACATTGCAGGCACCACGCGTGATGCCATCGACATCCCCTACACTTGGGGGGAGGAAAAGCACACGCTCATCGATACTGCAGGCCTCCGTCAACGCCAGAAAATGGACACCTCAGTCGAGGTATTCTCTGCCATGCGTACCGAAAAGTCGATCCGCCGTGCTGACATCTGCCTTCTCGTGATTGATCTTGCCGCAGGGATTTCTGCCATGGATCGTAAAATTGCAAAAATCATCAAGGAAGAACGTAAGCCATGTTTGATCATTCTCAACAAGTGGGACCTATTCCACCCAGGGGGCGCACGCCAAGCCCGACTTGAAGAAGCAGTAGAACTCGTCAATCGCGAACTCTTCTTCCTTTCTTGGGCACCTTACGCATGTGTCTCAGCGCGTGAAGGACAGCACATCTCGCAGGTCTTCAACCAAATCACAAAAATCCGCGAAGCAGCCAAAGATCCAATCACCACAGGACGCCTCAATCGCTTGCTCAACGATGCCATGGAGGTAAAGCCACCATCGCAGCATAAGAAGTACAACAAGCGCGTGAAGCTCATGTATGCGACCGCCGTTGTGAATGATAAATACACTGCCATCCCGGTCCCTCAGTTCATCCTCTTCGTCAATGACAAACGCCTCATGCACGAACACTACGAGCAATACCTCGCGAACCGCATCCGCGAACAACACAACGTGCTCGGAGTACCAATCGTATTCTCTATTCGCTCGCGAAATGCCTCCAAAGGCGGCGGTGCTAAGGGTGGATCTGGTGACCTTCGCTCAGACCTCGAAGAATAGGCATCCACTGCTGCTGCAGGTAGCCCATCAGGGCGGCTCCTTGTCATGAACATTCGCGAACTCAAAAGCATCACCGCTTTGGCCATCCCCTTGGTCATCGGCCAGCTAGGTCAAATGCTTCTCGGAGTCGCCGACACCATCATGGTGGGCAAGCTCACCGTACTCGACCTAGCTTCCCTCTCATTCGCCAGCAGCCTATTCATCATCCCCTTTGTGTTCTCAATTGGGATCCTCGCAGCCGTTTCCATGCGTACGGCAAAAGCGCGTGGCCAAAATGACCCAGCCACCGCAAAGAGGAACTGCCACAATGGCCTCGTACTGTCTTCTATCGTTGGCTCAGCACTCTTCCTTATAGCTCTGGCTCTCTACCCATTTCTTCACTTTCTCGGGCAGCCATCCGATGTCGTCGATCATAGTAGTGGCTATTACCTCATCGTCATGGCTTCGTTGATTCCATGTGCGATGTCGATTGCCCTTAAAAACCATGCCGACGCGCTAGACCGTCCATGGCCAGCATTCTGGATTTTCATGGCAGGCGTCGCATTGAATATCACCCTCAATGCCGGCTTCATCTTCGGTAAATGGGGCTTTCCGGAATTGGGCCTCTCTGGAGCAGCTGTAGCCACCTTCCTCGCACGCTGGGCAATCGTAATCGCCATGCTACTCTGGTTTCGTTTTGACTCTAAGCTCGTCAATTGGACTCCCCAACAATGGTGGACCCGCCCAGACATCTCGACACTCAAGAGCCTCAGCAGCCTCGGTATGCCCGTCGGCTTACAAACACTAGCCGAG
Source organism: Rubritalea marina DSM 17716 (assembly GCF_000378105.1). GTDB lineage: Bacteria > Verrucomicrobiota > Verrucomicrobiia > Verrucomicrobiales > Akkermansiaceae > Rubritalea > Rubritalea marina. The sequence continues at coordinate 4,356 of NZ_KB899251.1, read as the reverse complement.
GTGAGTACCTTCGCTGCGGCAGGGCTTCTCATTGGTCACTTCGGCGCGATCCCCTTAGCTGCCCACCAAGTCACGCTCCAAGCATCAGGCATGGCCTTCATGCTCCCGCTTGGCCTCTCCATGGCGCTCACCGTGCGCATGGGTGAAGTCCACGGAGACCCAACACGCCACCGCGATATCATCAAATCAGGTTGGTTCCTCACCCTTCTCTGCTCTTGTAGCACAGCGGCACTCTTTATCACAGCAGGCCATCAGGTTGCCTCATGGTTTGTTGAGTCCTCAGATATTATTCAATTAGCGGCCTCACTACTCATCGTTTCTGGCGTTTTCCAGATCGTCGATGGACTACAAGCCTCCTCAATGGGCATGCTCCGAGGACTACACGACACCAAAACACCTGCCAAACTCGCCATCATCTCCTACTGGGTTATCGGTATTCCAAGCGGCTTTATCATGGCAAACTATACCCCACTCGGCCCCCAAGGTATTTGGTGGGGGCTTGCCCTAGGATTAGCAGTAGCCTCCACACTCTTGTCGCGCCGACTCTGGACTAGTAACAAATTATGACTTTTGCCATAGCTGACTATAAATCCAGCCATGCTGCCATTCCGTAGTCTCTAGCAGCTTCCAACCCGAGCGTTCTATCATAGCATCCACACGCTCCACCTGCACCCTACTGACACCGGATAAGACCGCAAAAAACACCTACATGGTCCACAACAGAATGCGTCCACGAATACTCACGCTGGGATCAAAGTCACTGAGCATCATCAGAGCTCCGCAATCAGCTCTCTCCGTAATTTTCTCCAAAATCGCTTCGCGTTCCTCCCCGTCATAGTGATCCAAGAAAAAGTGTGCCAACACGAGCTGGTACCGATTAACTGAAAAGTTCTCGAACCTCTCATGATGCCACCGTACCCGAGCATCCTCGCCAACGCGCTCACGAGCGACAACAAGCATCTCAGAGCTACAGTCGACATAGTCCACCACTGCCGATGCTGGTAACATGGTCAATAAACGTTCCAAGAATCGGCCGTCCCCACCACCAACTAACAATACCTTAGTCGAGCCCCCCTTCAAACACCCAACACCGTGCTCTAAGTGATAGAACCGAGCATCCTCCAAGATCTGACCATAAACGAGCCGCTCCAAATAAGCATACACTCTGGCAACACGGCTGTAATCGATAGTCCGCATAGAAACGAGGTTCATTTCATAGAGAATCTATTTTTCTCCAATCGCCCCCCTCAATGCATCCAGGCTCCAGCGGCGATCGAATAAGTTTTCATCCCCATCGTCCAATGCTTCAAGCCCTTTGATCAATCGGACATAGCTCTCAAGCTCCAAGTCCTTTATAAATTGTAGCATTTCAACTTCGGCAGGAGTATGCTCAGCGACATGCTGCTCATAGATTTCGACAAGTTGCCTGATCATATTTAAATGCCCCTGGCCTGGGTCAACCGATGGAAAATTGGTAAGAGCAAAGTCCTCAGTGAAAAGAATCGGCACGGCCGCTATTTTCTCCTTACCGCAAACCAATGCCGTGTTGATCAACAACTCCACATCAAAAGTTTCTTTGAAGGATTGGATCTTGGGTATCACCCGCTTCAAAAGCTCAGCATCAAATGCCTTAAATCCTGCCTGCGTATCGAGGATGTTCTCTAGCGATGGAATGAGTGATGCTCTCACAAAATGCCTAAAAAGGATGATCAACTTATCTGGCTTCGTTCCCGTACTCAATGGCTCGGTCAGCACGCCCTGTTCTTTCACCAGGATCGCGCCTTGCATCCCGTAGCGCTGCCCTGCAGTGCATGCCGCGGTGGAATCAAGAATCGGCACTGCCATCTTTCCTAACTGCGCTAGATTCGCGGATAGATCACCATCAGTGAACAGGACAATATGTTTTTGGGAGCCCTCATGGCCCACACCACCACGATGCAACGCATGCCACATTGCCAGAAGAATCGACCCTCCCTTTCGAGAATCATCCGTGGTTTTCATCTTTCCGAAGTAGGCATTCACCGCCTCAGCCGAATCAATAGCATCTTGCAAGGTGATGACATGAACGCGATCACCATACCCTTCATCCGCAGCAATCTGTCGTGCGTAGGCGCTGCTAGGTGGTTGCTCAGGGCACCCATCGTCACAGAGTACGATACTCCAGCTAGAAGGCGTCTCGAGTCCAGTGAACAACCATTCAAGCTGCTTCACTTTCACTCTCAAGGCATCCTCTCCGTGTGGGTTCTGTTCGCGAGTCTGCATGCGACTCGTTTCTCCATACATTGCCCATACCACAGTGGCGTGAAACGGCTGCGTGTTCCTCAGTAATTTGCTCTTACTTGCAGCGATCGACAAGGCCTCCAAGAATACTGGACTTGCTTGCGAAACAAATTCTACATCACCACACAAACGAGCTTCTAGCCCCTCAACCGCTTCTCCTTCTGCTCGAAGTAGATCACTCGCAATATCCAATATACGTAAGTTCTGCGCGTTGTCCGTCAGGTCTCGTTGCTCGGCAGGGTAGTCAGCTAAATAGGGGTGCATTACACAACTATATAACAGTTAGAACCTTTGACGTCTATTCCTAACTACTCCTCCCCTTTCAAGCTCAAGATTCGGTAGCCGTCACCAATTGTATCGAAAGCAGCCCAGACACCTACAGATCTAGCCTTTAGACACCCTTTTCTGAGTTGCATTTTCCATGGATGTGGATCAGCGTTCAGCAAGTTCATCAACCTATGGAAACACTCAACTTTCTTACAGAAGCTCAAGCCAAACAAGCGGCTTCAACCATCGGCACTCCATGCTACATTTACTCTCGCGCAACGATCGAACAACGCGCCGCTGAGGTACTCGCATTCCCAAATGCCTACGGCTTCAATGCACGTTACGCACTCAAGGCAAATCCAAACATCGCCATCCTCAAGCTAATTGAAAATGCAGGCCTCCACTTCGACGCCTCCTCCGAGTACGAAGTCATGCGCTGTCTACACGCGGGTATCCCTGCGGAAAAAATCCAGCTTACTGGTCAGCAATTCCCACGTAAATTCCTCAAGCAAATCATCGAAGCTGGCGTCCTCTACAATGCCTGTTCCTTGAACCAACTCGAACAATTCGGCCAAGCATTCCCAGGTTCTAACGTTTCCTTCCGAATCAACCCTGGCACAGGTTCTGGTTCAAACAGAAAAACCAATGTAGGCGGTGAATCCGCATCCTTTGGTATCTGGCATGAATACACCGATAAAGTTCAAGAGATCGCTGACAAATACGACCTCAAAATCACCCGCATCCACTCACACATTGGCTCAGGCTCCGATCCAGAAGTCTGGAAAGGTGTGACTGAAATGACTCTCGCACAAGCAGACAAGTTCCCACTCGTACACACCGTCAACCTCGGCGGTGGATTCAAGGTCGCGCGCATGAGCTCCGAAAAGAGCACCGACCTCCAAGAAGTTGGAGAGTTCGTAAAGAATGTCTTCACCTCTCATGCCGAGAAGACTGGCAATGAATACAAGCTCGAGATCGAACCAGGCACCTACCTCTCAGCGAACTGCGGCTCACTCATTGCCGAAGTCGACGACGTGGTTGATACAGGCGACAAGGGCTACGATTTCCTCAAGCTCAACACCGGCATGGACACCATCACACGCCCAGCACTCTACGGTTCTGAGCACCCGATCGTCGTTCTAAACGACTCCGACAAGACCAAGGACTACGTCATCTGCGGCCATTGCTGTGAATCCGGCGACGTCTTCACTGTCGACGATTCAGACACCATTCTACCGAGAACTGTCAAGGAAGCTCAAATCGGCGACCTCGTCGTCATCGAAGGCGCTGGCGCCTACTGCGCCGCCATGTCACTTAAGAACTACAATTCCTTCCCAACCACCCCACAGCTTCTTCTCGACAACGACGGCTCCTTCAAGACCATCCTCGGCGAAGAAACACTCGACGCCATGTTCAGCAAAGAAATCATCCCTGATTTCGCCTAAGCCGAACCAGTAGATCTTTTACACACCAAAAGCTCCACGCAACGCGTGGAGCTTTTTTATATACAGACATAGCACCACAAAGGCCTCAGCATCTAGACACAAAAAAGCCCGATCTCAGCGCTAGCTAAGACCGGGCATATAACCTGGCGACGACCTACTCTCACAGGGCCTATCGCCCAACTACCATCGGCGCTAAAGTGTTTCACTTCCGGGTTCGGAACGGGACCGGGTGGTTCCACTTTGCTATGGTCACCAGAGACCGCACTTCGTGCGGAGTGATCAGTGTGAAGTAAGAAGTGTGAAGTTCTTAGTCACATCACTTTTTGATGGCTCAAAAAGCGGTCTCTATTGGCCTTAGCTTTCG